>JANNBF010000177.1:0-55284 GCA_031385155.1 Rhizobacter sp.
GCGCAGCCCTCGGGCGAGATCACCGAATAAACCGCAAATTGCAGCATCAGCACCTGGTCGGCCACGCTGATGGCCAACGCGCCGCCCGAGCCGCCTTCGCCGATGATCGTCACGATGATCGGCACTTCGAGTTGTGCCATCTCGAAGATGTTGCGGCCGATGGCTTCGGACTGGCCGCGCTCTTCGGCGCCGATACCCGGGTAGGCGCCCGGCGTGTCGACGAAGGTGAACACCGGCAGGTTGAACTTCTCTGCCAGCTTCATCAGCCGCAGCGCCTTGCGGTAACCCTCGGGCCGCGACATGCCGAAGTTGCGCAGGCCACGCTCTTTGGTGTCGCGCCCCTTCTGGTGGCCGAGCACCATGCAGGCCTGCCCGTTGAAGCGCGCCAAGCCGCCGACGATCGACAAGTCATCGGCGAACGCGCGGTCGCCGTGCAGCTCTTCGAAGTCGGTGAACATGTCGTTCACGTAGTCGAGCGTGTAGGGGCGTTGCGGGTGGCGCGCGATCTGCGTCACCTGCCACGGCGTCAGGCTGGAATAGATGTCTTTCGTCAGCTGCAGGCTCTTCTTGCCCAGGCGGTCGATCTCTTCCGAGATGTCGACTGCCGATTCGCTCTGCACATAGCGCAGTTCTTCGATCTTCGATTCGAGGTCGGAGACCGGTTGCTCGAATTCGAGGAAGTGGCGTTTGCTCATGCGTTCGTGTCCTTCGGTCGCCCGGGTCGCGCCCAGGCCGTCAATAGTCTACCGGCAGCGGGTCCAGGCTTCGCCAGATGTACCAGGTGGCCACGGAGCGGAACGGCGCCCAGGCATCACCCACTTCGCGCGCCTCGGCCCGCGAGACCGGCTCGCCGCTGAAGTAGTTGGTGCTGATGCCCTTGAGCAGGCCGAGATCATCGAGCGGCAGCACGTTCGGGCGCATCAGATGGAAGATGAGGAACATCTCCGCCGTCCAGCGGCCGATGCCGCGAATGGCGACGAGTTCATCGATGATGGCCTCGTCGTCCATCTGCTGCCACTGCTGCACATGCACCGCGCCGGAGGCGAAGTGCGCGGCCAGGTCGCACAGGTACTCCACCTTGCGCGCCGACAAGCCGGCGCCGCGGATCGCGGCGACTTCCAGCTTCAGCACATCGGTGGGTGCCAGCCGCATCGCGGGCACGGGCATCAGCGCGGCAAAGCGGTCCCACACCGACTGCGCCGCCTTCACCGAGATCTGCTGGCCGACGATGGACCGCGCGAGTGTGGTGAAGGCATCACCCCGGCTTTGCAAGCGGCCTTCGCCGAGCTTGGGGATGAGCTTGCGCATCACGCGGTCGCGCTTGGCGAGGTGCTTGCAGGCTTCGTCCCAGTAGTCGGGTGTCACTTGGTCGGGTGTGACTTGCACTGCGGCCACCGGGGTGGATGCGAAAGCAGATGTGGCAGACACCAGCGCTTTGGGCATCGCCGTCACGCCCTCATCCAGGTCGTGCCGGTGGGCGAGTCTTGCAGCAAGATGCCCTGTGTCAGCAAGCCCTGGCGGATCTGGTCGGCGAGCGCGAAGTTGCGCTTGAGCTTGGCATCGGCACGCTCTGCGATGCGCTGCGCGATCATCGCTTCGTCGACATCATTGCCGCCCTGAAGGTACTTGCGCGGGTCTTGCTGCAGGAAGTTCAAGGTCGCCGCGAGCGCCTTCAACAAGCCGGCCGCAGCGCGTGATCGGGTTCGGTTCACTTCACCGGCCAACTCGAACAGCACCGCCACCGCAACCGGTGTGTTGAAGTCGTCGTTCATCGCGGTGCGGAAGGCAGCCGCCTGCGGCTGATCCCAATCGATGGGCTGCGCCGGCACATTCAGGCCCTCAAGCGCGGTGTACAGGCGTTGCAGTGAATTGCGCGCATCGTCGAGCGTGGCATCGCTGAAGTTGACCGGGCTTCGGTAGTGCGTGCGCAGCATGAAGAAGCGCACGGTCTCGCCGTCGTAGCGCCCGAGCACCTCACGGATCGTGAAGAAGTTGCCGAGCGACTTCGACATCTTCACCTGATCGACATTCAGCAGCCCGTTGTGCGCCCACACGATGGCCGGCGCCTTGCCGGTCGCGCCTTCGCTCTGCGCGATCTCGTTCTCGTGGTGCGGGAACTGCAGGTCCATGCCGCCACCGTGAATGTCGAATTGTTCGCCGAGCAATGCGCAAGCCATCGCCGAGCACTCGATGTGCCAGCCGGGGCGGCCGGGGCCGTAGGTCGACTCGTACTTGGCATCCGCCGGCTCGTCGGGCTTGGCCGCCTTCCAGAGCACGAAGTCGAGCGGGTCGTCCTTGCCGTCGAGCACGGCAACGCGCTCGCCCGAACGCAGCTCGTCGATCGACTTTCCGGAGAGCTTGCCGTAGCCCGGGAACTTGCGCACCGCGTAGTTCACGTCGCCATTCGTCGAGCGGTAGGCCAGGCCCTTGCCTTCGAGCGTGCCGATCATCGCGAGCATCTGCGGCACATGCTCGGTGGCGCGCGGCTCGTGCGTCGGGCGGGCGATGCCGAGCGCGTCGAGGTCGGTGTGCATCGCGGTGATCATCTCTTCGGTCAGCGCGCGCAAGGTGATGCCGCGTTCGAGCGCGCGGCGGATGATCTTGTCGTCGATGTCGGTGACGTTGCGCACATAGGTCACCTGATAGCCCAGCGTGCGCAACCAGCCATAGATCAGGTCGAACGCGACCATCATTCGCGCGTGGCCCACATGGCACAAGTCGTAGATGGTGATGCCGCAAACATACATGCGCACGTGGTTCGCGTCGAGCGGCTTGAAGTCGGCCAGGCTGCGGGTCAGCGTGTTGTGAATGCGAAGTGTCATGAGCCGTTCGGGGGCGGTATCGAGCTGGGTGGGTTGCGTGCGTTGGGCCGACCTGAGTCGAGCACTACCGGCGTCGGCGGGCGGCTGCCGGTCGGGTGAAACAAGGCCCTGCACTACAATGATTTTCAGTATAGCGGGGGCCCCAAAGCTCGACCCAAAAGCCCGTCTGCCGACTGCGCACCTCGCCACTTCAACGCCTCGCCGTTCGGCCATGTTTGCACCGCTTCAAAGCCTGGCAACCCTCTTCGTTGTGTGCATCGGCGCCACTGCTGCTGGCGTGGTGCAGGCCGATGAGCTCATTGACGTGCAGCGCCTTCACTACGCCGGTCAAACCGCTGCCGCCCTGCAGTTGGCAGACCGCGCGCTGCAGGCACGCCCGAACGACCCGCAACTGCGTTTCATGAAGGGCGTGATGCTGGCCGATGCACAGCGAAGCGCCGAGGCCCGGGCCGTGTTCGAGAAACTGAACGAAGACTACCCCGACCTCGCCGAACCGTACAACAACCTCGCCGCGCTCTACGCGCAAGCGGGCGACTACCCCCGCGCCCGCGCCACGCTCGAGCAAGCCCTGCGCACCAACCCGGGCTACGCGACCGCGCACGAGAACCTGGGCGACGTGTACGTGGCGTTGGCGGCGCAGGCCTATGCGCGTGCGCTGCAGCTCGATGCGACGAACACGAGTGCGGGGCCGAAGCTCACGTTGGCCCGCCAGCTGATGGCCCCACCGGCTCTGGTGCGCCCATCGCCAGCGGCAAAATAGCGGTCTTTTCCATCACCCGATGCACACCTTCATGAACTGCTCACTCACCCACGCGACACGCCTTGCCTTGCTGTCGCTCGCACTCGCCGCCCCGTTCGCGGCGCTGGCCCAGAAGGTCAAGCTCAACACCTCGGCCGGCGACATCGTCGTCGAGCTCGATGCCGCGAAAGCGCCCAAGACGGTCGACAACTTCATGCAGTACGTGAAGGCCGGCCACTACGACGGGACCGTGTTTCACCGCGTCATCCCGAGCTTCATGATCCAGGGCGGCGGCATGACGCCCGACATGAAAGAGAAGCCCACGCGCGCGCCGATCCCGCTCGAAAGCCGCAACGGCCTGGGCAACGGGCGCGGCACGCTCGCCATGGCTCGCACCGGCAACCCCAACTCGGCCACATCGCAGTTCTTCATCAACGTGCAGGACAACGACCGCCTGAACGCTGCCAACTCGCCCGACGGCAATGGCTATGCCGTGTTCGGCAAGGTGGTCTCCGGCATGGACGTGGTCGACAAGATCCGCGAAATACCCACCGGCAGCAAGAGCGGGCACAGCGATGTGCCGCTGATGCCGGTCACCATCATCAAGGCAACCCTGGAAAAGTGAACCCCATGAGCACACAAGTCGACATCGAAACCAGCAAGGGCACGATCCGCATCGAACTCGACGAAGCGAAGGCGCCCGCCTCTTCCAAGAATTTTCTCGCCTACGTGGACAGCGGCCATTACAACGGCACGGTGTTTCACCGCGTCATCCCGGGCTTCATGGTCCAGGGCGGCGGCTTCGAGCCGGGCATGAAGCAGAAGCCCACGCGCGGCGAGATCGCCAACGAGGCCAACAACGGCCTGAAGAACAAGCACTACACGCTGGCGATGGCGCGCACCTCGGCGCCGCATTCGGCCACGTCGCAGTTCTTCATCAATGCCACCGACAACGGCTTCCTCGACTTCACCTCCGAGTCGCCTTCGGGCTGGGGCTACGCGGTGTTTGCGAAGGTCGTGTCGGGCAATGCCGTGGTCGACACGATCGAGCGCGTCAAGACCGGCAGCAAGGGCGGCCACGGCGATGTGCCGGTGGAAGACGTGACGATCATCAGCGCGTCGCGCGTCGCCTGAACCACCCGAGACGCCTGAGTCACTCGACACGCGGTCGGCGCACGTGACCCTGCTGGTGCCTGCCCCCGTGCCGGAGCTGCACGCGAACGCGGCCTGGCGGGCCATCGACTTCATCAGCGACCTGCACCTCGCGGAAGACACACCGCGTAGCTTCGACGCCTTTGCGGCGTACCTGCTGCACACGCCCGCCGATGCGGTGTTCATTCTTGGCGATCTGTTCGAGGCCTGGGTCGGCGACGACGCGCGCTTCGAAGGGTTCGAGGCGAGGTGTGCTTCGGTGCTGAGGGCCGCGTCTGCCAAACGACACATCGCGTTCATGGTCGGCAACCGCGACTTCCTGCTCGGCGCCGACATGCTGCGCGACTGCGGCGTGCATGCCCTGCCCGACCCTGTTGTGCTGAACGCGTTTGGCGAACGCATTCTGCTCACTCACGGCGACGCCTGGTGCACCGCCGACCTCGACTACCAGCGCCTGCGAGCCGAAGTGCGCAGCGCGGCGTGGCAGGCCGCCGTGCTGGCGCAGCCGCTCGCGCAGCGGCGCGCGCTGGCGCGGCAGATGCGCAAACAGAGTGCGCTGCATCAGGCCAGCCACACCGGCCCGTGGTTCGATGTGGACCGCGCCACGGCCATCGATTGGATGCAGCGCGCGAACGCGCCGACATTGATCCACGGCCACACGCACCGGCCCGGCGACGAAGCGCTGGCGGAGGGCCGAACGCGCCGCGTGCTCAGCGATTGGGAGCTGGACCACGGCGCCGCCGCGCGCGCCGAGGTGCTGCGCTGGCGGGCGAGCGGCTTTGCGCGCCTGAGCCTCGATGCGGCTGTTGCAGCCGTCGCAGCGGTTTCACCGGCTCGCTGACCATGCTGTCGTGGCTGAAGCGGCGTCGCGATGCCCGCACGCTGGCAACACGCGCCATCCCCGACGCCCTGTGGCAACTCACGCTGGCGCGCTTCCCGTTCCTGGCCCATCGCAGCGCCGACGATGTCACGCGCCTTCGCGCCATGAGCACGCTGTTTCTCGCCGAGAAAGAGTTCAGCGGCGCGCACGGTCTGGAGGTCGACGACGCCATGGCGGTGGCCATCGCGGCACAAGCCTGCCTGCCGGTGCTCGAACTGGGCTTGGCCTGGTACGACGGCTTCGTCGGCATCGTGGTGCATGCCGACGGCGCGGTTGCACAGCGCGAGTTCACCGACGACGACGGCGTGGTGCACCATTACGAAGAAGAACTGTCGGGTGAGGCCATGCACGGCGGGCCGGTGATGCTGTCGTGGCGCGACGTGGCCGAGGCCGGCGAGTCGGCGGAGTATGGCTACAACGTCGTGATCCACGAGTTTGCCCATGTTCTGGACATGCGCGACGGCCTGGCCGACGGTGTGCCGCCCCTGCCCGACCGGGCTGCGCGCGAACAGTGGCTGCAGGTTCTCGAACCAGAGTTCGAGGCGTTCTGTGACCGTGTCGACACCGATGGAGACACGCTGCTCGACCCGTACGCAGCCGAGGCCATCGAAGAGTTCTTCGCGGTGGCTTGCGAGGCGTTCTTCGTGGCGCCGCATGACCTGCGGAGCGTTCACCCGCCGCTCTACGATCTGCTGCGCGGCTTCTTCAAGCAAGACCCGGCGCGGGGGAGCTGAGGGCGGCACAACAAAGCAAAACAGGCCCGAAGGCCTGTTTGCATCAAACGCACCGCCGAACTATGCCGTCGCTGGCTCGGCCTTCGGTTTGTCGCTCTTCTTCATCGGCTGGATGTCGAGCAGCGGCTTGCCATCGGCATCGACGTCGACCGTCAGGCGGCCGCCATCGACGAGCCTGCCGAACAGCAACTCGTCTGCCAGTGCACGGCGAATCGTGTCCTGGATCAGGCGTTGCATCGGCCGTGCCCCCATCAGCGGGTCGAAGCCTTTCTTCGCGAGTTGCTTGCGCAAGGCGTCGGTGAACGTGACCTCGACCTTCTTCTCGGTCAGCTGGCTTTCCAGCTGCAGCAGGAACTTGTCGACCACCCGCAAGATGATCTCTTCGTCCAACGGCTTGAAGCTGACCGTGGCATCGAGCCGGTTGCGGAACTCGGGCGTGAAAAGCTTCTTGATGTCGGCCATCTCGTCGCCAGACTCGCGCGCCGTCGTGAAGCCGATGGTCGCCTTGTTCATGGTCTCGGCGCCAGCGTTCGTCGTCATGATGATGATGACGCTGCGGAAGTCGGCCTTGCGCCCGTTGTTGTCAGTCAGCGTGCCATGGTCCATGACCTGCAGCAGCACATTAAAAACATCGGGGTGCGCCTTCTCGATCTCGTCGAGCAACAGCACGGCATGCGGCTTCTTAGACACCGCTTCAGTCAGCAAGCCGCCCTGGTCGAAGCCGACGTAGCCGGGTGGCGCGCCGATCAGGCGGCTGACAGCATGGCGCTCCATGTACTCGCTCATGTCGAAGCGGATCAACTCGACCCCGAGGATGTAGGCCAGTTGCTTAGCGACCTCGGTCTTGCCCACGCCGGTCGGGCCGCTGAACAAGAACGAGCCGATCGGCTTGTCGGGCCGGCCGAGGCCGGAGCGCGCCATCTTGATCGCGGCAGAGATGGCCTCGACGGCCGGCTCTTGCCCGAAGACAACGCTGTTCAGGTCGCGGTCCAGCGTCTTGAGCTTGGAGCGGTCATCGTTCGACACGCTCGCGGGCGGGATGCGGGCGATCTTCGCGACGATGTCTTCGACCTCGGCGCGTGTGATGGTCTTCTTCTGCTTGCTCTTGGGCAGGATGCGTTGCGCTGCGCCGGCTTCGTCGATCACATCGATCGCCTTGTCAGGCAGGTGCCGGTCATTGATGAACTTGGCCGACAGTTCAGCCGCAGCTTGCAGTGCGCCGAGCGCGTACTTGACGCTGTGGTGCTCTTCGAAGCGCGACTTCAAGCCCTTCAGGATCTCGACCGTCTGCTCGACCGACGGCTCGACCACGTCGACCTTCTGGAAGCGCCGTGAAAGTGCTGCGTCTTTCTCGAAGATGCCGCGGTACTCGGTGAAGGTGGTGGCACCGATGCACTTCATCGCACCCGAGCTGAGCGCGGGCTTCAGCAAGTTGCTCGCATCGAGCGTGCCGCCCGAAGCAGCGCCCGCACCGATCAGGGTGTGGATCTCGTCGATGAAGAGCACCGCGTTCGGCTGGTCCTTCAGGTGCTTGAGCACGCCTTTTAGGCGCTGCTCGAAGTCCCCGCGGTACTTGGTGCCGGCCAGCAATGCGCCCATGTCAAGCGAGTAGACCACCGAGTCGGCCAGGATTTCCGGCACTTCCTTTTGCGTGATGCGCCATGCCAGGCCTTCGGCAATGGCGGTCTTGCCCACACCGGCCTCGCCGACGAGCAGCGGGTTGTTCTTGCGCCGGCGGCACAGGATTTGAATGACGCGCTCGACCTCGTGCTCGCGGCCGATCAGCGGGTCGATCTTGCCGTCGCGGGCGAGTTGGTTCAGGTTCTGCGTGAACTGGTCGAGCGGCGTGCCTTTGCCGTCGCCTTCGTCCTTCTCGTTCTCGCTGTTGCCACTGTTCGCGCTGTTGCCTTCGCCGGGCTTGCTCGGCTCCGGCGGGTCGGTTTTCTTGATGCCGTGGGCGATGAAGTTCACCACATCGAGGCGGGTCACGCCCTGCTGGTGCAAGTAGTACACGGCGTGCGAGTCCTTTTCGCCGAAGATCGCCACGAGCACGTTGGCACCGGTCACTTCCTTCTTGCCCGACCCGGTGGATTGCACGTGCATGATGGCGCGCTGAATCACCCGCTGAAACCCGAGCGTGGGCTGGGTGTCGACCTCATCGGAGCCGCCCACGGTGGGCGTGTTCTCCTTGATGAAGCCGAGCAGGCTTTTTCGCAAATCGTCACCGTTGGCGGCGCAGGCGCGCAGCACCTCGGCGGCCGACGGGTTGTCGAGCAGCGCCATCAACAGGTGCTCGACCGTGATGAATTCGTGGCGCTGCTGGCGCGCCTCCACGAACGCCATGTGCAGACTTACCTCAAGCTCTTGCGCAATCATGCGGCCTCCATAATGCATTGCAGCGGGTGGCCACCGCGACGTGCGGCGGCCAACACAAGTTCAACCTTTGTTGCGGCGACGTCTTTCGTGTAGACGCCGCAAACGCCCCGCCCGTCATGGTGGATCTTCAACATGATCTGGGTCGCGGTTTCGAGGTCGCGTTTGAAGTATTCCTGGAGCACCATCACGACGAACTCCATGGGGGTGTAGTCGTCGTTGAGCAGCACCACCTGGTACATGCGCGGTGGCTCCGTGCGGGCAGCTTGGCGCTCGACCACGACGGCACCTTGACCATCGTCCGGCCGGGGCCGGGTTGCGGGTGGCGCAGGCGGTGCCGCAGGGGGAACGGGCGTGTCATCGGGCATGGATTCATTCTATCGAGTTGGGCCTTCGCCGTTGCAACCCTTTCGATATTGCACCCACTGGGCAATACACAAGCCCGGAAATGGCCCTCGGTGCCGGCGATTCTTCGTGCATCAATGCCGAAACAGCGGCGGCGCACTCTGCTGGCCGTACCCGGGTTCTCTGGATTGACAGTTGATTTCACGCAGCACCAGAATGTGCTGCGTGGCACAGCGGAGAGCATCACCATGGCGACGGGTACGGTCAAATGGTTCAACGATGCGAAGGGCTTCGGGTTCATCGAACCCGAAGCCGGCGGCGAAGACGTGTTCGCGCATTTTTCTGCCATCCAGATGGAAGGCTTTCGCACCCTCAAGCAAGGTGGCCGCGTGAGCTACGAGTTGGTGCAGGGGCCGAAGGGGCAACTCGCGCAGAACATTGCCCCGATCAATGAGCCGCCCGCCGACGATCCAGTTGCATCGACCAGCGACACCGCGCCGCCACCTGCTGTGTAGGCGGCGGTGGCGCTCCACGTCGCGACGACCCGGGTCCTCATCGCGTTGACGCGCCGGCCTCGAACCAGCGCTTGAGCAGCGCGCGTTCGTCATCGGTGATCTGCGTGGCGTTGTTCATCGGCATGGCTTTGAGAACCACCGCCTGCTGGTAGATCGCCTGTGCATGACGAGCCACCTCATCGGCCGAGTCGAGCCGCACGTTCTTGCTTTGCATGGCCGCGCCGTGGCACAGCACGCAGCGCTGCGTGACGACGCCTTGAACCTGCGCAAAGGTGGCCGGCAGCGTTGATGCCGACGTGACCGGGGGCGCATCGGGCCTCACGGCCCAGACCGTCACGCCCAGCAGCAGCACGCCGATCACCGCATAACGCCACGGCACCGGCTTGCCGTAGGCGAGCGCCTTGTGCCGCAGCGCGAACGAGAACCGGATCAAGGCACCCGCCAGCATGATCGCGACCAGCACGAGCCAGTTGTTCTTCGCGCCATAGGTGAAGCCGTAGTGGTTGCTCATCATCGCGAACAGAACAGGCAGCGTGAAGAAGGTGTTGTGCACGCTGCGCTGCTTGCCGCGCTGGCCGTGCACCGGGTCGACCGGCTCGCCGGCCTTGATCGCGGCGATAACCTTGCGCTGGCCTGGAATGATCCAGAACAACACGTTGCCGCTCATCGTGGTTGCGACCATGGCGCCGACCAGCAGGAACGCAGCCCGGCCCGCGAACAAATGGCACGACAACCACGAGGCGAAGACGATCAGCACGAACACGCAGCCGCCGACGATCAGGTCGCCGCTCCGGCCCCGGCCCAGCGTTCGGCAGATCGCGTCATACAGCACCCAGAACGCCACGAAAAACGCGAGCGCGGTACTCACGGCGGCGGCAGGCGACCAGTCGAACAGCGTCTTGTCGATCAGGAAGGTGCTGGCGTTGTAGAGGTAGAGCACCGTGAACAGCGCGAAGCCGGTGAGCCAGGTCGAGTAGCTCTCCCACATCGACCAGTGCAGCTGATCGGGCACGTAGCCGGGCGACACCGGGTACTTCTGGTGGTGGTAAAAGCCGCCGCCGTGCACGCCCCACTGCTCACCGCCGACGCCCTTGTCGGCATCGGCCTCGCTCTTGGGTGGGGTCAGGCTGTTGTCGAGCGAGACGAAGTAGAACGACGCTCCGATCCACGCGATGCCGGTGATGATGTGGGCCCACCGCAGCAACAGGTTGAGCCATTCGAGCAGGTACGCTTCCATCGGGATCTCACGGTGAAGTTGTATTCAAAGCTGCATACACGATTACAGCAGCCAAGCCCGTCATCGCGGCGCGTTGCCAGTTCTGACGGCGGGTTCTGTCACGAGCCTCGGTAGGTTGAGTAGGCCCACGGGCTCACCAGCAGCGGCACGTGGTACCGGCCGGCTGCGTCAGCGATGCCGAAGTCGACGTTCACGTCGTCGATGAACGGCGGCTCGGGCAATTGCACGCCGATGGCACGGAAATAGGGCGCCACCGAGAACACGAGGCGATACCGGCCAATCGCCATCGCCCGCGCGTCGAGCAAAGCGCCACCGTCGTTGCGGCCGTCAGCGTTGAGCGTGAACGCCTTGATCGTCTCGGCCTTGTCGCCATCGATGCGCTGCAAGGCGACGGCCATGCCCGCCGCCGGGCAGCCGTTCATGGTGTCGAGAACATGGGTGCTGAGGTGTCCCATCGGGTCCTTTCGGGTGGTTGGCGCGGGTCTGCGCGACACAGCAAGGATCGGTCCCGAGCGGTCGCAGCAGGTGGCGATGGGTGGCGGTAGGTCTGTGCCGGAGCAGCACAGTCTTGCCTTTGCGGGCAGCTGCAAAGTGTATACACTCCAGCGCTTCCGTCAACCGAATCCGGAGTCATCAGCATGCCGAGCGCGCTGACCGGGGGCCGCAGCGGCCTCAAGGTCATTCAGCCTGTCGTGGCACCGGCACGCCCGCTGCGGGCCGCGCATGCGCGCATGGCCAGCGGCAAGGAGCCATCGTCGGGCAGCACCCAGCGCATCGTCGAGTCCATCACTGCGGCGGTCATCGGGCGGCGGTTGATGCCGGGAACCAAACTGTCCGAGCAGAAGATCGCCGACATTTTCAAGGTGTCGCGCACGCTGGTGCGGCAAGCACTCAACCAACTCAGCCGCGACCGCCTGGTGGTGCTCGAACCGGCGCGCGGTGCCTTCGTGGCGAGCCCGAGCGTCGAAGAGGCGCGCCAGGTCTTCGAGGTGCGCCAGATCCTGGAGGCAGCGCTGACGCGGCGCCTGTGCGCAGTGATCACCGATGCACAGGTCGCCGAACTGCAGCGCCACCTCCAGGCCGAGCGCGCAGCGGTGGCCAGCACCGATGTGCCGGGGCGCACCCGCTTGCTCGCCGACTTCCACGTGGTGCTGGCGCAGATGCTCGGCAACGATGTGCTCGCGCAGCTTCTCGCCGACCTGTTGACACGCTCGTCGCTGATCGCGCTGATGTACCAGTCGTCGCACTCGGCCGAGGCTTCGCTGGCAGAGCACGTGGCCATCGTCGATGCTTTCGAGCGGCGTGACGTGAAGGCCGCCGTGCGGCTGACCCTGCAACACCTCGAACACGTGGAACAGAACCTGCACCTGCACCCGCGCGACACCGACCTCGCGCAGGTACTCAACCCCGCACCCAAATGAATTCAAGCTACCCCAGAGACCTGAAAGGCTATGGCCGCCAAGGGCTTCAAGCCCACTGGCCAGGGCAGGCCCGCGTGGCTGTGCAGTTCGTGCTGAACTACGAGGAGGGCAGCGAGAACTCGGTACTGCATGGTGACGCCGGCAGCGAGCAGTTCCTGTCCGAGATGTTCAACCCCGAGGCCTTCCCGGCCCGGCACTTGACCATGGAGAGCATCTACGAATACGGCTCGCGCGTGGGCGTGTGGCGCGTGTTGCGCGAGTTCGAGAAGCGTGGCCTGCCGCTTACCGTGTTCGCCACGGGCATGGCCCTGGAGCGCAACCCGGAGGTCGCCGCCGCCTTCACCGACCTCGGCCACGAGATCGCCTGCCACGGCTGGCGCTGGATCAACTATCAAACCGCCGACGAGGCCACCGAACGCGAGCACATGGCGCTCGGCATGGCCGCTATCGAGCGCGTGACCGGTGCGCGGCCGCTGGGCTGGTACACCGGGCGCGACAGCCCGAACACGCGCCGCCTGGTTGCCGATTTCGGCGGCTTCGAATACGACAGCGACTACTACGGCGACGACCTGCCCTTCTGGCTGCAGGTCAGGAAGACCGACAGCACCGTCGCCCCGCAGCTCGTGGTGCCCTACACGCTCGACTGCAACGACATGCGCTTCGCGCTGCCGCAGGGCTTCTCGCACGGCAACGAGTTCTTCGAGTACTTGCGCGACGCCTTCGACGTGCACTACGCCGAGGGCGACGAGCGCTCGTCGATGATGAGCATCGGCATGCACTGCCGCCTGCTCGGGCGGCCCGGGCGCATGCGCGGGCTGCAGCGCTTTCTCGATCACATCGAGCAGCACGACCGCGTCTGGGTCACGCGGCGCATCGACATCGCGCGCCACTGGACGGCCCGTCACGCCTTCGATCCGAAACACGCATTGGCATGGGGCTGAGCATGGGAATGAACACGATCACGCTCGCGCAGGTCAACGCGGCGAGCCCCGCCAATTTCACAACCCTGCTGGACGGCACCTACGAACACTCGCCGTGGATCGCCGAGCTGGCGGCCTCGCAGCGGCCGTTCACGAGCCTTGCACAGCTGAAGCTGGCCTTGGTCGAGGTGGTTCGCGCGGCCGGGCGCGACGCGCAGCTCAGGCTGATCCGTGCCCACCCCGAGTTGGCGGGCAAGGCCATGGTCACCAAGACGCTCACGGCCGAGTCCACGAACGAGCAAGGCAAGGCCGGCCTGACCGATTGCACGCCGGCGGAGTACGCGCACATCCAGCGCCTGAATGCCGACTACAACGCGCGGTTCGGGTTCCCGTTCCTGCTGGCCGTGCGCGGGCCGCGTGGGCTTGGCCTGAGCAAGGCCGAGATCATCGCCACCTTCGAGCGGCGGCTGGTCAACCACCCCGACTTCGAACTCGCCGAAAGCCTGCGCAACATCCACCGCATCGCCGAGATCCGGCTCGACGACAAGTTCGGCGTCGAACCGGTGCTCGGCAACGCGGTGTGGGACTGGGCCGAGCAACTGGCCGCCCACAGCGATGCCGGTTGCCCCCGCGGGGAGCTGACCGTCACCTACCTCACCGACGCGCACCGCGCGTGCGCGCAGCAGTTGGCCAGGTGGATGCGCGATGAGTGCGGCTTCGACGACGTGATGATCGACGCGGTGGGCAACGTGGTCGGCACGTACTTCAGTGATTCAAATGGCCATGACACCGGCGACCATGCAGTCACCGACGCGCAAGCCGACCGTGTCGAGAAGCGGCTCCTGACCGGCTCGCACTACGACACCGTTCGCAACGCCGGCAAGTACGATGGTCGCCTGGGCATCCTCGTGCCGATGGTCTGCGTGCGCGAGTTGCAGCGCCAGGGCCGGCGCCTGCCGTTCGCGCTCGAAGTGATCGGCTTTGCCGAAGAAGAAGGCCAGCGCTACAAGGCCGCGTTCCTCGGCTCGGGCGCGCTCACCGGTCACTTCGACACCGCCTGGCTGGCCCAGCAAGACGCCGCCGGCGTGACGATGCGCGACGCGATGCTTCATGCCGGCCTGCGCCCCGACGACATCCCGAGCCTCAAGCGCGACCCGAGCCGCTACCTCGGCTTCGTCGAGGCGCACATCGAACAAGGGCCGGTGCTGAACGAGATGAACTTGCCGCTGGGCATCGTCACGTCGATCAATGGCAGCGTGCGCTACGTGGGCGAAATCATCGGCATGGCCAGCCACGCCGGCACGACCCCGATGGACCGCCGGCGCGACGCCGCCACCGCTGCTGCGGAACTGGCGCTGTACGTCGAGAAACGCGCCGGCTCCGCGCCCCATCTCGTTGCCACCGTCGGCATGCTCGAGGTGCCCAGCGGCTCCATCAACGTGGTGCCGGGGCGCTGCAAGTTCAGCATCGACGTTCGCGCCACGACCGACGCTGTGCGCGATGCCTGCGCCAGCGACATCCGGGCCGAACTGCAAGCCCTGTGCGAACGCCGCGGCCTGCACTTCAGGCTCGAAGAGACCATGCGCGCCGCCGCCGCGCCGACGGCACCGGAATGGCAACGTCGCTGGGAGCGCGCCGTCAGCGCCCTCGGGCTGCCGCTGCACACCATGCCCAGCGGTGCCGGCCACGACGCGATGAAGATGCACGAAGTCATGCCGCAGGCCATGCTGTTCATGCGCGGCCTGAACGCCGGCATCAGCCACAACCCGCTCGAAGCCATCACCAACGACGACACCGAACTGTGCGTGCGCGCGTTCCAGAACCTGCTCGACCAACTTGCAACGGAACTGTCATGACTGCGCCTGCGCTCCCCGTGACTGATCCTGCGTCAGACGCTGCCGCCTACGCTGCGCTCGACACCTGGGTCGATGCGCACTTCGACGAAGAGCTGCGCTTCCTGCAGGAACTGGTGCGTGTGCCCACCGACACACCGCCTGGCAACAACGCACCGCACGCCGATCGCACCGCCGAGCTGCTGGCGGCCATGGGCTTGACCGCCGAGAAGCACGCGGTGCCAGCCGCCGAGGTGCATGCCGCCGGCCTGCAGAGCATCACCAACCTGATCGTGCGGCGGCGCTATGGTGAAGGCCCGACGATTGCGCTCAACGCCCATGGCGACGTGGTGCCACCCGGCGAGGGCTGGACGCACGACCCCTATGGCGGTGAAGTGGTCGGCGGGAGCATCTACGGCCGCGCCACCGCTGTCAGCAAGTGCGACATGGCCAGCTTCACCTTCGCGCTGCGCGCCCTCGAATCACTGGGCGCAACGCTCGCCGGCAGCGTGGAACTGCACTTCACCTACGACGAAGAGTACGGCGGTGAACTCGGGCCCGGCTGGCTGCTCCAGCACGGCCTCAGCAAGCCCGATCTGATGATCGCCGCCGGCTTCAGCTACCAGGTGGTGGTGGCCCACAACGGTTGCCTGCAGCTGGAAGTGACCGTGCATGGCGACATGGCCCATGCCGCCATCCCCGACAGCGGCACCGATGCACTGCAAGGCGCGGTGCAGATCCTCAATGCGCTGTATGCCTTGAACCACGACTACCTCTCAGTCACGTCGCAGGTCGAGGGCATCACCCACCCGTACCTCAACGTCGGCCAGATCTTTGGTGGCACCAATACCAACGTGATCCCCGGCAAGGTGGTGCTCAGGCTCGACCGCCGCATGGTCCCCGAAGAAGACCCGGCCGAGGTGGAAGCCGCGCTGCGCCACACCATTGCGCAAGCGGCGGCCGCGTTCCAACCACCGCGCGGCGGTCATGCGCTGCGCGTTGACGTGAAGCGCCTGCTGCTGGCGCGCGCCATGAAGCCCCTGCCGGGCAACCAACCCTTGGTTCAGGCCATTCAAAAGCATGGCGAGGCGTTGTTCGGTGAAGCCATCCCTGCCCTGGGCACACCGCTCTACACGGACGTGCGCCTGTACGCCGAGCGCGGCATCCCCGGTGTGATCTACGGCGCCGGGCCGCGCACGGTACTCGAGTCACACGCCAAGCGAGCCGACGAACGGCTGGCGCTCGATGACCTGCGCCGTGCCACCAAGGTGGTGGCACGAACACTGTTCGATCTGCTGTGATGTCTTGAAGCTGTGGGTGTTGACCGAACGTTGACCGACCTGCAACTCGCGTCAGCTTGACGTTGATGCGCCGCAGCCCGATGCGGGGCAGCACGCCCGCGTTGAACATCAGGACAGCGGTTCGCGGCGGCGGGCCATCAGTGCCGCACGCAAAGATGCCTGGTCGCGAAACTGGCTCGGATCTTCAGCTTGCTCGGTGAACGAAGGGCGCTGCGGCAGGCTGAAGGCGTCTTCCAGATTGGCGATGTGCCGCTCTCTCAGGTGGGCCAGGTAAGCGCTGCCGTAGCCGAACAGCACGCGCTCCGGCACTCCGAAATGAAACGGCTCGACGAGCGCGGTACTCAGGGGTGGCAGCGGATGCTGCGGGTTTCAAGATCGTCATCAATGGCCGCAATGGCCGCAACGGCCGCCACGATGCCCGGACCGACCTCGATGCTGACCACCGTGACCGGCGCCGCCGCAGCGCCGATGCCGACGACGAGCCTCTTGGCGAGGGGCGTGAGGCCGACCTCGATCGACCTCGGTGTCGCGCCCTCGTTTGCAGCCGACACCAACCCGATACCGACCGCCTTCAGGCAGGCCTCTTTGCGTGTCCAACCCCGAAGGAACAAGTGGGCAACGCCAGCGGCGGGCGCTGCTTGCAACTCGCCGAGTTCGGCGTCCGTGAAGTTCTGCTGTGCCATCGCGAGTTCATCGTGGCCCGGCGCGAGGCACTCGACATCGATGCCCAGGCCTTCGTGTTCGCCGACAACCACCAGCGCCACCGGCCCGCTGTGGGTCAGGTTGAAGCCGCCACGCAGGCCCGCAGGCAATGCGGGTTTACCGTGCGCGCCAATGGCAAGTTCAGCGCGCGGCGCGAGCCCGAACCGGGCTGCCAGAAGGTGGCGCAGGGCGATGTGGGCCGCGCGGTAACGCCGCGCATCACGCTCGAACACGAAGCGCCCCGCCCTCTCGCGTTCGCTGGGTGCGAGCCAGTCGGCGGCATCGTTCAAGGGTACGAAGTCGAGCTCGATGTGCCAAAGCACAACCCCGGGGAACACCCCCGGTGGCGGCAGGCGCGTGCAGCCCGGCAGGCGCGCGGGTCGCGACGATTCGAATTGCATCGGCGCGGCCATCACGCGCGGCGCCCGAACCGGCCGAGCAACACCCAGACCCGATCACCCGCCGCGAATGCGAAGACGGCCGAGTTCTCGCCCACCACGCCTTCGCGACGCTGCAAGTGTTCTGAAAGGCAAGGCAGGACCACGCCGAGACTCTAGCGGTTGGCGGGCGCGCCTTCGGTGCCGCAGCCCGATTTGCTAGCGCGACAGTGCCAAGGTCAACCGCCGCTTTCCGGACGGTGTCAGCGCAATCGCATCGACCTCGACGACTCTGACTCGCGGCGAATCGCCACACGTCGACGCGACGTTCGCCGCCAGAGCGTGGCGCTGCGCCTCGCTCCAGGGCTGAGCCACGACGAGCCGAAACTCGACGACATCGGCAGCGGTCTGCGCCACCTGCCATCGCTTGACGTCGGGCCAGTCGAGCATGGCCCACACGAACAGCTCGCCGGGCACGTGGCGGCCGGCGGGGGCCTGGATCAGGTCGAGCACACGGCCGTCGGTGCGCTACCTCAACGGCGACAGCGCCACCCACCCAGACCCATTTCGCCGTCGGTGCGCTGGCGGCTCCAACAAGCACGCGACATAGGGCTCGCCGGCGATCAGCACCTGCAAGTCGCGCCAGGCTGCAAATCGGTCGAACCAGGCTTGGGGAATGAAACTGTTCTTGCGTACAGCACTGGTTGAAAGTACAGTTATGACTCTTGGAGGCCAAACCGTGCACGCAACATACCGCCAGCTCTATCGACCCTCGCCCGCCCGCGCGCCAGTCTGGTTGCGCCGCATCTGGATCTGGCTTTGAGCCTGAGCCTGAATCTCTACTCGGCACCCAATACCCAATACCCAGCACCCAGCACCGCAGCTCGTCACTGATCGCGCGGTCTGCGGAACCCTTCGCCGTGAACGCACCGCTACTCCCAGAGATCCTCGCCCGACGAGAACTCAGCCCACAAGCAGACCTGCCGCTCTCGGCGCCGGGGGTGCTGCGGTACGTCTGGGAGGGCAGGTTCGGCGACATGCTCATCGAGGTGAAGGACGGTCGGTCGTTCGTGAACGGCCAAGCGGTCGAGTGCCTGGCGCCCATGCCACCCGTACACGCACTGCGGTGAGATCGCCAGATCGATCCAGTCGCGCCAGCAGCATGGCGTCGCGCTGATCGGTCTTGATGCGGTCGCCCGAGCGCAGGGGCCGCTCTCGCCGATACCACTCACCGACGATCAGCACCGTCACCCTCTCGACAGCCTTCGCCTCAAGCCGTCGGGTGGCGGTGCCTTCGGGCGGTGCCTGCGTCAGGCCTGCATCAGCCTGCGGTATGGCGGAGTAGCCGAAGACCGTTCGCAACCACCAGCAGGCTCGTGCCCATGTCGGCAACAACCGCCATCCACATGCTCGCGTGGCCGAACACGGCGAGCAGCAGGAACACGGCCTTGATGCCGAGCGCGAGGCTGATGTTCTGCCACAGGACCGCATGGGTTCTGCGCGACAGCCGGACCGTCTCGGGGATGCGGCTCAGGTCGTCGTTCATGATGACCACGTCGGCCGCCTCCATGGCGGTGTGTGTGCCAGCGCCGCCCATTGCAAAGCCGATGTCGGCTTGCGCCAGTGCGGGCGCGTCGTTGATGCCGTCGCCGCTCATCGCGGTCGCACCAAAGCGGGCTTGCAAGGCCTTGATCGCAACCTGCTTGTCTTCGGGCAGCAGGTTGCCAGTGGCCTCATCGATGCCGGCTTCTCGGGCGATGGCCTGAGCCGTCGCTTGGTTGTCGCCGGTCAGCATCACCGGCGTGACGCCCAGGGCCTTCAGCTCGGTCACGGCACGGCGGGACGACAGCTTGATCGTGTCGGCCACGGCAAACAATGCCAGCACGCCCGCTTCGCCGGCCAGCAAGGTCACGGTCCGCCCGGCGGATTCAAAGGCGCGCAGTTGCGCCTCAAGGGCCGGGCTGCACTGGTTGCGCTCTGCCATCAGGCGGTGATTGCCCAGCACGAGCACCTGCCCGTCGATGCGCCCTTGCACGCCCCGGCCGGCGAGAGCCAGAAACTCATCCACCGCGTGCTCCGCAACGCCCTGCAACTCGGCATGCAGACCGGCAGCAATCGCGTTCGATACGGGGTGGCCGGAACGGCCCGCCAGACTTGCGGCCAGGCCTGCGAGCTGGCTCTTGCTGCGCAGCGCGTCGAGCGCAACGAACGCCACCAGCTTCGGCTTGCCCTCGGTAACAGTACCGGTCTTGTCGAGGGCGATGGCTTTGAGGTTGCGTGCTTGTTCCAGGTGAGAGCCGCCTTTGATCAGGATGCCGCGCCGCGCGGCCGCAGCCAGCGCGCTGACCACAGTGACCGGCGTCGAGATGACCAGTGCACACGGGCAGGCGATGACCAGCAGCACGAGCGCCTTATAGACGGCTTCGAGCCAGGACCAGCCCAGAGCCCACGGCGTGATCGCTGCGACTGCAAGCGCCAGTGCGAACACAGCCGGCGTGTAGACCGCCGCGAAGCGGTCCACGAAACGCTGCGTGGGTGCGCGCGTGGCCTGCGCCCGCTCGACGGCGTGGATGATGCGCGCGAGCGTGCTGTTCGATGCCGCTGCAGTTACCCGGAACTCGAGCGCGCCGGTCTCGTTGATCGTGCCGGCGTACACCGGGTCGCCGACGGTCTTGTCGGCCGGAATGCTCTCGCCCGTCACCGGTGCCTGGTTGATGGCGCTGCTGCCATTGGTCACCACGCCGTCGAGCGGAACGCGGTCGCCGGGGCGGATGCGCACGGTGGCATCGATCACCACATCGGTGGCCATCACTTGCGCCCAGGTGCCGTCGCTCTGCTTCACTTCGGCCTGCTCGGGCGCCAGTGCCAGCACGCCTTGAATGGCATTGCGCGCGCGTTCGACCGACCGGCCCTCGATAGCCTCTGCGATGGCGTAGAGCGCCATCACCATCGCCGCTTCCGGCCACTGGCCGATCACGAAGGCGCCCGTCACGGCCACCGCCATCAAGGCGTCGATGTTGAGGCGGGCGTGCCGCAGCGCGCTCAGGCCAGCCTTGTAGGTGCCGAGCCCGGCAAGCACGATGGCCGCCAGCGCGAGCGCCATGCCGACGGCCTTGAAGGTCAGCGTCGACGGCGCAAGAAAGCCCAGCGCTTCAGCACCGAAAGCGAGCACCAGGGCCAGCACCAGCCGGCCGATGCCGGCACCGGGCCCGGCATGTTGATGGCCGTGCTCGTGCCCTGGGCCGTGTGCGTGCTCGTGACCGTGCTCGTCCCTGTGTGCAAGCTCGTGCTCATGCTCGTGCCCGTCGCTTTGCATCTGCACCGCGCCCGATGAATCAGGCTGCGGCCGGCGCTGCGGGTTCAGACGCGCCAACGTTCGGGCCACTGCTGCGCGAGCCAGCGCGCCAGACCGGCGTTCACGCGTTGCGGCTGCTCCTGCGCCATCCAGTGGCCGCACGCGACCGTGAGTTCGCTGAAGTGGTCGCAGTGCGCGCGCATCGGCCCGGCCAGCGGCGAGCGCAGCGTCTCGCAGATGGGGTCGTATTGCGCATGGAAGAAGAGCACCGGCATCGCGAGCCGCCCGCCATTCGCAGCGCGTGTCGCGTAGTCGATGTTGCGCTGGGCATTCATGTACCAGGCGTTCGGCCCGAAGAACCCGTTCCGCGCAAGGGCGCTGGCGTACTGCTCCAGTTCGTCCTCGCCCATCACCGCCCGGTCGAGCGGTACATCGGGCGCCTGCCCGGCCTTGCCGAACCAGCCCCCGCGCCGGCGCAGTGCCGCCGTCGGTGAGGGCTTGTTGACCGCCGCCGGGTCGCCACGGCGGAACAGCGCCTTCACCGTGTTGCGCGGGTTCGCATCCAGCTCGGCGCACGCGCTCTCGAAATGCTCCTCGTAGTGCAGTTGGTAGTCCCACGGGCCGACCGGAAAGGCGTCGGCCGGGTAGAGCTCGCGGTCGATCAACTCGATCAGGTTCTGCCAAGCCATGCCCTTCGGCACGTAAGGCACGCACAGTGCGGCCACGCCCAGGCAGCGCTGCGGGTGGTGCGAAGCCAGGCCCCACACCACCGGCGCGCCGAGGTCGTGCCCCACCCACACGGCCGCCTCAAGGCCCAGCGCGTCGAGCAGCTCCGTTATGTCGGCAACGCAGTGCTCGAGCGCGTAGTCGGCATGCTCGCGGTACACGGTGGAGCGCCCGTAGCCCCGCATGTCGGGTGCGATGGCACGAAAGCCCAGCGCACCGAAGCAGCTCAGTTGATGGCGCCAGCTGAGCGACAGCTCGGGCCAGCCGTGCACGAAGATAATGGGCACGCCCTCAGCCGGACCGCAGGCGAGGTAGAAGGTCTCGTGCCGCGCCGTGCGCAACACGTGCTCGGTGATCGGCGCGCTCATTGCGCAGCCCCCATAGACGAATGCAAACCGGACTTCACTGCCATGTCGAACTCCTTCTCGCGTTGTGGTGCGGCGTTGTGATGCGGCGTTGTGATGCGGCGTTGTGGTGCGGCGTCGTGGTACCGCGCTGGCGGAGGATAGCGCGCGCATAGGGCCAGCCCCGTTGCCGCACAACTGCCGCCCGCTTAGTCTGCTGCCCAACCCCACTCGAACCCCCGGAGCAACGATGTCCCCTACCGACCGCATCCCACAGCCCAAGGGCGACCCCTTCATCGGCAACATGCGGACTGTCGATGGCGATGCACCCGTGCAGGGCTTCATGCGCCTGGCGCGCATTCACGGCCCGATATTCCAGCTCGACTTCGCGGGCAGCGCGCTCGTCGTCGTGAGCTCGCAGGAGCTGATCAACGAGCTGTGCGACGAGGCCCGCTTCGGCAAGCGACTGTCCGGCGCGCTGAACAACATCCGCGACTTCGCGGGCGACGGCCTGTTCACCGCCCGCACCCACGAGCCGAACTGGGCCAAGGCGCATCGGCTGCTGATGCCGGCGTTCGGCCCGATCGGCATGCGCGGCATGTTCGACCGCATGGTCGACATTGCCGACCAGCTGGTCACGCGCTGGGAGCGCTTCGGCCCCGACAACGTGATCGAGGTCACCGAGGACATGACGCGCATGACCCTCGACACCATTGCCCTGTGCGCGTTCGACTACCGCTTCAACAGCTTCTACCAGCGCGAGATGCACCCCTTCGTCGGCTCGATGGTCGACGCCCTGGCCGAAGCCGGCGCCCGCACCCGCCGCCCGGAAATCGCCAGCAAGCTGCTGCTGCGCACCCGCCGCGCGTACGAAGACGATGTGGAGCTGATGCGCTCGGTGGCCGACGACCTGATCAAAGAGCGCCGGCGCGACCCCGACGGCGCGCAGAAGAAAGACCTGCTCGGCCTGATGCTCCAAGGGCGCGACCCGGTCACCGGCGAAGGCCTGTCGGACGAGAACATCCGCTTCCAGCTCATCACCTTCCTCGTGGCCGGCCACGAGACGACCAGCGGGATGCTGTCGTTCGCGGCCTACTACCTCGTCAAGAACCCGCAGGTGCTGGCGAAGGCGCGGGCCGAGGTCGATGCGGTCATGGGCGATGAGGCGCCGCGCATCGATCACATCGGCAAGCTGCGCTACATCGAGCAGGTGCTGATGGAGACGCTGCGCATCTGGCCGACCGCGCCGGTGTTCACGCTGCGCGCGAACGAAGACACCGTGATCGGCGGGCGCTATGCGATCAAGCGCAGCGACACGGTGGCGGTGCTGATCCCGATGCTGCACCGCGACCCTGCGGTCTGGGCCGGCGATGTCGAGGCGTTCGACCCCGAACGCTTCGCGCCCAAGGCGCTGGAGAAGCTGCCGCCCAACGCCTGGAAGCCGTTCGGCAACGGCGCCCGGGCCTGCATCGGCCGGCCGTTCGCCATGCAGGAGGCGGTGCTGCTCGTCGCGATGATCCTGCAGCGCTTCGACCTGATCGAGCACGACCCGAAGTACCAGCTCTCGGTCTCCGAGACGCTCACGCTGAAGCCCAACGGTTTCCAGATCCGCGTCAAGCGGCGCGGCAGCTCGTCGTTCAAGGCGCGCGGCGCAGCGGCACCACAGGCCGCCACCGTGGCGGCACGGGCAGCGGCGCCGGCCGTTCGCAAGCCGGGTGAAGCGGCCACACCGCTGCTGGTGCTGTACGGCTCGAACACCGGTTCATCCGAGGCGTTTGCCCAACGCATCGCCAGCGACGCCGCAACCCAGGGCTATGAAGCGCAAGCCGCCACGCTCGATGAACACACCGGCCGCCTGCCCACCGACGGCGTGGTCGCCATCGTCGTGGCGTCGTACGAAGGTCAGCCGCCCGACAACGCACGCCAGTTCATGGCCTGGCTGGATGCGCTCGCGCCCGGCGCATTGACCGGCGTGCGCTACACGGTGTTCGGCTGCGGCAACCGGCAATGGGCGCGCACCTACCAGCACGTGCCCAAGCGCATGGACGCCGCGCTCGAAGCGGCCGGCGCCACACGCGTCAAGCCGCGCGGCGAAACCGATGCCAGCGGCGACTTCTTCGGCGCCTTCGACGAATGGTCGGCCAGCCTGTGGAGCGACCTGGCCCGCGCGCTGGGCAAGGAGCTGCAAGACGCGCCCTCGGGTGCCCGGCTGCAGGTCGAGGTCGTGAAGACCGGCCGCTCGGCCATCCTGCGGCAAGGTGACCTGCAGCACGGCGAAGTGGTCGAGAACCGCGAGCTGGTCAACATGGGCTCGGCCCTCGCGCGCTCGAAGCGCCACATCGACATCGCCCTGCCGGCCGGCATGACCTACCGCGCCGGCGACTACCTCGCGGTGCTGCCGACCAACCCGCCGGGCAACGTGATGCGCGCGCTGCGCCGCTTCGACTTCGCAGCCGACAGCCATGTGGTGCTGCACCAGGCCGAAGGCAGCATCACGTCATTGCCGGTCGGCTACCCGGTGAGCGTGGGCGAGATGCTGTTCCACTACGTCGAGCTGGCGCAGCCGGCCACGCGCGCGCAAGTGACCGCCCTCGCCGCTGCCACGAAGTGCCCACCCGAGAAGGCAGAGCTGGAAGCCCTGGCACAGGAAGACACCTACAACCGCCAGGTGCTCGGGCGGCGCACCAGCGTGCTCGAACTGCTGGAGCGCTTCGCGTCGTGCGAATTGCCGTTCGCCAGCTTCCTCGAGATGCTGCCGCCGATCCGGGCGCGCCAGTACTCGATCTCGTCGTCACCGCTGTGGAACCCGCAGCGCTGCACGCTGACGGTGGCGGTGGTCGACGCCCCTGCCCTGTCGGGGCAAGGGCAGTACAAGGGCATGGCCTCGTCGCTGCTGGCGGCCTGCGGGCCGGGCACCCGCATCGCGGTCGCGGTGCGGCCGTCGAACACCCACTTCCACCCGCCGTCGTCGGCGCTCACGCCGATCATCATGGTCTGTGCGGGCACGGGCCTGGCACCGTTCCGCGGCTTCCTGCAAGAGCGTGCGGTGCAGGCCGCCAACGGCCAGGCGGTCGGCCCGGCGCTGCTGTTCTTCGGCTGCGACCACCCCGATGTCGACCTGCTGTATGCCGACGAATTCCGCGAGTGGGAAGCCGCCGGCGTCGTCAGCGTGCGGGCGGCTTACTCCGAAGCGCCGGAAGGCGAGGTGATGTTCGTGCAACACCGCCTGTGGCAAGACCGTGCCGATGTGGCTGACCTGTTCCGCAAGGGCGCGCATGTGTACGTTTGCGGCGACGGCCGCCGCATGGCGCCTGCCGTGCGCGAGACCTTCGTGCGCATCTACCGCGAGGCCGTTGGCGCCACGGCAGACGGCGCCGAGCGCTGGGTCGACGCGATCGAGCGCGACACCGGGCGCTACGTGTCAGACGTGTTCGTCTGACGCGGCCGCTGCGCGGAGCGCGCGGCGGGGGTGCTCCCTCGCCCTCTCAACGCGCCCGCTTGCGCGCGGCAGCCGCAGCGCTCTTCGGTGACTCTGCTGCCGACGTGACCACGCGCAGGCTCGTCTTGGCCGTGCGCCCCCGGCGGGCAACCGGTGCGCTGGTAGCAGCGGTCTTCTGCGCCGCGCGGGGGCGTCGGGCCGGCGCCTTGCGTTCGGGTGCTCGGGCTGGCGCTTCCGCGACACCCGCAAGCGCGGCCGGCGCAACGTCACCCACGCTCTCAAGCGCGCGGATGTCGTCGAGCGTGGCTTGCAAATGCCCGATCAGCTCGTGCGATTCTTCTTGCGACAACACGCGGCGGCAGGCGGTGATGCCGAACTCGAGCTTGCCGTCGTAGCTCTGCACCGTGATGTTCAGGCCCATGCCGTGGTACGGGATCGAAACCGGGTAGTAGTGCAGCATGCGCGCCCCGGCCATGTACAGCGTCATCGGCAAGCCGGGCACGTTCGAGATCGCCACATTGGCGACGGCCGGGATGCGGCTCGCCAGGTTCGAGCGGCCGAACAGCGTGGCCAGGCCGCTCATCAACCAAGGCGCGCCGGTGATGGGGATGTCGACGCCGAGTACCGGCTTCAGTTCGCTCACCACCGCCTTGGCCGCCTCCGACGACTTGTGAATCGCCTTGAAGCGTTCGGCCGTGCTCTTCAGGTCGGTGGCCAGGTCGACGCGGATGGCCGAGACCTGGTTGTTCATCGAGTCGTCGTCGGCGGTGCGCAGGCTCACCGGCACGCCGGCGATCAATGACTTCTTCGGCAGCAGGTCGCGCTCGGCCAGAAAGCGCCGCAGCGCGCCGCCGCACATCGCCATCACCACCGTGTTCACGGTGCCGCCTACACGCTTGCCGAGCGCCTTGATGTCATTCAACGGCACCGACATGGTGGTGTACGAGCGCTGGTTCGTGATCGACACGTTGAAGATCGACTTCGGCGCCAGCCGCAGCGACAACGCGCGCTCGCCCTTCACCCGCTTGCGGGTGGCGATGATCTTGGCCGCAGCACCGAGCGCCTTCACCGCCTTCGGCAGCAGCCTGACCACCTTGACGTACTGGCCCACGGCGTTCGACGCCGCCGCCACCAGCAACTCGGCCACACCGAGCTGATAAGCGTTGCCGGCGCGCGCCGGGCGCGGCGGGCGCACCTCGCGCATGGCCGGCGTGGTGTCGTAGAACACCTTGGCCAGCTCGACACCGGCCTTGCCGTCGATGCCGCTGTGGTGCGCCTTGGTGTAGCTGGCTACCTGCCCGCTCTCGAGCCCTTCGATCACGTACAGCTCCCACAGCGGGCGGCTGCGGTCGAGCAGGGTCGAGTGCAGCAGCGCCACCAGTTGCTCCAGCTGCGCCATCGAGCCGGGCTTGCGCAGGCTGACGTGGCGCACGTGGTAGTCGAGGTCGATGTCGTCATCGGCGATCCACACCGGGTCGGCCAAATCGAACGGCATCTGCGCGAGCTTGCGGTTGAAGATGCCGCCGAGGTGGCGGCGCTTGGCCACCATCTCCTTCACGTCCTCGAAGTAGTCGCCTTGGTAGCCCTCGGGCAGCTCGAACAGCATGAGGCTGCCAACGTGCATCGGCGTCTCCGGCGTTTCGAGGTGAAGGAACGCTGCATCGGTGCTGCTGAGGTGGTTCATGGCCATGTTCTCCGCTTCGGCTCGGGGTGCCTATTGTGGCGAATCGGCACGGCATCCATTCCGACACGTTTGTCGGACGTACCCGACGCGGTGCGCCGACTCGTCGCCGTAGGCTCGGCAGGCCTTGCGGGCGCCGAGAACCACCGTGCCCTGCCTGCGCCCCAAAGCCGCCCGAACACCGCCCGCATGGGCACGCTGGCCCCGCGCTGAAGCGGCCCGCCCGCAACCCTGAGAGGTGATCATGAAGAAGCCGCCCCGTGCTCAGCCCCCTGCCCGACCCGAGCTCACCAAACCGGCCACACCGGCCCGCAGCGTGGACATGACCGCATCGACAGCACCGACCGAGCCGCTGCTCCCCAACGAACGCGACGAGAAGGTCGGCAGCACGGGCGGCGTGCCGAGCCCGCGCGTGCAGCAAGGTGCGCGCGACCTGAAGCGCGGTGTGCAAGACACCAGCCGCGCCACCGAGGCCAACGCCGCCTACGAGAAGCAGAAGAAGTAGGCCCGGCAGGTGAACGCGCTGCCAAGCCGCCCGAGAGGCTGGGGCGTTCGCGCCGGCCTCGCGGTGGTGTTCGTGGGGTTCCTGGTCAGCGTGCGTGATCGAGACAGCGCTGGCGCGCAGCCAGCGGCAGCCACTGCAAGACAACGCCTACGAGCGGTGCGGCTGCGCGCCGATGGCGCTGCCTTGGCACGGCCACGAGCATCGGCCATCCGCAGGTCGTCGAAGCGCTGTGCAACAGCCGCGCGGCAGCGGAATGATCGCGAGGGGCACCGCATGACGCAGATACGAAAAGGCCAAGCGCCTGAAGAACTGACCCACGCAGAGTTCAAGCGCCGCTTCGTTGCACGCTTTTACGACCCGGCGTTCGCGGTCGAGGCCGAGGCCATCGACCGGCTCGCCGAGATCGCCTGGGCCGCGCAGCATGAGGGCCGCAAGGCGCCGGTCACGCGCAAGGCGGGGCGCGGCTTCGCTGACCCGGGCTATGAAGTCTCGGTGGAATGGCTGGATACGCGTCAGCGCCTCAAGGCGGCGCAGCGGCGTTGGGCCGACGGCAAGGCGCCGTCGCGCGTGTTGCTGGTGTGCGGCAGCGCCCGCAACGACGGCACCTGCCCGGGCGAGAACTCGAAGACCTGGCGGCTGACGCAAATCGCACGCGACGTGGTGCGCCGTGCCGGCATCGAGGCCGACGTGCTCGACCTGAGCCTCGTCACGTCCGAGTACGGTCGCGCGATTCACCCGTGCAAGGGCTGCGTGTCGAGCGCGATGCCGTTGTGCCACTGGCCGTGCAGTTGCTACCCGAACCACGCGCTCGGCCAGGTGCATGACTGGATGGCCGAGATCTACGAGCGCTGGGTCGCGGCGCACGGCATCGTCATCGTTGCGCCGACGTATTGGTACCAGTCACCGAGCCCGCTGAAGCTGATGATCGACCGGCTCGTCTGCGCCGACGGCGGCAACCCCGACCCGACCACCACGCATGGCAAGACGGTCAGCGAGGCCAAGGCGATCGAGCAGAACGGCTGGGACTTCCCGAAGCACGTGGCCGGGCGCACCTATGGTGTGGTGGTGCACGGCGACGTAGCCGGTGTTGAAGTGCACCGCCGCAACCTGACCGACTGGCTCGACTGGATGGGCCTGATCGACGCTGGCGCCACGGCCCGGCTCGACCGCTACATCGGCTACTACGAGCCCTACTACAACAGCCACGACACGCTCGACCGCGACACGGCAGTGCAGTGCAGGAAGAAACACGCAACGTGGCCCGCGCGGTGGTCAACGCCGTGAAGGCCTTGCGAGCAGGAACGCTGAGCGCACCCGACCGAACGCTGAAACCACCGCGGCCCAAGTGAGGCCGCCCCGCAGGAGCCCCCCTTGTCCGACCCTATTTTCGCCGCACCCGCCAACCCGCTGCGCTATGAACCCGCGTTCGAAGCCCTGGAAGACGACGAGGCCGAGACCAGCCGCGACCTGGCTGACACGCTGCACAAGATCAGCGCGACCGTGCAGCGCGATGAGGGCCACGCCTACCGCAGCGTGCACGCCAAGAGCCACGGGTTGATCCTTGCCGACATGGAGGTTTCGAGCGGCCTTGCACCCGTGTTGGCGCAGGGTGCATTCGCGAAGCCGGGGCACTACCCGGTCGTGATGCGCTTGTCGACGACGCCGGGCGACCTGCTCGACGACAACGTCTCCACGCCGCGCGGCATGGCGCTGAAGATCGTCGGCGTCGAAGGCGAACGCCTGCCCGGCACCGAAGGGCAGGTGACGCAAGACTTCCTGATGGTCAACGGCGCCGTGTTCAGCGTGCCGCAGGCCAGCAAGTTCCTGCACAGCCTGAAGTTGCTGGCACCCACCACCGACAAGGCGCCGCGCCTGAAGAAGGCGCTGTCGGCCGCGCTGCGCGGGTTGGAGGCGGTGACATGAAGGATCGGCCGAATGCATTGCGCGACACGGTCGTCGAACACTTCGCGCAGCGTGGCGGCAACTGGGAGTTGCGGGTTCAGCTCTGGACCGACATCGAGACCATGCTGATCGAGGATTCGTCGATGGAATGGCCGCAGGATTTGAGCCCTTTCGTGGCCGTGGCACGCATCACCGCAGCACCGCAAGTGGCCTGGAGCGAAGCCCGCGCGACCGCCGTCGACGACGGCATGGCGTTCTCGCCCTGGCACGCGCTCGCCGCGCACCGGCCCATCGGCTCGCTCATGCGGGTGCGCAAGGCCGCCTACGAAATGGCCGCGCGCTTCCGCTCGCAGCACAACCTGACGCAGGTGCGTGAACCGGACCGGCTTGATTCGCTGCCGGGTTGACGGGCACTGCGAAGGCGCAGAGCGCGTCAGGCTCGAACCCCGCAAGCACCGGGGGCCCGATGTTGTCGAGTCGGAGCGCTTACCGCAGCTATGCGTTCAACGCGAGCAACACGACAAACCATCGGCCTGGATGGGCGGGCACTTTTGCGTGCCGTAGGAGCAGAACACGCAGCAGTCGCCGGCCTTCGGACGCAACACCACCTTGCAGTGCCCGCACTCGTAGAACCACTGACAAGCATCGGTGGGCATCGTCTCCACCTTCACGTGGCCGCAGGCCGGGCACGTGAGGGTCGATTGCAGGACGACCTCGGCCATGTCACTGAGCGGGCTTCACCGACGACGGAAACCCCGCGTCGGCGGTCGCCTGGGTCAGCACGTCGGGCGAGGTCCTGGCGGGGTCGAACGCGACGACAGCGCGTTTGGTCTTGAAGTCGACCTTGGCGGTCTCGACACCGGGCACCTTCTCCAAGACCTTGCGGACGGTGATCGGGCACACCGCGCAGTCCATGTTGGACACGTCCAGCGTGACCGTGCGGGAGCCAGCGGCCATGGCGTTCACGGAAACGAGCAAGGTGGCGATCAAGAGCGGAATCGGCTTCATGGGGTGACTTCAGTAGAAGAGCGGGGCATACAGCGGGAACGACATCAGGGCCATGGCGGCCATCGCGACGAACCAAAAGACGACGCGCTGACGCTGGCGCACCGCCGGAATCGCGCACGCTCCGCCGGGCGCACAGTCCTCGGGCTTGCGGTACAGCTTGAAGAACGCGTAGCCGAAGAGGGCCAGCGCGACGGCAATGAAGTAAGGCTGATAGACCTCCAGGGCCACCAGACGCGAACCCCACGCACCGCCGACGCCGAGCACCACCAGCAGCAGCGGACCGGCGCAACACGCCGACGCGCCGATGGCAGCGGCAGCGCCGCCCAGCAGTGAGCCGGAAGTGGTCCAGGGTCGTGACATGCAGGTTCCTTTGGGGCTCGATTGAAGGTAGTCTAGGTACGTACCTGAGTACGGAGTCAAGCCCATGATCGAAATGATGACGATTGGCCAGCTGGCCGCGGCGGCCGGGGTCAATGTCGAGACGGTCCGCTACTACCAGCGGCGCGAGCTGCTCGCCACGCCGAGCCGGCCGTCCGGCAGCATCGGGCGGTACTCGCCATCAGCGCTGACCCGGCTGCGGTTCATCAAGCGCGCGCAATCGCTGGGCTTCACACTCGATGACGTGCAGGCACTGCTCTCGCTCGACGACGGGCGAGGTTGCTCGGCAGCGCGAGTGATCGGCGAGCGCAAGCTCGCCGACGTTCGGGAGCGCCTGCAGGCCCTTCGCAGCCTCGAGATCGCGTTGGCGGACCTGGTGAGCCGCTGTTCGACGAAAAAGCGAAAGGTGAACTGCCCGCTGATCGAGGCACTGATGCTGTCGGCACCAGCCAACGCATCACCACGCTGCACCGGGGCGAGTTCTCGATCCTGCGCGACCGCAACCCAGCGGCCTGCGAGGCCGAAGGCCTCAGCTACCTCGGTCGGCCAGCCCGCACAACGGTCGCTTCCACGGGCGCCACGAGCGTGCCCAGCCCACTGCGCACAGGAGCACCCCCACCAGAGCTCACCGCGTCAGGGCTCGACCCGCAGCCCGTCGGTCGCGAACACGACGGCTCCCTTGTAGCGGCCCGCGATCGAGGCGCTGACCGCCTGCTGCGCCTTGTCGATCACGGGCGACAGGTGACTCAGCAACAGCTTGCCGGCATGCGCCTCGTCGGCCCGCGCAGCGGTACCGTTGCCCGCCAGCGTCGAGCTCAGCGCGCCGACTGCACCCACGATCGCCGCACCGGCCGGGTTCGACATGAACTTGGCGATCGGCGTCAACGCACCGGAACCGTCTGCCTGCATCGACGCCGCATGGAAGTAGGTCTTCTTCGGCTCCAGCCCCGTGACCGCAGCCTGAACGATGTCGACGAGGCCCTGGTTGTTGATGACCGCAGTCGTCAGCACGTCGGTCTGCCCGATCGCGACCAGCGACAGGTGCCCGGACTCGGCGGCCGCGCCCAGCGGCACCAGGTTCGCCATGCCGTCGCCACGGGGCACCGCATTCGAGATGCAGACCATGCCCTGCGGTGCCTGCCCGCTGGCAATCGTCGCCTTGACGGTGTTGCTGGCGGTGTCGATCAGCGCCACCGCATTGGCGTTCTCGAGCCCGACCGACATCAGCGAGCCGTCACCCGACGGCCAGAGCCCGTGCGGCAGGCCGCCCATCGGGATCGTTGCCACCACGCGTGGTTGATCGTCGGTCGTGTGGACCTTGACGGCGTTCAGGCCGCCGACCTTCACGTAGGCAAACTGACCCTTCGGCGTGCGCGCGAAGTTGACGTGGTTTGTGATCGGCCCGGTGTCGAGCACCGCGAGCACCTTGAACGGCGGCTTGGCGCTGAAGACCTGGGTCTTGCCGATGTCCTTCAAGGTGTTGGCCATCAACTTGGGGAACGTGTGCGCCGTGCTGACCGGCAGCAGCGAAGGCGGCATGCCGGCCATCGCGTGATGATCGTGCGACGGCATCGGCGGGTCGCCCGCGAAGCCCACAGTCGCCGCGCCGACGGTGGCGAGGGCAAAGCCTGCGAGCAGCGAACGGAGATCGAAGGTCATGGGGGAGGATCGGGCAGTGGATAAAGAATCAGGGCATTCCTGATCCCGGGCAACCGATGGCGCTGGATTGGCGCGCGAAGTGCCCAACGCCGACCGCATTTCGCGGCAGCACGTGGGAGAGCGCCGGCAGCGCTGCCGGCGCTGCCGGCGCTGTCGGCGCTGACAGTGGAACAGCGCTCAGTTCCTCCATACAAGCGCTGCCCGTCGCAAATCACTTCTGCGCAAACGACTTCGAAAGTGCGCTCCCGCCCATTTTCTGGGCCTCGGCAGCTTTCTTGACGACCGCCGCCATGCCGAAGAATTCATGCGTGACACCGGCGTACACCGTTCGGTGCACGTCGACACCCGCGCTCTTGAGGGCGGTTTCCAGCATCGCCCCATCCTCGCGCAGCGGATCGATCTGCGCGTTGATGATCGTGACGGGTGGCAGGCCCTTCAACTTCGCATGCACGACGTCCAGCCGTGGGTCCGTCTTGTCGTCGGGCTTGGCCAGCAGCTTGTCGACAAACCAGCCGATCATGGCCCTATTCAACGGCTTGGCCGTGGCGCTGTCGACATAGGACGCAGTCGACATGTCGCCCGTTTGCGCCACCGGGTAGACAGCCAGAATGTGCGTCGGCATTTGCAGACCCGCATCCCGAACGGCGACGGCGGTCGCCACTGCAAGGTTGCCACCAGCGCTCTCTCCAGCGAGCGCCAGGCGCTTCGGGTCTCCCTTGATGGATGTGGCGTTCGCAGCGGCCCATTTGTAGGTTGCCAGCGCATCGTCCCAGGCAGCAGGAAACTTCGCTTCCGGAGAGCGTCGATAGTCGACCGACACCACGACCGCGTTCGCCTGCTTGGACAGGCCTCGCGCACCGCCGTCGTAGACCTCCTTGTCGGCGATCACCCAGCCGCCGCCATGAAAATAGACCACCACCGGAAAGGGCCCGGTTCCAGCAGGTGTGTAGACGCGCACGGACAGCGGACCGGCCGGGCCGGCAATTTCCCGGTCAACGCTCGTGACGCCGGGAACCAGGGAAGTTGGTGTCGTGCCCTTCCCCTTCTTCTTCAGGATCGCCATCACGGCATCCGCCGGCGTCGGTTGCTGCCGCGCTTCCTGCGGCGTCAACGTCTCGATCAGCTTGCCACCCATCGAGGCGAGTTGGTCGAGCACGGCCTGCATGTCGGCGTCGGCCTTGTACTTCGTTCCGGTCTTGGCCGTTGCGGCACCGGCTGAGGACGGCATGGCTGCGGCTGAAGAGGCTGTCGATGCTCCGGCGACGATGGAAATAGCCGCGACCGCTACGGCAACAGCCGACCAGCGCGCCGGGTGGAAGGCAAACAATTTCTTCATGAAAATCCTTTGGTTGGGAACACAAGGACTGTTCATTAGCCTTGCCTGTGACTGCGTCCGAAAGCACCGCGAATACATGTAGGCGATTTCCACCGCGTTGCACGCCCTGCCCGCCATCGAACGCGATGCCGCGCACCACGGCCTGCTGCCCGGCGCGCAGCTGACCGCCGTCCTGCACCGAGGTGATGAACGAGTGCACGTTGAAGCGGCCGATCGGGTGCGTGGCGGCCGGCGTGGTGCCGGGCTCGACGCAGGCGCAATCGTTGTCGGGGATGCGGTAGGCCGGCTTCATCCAGAAGCCTTCGAAGCTCGAATCGACGACCTCGATCTCCGACAGGTGCTTGACCCACCTCCTGGCCACAGAAATCTCGGCCGTATTTACCGGCATTGCTTGCGACCTGCGGCCTATCGAACCGTGGCGTTCAGCTGTCGATACACCTCGCCGGAAACCCGGGCCAGCGCGGCGCGGTCGGCATCGGCCGAGATGGCATAGCCGAACGGGCCTTCGACCCAGTAGAAGACGTTGACCTTGCCTTCGCGGGCAAAGCGGAACGCGGTGTCCTGGTTCGCGCCGGTCGGCTTGCTGGCGATCGTGCTGGCCGCTTTGCCCAGAGACGTGCCGGCCGACGTGTCGAGTTCGCCGATCTCGTTCGAGACGTACAGCGTCAGCCGGCTGCCCGACTCATCGCGGTACATGAACTGCGCGACCGGCCCTTGCCCGCCGGGCAGCAGGCGACCGCCCTCCAGCGCATAGCCCACCGCCTGCAGATGCGGCGGCTTCATCGGCGCGCCCATGCGCTTGGAAAGCCAGGCGATCAGCTGGTCTTCATGCGCCGCGTCGACCTCGACCGGGCGGCGCTGCTCGGGGCTGTAAACCGCATGCGCCACGGCCGCGCGCTGGGCAAAGCCGGTGGCCGATGCCATCGTGATCGAGGCCGGGCCTTGTTGAGTGAGCGCTGTTGACCGCGCCATGTTCGACACACCGCCGTGCAGGCCCCAACCGGTGGCGCCACTCACGAGCGCGATGGCGATACCCGCCGCCAGGCGCTGCAGGTACCACGGCGTGCGCGGCTGCGCGGCCCGCAACACGCGCTGCGGCAAGGCCTCGTCCAGCACCGGGTCGAACAAGGCGCGCAGCTCGCGCTTCTGGGCGCGGTAGCTCTCCACGCGCACCGCTTCGTCGGGCCGGCTCGCGAGCGCGGCTTCGATCTCGCGCTGCCGCTCGGGGGTGAGTTGCCCATCGACGAGGGCGTGCAACTCGGCTTCGGTGATCGGCGGAAACAGGGGAGGCGGTGGGTTGGGAATCATGGTGAACCACTCATTTGACGACCTTCAGGCGCACGGGCTCGTCGCGCCCTTCCATCAGCGAGCGCAGGCGCTCGCGGCCTCGCGACAAGCGCGACATGACGGTGCCGACGGGGATGCCCAGGGTCGCGGCGACATCGGCATACGACATGTCTTCGAGCGCGACGAGCAGCACGATCTCTTTCTGCTCGGCGGGCAGCAGGTCGAGCGCACCTTGGAGGTCGAGCACGGCCAGGCGCTCGCCCTGGGTCGGCGCAACCGCGACGTCGGGGGTGTCGTCATCCATCAGGACCGTCGCGAGTTTGGGCCGCCGAATGCCATCGACGTGCAGGTTGTGCATGACGCTGAAGAGCCAGGCGCGCATGTCGCGAACCTCGCCACTGCCGCGCCAGAGAGCCGACTTGGACCAGGCACGCTCCAGCGTGTCCTGCACCAGGTCGTCGGCATCGTCGCGGTTGCCGGCCAGCGCCCGCGCGTAGCGGCGCAGGCGCGGCACCCAGCTCAGGAGAGTCTGGTCGTCGTGCATGGTCGATCGGCAACAGGCTCAGTCCTCATTCCTTGATGATGTGCCACACGTCCTTGAAGTTGTCGCCGGTGCGGTCTCCCGCCTTCTGGTCGGCCTTGTAGGTGTAGACCGGCTTGCCCTTGTAGGCCCATTGGCGCGAGCCGTCGTCACGCGTGACGATGCTGTAGGCGCCCACCGGCTGGTCGGAGGCCGTGGCCATCATCGGCGGCCACAGCGCTGCGCAAGGGCCGTTGCAGGTGCTCTTGCCGCTGTTCGCCGCGTCCTTGTCGAAGGTGTATAGCGTCATGCCGCTGGGGGCGACAAGCGCGCCGGAGGCGAGCATCGCGGGGGCCTTGGCGGCGGGCGCGGTCATGTTGGCGCAACCGGTGGTCGCGAGGAAGGCGGCGGCGGAAGCGGCGAGCGCGAGGGTCTTGAACATCGAAGGACTCCTGAAAAGCTGTGGTGGTTTCGTCTGGCGGGGTGGGCTGGTGCTCACAAGGGGGCAGACGGCCAGAGCCTCGGCGGTATTCCGTCGGTTTTCAAAAAATCCAAGACGCCGGGTCGAAACATGCGCACCGGCGAGACCTCGAGGTGCCGCGGCCGTTGACAAGCTCAGCCTAGTGCTGATCGCGGTGTTCGCCTTCGGGCTCCTCGGCGAACGCCCGTCGCTTCGAGCCTCTCAGTCGCAGGGCATTGGAGATCACCGACACCGAACTCAGGCTCATCGCCAGCGCCGCGATCATGGGCGACAGCAGCCAGCCGGTGAAGGGGAACAGCACGCCTGCCGCCAGCGGCACACCGAGCACGTTGTAGACGAAAGCGAAACCGAGGTTCTGCTTCTAGCGGGCGGCGCTGACGATGGCATCCGCCAAAGGATGCTCACTGCCCTGGTCGAGACTTGCCGCCAGGCGCAGCACCTCGTCTTCGGCGAACCCCGCTGCGGGCACCACGCGGTCGAAGCGCGGCTTGCCTTTGGTGAGCGTGCCGGTCTCGTCGACGATCAGCGTGTCCACCTTGCGGAAGTTCTCGATCGCCGCGGCATCGCGAAACAGCACACCCTGCGTGGCCGCCTTGCCGGTGGCGACCATGATCGACATCGGCGTGGCCAGGCCGAGTGCGCAAGGGCAAGCGATGATGAGCACCGCCACGGCGTTGATCAGTCCATAGACCCAGCTCGGCTCGGGCCAGAACAGGCCCCACACCACGAAGGTCAGCAGTGCGATGCTGACGACCGTGACAACGAAGTAGCCCGCCACCTGGTCGACCATGCGCTGCATCGGCGCCTTGGACCGTTGCGCCTGCAGCACCATCTGCACGATGCTGGCGAGCACGGTCTGCGAGCCGACCCTCTCGGAGCGCATCACCAGTGCGCCGTTCGTATTCAGCGTCGCACCGATCAGCTCGTCACCAATACGCTGGGTCACCGGCACGGGCTCGCCGGTCACCATGGATTCGTCGACCGGGCCGTTGGGATGGGCAGGACGAACGGCTCCGGGCATCGGGTTTATTCAGGTTCCTTCGCGAGGGGTCGGGCAGCGCGCGGACGTTTCGCGCGCCGTGGTCGAAATGGCTCGGCGCGTTCGACAAGGCTGAGCACTTCCACGGCCGCATGCACCGTCACCCGGTGCTGCGTGAAGCCTGGGCGGGGCGAGATGTGCGCCGCCATCTTGCGCACCAGGCCGATTTGACGGGCCGACGCCGTCGCGAGCAGCGCGATCACGATGTTCTCGAGCGCGACGACGCGTATCCGGAGTTGCTCGAGTTCTGTGTCGCTCATCGCCCCCGCCGAAACTGGCTCGTTCCCACCGCGATTGACCATTGACGGCGGCAGTCTTTGAAGACTTGGCCATTCCGGTTCTCCGAGGTCATGGCTGGGCGATCAGGGCCGCCGCAAGAGTTCGCCCTGTTCCGCCCTCCACTCAAAACAGAACCCGACTTCGGATGGTGCCGGGCACCGCCGCGAGTTTGACCAACGCCATGTCGGAGTGCGCTGCGTCGATGTCGATCACCACGTAGCCAATGGCGTCGTTGGTCTGCAGATACTGCGAGGCGATGTTGATGCGGTTGTCGGCGAAGACCTTGTTGATCTCCGACAGCACGCCCGGCACATTGCGGTGAATGTGCAGCAGCCGGTGCTTGCCGGGGTGGGCGGGCAGCGCCACTTCGGGGAAGTTGACAGACGACGTGGAGGTGCCGTTGTCGCTGTACTTCACCAGCTTTTCGGCGACTTCAATGCCGATGTTCTCTTGCGCCTCCATTGTCGAGCCGCCCACGTGCGGGGTCAGAATGACGTTGTCGAACTCCCGCAATGGCGACTCGAACACGTCCTTGTTGGTGCGGGGTTCGACCGGGAAGACATCGATCGCCGCACCGAGCAACTTCTTCTGGCGCAAGGCTTCCGTCAGAGGCTCGATCCTGACGACCGTGCCTCGAGACGCGTTGATCAACACGCTGCCCGGCTTCATGGCTGCAATCTGCGGTTCGTCGATCATCCACTGCGTGGCATGGGTCTCGGGCACGTGCAGGCTGACCACGTCGGACTGCGCCAGCAGGTCGTGCAACTCTGGCACCTGCCGTGCGTTGCCCAGCGACAGCTTGGTCACCACGTCAAAGAACACGACGTGCATACCCAGTGCCTCGGCCAGCACCGACAACTGCGTGCCGATCGAACCGTAGCCGACGATGCCCAAAGTCTTGCCGCGAATCTCGTAGGCGTCGTCCGCCGACTTGAGCCAGCTGCCGCGGTGCGCTGCGGCATTCTTTGCGGGCACGCCGCGCAACAGCAGGATGGCCTCGGCCAGCACCAGTTCCGCCACCGACCGCGTGTTGGAAAACGGTGCGTTGAAAACTACGATGCCGCGCTCGCGCGCCGCGAGCAGATCTACCTGGTTGGTGCCGATGCAAAAGCAGCCCACGGCTACCAATTCGGGGGCGTGGGCAAACACCTGCGCCGTCAGTTGGGTACGCGACCGGATGCCGATGAAATGCGCGTCGGCAATCCTGGCATGGAGTTCGTCGCCCGTTAGCGCCCCGCTCAGGCTTTCGATCTGGGTGTAGCCCGCGGCCTGCAGCACCTTGACGGCGGAAGGATGAATGCCTTCCAGCAAGAGGAACTTGATCCTGGCCTTGTCGATCGACGTCTTCGTCATGCGGTGCCGTTTGATTTGATTTCACACGAGGACGGTGGCGTAGGTTGGACGCGACGGGCGCGGCCTACTTCGTTGTGATGTGCTGGCATGTCCATGGCGTCAATCCTTCGTGACCGCATCCCGGTCGAGCAGCACCTTACGCTCTTCGTACTGCTGCGGCGTGATCTCGCCGCCGGCCAGGCGCCGGCTCAACACCTCGTGCGCCGTTTCGCGTGGGCGGTCCCGTCGCCGGCTGGACCGCCCCCACCCAGAGAAGAACCACACCCCGATCATCAGCAGCCAGAACAGCCACCAAAAACCATGCATACCGACCATGTAGCTGCCGTCGTGAAACATGCTGCCTCCTTCAGGTCAGGCCGGAGCTTACGGGCCGGGCGATCAACGCCGACCGCACCCGTTCTAACCGTTGGCGAACCTCGTGCGCGACGCGGCCGACCTCGGGATCGTTGGTCATCTCCAGCACCGCGACCGGGTCCATGAACCCGACGACGAGGCCGCCGTCGTCCTCCTCGCGCACGACCACGTTGCACGGCAACAGCAAACCGATGTCGGGTTCGGCGACCAGTGCACGGTGCGCCAGTGGTGGATTGCAGGCGCCGAGAATCCGGTAGGGCCGCCCGTCGATTCCGAGCTTGGCCTTCATCGTGGCCTGCACGTCGATGTCGGTCAGGATGCCGAAGCCCTCTGCCTTCAGCGCATCGGTCACGGCAACGATGGCCTGCGGGAAGGTCAGGCCGCTCAGCTTGCAGTGGAAGCCGTAGCTGGAACGCTCCAGAGCGACTGCGACCTGTGATGGTTGGTTCATGGTCGGCTCACTGCTGCATGGACGCTGGCGGCATCCGGTCCATCATCATCTCCATCATCATTTGCATCATGGTCATGCGCTGCTCCATCATCTTGTGATGCATGGCCATGTCGGCCGGCATGCCCTTGGCATCGGCCATTGCGCCCATGCCCTCCATGGACCCTTTGCCGTCCATGGCGCCCATGCCCTTCATCATGCTCATGCCGCCCTGCATGGCTTTCATGTGATCGGCCATCAGCGCGTTGCGCTCCTCGGGCGTCTTGGCGTTCATCATCTTCTGGTGCATGTCCTGCATCGCTTTCATGCGGGGTTCCATCGGAGTCATCGATGTGGCTGCGCTGGCGTCCGCGACAGTGGACGAAGGCGGTGGCGCATTGACCGAGGCTGGGCTTGCGCAGGCTCCGGCGAGAGCTGCAACAGACAGTGCAACGAGGGTGCGAATGGGGGTCATGGTGAACTCCTGGGGGTTTGGGTCCGGCACGGACCCGGTAAACAAGGGGATGGGGTGATCGGCCGTCGAGACCGCAAAAGCGCAAACGCGCGAGCAACCGCACGAGAGGGAGCTCCCGTTGGTCGCCGGCAGCGGACTAAATCGTCAAGCGCAGGAAGCGTATGACCAGCGGCGGTCCCGGGGAAGCCGGGCGCTCGCCCAACCTGCGCAGCGTTCCCATGGGCAACAGCGCGACGGAAGGCCACGCGACAACGGCGACCACCATCGAATTCGGCGGGTCGGCCTGGGTGACCTTGCCCTTGGCGAGCGTCGAAAACTCGTCGGAGCAGAACTTGAGGCAGCCAGCCTTGCCGGCATCGTGATCACCCTGTCCCGCTTGGTGGCTGTCGTGATGTTTTTGCTCGACGTGAGCGATTGTCAAGTCGATCAGACCTGCGTCGGAAAGCTCGGGGCTTGAAGTCGCGGATGACGCAGACGCCGTCTGGCTGTGCGGCTGAAGCAGACACGCATTGACCACGCCCGACAGCAACGCCAGCGCCCATGCCAGCAGCGTCATGCAGGCAGTGCGGCGCAGTTGGCGGCGGTTGAACGTGAGTGTCAGCATGGCAGCAGTCAAGGCGTGCGTGAATGCTACGGACCATCGCTGCGCAAGGCTTGATCGGCATCAAACAAGCGTTCAAGCGGCGCCCCGACCAGGATTGCGCATCGACCGCCCGGCGCGCACGGCGCGTCGCAGTGCATCGCCGAGCGCTCGACCCCGATCAATGCGATCTTGGCAAGCAATGTCTTCATTAGATTTCCAAAGTAGTTCGCTTCGCGAATCCGAACCCGGTACGGAACCCAATCAAGCTATACCGACGTTTGATGCAAGTCTGTTCGTCAGCGAACATTGGGCAAGTGAGATGTTGTGATCGACTGGTGCTGCGCCTCGCTCAATCAAGTTTCGCCGGATTGAGACGGACAAGGAGTCGAATTCGTCCTCCGTTCTGGTCAGCATTTGATGCGTATCAAGGCGTGGTGGTGGAGCCCACGTAGCATTTGATCGCACGCGAATCGCACGAACATGAAGCCCTTTTCAAACCACCGCACCAGGCGCCACACCACATTTGTGGCGTTGCTGGTGTGGGCGTTTGCTCTGGCTTCCGGAATAGCGAATGCCTGTCTGCTTGAGACGAGCAGCAAACACGCGCATACCGCTGCGAGCCACTCTCCGGACGCCCATCGCGCGCTTGCCGATGGTGCGCTCGCCATTGATGCGACCACTGCTGACCATGACGACGACGCAGATGCCTCGAAGGAATCGTGCCTGAAGGCCTGCGACGACGGTTCGAACGGACCGATCAAGCTGCAGACAGGCGTCGATCTGACCGATTCAGGTCTGGCGCCCTTCGTTGTGTTCGCATGGATTGCAACGACCTCCGTCGCCTCGGCACCAAGCCGGTTCGACGAGCTTCAGGTCCCCGCCGTGGGACCGCCTTTCAGACTGCGCTACTCGCGACTGACGTTGTAGCCGTCTGACGACGCCTGACCCAGCGCCTCGTGTTCTGCGGTCCGCGTCGATGCCTGTATTCGTTTCGGCCTCGCTCCCACGCGCGACGGTCGATTTCGAGGCCAGGTGATCCACCGATATCTGGCGCCCGCCGCCCGGCCTTCCAACTTGACCACTCGCATCAGGAATTTCCCAATGAAGCTCGCTCATTCGCTTTGGCTCGCCCTTGCCATTTCCATCATCGGCTCGTCCGGCTGGGCCGCCGATGCGGACCCGCATCAGGCCCACCACCCGGCAGGGACCGCTTCTGCGCCTGCCACCAAGGCCATGCCCGGCAAGGCTCGCCCCGACATGACCCGGATGGACACCCAGATGAAGTCCATGCGCGAGATGCACGACAAGATGATGGCCGCGCGCCACCAAGCGATGGCGGCTCGCATGGAAATGATGCAGGCCACCATGCAGCTGATGGTGGATCGTCTGCCCGCTGCGCCATCGAATTGACAGGCGAGCCGCCATGAATCACGAACTTCCCCGCCACGACGTCGAACCCCCACCGTTCTGGCGCTCCCGCTACGCCGTCGGCCTGCTCGTCATGGGCGCCATCGCGACGTACTTTTTGCTGAGCGAACACCGTGCCCACTTTCTCGGTGCCTTGCCGCTCCTGCTGCTGCTGTCGTGCCCGCTGATGCATGTCTTCATGCACCACGGCCATGGTGGTCACGGCGGTAGTGACTCGCACCGCCACGGTGGAGAGCCCACCTCCACGCCGCCGGCAACAACGCCGACGCCGCCCTCAGGAGATCGGCCATGAACCACGATGCACCGGCCTACGGACTGTGGGCGCTGGTCGTCTTCAATTCGGCCATCTTCCTGATGTTCGCATTCAGCTTCTTCAAGCCCCAGACGGCGCGCGACTGGCGCACATTCGGGGCCTTCGCCGCCTTCATCGTCGCGCTCTTCGTCGAGATGTACGGCTTCCCGCTGAGCATCTATTTGATGTCAGGCTGGCTGCAAACGAAGTACCCGAATCTCGACCTGATGTCGCACAACAGCGGCCACCTGTGGTCGACGCTGATGGGCGAAAAGGGTGACCCGCACTTTGGTGCGCTGCACATCGCGAGCTATGTGTTCCTGGGCTTCGGCTTCTACCTGCTGTCCAGCGCGTGGAACGTCCTTTATCACGCGCAGCGCCGCAGTGCACTGGCCACCTCAGGGCCCTATGCGCGCATTCGCCACCCGCAGTACGTGGCCTTCATCCTCATCCTGCTGGGCTTCCTGTTGCAGTGGCCGACGTTGCTCACGCTGGTGATGTTCCCGATCCTGCTCGTCATGTACGGGCGGCTTGCGGTCATGGAAGAAGCGGGAATGCGAAAGCAGTTCGGCGCCGACTTTGACGCCTACGCGGCTCGCACGCCTCGCTTCTTTCCAGCTTGGCGGAAATCGAATGTGAGTACAGGTCTGAAGACCTGAACTCCCAAAACCAAGGAGCACTCACCATGAAAACAATCAGCTTCGATGTCAACGACGTGGCTTGTTGCGACCGCACCGAGCAGGTCCGGCCATGAGCAAGAAGAAGCACAAGCACCGTGACGGGGGCCGTGGAGCGGTGGTCGCCGCAGTTGGCGCCGCGTCCAGTGAGACCATGCCGGGGACAAGCTCAGCGACGACCCCCATCTCGCGCGAGGACTACGAAGCCCAGCTGCACATGCTGCAGGTCGAGCTGGTCAAACTGCAGCGGCACTTCATCGGTTGTGGCGACAAGATTCTGGTTCTCGTCGAAGGTCGCGATGCCGCCGGCAAGGACGGCGGAATCAAGCGTGTCGTCGAGTACCTGAGCCCGCGCGAGACGCGCGTGGTCGCCCTCGGCAAACCCTCAGACCGGGAACGGCGCGGCTGGTATTTCCAGCGCTACGTCGCTCAGCTCCCGGTAGCCGAAGAGTTCGTTCTCTTCAATCGCAGTTGGTACAACCGCGCCGGTGTCGAGCATGTGATGGGCTTCTGTTCGAAGGACGAACACGAGGAGTTCATGGGCTCGGTGCCGAAGTTCGAGGAGATGCTCGTCAACTCCGGCATCAAGCTGCTGAAGTATTACCTCGATGTGAGCAAGGACGAGCAGACGCGGCGTCTGGCGGAACGCAAGCGCGACCCGCTGAAGCAGTGGAAAAGCAGCCCGATCGATGCGGTGGCCGTCAAGCACTGGAAGGCGTACTCCGAGGCGCGCGACTCGATGCTGCTGCGAACCCACACCGCTGCCGCGCCGTGGCACATCGTGCGGGCTGACGACAAGCGTCTCGCGCGTCTGAACCTGATGCGCGACATCCTGTCGCGGCTGCACTACGCGGGCAAGAAGAACAAGCTCGTGCAGCCCGACCCAGACGTGGCCTTCGAGTTCACACCGGCCTGCATCACGGCCCGCCGGCTGGCCCGCTGAGCCCCGCGCCTCAAGGAACGCTCATGAAAACAAGCACCATCGAAGTCGGCGAACTGATCTCGACCCTGAGCGCTGCAGGTGTCGAACGGCAGCTCTCGACACTGCCGGGCGTGCATCACGCCAGCGTGAACTACGTCGCCGGCAGCGCGACGGTGCATTACGACGAGTCACTGACGACTCTCGAAGCCATCCAGCAGCGTGTGACCGATTGTGGTTACCACTGCCGGGGTGAACTCGTGCCCGCCCACGTCTGTGATCCGGCAGATCACCAGTCGGCTGCAAGTGTCCATTCGGGCGATGCCGGTCTTCAGGCGAGCGGCATCGCAGCTGAGCACGGCGCGGGAAACGACACAGGCATCAAAGGGGCGACGGCACCGGCGAAGAACGCCCATGCCGCGCATGCAGAACACGGCTCGCACCAAGGGCACGGCGCATCGGCTAGCAAGGACAAGGCCGACATGATGCATGACATGGGTCATGCCGCTGGCATGTCGATGGAGGACATGGCGCACGACATGCGCAACCGCTTCTTGGTGGCGCTGGTGTTCGCCATACCCGTCTTCCTGTACTCGCCAATGGGTCGAATGTTCGGTGACTTCCCGACGCCTTTCGGCCTGGATCGCAAGCTCTTCCTGTTCATCGTGGCCACTGGCGCCATCGCTTACCCGGTCTGGCCCTTCCTGGTCGCCGCATGGCGGGCGGCCCGCAACAGAATAGCCAACATGGCGACGCTGATCGTGCTCTCGGTCGGCACCGGCTACGTGTTCAGCGTGGGCGCCACCTTCTTCTATGAGGGCGAGGTGTTCTACGAAGCATCGGCCGTGCTGCTGGTGTTCATCCTGCTGGGCCACTGGCTTGAAATGCGGGCGCGTGCCGGCGCTTCGGACGCGATCCGCGCCTTGATGGACCTGGCGCCACCGTTGGCCACGGTGGTGCGGGCCGGGGTCGAGACGAAGGTTCCAACGTCTGAGGTCCGCTCCGGCGAGACCGTCGTCATCAAACCGGGCGACAAGATCCCGGTCGATGGCGAGGTCCTGGAGGGCAGCTCCCAAGTCGATGAGTCCATGTTGACCGGCGAATCGATGCCGGTGAAGAAGGTCGTCGGCGACGCCGTCATCGGCGCCACCATCAACAAGAGCGGAAGCTTTCGCTACAAGGCCACCAAGGTCGGCGCCGACACGGCGCTCGCGCAGATCGTGAAGCTGGTCCAGGAAGCTCAGAACTCCAAGGCGCCGGGGCAGCTGCTCGCCGACCAGGCCTCGCAGTGGCTGGTGCTGGCCGCCATCGCCGTCGGCCTGCTCACGTTCGGTGTGTGGTTCTGGGTTTTGGGCCAGCCCTTGCTGTTCGCGCTGACGTTGACCATCACCGTGTTCGTGATCGCCTGCCCCGACGCGCTCGGACTGGCCACGCCGATGGCCATCATGGTCGGCACCGGGCTGGGCGCGATGAACGGCATCTTGTTCAAGAACGCCGCGGCGCTGGAGAACGCTACCAAGCTGACCGTCATCGTCTTCGACAAGACCGGCACGCTCACCCTCGGTCAGCCCGATGTGGTCGAGATCGTCACGGCACCGGATGTCACCGAAGCCCAGCTGCTGGCCGTTGCGGCGGGTGTCGAGAAGTTCTCCGAACACCCGCTGGCCCAGGCTGTGCTGAAGCGTGCGGGCAGCGCACCGGCCGAGGTCGCATCGAACTTCAGCAACATCGATGGGCAGGGGGCGCGCGCGACCGTGGGCGCCGACACGGTGCTGCTCGGCAACCGCAAGCTGATGCAGTCCGAACAGGTGAACCTTGATGCCCTGGCTGCACAAGCGTTGCAACTCGAAGGCGGCGGCAGGACCGTCGTCCATGTGGCCCGGGCCGGCAAGCTGATCGGCCTGATCGCCATCGCGGACGCCGTGCGCCCCACGTCGAAGGCGACGATTGCCAAGCTGCAGGAGCGCGGGGTCAAGGTCGCGATGCTGACCGGCGACAACCAGGCCACTGCCGAACGCATCGGCAAGGAGCTGGGCATCGACATCGTACTGGCCGAAGTTCTACCCGGTCAGAAGGCCGCCAAGATCAAGGAACTGCAGGACCAGGGCAACAAGGTCGGCATGGTCGGCGACGGCATCAACGATGCCCCCGCGCTGACGCAGGCCGATGTGGGCTTCGCGATCGGCGCGGGCACGGACGTGGCCATGGAAAGCGCGCAGGTCGTGCTGATGAATAGCGACCCCTACGACATCGTCGGCGCGATCGAGCTGTCGCGCGCCACGCTGCGCAAGATGCACCAGAACCTGTGGTGGGCGGTCGGGTACAACGTGATCGCGTTCCCGCTGGCGGCCGGCGTCTTGTACCCGTTCGTCCTGAGCCCGGAAGTCGCTGCCATGTCGATGTCCGGCAGCAGCCTGATCGTGGCAATCAACGCATTGATGCTCAAGCGCACCAAGCTGGCAGGCATTCGTCAGCCGGGCAAGGCAGCGGCGCCTGGAGCATCAGGCGGGCAGGCCACTGCAGCTCCGGTCACGGCGTCGTTGGTGCCTGGGAAGGCGCAGCAAGCTCAGACGGAGCACTCGCAGTGAGTGACCCATCGTTTCCCTTCCACCAAGAAAGCTCCGGACCGGCCAATGCGTCGGTCGAGCAGGTGTTCGCCTTTCTGGACGATCCGAAGGCATGGGCTGCGCACATGGGCGAGTCGTCAATGATGATGCTGGGTGAGCACATATCGATAGATGTCGATGCCGGTGGTGGTCGGGTGATTGGCTCGACAGCTCGCATATCGCGGGTGCGCGTCTTCATCGACTACAGCCTGTCGATCAAACCGCCGGAGCCCTGGTTTGGCCACTTGCTCGGCGCCGTCTACGCGCGCTGGTGCACGAGACAGATGGTCATGGGTGCCACCCGGCATTTCACCTGATGTGCTTCTCGGCCACAGCCAGTTTCTCTGCGGGTGCGTTGCTGCTCGGGATCGGCACGTTCACGTTGAAGGCAGCGCACCGCCCGCGTGAATGGCCGTTCGCCGGCATCCCGTTGCTGTTCGCGATCCAACAGCTGATCGAGGGCGTGATCTGGTTGACCTTCAGCGCCGACACGCCGCTGCTGAACAACCTGATGACGCATGCGTATTCGTTCTTCTCGCACGTGCTGTGGCCGGTCTACCTGCCGGTGGCTGTGTTGATGATTGAGCCACCCGATGGGCGCCGGCGCACGCTGACCGCGCTTGTTCTGGCCGGGTCTGCTCTAGGTATCTACCTGCTGTACGTGCTCGTGGCCTTCCCGGTGGTCTCGCGCCCGACAGGCCAGCACGTCGAGTACGACTCGCCGCACTTCTTTGCCGCCGAAGTGATGACGCTGTACCTGGCCTCGACCACTGTGAGCCCACTGCTGTCCACGCTTCGAGGCGTGAAGGTCTTCGGCGCTTTGGCGCTGCTGTCGTTCGGCGCGGCTTACTACTTCTATGCGACGTGGTTCATCTCGGTGTGGTGCTTCTTCGCTGCCTTGCTGAGCACCGTCATCTACATCCACTTTGCATGGCGACCCACCGAGCGCAGTGGCCCGCAGCAGATGCGTGGAGTCCCCGATCAACCCGACACTTTGGAGAAGAGAACATGAGAAAACTACTGACAGCCCTGACCCTCACCACAGCGCTGACCCTCACTGGCTGCGGCTACAACACCTTTCAGACCACCGACGAGCAAGTCAAGGCGAGCTGGTCCGAAGTCATCAACCAGTACCAGCGGCGCGCGGACCTGGTGCCCAACCTCGTCGCCACGGTCAAAGGTGAAGCCAAGTTCGAGCAGGACACGCTCACCAAGGTGATCGAGGCGCGCTCCAAGGCCACGTCGATCCAGGCCACCCCGGAACTGGTCAACGACCCCGCCGCATTCCAGAAATTCCAGGCCGCGCAGGGCGAACTGACCGGGGCGCTGTCGAGGCTGATGGTCGTCTCGGAGAACTACCCGAACCTGCGTGCGAACCAGGGCTTCCGCGACCTGTCGGCGCAGTTGGAGGGTACCGAGAACCGTATCACCGTGGCGCGCAACCGCTACATCAAGTCCGTGCAGGACTACAACGTGACGGTGCGGTCCTTCCCGTCCAATCTCACCGCGATGGTGATGGGCTACAAGGAAAAGGCCAGCTTCGCGGTCGAGAACGAAAAGGAAATCTCGAAGCCGCCGAGTGTTGGGTTCGATACCGCACCGGCCAAGCCTGCCGGGACTGCGTCCGGGGCGGCCAAGTGAACACAGGCCGGACGATGCGCGGCATCGGCAGAGTCCTGCTGCTGGCATGCGCGCTCGGCTGGTCCGCGCTTGCCGCGTCGCAGGTGGCGGTGCCACCGCTGACCGGGCATGTCACCGACCAAACCAGCACGCTCACGCCGGAGCAGATGGCCACCTTGGAGCAAACGCTGACAGCGTTCGAAGCCAGGAAGGGCAGTCAACTCGCTGTGCTGATGGTTGCTTCTACAGTGCCAGAAGAGGTTGAGCAATTCGCCTTGCGGGTCGCAGAGAAATGGAAGCTCGGCCGCAAGAAAGTCGATGACGGCGCGATCCTGGTCGTCGCGAAGAACGACCGCGCCGTCCGCATCGAGGTGGGTTACGGGCTGGAGGGCGCGCTGAACGACCTCACCAGCAAACGCATCATCAGCGAGACCATCCTGCCGCGATTCAAGGCGCAGGATTTTTACGGCGGCATCGCCGCCGGTATCGGGCAAATGATCAGCGTCGTCGACGGGGAGCCCTTGCCGGAGCCGAGCAATGCGCCGGCCAGGAGCATCGGCAGCGTTCAGCAGTACGCCCCCGTGCTCTTCATCCTCGCCCTCGCTGTGGGCGGTGTGCTGCGCGCGGCACTTGGGAAGGTTCCGGGTTCGCTGGTCACGGGCGGTGTGGTCGCCGTGATTGCCTGGTTCGTCGTCGGCGCCGTGTCGATGGCCTTGGGTGCGGGCGTCATCGCGCTGTTCGTCACCTTGCTCGGTGGAGGAATGGGCGGACGCGGGGGCTTGGGAGGAATCGGCGGCTTGGGCGGCTACTACGGCGGAGGCGGTTGGGGCGGCGGTGGTGGTGGATTCAGCGGCGGTGGTGGCGGCTTCGGCGGCGGCGGTGCGTCGGGGAGGTGGTAATCATGAAAACCCAACGCATCTTGAAGCACTTGCTGACGACAAATGGCGTGGTCACACGGGCCTTTCCCCGCAGCGCGCTGAACGCGATCGAGAAGGCGATCAAGGACAGCGAGGCGGCCCATTCCGGCGAGATCCGGTTCGTGGTCGAGGGTGGCCTGGATGGCATGCCGCTGTTCAAGGGGCAGTCACCCAGGGATCGGGCCATCGAACTCTTTGCGCAACTGCGCGTGTGGGACACCGAGCACAACAGCGGCTTGCTGATCTATCTGTTGCTCGCCGACAGAGCGGTGGAGATCGTGGCGGACCGCGGCATCCATGCCAAGGTCGGCGCCGACGAATGGCGCAAGGTCTGCCATCAAATGGAAACGGCGTTCAAGCAGTCGAACTACGAAGCCGGCGTGCTCAGCGGTGTGCAGGCTGTGACGCGGCACCTCGTGAGCCACTTCCCCACCGACGATCGCGGAAACGAACTGCCGGACAGGCCGGTGGTGCTGTGAAGAGCAGGGAGCGACGCCGGCGCAGTGTCGTTGCTCACACACCCCTGGCAGGGAACACCGTGAGTACACGGAGCCCAGGAGCCGCGACGTGGATGTTGGCGGGTTGCGGCGTCTGGCTCGTGGCGCTGGGCCTCTACTTCATCGTTCTGCGTCCGCCCTTGTTGCCGGAAGACACGCGCTTCATGGGCAGCTCGCTGGAACAGGTTCGGGCTGCGCTGCCCGGCCTGGAGGGCTGGCTGCAGCGGGTCTTCACCGTCATGGGTGGGTTCGTCGCGGGCACGGGGGTGCTGACGCTGTTCGTGGCGTGGGTGGCGATGCCCTCAGGCTTGAGGGGCGCGTCATGGGCCATCGCACTGACCGGGGCACTGACAGTGGCACTCATGAGCGCGATCAACTTCGACCTCCAATCTGACTTCAAGTGGCTGTTGCTCGTCCCGCCACTGGTCTGGCTGGGAGGCATCGTTCTCCACTTCACCAGGCGATAGCGGCATGGCGACGGACTCCTTCGGCCGCCTCCAACGAACGGCAACCGCTGCGCTGCCCATGGCCAGGGGCGCGATGCCGCTGCTGAGCGCGATGGTCTTCATCGTGTCGCTGGGCTACGGCGCCGGATTGCCGCTGATTCGGCCCTATCTGTTGCGCTACCTCGGCGCCGTGCCTGCGTCGACGGTGGCCTGGCATGTCGGCATGCTGGGCGGCGTCTATTTGTTCGCGCTGTTTCTGTTCGCGCCGCTTTGGGGCCGACTCTCGGACCGGCACGGACGCGTGGGAGTGCTGCTGATCGGCTTCGCCACGTTCCTGGTCGGTAGCGCGGCCACCGCGCTGGCCCCGAGCCTGGGGATCGTTTACGCCGCGCGCTTGCTGGCCGGTGCCGGCGCCGCCGCGATCGTGCCGACGGCGCAGGCCTACATTGCAGACGGCAGCACCACAGTCGATCGCAGCCGCCGCTTCGTGCTTCTGGGGAGCGCGTCCTTCATCGGCTTCCTCGCCGGCCCAGCGTTCGGCACTTGGCTCGCAGGGCCGGTGATGGGAACCACCGTCGGCGAGATGGGGCGCATGTTGAACTGGCCCGCATGGGCTGTCGCTGCGGCCGGGGTGCCGCTGCTGCTGGTCGCGCCCTTGTGCCTGGGCCGAAATCACGCCGGCGTCCCGACGGAGGCCGTCGAAGTGGATGAGGCCACGAACAAGTCCCGCCGGCACTTCGTGCATGCGTCGATGCTGCTCGCATTGCTCGCCTCGTTCGCGGTCGGTACCTTCGAGGTCGGCTTCAACCTGTTCGGCAGCCAGACGCTCGGCCTGACCACCGCGACGATGGCCGCGATGTTCATCACCTGCAGCCTGGCGATGCTGGCAGCGCAGTCGATGCTGCTGCTGGCGTCAGTGCGCCGCCGCATCAATCAGCGCTGGGTGGCCGCCGCGTTCGCCGGCTCAGCGCTCGCGTTGGCGTTCACATCGCTGGTCCCCGATGCGGGCTCGCTGGCGCTGATGATCGCGGTGGTGGCCACCGGCGCCGGAATGGTCGGGCCGGTGCTGTCATACGAGCTGCTGGAGCGCAAGGCGGACGCAGCAGGTGCGTTGCTCGGCCGCCAGGCCGCTGCTGGCAATCTCGGCCAAGCACTTGGCTCGATGGGAGCGGGTTCTTTGTTCACGTTTGCGCCGATGGCGCCGTTCTGGACAGCTGCCGCCATTCTGTTGCTCGGCGCTGTGCTGTCTTTAGTCTGGTGGGGCCCGACCCGAGTTCGCGAAATCGCTGCCGGCAGTCAGGCAAACGGCGGGGACGGTAAACCGGCCGCGACAAAAGCCGCTGAGAAACGTCGAGCGCCGGCTTGAGCCCAAATGAGCGGGCCAAGTTTGGTTGCGGCGAGCGTCATCCGCGTTGCAGATTCAATGTCAAGGTCGCTGGTTCTGCGGACTTGTTGCTCCACATCCAACAGTAGTCCTGCGCGATGCTCGTCTGCAAGGTGTCTTTGGCCGTCGCCACCGCAGCGAGCTTTGACGGAAAGACCACTTCCGTCCCGACGTGGTAATGAACATTGAAGTCCAGCGGCGTGCTGGCCTCGAAGTCCCAGCGCACGCTCGTGCCGGCCGGCAACTTGCCGCAGACCTCGGCGAACTTACCGGCTGCCACCGTGCTTTGGTGTGCGAAGCGTCCATCGCCGGACCATTTGATGTCGACGACATCGGCCCGGGCTTCAGGCAATGCCATCAGCAGCGCGATGGCGATGGAAAAGGCGAGACGCATTCGACAACCTCCTATGGACCGCCCCATTGTCGGTGACGCAACTCGCCGCATCGGCTTGCCTCTGATGCAGCTTTGATTCGGACCCCAAGGCGCTACGGCGGTTCTGGGATGCTTCAATACGAAGACAGCTACTGCATTCGAAGCGTGCTGCCCCTATCGAGTTGACGGCTCACTCGTTGCTTGCGTTGCTGCGGGACTTCCACAACCACCAACCCACGGCGCAGAGCGCGACGTAGTTGAACACCAGGAACCACGGCGTGTTCCACGCAAGGCCGTCGAATCCACGCTGCGTGATTGGATACAGCACCGGGGACGGGTAGTAGTCGGCTGAATGGGTGAACACATCGATCACGATGTGCGACCACCAGCCAAGCAGTGGAATCCACAGCGTCTGTCGAATCGTCCAAAGCAACAGTGTTACCGCGCCCGCGAACACCGCGCTGTGCATCACGCAGTGGAGGTGCTGCGACCACAGGGCGATAAGCGGTGGTATCGACGGTTCCTGGCCAGGGACTGCGATCACATACGCCCGCACCGTGGCGAACGAACCGTCGCCGAACAGCCACCATCCGACGATCGGCAGCAGATGAAACACGTCGGGCAACGCCGCCAGAAGCATCGTCATGAGTGCTGTTCGAGGCGCAATGGGCCATCGGCGCGTCGCCAGCGCCACGCCAGCACCGGCCCAAAGCGTGTGCGCCACGATGTCCACTCAACCCGCCACTTTCAGTCTTCCACGATGCGATGACCAACGGCCGAACCCCATCACTGGGCGCGGGCCTTGCATCAGATCACTTCTTCGTCGCCAGCCAGCGATCAAACTCGGCGATCTCCTTCTTCTGTGCAGCGATGATCTTCTTGGCCATGGCCTTCATCACCGGCGACTTGCCGTGCGCGAGTTCCATTTCAGCCATGTCGACCGCTCCCTGATGGTGGATCTTCATCGTCATTGCGAAGTCCTTGTCGGTGTCGCCGGACATCTGCATCTTCTGCATGCTGTCCATGCCGCTCATCATCGACTGCTTCATGTCCCCCGAGCCGCCTGCGCCCGACATCATGCCGCCCATCGGCATGCTGGCAGATGGGGCCATCGGCTTCGCTGTCTGCGCCTGCGCTTGAGCGACTGTTGCGAGGCACAACAACGTCAGCGGGACGAGCAAGGCCGAGCGGAACGAATTGAGTTTGTTCGAGTTCATCATGTTCTCCTTCGGTTTCAATGGTGTTGCTCACTGTAGGCAGATGCACATCAGCGCAGCGTAGGACGCCACCACCAGCAGACGCAGTCGGGGGCCGCGCACCCCGAGCAATACCTTCAAGACTGCGCGTCGAGGTCTCTCACTTGGCGACCTGGATCTCGGTCACCACGATGCCACCGCCTGCCTTTTCTGCCCTGAACTTCACCTTGTCGCCAGGCTTGACCATGTCCAGCATGGCCGCGTCCTTGACCTGGAACAGCATCGTCATTCCGGGCATGTCGAGGTTCTTGATCTCGCCGTGCTTGATGGTGATCTTCTTCGTGTCTTTGTCGACCTTGCGAATCTCGCCGTCGGTCATGTCGGTCATGTCGGTCGTGCTGGCCTGAGCCAGGACGGTGCCCTCGCTGCCCGCAGGCTGCGCCGCAGTTTGTGCTGCGGCGGCGAACGACAGCGTGGAGGCGAAGGCAACAGCGGCCATCGAAATAGCGGATTTCAACGTGTTCATGGAATGTCCTTTGGGAGGTGATGTCGTGAGTTCTTGCGCTGCTGGGGGAGTCGATCAGTGCTTGTGGTCGGCATGACCACCCGTCTTGGCTTTCGCCTTCGCGGGCGCGGTCGTGCCTGCGACCATCACTTGCCCCTTCATGCCAGCCTCGTAGTGGCCGGCCTGCAGGCATGCGAAGTCGAAGGTTCCTGCCTTCGTGAATTGCCAGATCAGCTCGCCCGTGTTGCCGGCGTCGACGCTGGCCTGGTTCGGGTCGGCGTGTTCCATCTCGGGGAACTTGAGCATCAGCGCGGCGTGCTCCTTCAACTCCTGGATCGTGCCCAGCACCATCTCGTGCTTGAGCTTGCCAACGTTGTTCAGAACAAAGCGCACCGTCTCGTTCTTCTTGACCGAGACGCTGGCCGGCGAGAAGCGCATGGCGTCGCTCATCGTGATCTCGACTGTGCGGCCGACCTTCTTCGGGTCCCCCGGCTTGCCGAGCGCCGAGGCGTGATCTTCGCGAGCGGAACCACCGCTCTTCTTGGCGTGGTCTTCGTCGCCGTGTGCAAAGGCGACGCTGCCGATGGCGATCAGGCCCATCGCGAAGAGTTTGTCGACGTGTTTCATGGCGTCCTTTCAGGTTGATGTGGAATTGAGGGAATGGGCGTCAATGCCCGGTGTGGCCGACAGGCTTGCGCACCTGCACTTCGACCTCTTTCATGGGCATGTTCTTGGTCGGCATCGACTGGCCGCCTTCCGACTGGAAGCGCGCGGGTTCCGGCATTGCGCCGGTCCACTCAAAGGCCACCGTTCCCTTCGGGTGCTGGTACCAGCCCGGGTCCTTGTAGTCACCGGCCAACTGGCCCTTGCGCACCTTGAGCATGCTGAACATGCCGCCCATCTCGACCGAGCCGACGGGGCCTTCGCCGGTCATCATCGGCGCGGTGTTGTCGGGCAGCGGCATCTCCATCTCGGCCATGTCGGCCATGCCGCGCTCGGCCATCACCATGTAGTCCGGGATCAGCTTGGTGATCTGCTTGGCGATGCCCCGGTGGTCCACGCCGATCATGGTCGGCACGTCGTGGCCCATCGCGTTCATCGTGTGGTGGCTCTTGTGGCAGTGAAAGGCCCAGTCGCCTTCTTCGTCGGCCAGGAATTCGATCTGCCGCATCTGACCGACCGCCACGTCGGTGGTCACCTCGGGCCAGCGCGTCGTCTTCGGGGTCGGGCCGCCATCCGTGCCGGTCACCATGAACTCGTGGCCGTGCAGATGGATCGGGTGGTTCGTCATCGTCAGGTTGCCGATGCGGATGCGCACCTTGTCGTTCTTGCGCACGACGAGCGGGTCGATGCCCGGGAATACGCGGCTGTTCCAGCTCCACAGGTTGAAGTCGAGCATCGTCATGATCTTCGGCGTGTAGGCGCCGGGGTCGATGTCGTAGGCGTTGAGCAGGAACACGAAGTCGCGATCGACCTCTTCGATCAGCGGATGCTTGGCCTTCGGGTGCGTGATCCAGAAGCCCATCATTCCCATCGCCATCTGCGTCATCTCGTCGGCGTGCGGGTGGTACATGAAGGTTCCGGGGCGGCGCGCAACGAACTCGTAGACGAAGGTCTTGCCAGGCTGGATCGCGGGCTGGTTCAGCCCCGCCACACCGTCCATACCGTTGGGCAGGCGCTGGCCGTGCCAGTGCACCGTGGTGTGCTCGGGCAGCTTGTTGGTGACGAAGATGCGCACCCGGTCGCCCTCGACCACCTCGATGGTCGGGCCCGGGCTCTGGCCGTTGTAGCCCCAGAGGTTGGCCTTCATCCCCGGCGCGATTTCGCGCACCACGGGCTCGGCGACGAGGTGGAACTCCTTGACGTTGTCCTTCATGCGCCAGGGAATTCCACCTGGTCGCCGAGCCCGTCGTGCGCGAGATTGCGCCGGGCATGAAAGCCAACCTCTGGGGCTACAACGGCCAGAGCCCGGGCCCGACCATCGAGGCCGTCGAGGGCGACCG
>JANNBF010000185.1:0-30739 GCA_031385155.1 Rhizobacter sp.
CCGCAGCCAGCGGCCAGGCGACGGGTGCGGCGTCAGTCACCGGCAGGCGCAGCGTGGCCAGCACCTGGCGGCCGGCGTCGTCAGCGTTCATCGTAGGGAGCGCGCCGCAGCGGCGCAGCACCTCGGCGAGCGTGGTGAGCCATGCTGTGAGCGGCGCGCGCGCGCGGCCGTTGAACAGGGCGAGCAAGGCGTCGACGGCGGCCCACAGGCGCAGCGCCGGCCCTTCAAGCCGCCCGGCGAGCGCGAGGTGGCGCACGCCAGCAACGCGCTGCACCTGCGCCCGCCGGCACGCGTGCTCGAGCGCGCCGACGGCCGACGCCTCGACGATGCCCAACCACGCCGAGCCGCCCTTCAACCAGTCGAGCAAGTCATCGGTCGCAGCGTCGGGCCGGGCGGTGCGCAGCAGGGCCATCAACTGCGCGGCGGCGCGCGTGGTGGAGAGCGTCCAACCGGTCTCGTCACGCAGGCTGACCTGCTGGCGCTCGAGCAAGGCCCGCACGCGCCGCACCAGCTGGCGGTCTTGCGCGATCAAGGCAACCGGCAGCTCGGCGCAGCGCAGGTGTTCGAGCACCTGGGCGGCGGCGCACTGGGCTTCGTCTTCAAGGCTGTCGCACACGCGCAAGGCCGGCGCGGGCCCTGAACGGAAGCCCGCCGGGCCCGGTTGAGCGAAGCGCGCGAACGGCGCTGCCAGCGATGCGTCGGTATCGATGACGAGGCACGGCACCATTGCCGATGCGAGCCATGCGAGCGTCAACGGGTCGGCGCCGCCGGCTTGCACCACGATCAAGGCCGACGGCCGCAGCGCGAACAGGCGGTCGGTGGCCGGGGGGCCCGCAAGGCAGGCCCACTCGAGCGCGACGCGGGCCAGCATGCGCTCGGTGCCGCCAGGGCCGGGCGCGACCGGAACCAACTCGCGCGCTGCGGCCCAACGCTGCGGCCGCTCCGCAGCCGGCCACGCGGCGCTGGCGCGGACGAGCGCGTGCGCCGACTCGACCACCAGCGCCACGGCGCGCGCGAACGAACGCGCATCGCGCCGCGCCCAGGCTGCACCCCAAGGCTGGCCGCGCAACAGCTCGTTCGCGACGAGGGCGTCCACATCGGCATCGAGGCTCACCTGCCCGGGCTCATTCGGCGGCGCCGGCCCCAACGCTGCGGCCAGCGTGCGTGTGGTCTCGATGCGCGGCATCCAACCCGGCTGCGCGATGAATGCGGTGCGCGCATGCGCAAGCAGTTCGGTGAAAGGCAACAGGACCACGGCATCGCGCAATTCGAGCGCTGCGCCCTGCGCCCAGACCGCTGCGCGAGCGGCGATGGCAGCCCATCGTTCGGGGCAGGCGCCGGCGGCGTCAAGGGCTTCGCGCGCTATCGTGACCATAGGTGAGAGGCCGGCCCGCTGCGGCACGACGAGGGGGCTTTGTGTCAGAATCATTGTGCCTTGGCACCGATTCCAAACGGTGCCGAACTGAGGACATTCATGAGCAGCGACCTGATCAAACACACCTCCGACGCGTCCTTCAATGCCGATGTGATCGAGTCAGAAAAACCTGTGCTCGTTGACTATTGGGCCGAGTGGTGCGGCCCCTGCAAGATGATCGCGCCCATCCTCGACGAGGTCTCGAAAGACTACGACGGCCGGCTCAAGATCGCCAAGATGAACGTCGACGAGAACCGTGACGTGCCCGCCAAGTACGGCATCCGCGGCATCCCGACGCTCATGTTGTTCAAGGGCGGACAGCTCGCCGCCACGAAGGTGGGCGCACTGTCCAAGGCCCAGTTGACCGCGTTCCTCGACGGTCATCTATAATTCGGTTAAATGTTGTCGGTGGCGGATTTTTACCGAAGACCACTACCGCAGCCGAAATTACGCCCCCACGCCCTGATCGAGGCGGCGCACTGAAGCCCGGCGTTTCAGTCAAGCCGCCTTGGTGCCCCACCCGGCGGCGCGTGGTCCGGCCCACCACTCCAACAGTCCTTTCCCCGCGCGAGCGTTAGCCAACGCCTCACGCATCCGAGGTCGATGGCAGCAAGGTCGCATATGACCCGCTCGCCACTCGAACCCACAGCCCACACACCCGGGGTGCCTCTTCATGCATCTGTCAGAACTCAAGTTGATCCACGTCTCGGAGCTCATCAAGATGGGCGAGGCGCTGGAGATCGAGAACGTTGCCCGCATGCGCAAGCAGGAGCTGATGTTCGCGATCATGAAAAAGCGCTCCAAGGCCGGCGAACAGGTGTTCGGCGACGGCGTACTCGAAGTGCTGCCGGACGGCTTCGGCTTCCTGCGCTCGCCGGACGCCAGCTACATGGCGAGCACCGACGACATCTACCTCAGCCCGAGCCAGATCCGCCGTTTCAACCTGCACACCGGTGACGCGATCGAAGGCGAGGTTCGCGTCCCGAAAGACGGCGAGCGCTACTTTGCGCTCGTCAAGGTCGACCGGGTGAATGGCCAGACGCCCGAGGAGAGCAAGCACAAGATCATGTTCGAGAACTTGACGCCGCTCTTCCCGAAAGAGCAGTTCAAGCTCGAGCGCGACATCAAGACCGAAGAGAACATCACCAGCCGCATCATCGATCTGGTCGCACCCATCGGCAAAGGCCAGCGTGCCTTGCTGGTGGCGCAGCCGAAGACCGGCAAGACGGTGATGATGCAGCAGCTCGCGCATGCGCTGGTCGCGAACCACCCCGAGGTCTACCTGATCGTTTTGCTGGTCGACGAACGCCCGGAGGAAGTGACCGAGATGGTGCGCACGGTGCGCGGCGAAGTGATCAGCTCCACCTTCGACGAACCCGCCGCGCGCCACGTGCAAGTGGCCGAGATGGTGATCGAGCGCGCCAAGCGGCTGGTCGAGATGAAGAAGGACGTGGTGATCCTGCTTGACTCGATCACCCGCCTCGCCCGCGCCTACAACAACGTGCTGCCGTCCAGCGGCAAGGTGCTGACCGGCGGCATGGACTCGAACGCACTGCAGCGCCCGAAACGCTTCTTCGGTGCGGCCCGCAATGTCGAGGAGGGCGGCTCGCTCACGATCATCGGCACCGCGCTGGTCGAGACCGGCAGCCGGATGGACGAGGTGATCTACGAAGAGTTCAAGGGCACCGGCAACTGCGAGATCCACCTCGACCGCCGCATGGCCGAGAAGCGCGTTTACCCGTCGATCCTGATCAACAAGAGCGGCACCCGACGCGAAGAGTTGCTGCTGCAGCCGGAGATCCTGCAAAAGACCTGGATCTTGCGAAAACTCCTCTACCCGATGGACGAGATCGAGGCGATGGAGTTCATTCTCGACAAGATGAAGTCGACGAAGAACAACCACGACTTCTTCGACATGATGCGGCGCGGCGGGTAACGCGCTGCACCGCGCTACAATGCGCGGTTTCCCGAACTGCGGAAAGTGCGCCAAAAAGGTTGGCGTGGCTCCCGTGTCACCGGCGTAAAAGTCGGCCCAAAAAGCGAGCAGAGGTTTCCCAATGAAAGAAGGCATTCACCCCACGTACCGCGATGTGTGTTTCGTGGACCTGTCGAACGGTTGGAAGTTCGTCACGCGCTCGTGCGCGCAGACCCGCGAAACCGTGAAGATGGACGACGGCCGTGAGCTGCCGCTGTTCAAGCTGGAAAGCACCAGCGAATCGCACCCGTTCTACACCGGCACGCAAAAGAGCGTTGACTCGCTCGGCGGCCGCGTCGAGAAGTTCCGCAACAAGTTCGCGCACCTCACGACCAAGAAGTAAGCGCAGCGAGCTCTCCACGAAGGCAGCCGAGGCTGCCTTTTTTCATGGCCCTCCGTGCCTCGCAACAAGCCCGCGCGGAAGTTATTGCATCATTCGCGGCGCACCGATCCGACCCGCATTGAGCTCACCCAACCCCGCCCTCGTCACGGAACGCGCCGCGCAGCGGCTGCCGCGCATTCCGTTGCTGCTGTTCTGCGCGGCGTATGTGTTGCCTGGCCTGTTCGGCCGCGACCCCTGGAAGAGCGCCGACATCAGCGCGTTCGGCTATATGCTGAGCATTGCCCAGAGCCGCAGCCACTGGCTCGCACCCAGCCTCGGCGGCCTGCCCGCCGATGCGGCCTTGTTGCCTTACTGGCTGGGCGCTGGCTTCATCGACCTGCTCGGCCCGGCACTCGGGCCAGCGCTCGCAGCCCGCATCCCGTTCGCGATCCTGCTGGTGTGCGTGCTCGTGCTGACCTGGTACAGCACCTACCACCTTGCGCGAACCGAAGCGGCTCAGCCACTGCCCTTCGCGTTCGGTGGCGAGGCCAAGCCGGTTGATTACGCGCGCGCCATCGCCGACGGCGCAGTGCTGGCGCTGGTCGCGTCGCTCGGCCTGCTGCAGCTCGGCCACGAGACCACGCCCGAGCTGGCGCAGCTCGCGAGCGTGGCGCTGTTCGTCTATGCACTGGCCGCCAGCCCGTTTCGGGTTTGGCAAGCGCGGCTCGCGGTGCTGGTAGCGCTGCCGGCACTGGCCGCCAGCGGCGCACCGAGTGTCGGGCTGGCCCTGGGAGTGGTCGGCAGCGTGATCTGCATGCGGTCAGGCTATGCACTGGTGCGCCGCTTCGCGCCCTGGGTCGCGGTGAGCACCTTGATGGCTGCCGGGGTGGCCACTGCGGTGGGAGCGTGGGCCTGGCGGGTCGGAGGCGGTGAAGTTTCCGTCACCAGTGTCTGGGACGTGCTGCGATTGGTCGCCTGGTTCACGTGGCCCGCCTGGCCGCTGGCGGTGTGGACCCTCTGGCGTTGGCGCGGTCGGTTGTCGGACCGCCACATCTCGATCCCGCTCGGCTGCGTTGCCGTGAGCTTGCTGGCGAGCACCGCCATGGGGGGCTCGGACCGCGCCCTGATGCTGGGCCTGCCGCCACTCGCGGTATTGGCCGCATTCGCGCTGCCCACGCTCGCCCGCAGCACGGCGGCCGCCATCGACTGGTTCTCGGTGTTCTTCTTCACCCTCGGCGCCGTCGTGATCTGGGTCGTCTACATGTCGATCCAGACCGGCTTGCCGGCGCAGCCGGCAATCAACATCGCGCGGCTGGCCCCTGGGTACACACCGCGCTTCTCGCTGTTCGCGCTGGGGCTGGCGGCGCTGGCCACCGTCGCCTGGCTGTGGCTCGTCAAGTGGCGCACCGGCCGCAGCCGCCACCCGCTGTGGAAGAGCCTCGTACTGCCAGCCAGCGGTGTGGCGCTGTGCTGGCTGCTGCTGATGACCTTGCTGCTGCCCCCGCTGGACCACGCGCGCAGCTATCGGTCGCAGGTTCAGCGCATTGCACTGCAAGTGCCAAGCCGAGCATGCGTTGCAGCGCCCGACATGCCCACGGCCCAGGTTGCGGCGCTGGAGTACCACGGCGGCTACCGCGTCGATGCAGCAGCCGATGCTGCGCAGCACGCATGCCCGTACCTGCTGCTCACCGAGACACTGCGCGAGCCGCGCAAGGCCGGCCCGGGCTGGCGTTTGTTGGCCCGAGAGCGGCGCAACACCAGCGAACAGGAGATCACCGCGATCTACCGCCGCGAGCCGGCCACGCGCTGAAGGCGCGCTTCCTTGCGCCGGCTCGATGTGCAGGGCGCGCCGTTGCGCGCAGGTTCTCAGCTGACCAGCGCGCTCTCCACCGCACCGTCTGCCGCTGCGGTGTCGCTTGCCGAGAGAGGCGACGCAGCGCCGCGCAGGCGCACCGCAGGCAGCACGAACCGGAACACCGAGCCCTTGCCCACCTCGCTTTGAATGTCGAGCTCGCCGCCATGGCGTTGCGCCACGTGCTTGACGATGGCCAGACCCAGGCCGGTGCCCCCGGTGTCACGCGAGCGGCTGCTGTCGACGCGGTAGAAACGCTCGGTCAGGCGCGGCAGGTGTTCGCGCGCGATGCCCGGGCCGGTGTCAGTGACCGCGATCACCCCGGCGCCATCGGCCTGCACATCGCAACTGACCTTGATCGTCCCGCCTTCGGGCGTGTAGCGCACGGCGTTGCCGACCAGGTTGCTGATGGCGCTGAACAGCTCTTCCTGTGCGCCGGCCACCTGCAGTTCGCAATCGGCCGGGAACACCAACGTGTGCCGGCCCGCCGACAGCACCTTGGCATCGACCGCCACGCGGTCAAGCAGCGGCTTCAGTGCAACCCAGCGGTCAGCGGTGGGGCGTGGGCTGCCCTCGAGCTGGGCGAGTATCAACAGGTCGGCCACGAGCGTGCCCATGCGGTCGGCCTGCTGCGCCATCAGCACCAGCACGCGCTTGCGTTCGACCTCGGTCAGCGGCAGGTTGGCCATGGTCTCGATGAAGCCCGACAGCACCGTCAGCGGCGTGCGGATCTCGTGCGACACGTTGGCAACGAAGTCGCGCCGCATGCCGTCGGAGCGTTCGCGTTCAGTGATGTCTTGCGAGAGCACGAGCTTCTGCCCTTCGTCGTACTCGCGCACCAGCACCGACAGTTCCCGCTTGCTGCGCGGGTCGGGCACCTCGACGGCCTCATCGAAACGCCCGGCCTGAAGGTAGGCCACGAACGCCGGCGCCCGCACGAGGTTGGTGATCGGCTGGCGGCGGTCGCGCTGCGGGTCGAGGCTGAAGTGGTCGGCGGCCAGCGAGTTGCACCACTCGATCTGGCCGCCCGCGTCCAGCAGCATCACGCCGTTCGGCGAGGCCTCGATGGCAGCGAGGAACTGCGTGAGCCGGTTGCGTTCCGCCTGCGCATGCTGCTCGCGCAGCCGGATCGAGCGCTCGATGCGGTAGGCCAGCTCACCCCACAAGCCCACATGGCGCGGCGCCTCGCCCTCTTGCGAGCCGCGCAGCCATTCGAGCAGGCCATAGCCCCGAACGGTGTCGCGGACGGCGATGAACCCCAGCGCCAGCGCGCAGCCCAGCATCGCGCCCAACAAGGCTGCATCGTGACGCTGCATGAACATGCCCACCACGCCGCCCACCACCATCGCCAGCAGCGTGGTGAGGATGCGTGGCAGCAGCCATGTCATCGGTGGCTCGCCTTGCCCACGCGACGCGCTGGCGTCATGCCGATACCGCCTGCACCTGCTGCGTCAGCCGGTAGCCTGCACCGCGAACGGTCTCGATCATGTGGGCGCACTGCACCGGGCTGAGTGCTTCGCGCAGGCGCTTCACGTGCACGTCGACCGTGCGCTCTTCGATGAACACATGGTCGCCCCAGACCCGGTCGAGCAACTGCGCGCGGCTGTGCACGCGCTCGGGGTGCGTCATGAAGAAGTGCAGCAGGCGGAACTCGGTGGCGCCCACCTTGACCTCGCGCGCGTCGCTTGATCCGTTGACCGACTCGCGCGTCACGCGGCGCGTGGCGGGGTCGATCTTGAGCGCGCCGACCATCACCGCCGCGTCCAGCGCCTCGGGCGCCTTGCGGCGCAGCACGGCGCGAATGCGGGCCATCAGCTCGTTGGTGGAGAACGGCTTGGTCAGGTAGTCGTCGGCACCGGCGTCGAGACCCACGATCTTGTCGGCCTCGTCGGCGCGTGCGGTGAGCATGATGATCGGCAGCTCACGGGTACGCTGCTCGCCGCGCCAGCGCTTGGCGAGTGCCAGGCCCGACTGGCCGGGCAGCATCCAGTCGAGGATGATCAGGTCGGGCAGCACGCCATCGACGGCCGCCTGCGCCTGCTCGGCACTGGCGGCCATCGTGACTTCGAAACCCGCATGCCGCAGGTTGATCGAGATCAGTTCGGCGATGGCCGATTCGTCTTCGACGACGAGGATGCGGCTCATGGCATTCCTTTCGATGCAGCTGCCATCACCGCACCAGCGACTCGACGTCGCCGATCGAGTTGTGGCGCACGTCGGTGCCCTTGACGATGTAGATGATCTGCTCGGCGAGGTTCTTCGCGTGGTCGCCCACACGCTCGATCGCCTTGGCCACGAACACCAGGTCGATGCTCGACGAGATGGTGCGCGGATCTTCCATCATGAAGGTGATGAGCTTGCGCATCAGGCCCTCGAACTCCTGGTCGATCAGGTCGTCTTGCTTGAGCACCTCGACGGCCTTCTCGACGTCGAGCCGCGCGAACGCATCGAGCGCCTTGCGCAGCTGGCTGCCCGCCAGCTCGGCCTCGTAAGCCAGGTCTTTCACCGGCAGGCGGAGCCGGCTCGACACGCCCGAGTTCACGAGCCGCTGCACGGTGCGCGCGATGCGCGCCGCCTCATCACCCACGCGCTCGAGGTTGGCGATGGTCTTGGAGATGGCGATGAGCAGGCGCAGGTCACGTGCGGTGGGCTGGCGCCGCGCGATGATGGTCGACAGGTCGCGGTCGATCTCGACCTCGGTCTGGTTCACGCGCTCCTCCGTCATCAGCACGTCGGAGGCGATCTCGGAGCTGAAGTTCGTGAGCGCATAGACCGCCCGCGAGACTTGCGACTCGACCATGCCGCCCATCTCGAGCACGCGTGTGGAAATGCCGCTGAGTTCGGCGTCGAATTGGGTGGATAGATGCTTGTCTGTCATGGGTGCGCTCCTGCGGCGTTCAGCCGAACCTGCCTGTGATGTAGTCCTCGGTCTCTTTCTTGTGCGGCCGCATGAACAAGTCGGATGTCGGGCCGAACTCGATCAGGTCGCCGAGGTACATGTAGGCCGTGTAGTCGGAGCTGCGCGCCGCCTGCTGCATGTTGTGCGTGACGATCACGACGGTGTAGTCGACCTTCAGCTCGTGGATCAGCTCCTCGATCTTGCCGGTGGAGATCGGGTCGAGCGCCGAGCAAGGTTCGTCGAGCAACAGCACCTCGGGCTTGATCGCGATGCCGCGCGCGATGCACAGGCGCTGCTGCTGCCCGCCCGACAGGCCGGAGCCGCTCTGGTTCAGCTTGTCTTTCACCTCGTTCCAAAGCGCGGCCTTCTTCAGCGCCCACTCGACGCGCTCGTCCATCTCAATGCGCGGCAGCGTCTCGAACAGCTTCACGCCGAACGCGATGTTGTCGTAGATCGACATCGGGAACGGCGTGGGCTTCTGGAACACCATGCCGACCTTGGCGCGCAGCAATGACACGTCGTCTTTCGTCTTCAGGATGTTCTCGCCGTCGAGCAGGATCTCGCCTTCCGCGCGTTGCTCGGGGTACAACTCGAACATGCGGTTGAAGGTGCGAAGCAGCGTCGACTTGCCGCAACCCGACGGGCCGATGAAGGCCGTGACCTTCTTCTCCGGAATGTCGAGGTTGATGTTCTTCAGCGCATGAAAGTGGCCGTAATAGAAGTTCAGTCTCCGTACCGAGAGCTTGACCTTCTCGGTGACCGGCAGGTTGACGCGTGTGTCCATGAAAGCTGTGCCTCAGGTCTTGTTGCGCAGGAAGGTGCGGGCCAGTATGTTCAGCACCAGCACGCTCGCGGTGATCAGGAAGACGCCGGCCCAGGCCAGCTTCTGCCAGTTCTCGTACGGGCTCATCGCGAACTTGAAGATGGTGACCGGCAGGCTCGCAACCGGGCCGCTCAGGTCGGTCGTCCAGAACTGGTTCGACAGCGCGGTGAACAGCAGCGGCGCGGTCTCGCCGGCAATCCGCGCAAAGGCCAGCAGGATGCCCGTGAGCACGCCAGCCCGAGCCGACTTCAGCGTGATGCTGGAGATCACCTTCCACTTCGGCGTGCCGAGTGCATAGGCCGCTTCGCGCAGCGCGGAAGGGATCAGCGACAGCATGTTCTCGGTCGTGCGAATGACCACCGGGATCACGATCAGCGCGAGCGCCAGCACGCCGGCAAAGCCCGAGAAGCTCTTCACCTGCGCCACCACGGCCGCGTAGATGAACAGCCCGATCACGATGCTCGGTGCCGACAGCAGAATGTCGTTGATGAACCGCGTGAGCGTACCGAGCAAGCCCTTCTGGCCGTACTCTGCGAGGTAGATGCCGCACAGCACGCCCACCGGCGTGCCGATCAACGTGGCCAGGCCGACCATCGCCAGCGAACCGAAGATGGCATTCGCCAGGCCACCGGTCTCGGCCAGCGGCGGTGGCGTCATCTCGGTGAACAGTGCCAGGTTGATGCCGCCGATGCCAAGGCGCACCGTCTCGACCAGGATCCACACCAGCCACACCAGGCCGAAAGCCATGGCCGCGAGCGACAACGCCAGTGCCACGGCGTTCACTACCTTGCGGCGGCGGTGCTTGGCCAGCCGAGCCGCACCCATGGATGCTGACAACCCGCTCATCAGCGGCCCCCTTCGCTCTTCTTCATGCGCGCCAGCAACAGGCGCGAGAAGCCGAGCACGACGAACGTGATGAAGAACAGGATCAGCCCGAGGTAGATCAGCGAGGCCTTGTGCAGGCCGTCACCCGCTTCGGCGAACTCATTCGCCAGTGCCGAGCTGATGCTGTTGGCAGCCTCGAACAGCGACAGGCTGTTCAACTGGTTGAAGTTGCCGATGACGAAGGTGACCGCCATGGTCTCGCCGAGCGCGCGGCCCAGGCCGAGCATGATGGCGCCGACCACGCCGGTCTTGGTGTAGGGCAGCACCACCTTGAACATCACTTCCCAGGTGGTCGAGCCCAAGCCATACGCCGACTCCTTCAGCAGCGTGGGCGTGACCTCGAACACATCGCGCATGACCGAGGCGATGAACGGGATGATCATGATCGCCAGGATGATGCCGGCAGACAGCAAGCCGATGCCCACCGGCGGCCCGGCGAAGAGCGCACCCAGCACCGGCACGCCAGCGAACAGCGCCTGCAGCGGCTGCTGCACATAGGTCGACAGGATCGGGCTGAACACCAGCAGGCCCCACATGCCGTACACGATGGACGGCACCGCGGCCAGCAGTTCGATGGCGGTGCCCAGAGGCCGCTTCAGCCACGCTGGCGACAACTCGGTCAGGAACAGCGCGATGCCAAAGCTCACCGGCACGGCGATGACGAGCGCGATGGCCGACGTCATCAGCGTGCCGTAGATCATCACCAGGCCGCCGTACTTGTTCTGTACCGGGTCCCACTCGCTGTGCACGAGGAAGCCCAGGCCGTACTCGCGAATCGCCGGCATGGCACCGATGACCAGCGAGCCGATGATGCCCGCGAGCAGCGCCAGCGTAAGCCAGGCAGCCGAGTGCGCGAGCACCGAGAACACCACGTCGGGCCAGGCCGAATGGCGGCGTGGGGCGGGCGGGCGGCCGCCCGATTCGCTGAGCGCCTTGGTGGGGTTGTAGGGCGTCGCAGGCAGGGTGGCGGCCACGGGTTCTCCTCGGCTGGTGCTCTTGGGCGGCATGGTTGGCGATTGTCAACCCGCAGCCGGTGGCGTGCAGCCGACGCCACTGGCGGCGGGTGCGCGCCGGCAGGGCTTACTTGTAGGCGATGGCCTTGCCAGCTGCGTCCTTGATGTTGTCGGCCCAGGTCTTGCGAATCAGCGTCTTCAGGCTGTCAGGCAGCGGCACGTATTCCAGGTCGGCGGCCATCTTGTCGCCGCTGCTGTAGGCCCAGTCGAAGAACTTCAGCGACGTGGCTGCATTCACCGGCTTGGCCTGGCTCTTGTACATGAGGATGAAGGTCGCGCCGGTGATCGGCCACGCCTCCTTAGCCGGCTGCTCGGTCAGGATCTGGTAGTAGCTCTTGGTCCAGTCTGCACCTGCGGCGGCGGCCTTGAAGTTGTCGTCATCCGGGGACACGAAGTTGCCTGCTGCGTTCTTCAGCTGGACGTGCGCCATCTTGTTCTGCTTGGCATATGCGTACTCGACGTAGCCGATCGAGTTGGGCAGGCGCTGCACGAAAGCGGACACACCTTCGTTGCCCTTGCCGCCGGCGCCGGTCGGCCAGTTCACTGCTGTGCCCTCACCGACCTTGCCCTTCCACTCGGGGTTCACCTTCGACAGATAGTTCGTGAAGATGAAACTCGTGCCCGAGCCATCGGCTCGGCGCACCACGGAGATGGCCGCATCCGGCAGCGGCACGCCGGGGTTGAGCGCCACCAGGGCCGGGTCGTTCCACTTCACCACTTTGCCGAGGTAGATGTCACCCAGCACCTGGCCGGTGAGCTTGATCTGCCCGGGCGTGATGCCCTTGATGTTCACGACCGGCACGACGCCGCCGATGACGGTTGGGAACTGCACCAGCCCGTCCTTGGCAAGGTCTTCGTCCTTCAGCGGCATGTCGGAGGCGCCGAAGTCGACCGTCTTGGCGCGAATCTGCTGGATGCCAGCGCCCGAACCGACCGATTGGTAGTTGACCCGAATGCCCGACGCCTTGTTGTAGGCATCGGCCCATTTGGCGTAGATCGGCGCGGGGAACGTGGCACCGGCGCCGGTGATGTCTTGCGCCATGGCGGCGCCACCCAAGGCGGCAAACACGGCCACGCAGGTGAACGAGCGGGCGAAGGTGAACGTGAAGCGGAACGTCATGTGAGCGCCTTTCCGGCGTGTTGCCGGCGATTGGAATGGTGCCAATGTAGGGGCGCTTTGTGACGCTGCTGTGACAGCACCGGGGCCGAGCCTTGGCCGCGCGTCAGTCATATCGGAGTCATGCAGCTGTCACGAGAACGTCATGCACGCTGCCTAAGCTTGCGTCGTTCGCTCACTGGAGACCGCGATGAAGAAACTCATGTCGTTCGCCGGGCCGCTGGCTGCCTTGTTGCTGGCTGCGGGCTGCGCCACCACCCCCGCTCCGAAGAACCTGGTCGAAACGGCCGCGGCCACGCCGCAGTTGTCGACGTTGTCGAAGCTGATCCAGGATGCCGGCCTGGCCGACACGCTCAGTGGCCCCGGGCCGTACACCGTCTTCGCGCCGACCGATGACGCGTTCAAGGCCCTGCCTGCCGTCACCTTGCAAGCGCTTGCACAGGACAAGGCGCGCCTGCAGGCCGTACTCAAGAACCACGTTTTGGAGGGCGCCGTGATGTCGCCCGACGTCAAGAACGGAGCGGTGAAGAACGTGAATGGAGGCAACCTTGCGCTGGCGAAATCGGGCGCCTTCGTGACCGTGGAAGACGCCGTGGTGACGAGTGCCGACGTGAAGGCCACCAATGGGGTGGTGCACATCATCGACAAGGTGCTGGTGCCGACAGCACCGCGCTGACGTCATCGATGCCCCGCGTGGGCCTGCGCGGCCCGGCTCGGCCCGTCAACGCAAGGTGTCGGCCATCCGCTCTGCACAACGCACGGCCTGGGCCGGGTCGCGCGCCTCGACCATCACACGCACCAGCGGCTCGGTGCCGGATGGCCGGATCAGCACCCTGCCCGCGTCTCCCAGTTCCTTCCTGACCGCCGTCTCGGCCTCGGCCAGGGATCGGTTCGCCTTCCAGTCGACTCCCGGCCGCAGGCGCACGTTGATGAGCGTTTGCGGGAACAGGGTCACGCCCTCCAGCAACTGCGCCATCGTGCGGCCCGTGCGGCTCGCGGCCTGCAGCACGAGCAAGGCGCTGACGATGCCGTCGCCGGTGGTGTGCTTGTCGAGTGCCAGAAGGTGGCCCGAACCTTCACCGCCGAGTTGCCAGCCGCGCGCGGCGAGTTCTTCCAGCACATAGCGGTCACCGACCTTGGCGCGCACGAACTCGACGCCGCGCTCGCGCAGCGCCAGCTCGACCGCCATGTTCGTCATCAGCGTGCCCACGGCTCCCGGTACGGGCAGCCCTTGGTCCAGGCGGTCGGCCACCATCAGGTACAGCAGCTCATCACCGTTGTAAAGGCGGCCCGATGCGTCGACGAGTTGCAGGCGGTCCGCATCCCCATCGAGTGCCACGCCGTAGTGCGCACCATGCGCCTTGACCGCAGCCACCAATGCGGCGGGCGCGGTGGCGCCGAAGCCGGCGTTGATGTTGGTGCCGTCAGGGCTGCAGCCGATGGCGATGACCTCGGCGCCGAGTTCGTGGAACACCTCCGGTGCCACGTGGTACGCCGCGCCATGCGCCGCATCGACGACGATCTTCAGGCCTTTCAACGACAGTTCGCTGCTGAACGTGCCCTTGCAGAACTCGATGTAGCGCCCGCGCGCATCGTCGAGCCGGCGCGCTCGGCCCAGGCCTGCGGAATCGACCCATTGGGCTGGCTGTTCTAACGCCGCTTCGACCTGCTGCTCCCACGCGTCGGGCAGCTTCTGGCCGCGCGCCGAAAAGAACTTGATGCCGTTGTCAGCGAACGGGTTGTGTGATGCGCTGATGACCACGCCCAGGCTCAGACGCAGCGCACGCGTCAGGTAGGCCACGCCGGGTGTGGGCAGTGGGCCGGTGAGCAGCACATCGACACCGGCCGAGGCAAAGCCGGCTTCGAGGGCCGACTCGATCATGTAGCCCGAGATGCGCGTGTCTTTGCCGATCAGCACGGTCGGCTTGGCTTCGCGCGCCTTCAAGACGCGGCCGACCGCATGGCCTAGCCGCAGCATGAAGTCGGGGGTGATGGGTGCCTGACCGACCGTGCCGCGAATGCCGTCGGTGCCGAAGTAGGTTCTGCTCATGTCGTGCTCGTCTCCTGAGCTGGAATTATCGAGGCCCAAGGCCCGCTGCACGCCAAACCTTCAACGCATCGACCATGGCCGCCACATCGTGCACGCGCACGATGTGCGCTCCCCACTGCACCGCCGCCAGCGCTGCCGCCAGGCTGGCCGGGCCACGTTGCGCCACGTCCCGCCCGGTGATCGCACCCAGGGTCGACTTGCGTGACCAACCGATCAGCAGCGGTTGGCCGAGTGCCAGCAACTCCGCTTGCCGAGCCAGCAACGCCAGGTTGTGCGCCACGCTCTTGCCGAAGCCGATGCCGGGGTCGAGCACGATCCGCTCGCGGGCCACGCCGAGCCCTTGTACCTGTGCGCTGCGCTCGCGCAGGAAGGCCGCGACCTCGACCAGCACATCGTCGTACTCGGGCCGCTCTTGCATCGATTCAGGTGAGCCACGCATGTGCATCAGGCACACGCCGCACGACGGGTGCGCAGCCACCACCGCCAACGCGCCAGGCGCCTGCAGCGCGTTGATGTCGTTGATGATGTCGACGCCTCGCTCAAGCACCGCGCGCATCACTGCCGCGTGGCGGGTGTCCACCGAGATCGGGCAGCCGAGCGTGGTGGCCGCGTCGAGCACCGGCAGCACCCGTGCGAGTTCTTCGTCCACGGGCACCGCCTGCGCCCCGGGGCGGGTGGATTCGCCGCCAATGTCCAGCATGTCGGCGCCCTCTGCCAGCAGCCGCTCGCAGTGCGCGATGGCGCGGCGCGTGTCGGCGTGGGCGCCTCCGTCAGAAAACGAATCGGGCGTGACGTTGACGATGCCCATGACGCGCGGAGTCGTCAGGTCGATCTCGAATCGGGTGGTCTGCCAGATCATTGCCGAATCACTTCTCAAGCACCATGGAAAACGGGGCCGAAGCCCCGTCGAAGTTCAAGCGCAGCGGCGCTGCATCACGCCGCTGCCGGCGCGTTGCCCGGCGTGACCGGCGGCGTCGGCGGCACCACCTTGGCGGCGGACGGCGTCCAGTCTTTCGGTGGGCGCGGCACCTTGTCTTCCATGATGTCGTCGATCTGGTCGCTGTCGATGGTTTCCCATTCGAGCAGCGCCTTGGCCATCGCGTGCATCTTGTCCTTGTTGTCCTCGATCAGCTTGCGCGCCACGGCGTACTGCTCGTCCAGGATCCTGCGGATCTCCTTGTCCACGCTCTGCATCGTCTGCTCGCTCATGTTCGTGGTCTTGGTGACCGAGCGGCCGAGAAAGACTTCGCCTTCGTTCTCGGCGTAGACCATCGTACCGAGTGCATCGGTCATGCCGTAGCGGGTGACCATGTCACGGGCAATGTGCGTGGCGCGTTCGAAGTCATTGCTGGCACCGGTGGTCATCTCGCCGATGAACACCTCTTCGGCAATGCGGCCACCGAACAGGATGGAAATGGTGCTGAGCATGCGGATCTTGTCGGTGCTGTAGCGGTCGCCCACCGGCAACTGCATCGTCACACCGAGCGCGCGGCCGCGCGGGATCACCGTGACCTTGTGCACCGGGTCGGCCTTGGGCACCAGGCGCGCAACCAGTGCGTGACCCGACTCGTGGTACGCGGTGTTGCGGCGCTCGTCCTCGGCCATGACCATGGACTTGCGCTCCGGGCCCATCATGATCTTGTCTTTGGCCTTCTCGAAGTCGCCCATCTCGACCACGCGGCCACTGCGGCGCGCTGCAAACAGCGCTGCTTCGTTGACCAGGTTGGCGAGGTCGGCACCCGAGAAGCCGGGCGTGCCCCGCGCCAGGATGTCGGCGCGAATGTCCTGCCCGACCGGCACCTTGCGCATGTGCACATTCAGGATCTGCTCGCGGCCGCGTACGTCAGGCAACGTCACATACACCTGCCGGTCGAAGCGGCCCGGGCGCAGCAGCGCCGGGTCGAGGATGTCGGGCCGGTTGGTGGCCGCCATCACGATCACGCCGAGGTTGGTCTCGAAGCCGTCCATCTCGACGAGCATCTGGTTCAGCGTCTGCTCGCGCTCGTCGTTGCCGCCGCCCAGGCCGGCGCCGCGGTGCCGGCCGACGGCGTCGATCTCGTCGACGAAGATGATGCAGGGCGCGCTTTTCTTGGCTTGCTCGAACATGTCGCGCACGCGGGCTGCGCCGACACCGACGAACATCTCGACGAAGTCGGAGCCGCTGATGCTGAAGAACGGCACCTTCGCTTCACCGGCAATCGCCTTGGCAAGCAGCGTCTTGCCGGTGCCCGGGGGGCCGACGAGCAGCACACCGCGCGGGATGCGGCCACCGAGCTTCTGAAACTTCTGCGGGTCTTTCAGGAAGTCGACGAGCTCTTTGACCTCTTCCTTGGCCTCGTCGCAGCCGGCCACATCAGCGAAGGTGGTGGTGTTGTTGGCTTCGTCGAGCATGCGCGCCTTGCTCTTGCCAAAGCTGAACGCGCCGCCCTTGCCGCCGCCCTGCATCTGGCGCATGAAGTAGACCCACACGCCGATGAGCAACAGGATCGGGCCCCATGAGGCCAGGATGCTGAGCAGGAACGACGGCTCTTCGCGCGGCTTCACGTCGAACTTGACGTTGTTGTTGATCAGGTCGCCGATCAGGCCGCGGTCGAGGTAGGTGGCCGTGGTGCGCAGCTCTTTCTCGTCGCTGGTGCGGGCGCGGATCTCGGTGCTGCCTCCAGCGCCTTCCTGCAACTGAACGCTCTTGATACGCTTACCGCGCACTTCCTCCAGAAAATCTGAGTAGCCGATCATGCCGCTTTGAGACGCGGTGCGGTCGAACTGCTTGAAGACCGTGAACAGCACGAGTGCGATCACCAGCCAGACTGCAACTTTAGAGAACCATTGATTGTTCACCGCGACTCCATTTCCAGGCCGTGAGGACCAAAGCGATGCGCTCGGCAACCCACGTTGGATCGATATGTGGCTGATTTTAGACGAGTCAAGCCCCAGAGAGCCGGGCAATCCCCACGGAAGCCGAGCGTGTATCGCCGCCCTTTCAGTGCGTGTCCAACGGTATCGGAGCGTCGGGCGCTTTCCTGAGCGCCGTCTTCAGGCCGATGCCGACGAGGAAAGTCTCCGACGACTTGTCGCGCGACGCCTTCGGCTTGATCGCCTTGACGACCCGGAACGTGGCCTTGAACAGCGTGACGAGCTGGGCGTAGCCGCTGCCGTGGAACACCTTGCACACCAGCGCGCCTTGAGGCGTGAGGTGGGTTTGCGCGAACTCGACCGCAAGTTCAACGAGGTCTGAGATGCGCGCCGAGTCCGAGCTTTCAATGCCAGACAGGTTCGGCGCCAAGTCGGAGAGCACCACGTCGACCGGACGCCCGCCGACCGCCGCTTCCAACTCGGCGAGCACGCTCGCTTCGCGGAAGTCGCCCTGCACGAAGCCCACGCCCTCGATCGGCTCGAACGGCAACATGTCCATCGCGATGATCGTGCCGTTCAGCGCACCGGCAGCCGCACCACCCACGCCCACGTCTTTCGGCGCGAACCTGCGGCGCACGTACTGGCTCCACGCGCCAGGCACCGCACCGAGGTCGACCACCACCTGCCCGGGCTTGATGAGGTGCAGTTCTTCGTCGATCTCCTTCAGCTTGTAGGCGGCGCGAGCGCGGTAGCCGTCTTTCTGCGCGAGCTTCACGTAGGTGTCGTTCGTGTGGTCGTGCAGCCACTGCTTGTTCACCTTCTTGCTTTTGGTCTGCGTCTTCATTGCGGGCCGATAATACGAGGATGACTGCGATTCAACTGACACCTGCCGAGCGCAAGGAAAAACGTTCCGAAGCCCACCACCTCGACCCGGTCGTGATGATCGGTGGCGACGGCCTGACCCCGGCGGTGAGCAAAGAGGTTGACGCCGCGCTGAATGCTCACGGCTTGATCAAGGTGCGCGTCATGTCCGATGAGCGCGGCAATCGCGAAACGATCTTCGCGACGTTGGCCGATACGCTCGGCGCTGCTCCCATCCAGCACATCGGCAAGTTGCTGGTGCTGTGGCGCCCGATGCCACCGAAGGAAAAGGCCGAACGCGAAGGCCGCAACGCCGGCCCGCGCGTGGTGAAGATCCTGAAGTTTTCGAAGAGCGGCAACCACCGCGCCCAGGTCAAGAAGATCACGGTCGTGGGCAACATGCGCATCGCGGCCGGTGGTGAACTGAAGCGCGCCAAGAAGCGCGTGACCAGCGTCAAGAAGTCGTCGCAGTCTTCTTGAACACCGGCGCCATGCGCCACGCCAGGGCCAGCACCAGCAAGCCCTTCAGCAGGAATAGCCCGCCCGACACCGCGTGCAGCGCGCCGAACGTCCACGGCCCCTGCCCCGCCTTGGCTGCGGCCATCATCGGCTGCACCGCGAAGTAACCGGCCACGGTGCAGAACAGCGTGCCCAGCAACAGCATCAGGTTTGCGCTGAACACCGAGCCTTCACCCGCCTGCGAAGCGCGCCGCGTGCGCGCCCGCTCGATCAGGAACAGCAGTACCGCGAGCGCCAGGCTCAGGTAAGCCTCTTGGCCGAGCAAGCGGCCGACGAACCGACCCGCATCGGCCGACGCCAGCACCGCGAACGCGGCGGGCGCCGCCATCGCGCCGATGCACAGCAGCGCGCCGGCCCACAGCCCCGCCAGCACGGCGGCGGCACGGCTCAACGCACCGATCACAGGTAGCGGACCGCGATGATCTCGTAGTGGCGCAGGCCACCCGGCGCCTGCACCTCGGCCACGTCACCCTCGACCTTGCTGATGAGCGCACGCGCAATCGGCGAGCTGATGGAAATCAGCCCCAGCTTCAAGTCGGCTTCGTCGTCGCCGACGATCTGATACGTGACCTTCGCACCGCTGTCTTCGTCTTCCAGATCGACCGTGGCGCCGAACACGACGCGGCCTTCGGCGTTCAGGCTGGCAGGGTCGATGACCTGCGCGGCGGCCAGCTTGCTCTCGATCTCGAGGATGCGGCCTTCGATGAAGCCCTGCTTGTCTTTCGCGGCTTCGTATTCGGCGTTCTCGGACAAGTCGCCTTGCGCGCGCGCTTCCGAGATCGCCTGGATCACCGCGTGGCGCTCCACGCCCTTGAGGCGCGCGAGTTCTTCCTTGAGTTTTTCGGCGCCGCGAACCGTGAGGGGAATGGTGAACATGGGGAACAAACCTTGAATATGACGCTGACCGATGACGCTGATCGATTGACGCTGACGAATGACTCGGCCAAGAGCGGCTGAAAACAAAGCGCCGCCGGGGCAACCCGGCGGCGTGTGTCGAGGGTCGCGAGTTTAGTGCAGTTGGGTGTGCAGTTCTTGCAGCGAGACGACCACCAGATCGTCCTGGTGCTTCATGCCTTCGACCGCTGCCTCGCAACCCGCCATGCTGGTGTAGTAGGTGATGCGGTTGGCCAGCGCGACCTGCCGGATGTGGCGCGAATCGGCAATCGCCGTGCGGGTTTCATCGACGGTCGTGAACACGAGTTGAATCTCGCCCGCCTTGACCATGTCGACGATGTGCGGCCGCCCGTCCTTGACCTTGTTCACGGCCTTCACCGGCACGCCTGCCTCGGCAATGGCCGCCGCCGTGCCCTTGGTGGCCACGAGCTGAAAGCCCAGCGCGTGCAGGTCACGCGCCACCGCCACGGCGCGCGCCTTGTCGTTGTTCTTCACCGTGATGCACACCGTGCCGCGCGTGGGCAGGCGCGAGCCGGCGCCGAGCTGGCTCTTCAGCATGGCCTCGCCGAAGGTGCGGCCTGCGCCCATCACCTCGCCGGTCGAGCGCATCTCGGGCCCGAGAATCGGGTCGACACCCGGGAACTTGTTGAACGGGAACACCGCTTCCTTGACCGAGAAGTAAGGCGGGATCACTTCGTGTGGCGGCAAGCCGTCGCTGCCGCGTTGGGCCGAGAGCTTTTGCCCCACCATGCAGCGCGCCGCGATCTTTGCGAGCGGCTGGCCGGTGGCCTTTGACACGAACGGCACGGTGCGCGATGCGCGCGGGTTCACTTCCAGCACATAGACCTGCGCCGCATCAGCGTTGTCGTCATTCAGGCCCTGGATCGCGAACTGCACGTTCATCAGGCCGACCACCTTGAGCGCCTTCGCCATCGCAATGGTCTGGCGGCGCATCTCGTCTTGCAGCGCTTTCGGCAGCGAGTACGGCGGCAGCGAACAGGCCGAGTCGCCGGAGTGAATGCCGGCCTGCTCGACGTGCTCCATGATGCCGCCGATGATCACGTCGATGCCGTCGCTGATGCAGTCCACGTCGACCTCGATCGCGTCGTCGAGGAAGCGGTCCAGCAGCACCGGCGACTTCTCGCTCACGCGCACGGCCTCGCGCATGTAGCGCTCCAGGTCCTTGTCGCCGTGCACGATCTCCATCGCGCGGCCGCCGAGCACGTAACTTGGGCGCACGACGAGCGGATACCCGATCTCCTGCGCCAGCACCAACGCCTGCTCTTCGGTGCGCGCGGTGCGGTTCGGTGGCTGCTTCAAGCCGATCTCGTGCAGCAGCTTCTGGAAGCGCTCGCGGTCTTCGGCCACGTCGATGCTGTCGGGCGTGGTGCCGATGATCGGCACGCCGGCGCGCTCCAGGTCGAGTGCCAGCTTCAGCGGCGTCTGGCCACCGTACTGAACGATCACGCCCACAGGGCGTTCCTTGTCGACGATCTCGAGCACGTCTTCGAGCGTCACCGGCTCGAAGTACAGGCGGTCCGAGGTGTCGTAGTCGGTCGACACGGTCTCGGGGTTGCAGTTGACCATGATGGTCTCGTAGCCGTCTTCACGCATCGCCATGGCGGCGTGCACGCAGCAGTAGTCGAACTCGATGCCCTGGCCGATGCGGTTCGGCCCGCCGCCGAGCACCATGATCTTGCGTGCCGTGGTCGGCTGGGCCTCGCACTCGGCGCCCTCGGATTCGTAGCAGGAATAGAGGTACGCGGTCTGCGTCGCGAACTCGGCCGCGCAGGTGTCGACGCGCTTGTAGACCGGGCGAACGTTCAGCGCATGGCGGCGCTCGCGCACCGCGTGCTGGTGGGTGCCGAGCAGCTTGGCCAGGCGCCGGTCCGAGAAGCCCTTGCGCTTCAGAAAGCGCATTTCGTCGGCCGACAGGTCGGCCACGGTGCGGCCGGTGATGGCCTTCTCGTGCTGGATCAACTGTTCGATCTGCGCCAGGAACCACGGATCGATCGCGGTCTCTTCGAAGACCTCGTCCAGCGTCATGCCGATGCGAAACGCGTCGCCGACGAAGAGGATGCGCTCCGGCCCGGCTTCGCCGATCTCCTGCACGATCTCTTCGCGGTCGGTGCTGCGTTCCGAAAGGCCGTCGATGCCGGTCTCCAGCCCGCGCAGCGCCTTCTGGAAACTCTCTTGAAACGTGCGCCCCATCGCCATCACTTCGCCGACCGACTTCATCTGCGTCGTCAGCCGCGAATCGGCCGCCGGGAACTTCTCGAACGCGAAGCGCGGGATCTTCGTGACCACGTAGTCGATGCTCGGCTCGAACGATGCGGGCGTGGCGCCGCCGGTGATGTCGTTGCGCAACTCGTCGAGCGTGTAGCCGACCGCCAGCTTCGCCGCGACCTTGGCAATCGGAAAGCCGGTTGCCTTCGAGGCCAAAGCAGACGAACGCGAGACGCGCGGGTTCATCTCGATCACGACCATGCGGCCGTCTTTCGGGTTGATCGCGAACTGCACGTTCGAGCCGCCGGTGTCCACGCCGATCTCGCGCAGTATCGCGATGGATGCGTTGCGCAGCAGCTGGTATTCCTTGTCGGACAAGGTCTGCGCCGGGGCCACCGTGATCGAGTCGCCGGTGTGTATGCCCATCGGGTCGAGGTTCTCGATCGAGCACACGATGATGCAGTTGTCGGCGCGGTCGCGCACCACTTCCATCTCGTACTCTTTCCACCCGATCAGGCTTTCTTCGATGAGCAACTCTTTCGTCGGCGACAGGTCGAGCCCGCGCTTGCAGATCTCTTCGAATTCGTCCGGGTTGTAGGCAATGCCGCCGCCCGTGCCGCCGAGAGTGAAGCTGGGGCGGATGACCATCGGGAAGCCTGCTTTTTCACCGGACGCGCCGATGATCTGCGTGATGCGCTTTTGCACCGCAAGCGCTTCTTCCATCGAGTGCGCGATGCCGCTGCGCGCCGAATCCAGGCCGATGCCCGTCATGGCGTCCTTGAACTTGAGCCGGTCTTCGGCCTTCTCGATGGCGTGCTCGTTGGCGCCGATCATCTCGACGCCGTACTTCGCCAGCACGCCGTGCTTGTGCAGGTCGAGCGCGCAGTTCAGCGCGGTCTGGCCGCCCATCGTGGGCAGCACGGCATCGGGCCGTTCCTTGGCGATGATCTTCTCGACCACCTGCCAGGTGATCGGCTCGATGTAGGTCACGTCCGCCATCTCGGGGTCGGTCATGATCGTGGCCGGGTTGCTGTTCACCAGCACGACCTTGTAGCCCTCTTCGCGCAGCGCCTTGCAGGCCTGCGCGCCCGAGTAGTCGAACTCGCAGGCCTGGCCGATGATGATCGGGCCAGCGCCGATGATGAGAATGGTTTTCAGGTCGGCGCGCTTAGGCATTGTTCTTCTCCGGGTTTGCCTTGGCAGATGTCATCAGCGCGGTGAAACGGTCGAACAGGTAGGCAATGTCGTGCGGGCCGGGCGACGCTTCCGGGTGGCCCTGGAAGCAGAACGCGGGCTTGTCGGTGCGCGCCAGGCCTTGCAGCGTCCCGTCGAAGAGCGACACATGCGTGGGCCGCAAATTGGCCGGCAAACTCTTCTCGTCGACCGCAAAGCCGTGGTTCTGGCTCGTGATGCTGACGCGGCCGGTGTCGAGGTCTTTCACCGGGTGGTTGGCACCGTGGTGGCCGAACTTCATCTTGAAGGTCGACGCACCCGAGGCCAGCGCCATGATCTGGTGGCCCAGGCAAATGCCGAAGGTCGGAATGCCGGTTTCGATCAGCTCGCGCGTGGCGGCAATCGCGTCGGTGCAAGGCGCGGGGTCCCCGGGGCCGTTGCTCAGGAAGATGCCGTCGGGCTTCAGCGCCAGCACCTCGGCAGCAGGCGTTTGTGCGGGCACCACGGTGACCTGGCATCCGCGGCTGGCGAGCATGCGCAGGATGTTGCTCTTGACGCCGAAGTCGTACGCGACCACGTGGAAGGTGGGGTCGGCCAGTTCGCCGTAGCCGCCTTCGAGCGACCACTCGGTCTGCGTCCAGCGGCTCGGTTCGCGCTGGCTCACCACGCGGGCCAGGTCGAGCCCGCTCATACTCGGCGCAGCCTTCGCTTTGGCAACCGCATCCGCCACGTGCGCCGGCGTGATCGGCTCACCCAGCGGCAGCGTGAAGATGCAGCCGTTCTGCGCGCCGTGGGTGCGCAGGTGGCGGGTCAGCTGGCGCGTGTCGATCTGCGCAATCGCCACTGTGCCTTCGCGCTTCAGGTAGGCGTCGAGCGGCATGTCGGAGCGGAAGTTCGACGCCCTCAGTGGCAGGTCTTTGATGATCAGCCCGGCGGCGAAAACCCTGCGCGACTCGACGTCTTGTGCGCACACGCCGTAGTTGCCGATGTGCGGGTAGGTGAGCGTCACGATCTGCTGGCAATAGCTCGGGTCGGTCAGGATTTCCTGGTAGCCGCTCATCGAGGTGTTGAACACCACCTCGCCGACGGTGTGACCGTCGGCGCCGATCGAGATGCCCCGGAACACCGTGCCGTCTGCGAGTGCCAGGATCGCCTGGGCGTGGGGGAACAGCAGTTGCGCGGGCACCGGAATCTCCGTGTTGCGCGCCCAGCTCAGGCCCGCCGGGCGCGAGCCGGGCGGCGCTTTGAATCGGATGGAATTTCGGGGCGCCTCAAGGCGAAGCGGGCCCGGTACTCCGTGCAGGAAACAGTGCTCGTTTCGCTGGGCGGTGGGGTTGAGGGTAAACCTTTGGATTATAAACCAGCGCCACGCCCGCCGACCCTTCCCACGGCCTACGCCGCCGGTGCGCCACTAGACTCGCTCGATGCCTTCAGACCTTGCGCCACTTGACTCGCTGGGCCCCCATTCCCCGCCGCCCGCCGAAGTCGCCACACCGCACCACGCGCTGCCGCTGCTCGCCGGCGCGCTAGCCGCCGCCTGCTTCGTCAGCATGGACAGCGCGATCAAGCTCATGGCCCCGCGTTACGACGCGCTGCAACTGAGCTTCTTCCGTTTCGGTGCTGGCAGTGTGTTTGCGGTGCTGTTGTGGTTGTGGCACCGCTCACCCATGCCCGGGCGTTCGGCATGGCGGGGGCACATTGCCCGCTCGCTGTTCCTGTTGGTGTCGCTCGTGAGCTACTTTCATGCGCTCGGCTCATTGCCGCTGGCGCAGGCGGTGACCATCTCGTACCTGGCGCCGATCTTGGTCTCGCTGCTCGCCATTCCGATCCTCAAGGAGCGGCCGGCGCCGGCGATCTGGTGGGCATTGGTGCTCGGCGCCTGCGGCGTGGCGGTGTCGGTCGTGCCCGAGTTGCGTGCGAGCCTCGGCGGCACGAACACGGGCCGCGTTGCGGGCATGGCGAGTGCGGCCGTCGGTGCGCTGTCTTTCGCCTTCGTGATGCTGCTGGCGCGCAGCCAGTCGCGCACCGATTCGGCGTGGACGATCCTGCTGGTGCAAAACGTGTTGGGCGCAGTGTTGCTCGCACCTCTTGCAGCCATCACCTGGAAGCCCGTGGCCGCGAGCGACTACGGCCTGATCGCGCTGGCCGGCGTGCTCGGCACCGGTGGCCTGCTCAGCCTGACCTACGCCTTCCGCCACCTCGAGGCCAGCCGCGTCGCGCCACTCGACTACACGGGCTTCGTCTGGGCCGCACTGCTCGGCTACGCGCTGTTCGGCGAGTTGCCCACGCTCGCCACGGCCGCATCGGCCGTGCTCATCATTGGTGGCTGTTTGCTGCTGATACGGCGCTGATTCGGCTCAATCGCCCAGCGCAGCGATGCCCGCCTTGGCGACCTGTGCATCCTCGGTCGACTTGACGCCGCTCACGCCCACGGCGCCCAGGCAATGTTCGCCCCGGATGATGGGCACGCCGCCTTCGAGCATGCCTTCGAGCTCGGGCGCGCTGAGGAACGAGGTGCGGCCCTTGTTGATGATCTCCTCGTAGACGCGGCTCTCGCGCCGGCCCAGCGCAGCGGTGCGCGCCTTGGCGGGTGCGATGTACGACGAGATCGCCGCCGTGCCGTCGAGCCGCTGAAACCACATCAGGTGGCCGCCGTCATCGACGATGGCGATCGCCACCGCCCACTGGTTGGCTCGCGCTTCGGCTTCTGCAGCGGCCGCCATGCGTTTGACGTCATCGAAGCTCAGGCAGGGTTTGGTGTTCATGGTGTGCGGGGCGGTGGTCGAAAGCGCGCTACTTTACGGACAAACCCGGAACGAGCCGCTCCGGTGCCCTTGAAAATGGCCCACACGCGCCGATGTTCGGGCTTGCGCAAGAAGCTGAAGAATTGCGCCGCTGCGGAACTAGAATTCGCAGCGCGGGTCAACCACCCGTTCCCATCAACCTGGAGGTTTCATGAACCAACCCCTGCAAGCCAACTTCACTGCTTATGGTGAAGTCGCGTCCGTCGAGCAACGCAACCGCGTGCTGCGCAACACGTACTGGCTGCTCGCGCTGTCGATGGTGCCCACCGTGCTCGGCGCGTGGGTCGGCGTGACGACCGGTATCACTCGCGCCATGGGCCCGGGGATGAGCGCCATCGTCTTCCTGGCCGGTGCGTTCGGCTTCATGTTCGCCATCGAGAAGACCAAGAACTCTTCAGCCGGTGTGCCGGTGCTGCTCGGCTTCACGTTCTTCATGGGCTTGATGCTGTCGCGCCTGATCGGCGCGGTGCTGGGCCAGGCGAACGGTGCCGGGCTCATCATGACGGCGTTCGCGGGCACGGGCTTGATCTTCTTCGGCATGGCCGCGTTGTCGTCGATCATCAAGCGCGACCTGTCGAGCATGGGCAAGTTCTTGTTCATCGGGATGATCATGATTCTGGTCGCGGGCCTGGCGAACATCTTCATCCAGTCGAGCGCGCTGATGACGACGATCTCGGTGCTGGCCATCGGCATCTTCTCCGCGTTCATCCTGTACGACCTGAAGCGTGTGAAGGACGGCGAAGAGACGAACTACATCACCGCGACGCTGGGCGTGTACCTCAGCCTGTACAACGTGTTCCAGTCGTTGCTGGCGATCCTGGGGTTTGCGAACTCCAGCGATTGATGCCTATCGGCGGGACGGATGGCGGGGCCCCTTTGGGGCCCCTCCTTTTTTGTGGTTTGGATCGACGCTTATCGGCACAGGTGCGCAATCGAATTGGCGTAGTACGCCAGCACCCGGGCATCGGCGGGATTGATGCTGTAGAGGCCGTCGCGCTCGACCACCAGGTGGCGCAAGGTCAGCATACGCAGGCCCACGGTCAGCGCGTAATCGCGGTCGGTGCGGGGCACGTAGACATGCGCACCACGCGCTTCGACAACGTCGATCAAGGCCACCACGGCTGACTTCAGTTCCAGCTCGGTCAGCGCGCGGGTCGGCTCGCGCAAGAACGCGGTCGCCACCAGCGGCACCGGCAAGACCGGCACGATCTTCCCGATGCTGTGCATCAACGATTGGCCCACGGCGGCCACGGCGTCGCGCCGGGCCGTGTCGTCGAGCGCTCGAAAGTCGATGCCCTGCGCGCGCACATGCTCGCGCATCGATACCGGCTGGCCGAAGTTCACGCAGGCATAGCCATAGCGATAACGCTTGCCCAGCAGCGTGAAGACGAACTGCCGCGCGAGGTAGGTGCCGGTGATGCGCAGGGTGCGCACCAGGCTGCCGCGCGGCGGCCTGGCGTCGAGCTTGCGCAGCAGCGTGCGGTCTTCGATCACGCGGTCGTAGTTGATGCCCACGGGGATGAACACCAGGTCACGCTCGCCTTCCGGGTTGAAGCCCTTGAGCATGTAGTCGAGCAGGCCGAGCTTGGGCTCGCGCAGCAGACCGTCGACCGTCAGCCCGCCCTCCGGATACATGGCCTGCGGCACGCCGCCTTCGGTGGCCATCTGCACATAGCGTTGCAGCACCATCCGGTAGAGCGGGTCGCCCGAGTTGCGGCGCACGAAGTACGCACCCATTGCACGGATCAAACCCTGCAGCGGCCAGATGCGCGCCCACTCGCCCACCGCATAGCTCAGCGCCACGCGCTCGGCGGCGAGGAAGGAGACGAGGATGTAGTCCATGTTCGAGCGGTGGTTCATGACGAACACGACCGTCGACTTCGGGTTGATCGCGGCCAGCGAGCGCTCGTCGGTGTAGCCCAGGCGCACGCGGTAGACCATCCGCGCGAACGTCTTCGACAACCAGTAGCCGACCCGAAAGTACACGTAGGCGTTGAACGCGGGGACGATCTCCTGGGCGCAGCCGGCCACGCGCGCCATCACCACCGCGCGCGGCTCGCCGCTGGTGGCGGCATGGGCTTCGGCCGCGGCCAGCACGCGCGGGTCGGTCATCAAGCGGTCGATCAAGGCGCGGCGGCGCGTGAGCTTGAACTGCGGCAGGTCGATCTCCAGGCGCACGCTGATCTCGTCGATCACCCGCCGTACCTTGCGCCGGAAGTACCAGCGCACGCTGGGAATCAGCAGCGAGTTCAGCGTTGCCAGCAAGGCCAGCACGCACAGCAGCACGAGGGCCCACAACGGGATGGTGACGGTCTGCGACATGACCTTAGGCCGAAGCGTCCCGATCAAAGACCGCAATGCTTTCCACATGCGCCGTGTGCGGGAACATGTTGACCGCCCCGGCCGCCGTGCATCGATAGCCGGCTTGGTGCACCAGCAGCCCGGCGTCACGGGCCAGGGTGGCGGGGTTGCAGCTGACGTACACGATGCGGCTTGGCGGCACGTAGCCCGGCGCCAGCGACGGGTCGGCGTGCACATCGGCCAGCGCTTGGGCAAGCGCGAACGCGCCTTCGCGCGGCGGGTCGACGAGCCATTTGTCGGCGGGGCCGTAGGCGGCCACGTCGGCGGGCGTCAGCTCGAACAGGTTGCGGGCGGCGAAGGTGGCTTTGGCGTCGAGCCGGTTGAGCAACGCGTTCTCGTGCGAGCGCTGCACCAGCGCCTCGCTGCCTTCCACGCCCAGCACCTCGCGCGCCAGCGTCGCGATGGGCAAGGTGAAGTTACCCAGCCCGCAGAACCAGTCGATCACGCGCTCGTGGGCCTGCACGTCGAGCAGGCGCAGCGCGCGCGCCACCAGCACACGGTTGATGTGCGGGTTGACCTGCGTGAAGTCGGTCGGCTTGAACGGCATCGCGATGCCGAACTCGGGCAGCGCGTAGGCCAGTTGCGGGCCGCCCTGGTCGAGCAGCTTGACCGTGTCGGGCCCCTTCGATTGCAGCCACCACTGCACCCGATGCGCGGCCGCGAAGTCGCGCAGGCGCTGCAGGTCGGGCTCGGTCAGCGGCTCCATGTGGCGCAGCACCAAAGCCGTCACGTCGTCTCCGACGGCCAACTCGATCTGCGGCAGCTTGTCGCGCTGGCTCATCGCACCGACCAGCTCGCGCAGCGGCACGAGCAATGCGCTGACGTGCGGTGGCAGCACAGCGCATGTGGTCATGTCAGCCACGAAGCTCGACTTGCGCTCGTGGAAGCCGACCAGCACCTGCCCCTTCTTGGCCACGAAACGAACCGACAGGCGCGCCCGGAAGCGGTAGCCCCAGGCCGGGCCTTCGATGGGCCTCAGCAACTGGCCGGCCTGCACCTTGCCCAGGTGCCACAGCGCGTCTTCGACCGCGCGCTGCTTGGTGGCCACCTGCGCGCCGATGTGGAAGTGCTGCATCTTGCAGCCGCCGCAGGTGCCGAAGTGCGGGCACGCGGGGCGCACGCGCTGCGCGCTCTCGTGCCGCAGAGCGGCCATCTCGCCCTGCTCCCAGTTGTTCTTGCGCCGCGTGATCTGCACCTGCACCAGTTCGCCCGGCAAGGCGCCTTCGATGAACACCACCTTGCCTTCGGCGTTGTGGGCAATGCCTTGCGCGTCCAGGTCCAGCGACTCGACTTTCAGCCACTCGGTGGACGGTGGCTCGGGTTGTTTGACGCGTTTCGTTCGGCTCATGGGGCGTGATTATCGGTGGCGCTGCTACACTCTTTCGAGTCAGGAGAGAGCCTCTTCACCGACGCGCAATGTGTTGATGAAGAGGCCGCCGAAGGCGCAGAGTTGCAGTGAGAAATGCGATTCGAACGCTCAGGCAAAAGGACTGACAAGCGCCTCACCCGAGGCGTACCTAGCTGGAGAGAGGCTCACCCCGAGTGGGCCCACCGAAGGGGCAAGCGGGGCGCTTTGCGGCGCCGCGCGAATCTCTCAGGTAGAGCGGACAGCCAGGGCAGAGCCGGTGCAGCCAGATCGCACCGGCATCGACCGATGCCCTGGGAGACGACCATGTCCGACGCTACTCAGCAAGTGCCTCTGCACAGCTCTCTTCAAACGACCCCGCTGCACGCGCTGCACGTCGAACTCGGCGCCAAGATGGTCGCCTTTGCCGGCTACGACATGCCGGTGTCGTACCCCGCCGGCATCTTGGCCGAGCACCGCCACTGCCGCGCCTCGGCCGCGCTGTTCGATGTGTCGCACATGGGCCAGTTGCGCCTAACCGGGCCTGATGCAGGACGCGCGATGGAGTCACTCGTGCCGATGGACGTGATCGACCTCGCACCCGGCAAGCAGCGCTACGCCTTCTTCACCAACGCGAGCGGCGGCCTGCTCGACGACCTGATGATCACGCGGCGCGGGCCCGAGCATGGCGGCGACCTGTTCCTCATCGTCAACGCCGGCTGCAAGGACGCCGACACGCGGCATCTGCAGACGAACATCGGCCACCGCTGCCAGGTGGTGCCGCTGCCCGACCGCGCCTTGCTGGCGCTGCAGGGGCCGCAGGCGGTGGCGGCGCTGTCGCGGCTGAACGCCGGCGTGGCGCAACTGGTGTTCATGACGGGCGCTGAGTTCGACTTGGCCGGTGCGCACTGCTTCGTCACACGCTCGGGCTACACGGGTGAAGACGGCTTCGAGATCAGCGTACCGGCCGAGCACGCCGTGACGCTGACCGAAGCCTTGCTGGCGCAGCCCGAGGTGGCCCCCGCCGGCCTGGGTGCGCGCGACACGCTGCGCCTGGAAGCCGGCCTGTGCCTGTACGGCCACGACATCAACGAGACCACCAGCCCCATCGAGGCCGGCCTGAACTGGGCCATCCAGAAGGTGCGCCGCCCAGGTGGCGCACGGGCTGGCGGCTACCCGGGCGCAGCCGTCATCGAAAGCCACCTGGCAGGCGCCGCGCCCAGCAAGCGCGTCGGCCTGGTCGGGCTGGAACGCGTGCCCGTGCGCGAGGGCACGGCCATCGTCGACGCCCACGGCCGCAAGCTCGGCACCGTCACCAGTGGCACCTTGGCGCCCACCGTCAACCAGCCGATC
>JANNBF010000105.1:0-83013 GCA_031385155.1 Rhizobacter sp.
CGGGTTGCGCTCGCCGATCGAGCCGTCGGCCTTCAGCTTGAACTTCGGCACGACGAACAGCGAGATGCCCTTCGAGCCAGCGGGTGCGTCGGGCAGGCGCGCCAGCACGAGGTGGATGATGTTCTCGGCCATGTCGTGTTCGCCGGCGGAGATGAAGATCTTGTTGCCGGTGATCTTGTAGGTGCCGTCCGATTGCGGCTCGGCCTTGCTGCGCAGCATGCCCAGATCGGTGCCGCAGTGCGATTCGGTCAGGCACATCGTGCCGGTCCACTGGCCGCTGGTCAGCTTGGGCAGGTACAGCGCCTTCTGCTCGTCGGAGCCGTGCGCATGCAGCGCTTCGTACGCGCCGTGCGACAAGCCGGGGTACATGGTCCACGCCTGGTTGGCCGAGTTCATCATCTCGTACATGCACTGGTTGACCATGTGCGGCAGGCCCTGGCCGCCGAAGGCCGGGTCGCTGCTGAGCGCGGGCCAGCCGCCTTCCACGTACTGGGCGTAGGCCGCCTTGAAGCCCTTCGGCGCGGTCACTTCATGCGTGGCGCGGTCGAGCGTGCAGCCTTCTTCGTCGCCGCTCTGGTTCAGCGGGGCGATCACGTTGGCCGCGAACTTGCCGCCTTCTTCAAGCACCGCGTTGATGGTGTCGGCGTCGATGTCGGCATGTGCTGGCAGCGCCTTCAACTCATCGACGGCGTTGAGCACCTCGTGCATGACGAACTGCATGTCGCGCAGGGGCGGGGTGTAGTGGGGCATGGTGTGAAGCTCCTGGGGATGGGTCAAACGGATGTGGTGGCGCGCTTGCGGCGCGGCGCGGTGGCCGCTGCGGCCGCAATGGCGGTGGTGGGGGCGGTGATGGGCGCGGTGATGGGCGCAGTGACTGGCGCAGTGGCAGGCAGCGCGGTGTAGTGGCCGAGCACGCGCTCGAATGCGGCGCGGGCGCGCTCGTCGGCGCCGGGGTGGCGCAGGAAGCGCGCGTCGTGGTGCAGCGCGAGGATCAGACCGTGCACTTCGAACAACATTTGCGCCGGTTCGGTGTCGGCGCGCAGGTGGCCTTCGTCGACTGCGATCTCGATGGCCCGTTCGAGCGAGCTTTGCCAGGTTTGCACCATGCCGACGAGCGCGTCACGCACCGGACCGGGCCGGTCGTCGAATTCGACCGCGCCGCTGATGTAGATGCAGCCCGAGTCGATCTCGACCGTGACGCGCTTGATCCAGCGGTCGAACAGCGCGCGCAGGCGCGGCAGGCCGCGTGGCTCGGCCATCGCAGGGAAGAACACCTCGTCGGCGAACTTGGCGTGGTACTCGCGCACCACCGAAATCTGCAACTCCTCGCGCGAGCCGAAGTGCGCGAACACGCCCGACTTGCTCATCTGCGTGACTTCGGCGAGCGCGCCGATCGACAGGCCTTCGAGCCCCATGTGAGACGCGAGCGCGAGCGCAGCGTCGAGGATGGTGGCGCGGGTCTGCCGGCCCTTCATCAACGGGCGCTGCGGCGCTGCGGGTTCGGCAGCGCTGGGGCTGAAGTCGGAGTCGGAGTCGGTCACGGTGAGCGCAAGGGTGTGAATCGCAAAAACGAACGACCGTGCTATTTTGCAGAAGATTGCCGTGGGCATGGGCGACCGGGCCAATCCGCAGCCGTGTTTTTCTAGGCGTTTGCGCCTAGAACAGCGCCCGAAGTGTCGCCCCGAACAGGGTTAACCCGCCGAACGATCAACTGCGCACCGCATGCCCACCGCCGATGACGCGCGCATGACAAGCCGGCCCCACGCCTGTGGCGCCGGTGCACAAGGCGCATGATCGGGGGCTTGAGGGACTCGCGTTACATGCATTACGCTCGAAGCACCATGGAAGTCTTGCAACTCGACATTTCAGGTCGGCCGCAAGCATGGATCTCGGCCAAGGAAGCGGCGGTGATCTATGCGACCGACGGCATCGCGTGGACCTTGGGCGACGCGTTCTTCGTGCTGCGCGGCGGCACGCAACGGCGCACCGGCCTGCAGTCACGCATCGAGGTGCACCCGATCGTTGCAGTGCGCGGCTCGGTGCCCAGCCGGGCCTGGCGCCAGACGCCGGCATTGTCCAACCCCAAGCTCTTCGCGCGTGACCGGCAGATCTGCGCCTACTGCGGCGGTCAGGCCCACTTCGACGACCTGACGCGCGAGCACATCGTGCCCACCTCGCGCGGCGGCCACGACACCTGGATGAACTGCATCACCGCCTGCCGCCCTTGCAACGGCCACAAGGGCAACAAGCTGCCCGAAGAGGCGAACATGAGCCTGCTGTACATGCCCTACGTGCCCAGCCTGCACGAAGACATGATCCTGCGCGGCCGGCGCATCCTGGCCGACCAGATGGAGTTCTTGCTGGCCAGCGTGCCGAGGCACAGCCGGCTTCACGGGTAGGCCTGGTTCACGGGTAGGCCGGCTTCACGAGTAGGCCTGCCTCACTCGCCCGGCCGAGCCCGCTGCGCTACTTCAGCACCCTGCCGAGGAACGCGCCGATGATGCCCGCCAGTTCCCCCTGCTGGCGCTCGAAGAAGTGCTCCGCGCCCTGCACGATCACCTGCTCCGAGCCCGCGATCTTCAGGATCTGCGCGCGCCGCTCTTCGGCGCCGTAGCGCGTGACCTGCCAGTCGAGCGTGCCGAACACGTCGAGCACCGGCACCTTGATGCGAAACATGTCTTCGAGCCCGTTGATGATGCTGATGAAGACCCAGGCATCGACATCCGGGTTCGGCATGGTGATGAGGTACTGGTTGGCCATGGTCGCGCCCAGGCTGTGCGAGACGATGGCGACCCGGCTGTGCCCCTGCGCGCGCAGCCACGCGATGGCCAGCGCGAAGCGCTCGTTCGAGTCGGGGAACAGCGGCAGGTAGTCGCCGATCTTCGCGGTGCCGGGCAGCACCGGCATCTGGATCGACAGGGTCGAGTAGCCGGCCTCGGCGAGCTGCGTGCGCAAGGCGCCGTACAGCTCGAAGTCGGGCGCCCAGCCGCGCCCGTGGGCGATGACGATGGCGCCGCGCGAGTTCTGGGCCCGCGTGTACAGGCCGAGGAAGCGGTGGCCGTTCTTCTGCTCAAGCTGCACCGGGTTGCCGACCATCAGCGCATCGAGCGTCTCCTTGGCCCAGCGGGCCTCGCGCTCGTAGTCTTGCGCGGCGGCCGCACTGCCGATGCAACACAGCAGCGCGGCGAACAGCGCGCGGGACAATCTGGCGGTGAGGTGCATAGGCAACGTATGTCCGGCATCAACGGGCGAAGCCCGCCGGAGCGGGCTTCGTCGTCAAAGGCCGAGCCGGGTCACGCCAGGCGGAACGGCAGCTTGCGCAGCCGCTGCTTCGTGGCGGCGAAGACCGCGTTGCCCACGCTCGGGCTGATCAGCGCGGTCAGCGGCTCGCCGATGCCGCCGGGTGCCGCGGTGCTCGGGATCATGTGCACCTCGATCACCGGCGACTCGTTCATCCGCACCACCGGGTAGTCGTGGAAGTTGCTCTGCTCGATCACACCGTCCTTCAGCGTGATCTCGCCCATCAACGCCGCCGACAAGCCGAAGATCGTGCTGCCTTCGATCTGCTGCGCCACGATGTTGGCGTTGACCATGCTGCCCACGTCGGCCGCCACCGTGACCTTGTGGACGCGGATGTCCTTGCCCGTGACCGACACCTCCGAGACCATCGCGAGGTAGGTGCCGTAGCCCTCCATCACGGCCACGCCGCGCGAGCGGCCGGCTGGCGCCGGCTTGCCCCAGCCCGACTTCTCGGCCGCGACCGCAAGCACCTTCAGGAAGCGCGGCTCCTTGGTCAGCAGCGCCTGGCGATAAGCCACCGGGTCCTTGCCCGCAGCCGCGGCGAGTTCGTCGATGAACGACTCGTTGGCAAACACGTTGAGCGCGTGCGAGACCGAGCGCCAGTAACCCACGCGCAAGCCGGTGTCGTGGATCACGACCTGGCCGAGCTGGTTCGGGATGTCGTAAGGCAGCACTGCCGCCTCCAGCATGAACGGGTCCATCCCGTCTTTGACGAACGCGGCGAACAGGCGCTGCGTGACCGACGGCGAGGTCATGTGCACTTTCACCGACGTCGGCATGCCGTTCGCGTCGAGCCCGCCCGACAGCGTGTGGCGGCTGATCGGGCGATAGAAGTCGTGCTTCATGTCGTCTTCACGCGACCACAGCAGCTTGACCGGCGCGCCGGCCGCCTTCGATATCTCGATGGCCTGCGCGATGAAATCGAAGTCGATGCGCCGGCCGAAGCCGCCACCCAGGAAGGTGGTCCGCATCGTGATCTGTTCGGGCTTGAGGCCGGTGATGGCCGCCGCAGTACCGACCGCCGCCTGCTGAAACTGCGACGGGCCGTAGAGCAGGCACGAGTCCTTGCGCACATCGGCCGTGAAGTTCATCGGCTCGAGCGGTGCGTGCGACAGGAACGGCAGCTCGTAGGTCGCCTCGACCTTGCGTGCCGCAGCGGCGTAGCCGGCCTCGAAGTTGCCGGTCTTGCGGAACTCGGCGCCGGGCTTCGTGCTGGCGGTCTTCAGCGCAGCTTCGATACCGGCCGAGTTCAATGCCTTGCCCGGGCCTTCGTCCCAGGTGACCTTGACGGTCTCGAGCGCCTTGCGTGCATGCCAATAGGTGTCGGCGACCACGGCCACACCGTCGCTGATCTGCACCACGTTCTTGACGCCGGGCATGGTGCGCGCCTGGGCCGCGTCAAAGCCGGTCGGCTTGCCACCAATCACCGGGCACTGCGCGAGCGCGGCATACAGCATGCCGGGCAGCTTCACGTCGATGCCGAACTCGGCGCTGCCGTCGACCTTGGCCGGTGTGTCGAGCCGGGCCACCCACTTGCCGACAGCCCTGAAGTCCTTCGCATCCTTCAGCTTGGGTTCCTTCGGCGGCGTCAGCTTCGACGCGGCTTCGGCGACCTCGCCATAGGTGAGCTTCTGGCCGGCAGGCCCGGTGATGACCGCATCGGCCACCTTGCATGTCGAGGGGTCGACCTTCCAGCGCTCGGCCGCCGCAGCCACGAGCACCATGCGCGCCTGAGCACCGGCCACGCGCAGCTTGTCGTAGGCCTCGCGCACCGAGGTCGAGCCGCCGGTCAACTGGCCGCCGAGCATGGTGTTGGTGTAGGGCTCGCCGGCGGGCGCCATCTCGACGCGCACCTTGGTCACGTCCACCTCGAGCTCTTCGGCCACGAGCATCGGCATCGAGGTGAAGGTGCCCTGCCCCATCTCTGCGCGGGCGCAGATGATGGTCACGGCGTTGTCGGTACCGACCTTGACCCAGGCGTTGGGCATCGCGCCCACGGCGGTGGCGCTCGGCGGCAGGCCGCGTGCCATCGGGCCCTTGTCGGCCATCATCGCGCAGCCGACGAACAGGCCACCGGTGAACAGCGTGCCACCGACGACGGCGCTGCTTTGAATGAAGTGGCGACGCGCGGGTTGTTGAAGCTTGTTCATGGCTCAGGCCCCTTTCGTGCCGGCGACCATCTGGATGGCGGCCTTGATGCGTGGGTAGGTGCCGCAGCGGCAAATGTTGCCCGACATGGCGCCGTCGATCTGGGCGTCGGTCGGCTTCGGGGTCGCCTTGAGCAACGCCACCGCGCTCATGATCTGGCCCGACTGGCAGTAGCCGCACTGCGGCACGTCGAGCGCCGTCCACGCGGCCTGCACCTTGCGGCCCAGGTCGGTGGCACTCATCGACTCGATGGTGTTGACGCTCTTGCCGGCCGCTGCCGACACCGGCGTCTGGCATGAGCGCACGGGCACGCCGTCGAGGTGCACGGTGCAGGCACCGCACAGCGCCATGCCGCAACCGAACTTGGTGCCGGTCAGGCCGATCTCGTCACGGATCACCCACAGCAAAGGCGTGTCGGCCTCGGCCTGCACGGTGATCGACTTTCCGTTCACGTTCAACTGAAGGCTCATGCTTGTCTCCTGGGGTGTGCTGCGGGTGCGCTGTGGCTGTGCTGGGGGTGCGGTACGGCCGAAGCTGCGCATGCTAAGTCGCAAGCGCCGGCACGCAAACACAGGGCAAACCATCAGGCGAGCTTGCGCAGGCGGGGCTGCCGAAGGTGATTGCGCCGTTTCGCGACAGGCGCGCCGGCCGGCCGGGTCAACCGCGGGTCAGGCAGTGACCATCGAGACCGGCCGCAGCGAGTGAGAATCGGTGTTCGCATGGCTGCATCCGACCCGTTGAATCCCCCTGCAGCGCCGACCCGGCGCGTGGCCTTGATCGTGGCTGCGGCGCTCTTCATGCTGCTGCTCGACGGCGCCATTCTCAACACCTCGCTGCCCAACATGGCGGCCGGCCTGCAGGTCACGCCGCTGGCGCTGACCGGCGCGGTCACGGTGTACCTGCTCGCGGCCGCCGCGCTGATGCCGGCCAGCGGCTGGGTCGCCGACCGCTTCGGCCCGCGCCGGGTGTTCATGATCGCGATGGCGGTGTTCACGCTCGCGTCGGTGGCCTGCGGCATCGCCGGTGGCCTGCAGGAGCTGATGGCCGCGCGCTTCGTGCAGGGCCTGGCGGCGGGTGTGATGGCGCCGGTGGGCCGCACCCTCGTGCTGCGCAACGCGAGCAAGGCCGAGGTGATGGGCGCGATGTCGCTGATCGTGTGGCCCTCGCTGCTGGCGCCGGTGATCGGCCCGCCGCTCGGCGGCCTGATCACCACCTATGCGTCATGGCGCTGGAACTTCTTCATCAACCTGCCGGTCGGCGCGCTCGGCGTGCTGGCCGTGCTGCGCTGGGTGCCCGACATGGCCGTGCCGCGCCCCGGCCGGCTCGACCTGCGCGGCGCGCTGCTCAGCGGCGCCGCGCTGGTGCTGCTGCTGTTCGGCCTGGAGCGCAGTGCGCAGGCCGGGCCACAGCTCGCCCACTGGGCACTGCCTGCTGCGTTGGTGGGCGCCGGCATCGGCTGCGGGCTGCTGGCGCTGCGCCACCTGCGGCGCGTGGCGCACCCGGTCGTGAGCCTGGCGCCGTTCGAGGTGCGCACCTTCCGCATCGCCACCGTCTCGGCCGGTAGCTTCTTCGCGCTGTGCCTGCAGGCCACGCCGTTCCTCGTGCCGCTGCTGTTCCAGCTGGCCTTCGGCCTGAACGCGGTGCAGGCCGGCCTGTTCACGCTGGCGTACTTCCTGGGCAACCTGTCGATGAAGACGATCACCACACCGCTGCTGCGGCGCTTCGGCTTCCGGCGCGTGATGGTGGTGAACGGCACGCTCGCCGCAGCGGCCATGCTGGCCTGTGCGCTGCTGCACGCCGACACGCCGGTGACCCTGACGGTGGCGTTGCTGGTGATGGCCGGCGCCACGCGCTCGATGCAGATGACCGCGCTGAACACGCTCGCCTTCGCCGACATCGAACCCGCACTGCGCGCGCCCGCATCGACGCTGTCGAGCGTGTGCGCGCAGGTCGCCTCGGCGCTCGGTGCAGCGGTCGGCACGCTGCTGCTCGCGCTGTCGCAGATCGCGCATGGCCGAAGCGGGCTTGCGGCGCCCGACTTCCAGGTCGCGTTCGTCTGCATCGGGCTGATCGCGCTGGTCAGCGTGGGCGGCTTCGCGCGGCTGCGCCCTGCCGACGGCGCCGACGTCAGCGGCCACCGCCTGCCGGCGCGCGCCACATGACGGCAATCGCCACATGACGGCGCCGGCGGCTGCCGCGCGCTTGCGCTGGGCGCAGGCGCTGCTGTGGATCGTGCCGGCCCTCTGGTCGTCGAACTACATCATTGCGCGTGCCGCGCGCGGTGTGGTGGCGCCGCACGTGCTGGCGCTCGGGCGCTGGTCGTTCGCGCTCGCGCTGATGCTGCCGTTCGTCGGCCGTGAACTCATCCGCACCTGGCCGCAGTGGCGGGGCGAGTGGCGGCACATGCTGGTGCTGGGCGCGCTGGGCATGTGGGTCTGCGGGGCGTTCGTGTACCTCGGCGGGCAGACCACGAGCGCCACCAACATCGGCCTGATCTACGCCGCCACGCCGGTGGGCATTGCGCTGGTCTCGCGCTGGGTGCTGCACGAGCACAGCACCGCGCTGCAGCGCGCCGCCATGGCCGTTGCGCTGGCGGGCGTGGTGTATGTGATCGCCAAGGGCAGCGTGGCCAACCTGTTGGCGGTGCAGTTCGTGGTGGGCGACCTGTGGATCGTGGCCGCCGCCACCTCGTGGGTGGCCTACACAGTGCTGCAACAGCGCTGGCGCTCGGTGCTCGACGCACGCCAGCGCCTGGCCTGCATCACCGCCGGCGGCGTGCTCGTGCTGCTGCCCTTCACCTTGATCGAGGCCGCCGTGCTGCCCGCCCCGCCCTTCGGTGTGCACGCACTGTGGCTGGTGGCGCTGGCGGGGTTGCTGCCCGGCTTCCTGTCGTATCAGGCGTATGCGGTGCTGCTGCGCGAACTCGGCGCTACCCGCGCCGGCCTGGTGATGTACCTGTCGCCGATCTACGCGGCCGGCGTGGCGTGGTGGGTGCTCGGCGAGGTGCCGCAGGGCTACCACCTGATCGGCGCACTGCTGATCTTGCCGAGCATCTTCCTGGCCACGCGCGGCACGCGCCGGTGATCAAACCGGCTCGTGGCGGCCGAGTGCGCGGAACGCCCGCCTCTCGCTCCGGGTTGCGCTACCCGAGCGCCACGAACACCCGGCCGGATTCGATGCGAACCGGCCAGGTCTTGAGCGCGTCGGCGGCCGGTGCGCAGGTGGGCTCGCCGCTGCGCAGGTCGAAGCGGCCCTGGTGCAGCGGGCACTCGACCTCAAAGCCTTCGATGAAGCCCTCGCACAGCCGCGCATGGCCGTGGGTACACAGGTTGTCGGTGGCGTAGACCGCGTCGCCGATGCGGAACAACGCCAGCTCGCGGTCGGCCGCCACGACGGCGGCACCGGCGCCGTCCCACAGGTCATCGAGCGCGGCCACGTCGAGCCAGTCGGTAGGTGTTGTCATACGGGGTAGATGATGGAGTTGGGGATCATTTCGCTGTCGTACACACACACCCGCGCGGCGAATCGCAGGCCGCCCGAAGTGCGCACGAGCGTGTCGAGGTATCGGCCGACGTTGAACACCGTCGTCAGCTCCGACAGCTTGGTGCGGAACACCGCGTAGTTCGACTCGCACTCGATGCGCTCGCCGTCCACACGCAGCACGCGCGGCGCACTGACCACATGGCGCTGGTAGTACGGGTCGTGGAACAGCGTCTCGCGGATGGCGTAGGCGCGGTCCTTCAGCATGCCCTTGCTCTCGAACGCGAGCGTGGCCAGCGGCAGGCCACGTTCATGGTTCTCGCGCGGCACGAGGCGGTAGGTGCAGTCGTCGGAGAACAGCTCGCACCACGCGTCCCAGTCGGCTGCATCCACAACGCTGGCGTACAGGGCGTGGAGCTGGGTAACGGCGAGGTAATCGTCGGCCGTGATGTTCGGCTGGGCTTGTGCGGCGCTCATTCCGGCGCCTCCATCACTTCGCGCCAGTAGCGGTACATGCCGCGAATCAAGGTCTCGGTCACCATGTGGTCGGTGTCCGCCACATCGCGCCCGCCGAGCTCGACCAGCGTACGGTGCTGCGGCTTGCTCTCGAAGCCGCGCTGCGAGAACTCGATCACCTCGCCGTCGTCGGCCGAGACAAAGCCCGCCGGGCCGAACAGGTTGGCCTGGCGCAGGCGGCGGCGCGTCATCTCGGGCGTGTCGTCGGCAAAGCCGAAGTGCGTCCACTCGAAGTTGAAGTGGCCGTGGCCGTCGGGCTGGATCTGCCGCGTGGACACGCTGTTCACCTGCTGCTGCAGGATGACGCTCGGGAACAACGTGGTCATCACCGCCGTCGGGCCGTTCCACCAGGGCTCGGGCACGATGTCGAGGAAGCGGTCGTCCTGCAGCTCCATGCTCTGCTTGAAGCTCGACACCTGCGTGACCTGCGAGGCCGCGCCCGCCGCCGCACCGGCCGAGCCGCGCGTGGACACCATCGCCGCGTGGCGGTGGTGCGCGTCCATCAGCAACTGCGAATCGTTGTCGGCGCGCCAGAGGCCGAAGGTCACGAACCAGGTATGCAACAGGCCGGGGTGGTAGGGGTCCTTGATGTTCTCCTGCATCAGCTTCCAGTTGCCAGGGATGCGCTGGCGGTTGTAGCCGAGCAGCGTGAGCGCGCGGCCGTCGAACAGGCGGTCGAAGTAGTGCAGCACCGCCGGGCCCATGAAGTCTTCGAGCGACTCCACATCGTGGTCGAACGACGCGAACACCACGCCGCCGCGCACCGCGACCTTGAGCTTCGTCAGGCCGTGTTGCTTGGTGTCGAAGTCGGCCGGCATGCCGCCGTTGACCTTGCCGCCTTGCCGCACACCGCGCCGAAACGGAACACCTTGCAAGTCGCCTTGCAACGTGTAGCTCCACTGGTGGTAGGGGCAGACGAACTCGCGGCGGTTGCCGTGTCGCTCGCGGCAGAACTGCATGCCGCGGTGGGCGCACACGTTCTCGACCACGTTCACCGTGCCATCGGGGCCCCGCACCATCAACACCGAACGCTCGCCGATCACCGTGCGCTTGAAGTCGCCGGGGTGGGGGATCTCCACTTCGAGCCCCACGTAGCACCAGTGCTTGCGGTAGAAGAAGCGCTCCAGCTCCTTGCGGTGCAGCGCGTCGCTGGTGTAGGCCGCGAACGGGATGCGGTGCGTGCCGGCGGACTCCCAGTGCGGCAATGCGGGATCGGTGGTGGCGGTGACGGTCATGGGTTCTTCAGGTCGATGTACCTGCAGCGATGATGCGCAACAGCCTGATCTGGCGCAAGGGCCATGTCAGCCCGAGCGCGCCCACTTCAGTGCATTCATTCAACGTTCGAGGAGATGAGCATGGGACAACGTGATGTGGTGGTGCTGGGCGCGGCGCGCTCGGCGATCGGAACCTTCGGCGGCGCGCTGGCCGACATCGAGCCCGCCGAACTGGCAGGCACGGTGATGAAGGAGGCCGTGGCGCGTTCGGGCGTCGACCCGAAGGCCATCAACTACGTGACGGTGGGCAACACCATCCCGACCGAGAGTCGCTTTACCTACGTGGCCCGCGTGGCCGCCATCCAGGCGGGGTTGCCGATGGAGTCGGTCGCGATGTCGGTGAACCGGCTGTGTTCGTCGGGCCTGCAGGCCATCGTGACGACGGCGCAGAACATCCTGCTCGGCGACTGCGACTATGGCGTCGGCGGTGGGGTCGAGGTGATGAGCCGGGGCGGTTATCTCTCGCCCGCCATGCGCACCGGCGCGCGCATGGGCGACACGAAACTGATCGACATGATGGTCGCCACGCTGACCGACCCGTTCGGTGTGGGCCACATGGGCATCACCGCCGAGAACCTGGCAACCAAGTGGGGCATCACCCGCGAGGAGCAGGACGCGTTGGCCGTCGAGTCGCACCGCCGCGCGGCGGCTGCCATCGCCGAGGGCCGCTTCAAGACGCAGATCGTTCCCATCGTGAAGCAAACGCGCAAGGGCGAAGTGACCTTCGACACCGACGAGCACGTGAAGGCCGGCACCACGCTGGAGACGCTGGCCAAGATGAAGCCCGCCTTCAAGAAGGACGGCTCGGTGACCGCCGGCAACGCCTCGGGCATCAACGACGGTGCGGCGTTCTTCGTGCTGGCCGATAGCGCAGTGGCCGCAGCCGCCGGCCACAAGCCGATGGCGCGGCTGGTGTCGTACGCGGTGGCCGGCGTGCCGAACGAGATCATGGGCGAAGGGCCGATCCCGGCCACGAAACTGGCGCTCAAGAAGGGTGGCCTGACGCTCGACCAGATCGACCTGATCGAGAGCAACGAGGCGTTCGCGGCGCAGGCAATTGCAGTGTCGCGCGGGCTCGAGTTCAACCTCGCCAAGGTCAACCCGAACGGCGGCGCCATTGCGCTCGGTCACCCCATCGGCTGCTCGGGCGCGTTCCTCGCCACCAAGGCCATCTACGAGCTGCACCGCAGCGGCGGGCGCTATGCGCTGGTCACCATGTGCATCGGCGGCGGGCAAGGCATTGCGGCAGTGTTCGAACGCACTTGACCCGCTTTGACCCTCAGTGGGTGAGGTGGGCGGCGCCGGCCGAGAATGCGGCGCATGCCATCCCATGCCCTCGTCTGGTTCAAGCGCGACCTGCGCCTGCGTGACCACGCCTCCCTGACGGCAGCGGCCGCGTGCGACAGCGCGGCGGGCCTCTACGTCATCGAGCCCGAGTGGCTGGCGAGCCCCGAGTTCGATGCGCAGCACCTGGCCTTCACGCTCGACTGCCTGGCCGAGTTGCGCGCCGGCCTGGCGGCACGCGGCCTGCCGCTGCTGGTGCGCGTGGGCACGCTGCCGCAGGTGTTCGATGCGCTGCGCAGCGAGTTCGCGTTCACGCACCTGTTCAGCCATGAAGAGACCGGCCCGGGCTGGACCTACGCGCGCGACAAGACCGTGGCGCGGTGGTGCCGCGCGCGTGGCGTGCGCTGGCGCGAATGGGCGCAGAACGGTGTGGTGCGGCCGCTCAAATCACGCAACGGCTGGGCCGCGCGCTGGGCGGCGCGCATGAACGCGGCCGAGCTGCCGGCACCGGCTGGGTTTGCCGGTGCGGCGTTGCCGATCACCGACTTGCCCACGCTCGCATCGCTCGCGTCGTTTGGCATGGCGCCACAAGGCAGGTCGATCCAGCGCGCCGGAGAAGCTGCCGCGTGGGATGTGCTCGACGGCTTCGTGCAGGGCCGTGCACGCGGCTACCGGCGCGCACTGTCGAGCCCTCTTTCGGCGCAGGACGGCTGCAGCCGCCTGAGCCCGCACCTGGCCTTCGGCACGGTCTCGATGCGCAGCGTGCACCACGCGACCGAGGCGGCCATCGCGGCAGCCAGAGGCCCGGCCGATGCGGTGGACCCATCCACCACGGTCACCGCGGTCACCGCGAATGCGCAAGACCGCGCGCTCGCCTACGCGCTGCGCGGCTTCGCCGGGCGCTTGCGCTGGCATTGCCACTTCATGCAGAAGCTCGAAGACGAACCGGCCATCGAACACCGCAACTTCGCGCGCGTGTTCGACGGCCTGCGGCCCGGCGACGGCACGCCGATGACCGAGGCCGACCACGCCCGCTTCGAAGCTTGGTGCGCGGGCGCCACCGGCTTCCCGATGGTCGATGCCTGCATGCGTTCGCTGCGCGCCACCGGCTGGCTCAACTTCCGCATGCGCGCCATGCTGGTCAGCTTCGCGTCGAACCACCTCTGGCTGCACTGGCGCGAGACCGGCCTGTTCCTGGCGCGCCAGTTCCTCGACTTCGAACCCGGCATCCACTGGAGCCAGATGCAGATGCAATCGGGCACGACCGGCATCAACACCTTGCGCATCTACTCGCCCGCCAAGCAGGCGAAGGATCACGACCCGCAAGGCGAGTTCGTGCGGCGCTGGGTGCCCGAGTTCGGAGGCGCCGCCTACCCAGAGCCCATCGTCGATGAACGCACCGCGCTCAAGGCCGCGAAAGACAAGCTCTACGGCCTGCGCAAGACGCCGCAGGCGCTGGCGGAGGCCGGCGCTGTGCAGGCGAAGCACGGCTCGCGCAAGAGCGGGCTGCCACCGCAGCGCCCGCCGAAGGCGCGAGCCGGAAAGACGCGCAAGGCGCGTGACACCGCCACGGCCGACCCGGCGCAGGCTGAGTTGTTTTAGGTTCTGCTGGCGGCGGCTGGGTGGGTCAAACCACCGACCCGCCCGCACGTGCCTTCCAACTCGCGCGGCGCAGCCACGGGCTCACGCGATACCGCTCGCCGCGGTAGCAGGCGTCGAGCGCATCGAGCACGCCGATCACGCCCTCGGCGCTCCATGCCGCCAGCCACTCGAACGGGCCGTGCGGGTAGTTGACGCCGAGCTTCATGGCCGCGTCGGCGCCTGCTGGCGTGCACACACCTTGCTGCACGGCATCGGCCCCTTCGTTGATGAGCATCGCGAGCGTTCGGGTGACGATCAAGCCCGGCGTGTCGGCGACCGGCTGCGGCGCGAAGCCGAGTGCGGCCAGCCACAACGGCGCCTCAGAACACCACGCAACGCTGGCACCTTCGGCGCTGGCGTAGGCAAGTGCCGCGCCCGGCACCGGCGCGCCGACCGGCCGGTCGAACACCACCACGTCAGGCGTGCCGTGCACGGCCGCCCGTTCACTGGCGCTGCGGCCATCGCTCGCGCAGAGCACGGCGCCGTCGATCACCATGCCGACCCAGCCGCTCGCCGGCTCGCGCGCGGGCCCCCAGCCTTGCGCGGCCAGCGCCTTCGTGGCGGCCGCATGCAGTTGATCGGCGATGGCGCCCGAGCCATGCACCGTGACCTCGCGCGCCGTGCCCGGCGCGGCGTGCACGGCCACCGGCAGCGCCGCGTCGGCGCTCGGGTAGCTGTAGAAGCCGCGCCCGCTCTTGCGCCCGAGCAGGCCGCCGTCGACCATCTCGCGCTGCACGCCGCTGGGCACGTAGCGCTTGTCGAAGAAGTTGGCCTCGAACACCGACCGCGTGACCGCGAAGTTGGTGTCGTGGCCGATCAGGTCCATCAGCTCGCACGGCCCCATGCGAAAGCCCGCGGCGCGAAAGCAGGCGTCGATCACGGCCGGCGTGGCCGCCTGCTCTTGCAGCAACGCCAGCGCCTCGGCGTAGTAGGGCCGCGCAATGCGGTTGACGATGAATCCGGGCGTGCTGCGGGCGTGCACAGCCGTCTTCCCCCAGGCTTGCGCGAGCGCGAAGATGGCCTCGGCAACGGCGGGCGACGTCTGCAGCCCACTGACCACTTCCACCAGCTTCATCAACGGCACCGGGTTGAAGAAGTGCATGCCGACCAATCGCCCCGGGTGCTTGAGCCCGTTGGCGATGGCGGTGACGCTGATCGACGAGGTGTTGGTGGCCAGCACGGCCGTGTCACCGAGCACGCCTTCGAGTTGCTGGAACAGGCTGCGCTTCGCATCGAGCTTCTCGACGATGGCCTCGACCACGAGGCCCGCCGAAGCAGCGTCTTGCAGCGCGGCAACGGGTTGGATGCGCGCGAGCGTGGCTTGCGCAGCAGTGTCATCAAGCCGGCCCTTGGCGACGAGGCCGGCCAGCGTGGCGCCGAGCTTCACCTTGGCCTCGGCGGCCGCACCGTCTCGCAGGTCGAACAAGAACACGGCGTGGCCCGCTTGCGCCGCGACCTGGGCAATGCCCGCACCCATGATGCCGGCGCCGATCACGAGCACGGGGGTGTCTTGCAATGAAAGCGTCATCGAGAGTTCAGTAGGTTTCGAGGTGCAGACGGCCGTCGCGCTTGAGCACCGTGCCGACCTCGTCCCAGTTCATGCCGGCTTGCGTGGCGATGTCGCGCAGCGCCAGCAGCACGCCTTCTTCCATGCTCTTCAGGCCGCAGACGTAGAAGTAGCTGTTCGCGTCGGCGAGCAGCCGGGCCACGTCGGCAGCGCGGGTGCGCATCGCGTCTTGCACGTATGTCTTGGGTTGGCCGGGCGTGCGGCTGAAGGCGAAGGTGGTGTCGATGAAGTCCTTCGGCAGGCCTTGCAGCGGGCCGAAGTAAGGCAGCTCTTGTTTCGTGCGCGCGCCGAAGAAAAGCATCAGCTTGCCGCCCTCGAACTTGCCTGACGAACGGAGCCTTCGGCGCCACTCGGTCATCGCGCGCATGGGTGCGCTGCCGGTGCCGGTGCAGATCATCACGATGTGGCTCTTCGGGTGGTTGGGCATCAGGAAGCTGGCGCCGAACGGGCCGATCAGCTGCACCTTGTCACCCACGATCAGGTCGCAGATGTAGTTGCTGGCCACGCCGCGCACCGGTGTGCCTTGGTGGTCTTCGAGCACGCGCTTGATCGTCAACGACAGGTTGTTGTAGCCCGGCCGCTCGCCGTTGCGCGGGCTTGCGACCGAGTACTGGCGCGGGTGGTGCGCGCGGCCGTTCGCATCGACGCCGGGCGGCACGATGGCGACGGATTGGCCTTCGAGCACCGGGAACGGCGTGGCGCCGAAGTCGAGGACGATGTGGTGGGTGTCGTACTCCTTGCCGACCTCGGTGACGCGCACGTTGCCGGTCACGGTGGCGGTGATCGTCTTCTCCGCCGCCTTCGGCCCGTAGAGGTTGGTGTACGCATGCGCAGCCGACCACGGCGGCAGTTGGGCGCCGTACTGCGCGCTGGAGGCGGCGGCCTCCGCGCCGATGCCGCCGAGCGCCGCTTGCGTTGCGAGCGCCTCGCCCGCTGAAGCCTCGACCAGGGTGCCCACGGCCACGCCGGCCTCGGCCAGTTCATCGTCACTCAACTCCGGCGGCAGCGACTCCCAGCCGAGCTGCGCTTGCGGGCTGTAGGCGAGCGCCTTCGACATCGACCGCCAGTTGTCGATGCTGCCGGTCGGGCACGGCGAGATGCACGCCATGCACAGGTTGCAGATGTCGGCATCGACCACGTAGTTGTTCGAGTCGTGCGTGATCGCCTTTTGCGGGCAGATCGCCTCGCAGGTGTTGCAGCGAATGCAGATCTCGGGGTCAATCAGGTGCTGCCTGATGACAGTGACGTCGATTGTGCTCACAGGTCTCTCTTCATCAAGCACACGCCGCGGAACCGGCTCTGCCGGACCGCTGGCGTTGCCCCCTTGAGGGGGAGCGGCGTGAGCCGCTACGGGGGTGGGTCATCCGAATCGAACGTAGTCGAAGTTCACTGGCTGGCGGTTGATGCCCATGACCGGCGGCGCGATCCAGTTGGCGAACTGGCCCGGCTCGACCACGCGGCCCATCAGGCTGGCCACGTAGGCGCGGTCGCCTTCGGTCGGCAGCCACTCGGCCTTGTGGGCGGCCCATTCGGCCTCGCTCACCACGCGCCCGTCGGGCGACACCTTCGCGCCGGCCAGCGCACCGATGTTGCGGTGGAAAGCCTTGTGCGGCGCCGTCATCCGGAACGGGATGCCGGCCTTCTCGATGACCTTGTTCCAGCGGCCCACACCGCCGATGCTGTCCTTGATGTAGTCGTCGCGCAGCACTTCGTTCAGCGCATTGAGCATCGGCACTTCGCGCTCGACCAATTGGCCATTCACGACCGACAGCACCTTGTAGGTCTGGCCGCGCAACTGGTGGTCATCCATGCGCTTGCCTTCCTCGTAACGGCCTTTGAGGCCGGTGCTGTAGAAGGTCGCGGCATTGCTCGACTCGTCTGCACCGAACAGGTCGATCGTCACGCTGAAGTGGAAGTTCAGGTAGCGCTGGATCGTCGGCAGGTCGATGACGCCGGCAGCGCGCAGCTTCGCCACGTCATCGGTCTTCAGCTCGTTCATCGCCGCGCAGGTGCGGTTGATGACACGGCTGATACCGGACTCGCCGACGAACATGTGGTGCGCCTCTTCGGTCAGCATGAACTTGGTCGTGCGGGCCAGCGGGTCGAAGGCGCTCTCGGCCAGCGCGCAGAGCTGGAACTTGCCGTCGCGGTCGGTGAAGTAGGTGAACATGAAGAAGGCCAGCCAGTCGGGCGTCTCTTCGTTGAAGGCCTGCAGGATGCGCGGGTTGTCTTCCTGCCCGCTGCGGCGCTGCAGCAGCGCTTCGCCTTCTTCGCGGCCGTCGCGGCCGAAGTGTTTGTGCAGCAGGTAGACCATCGCCCACAGGTGGCGGCCTTCCTCGACGTTGATCTGGAACAGGTTCCGCAGGTCGTACATGCTGGGCGCGGTGGCGCCGAGGTGGCGCTGCTGCTCGACCGATGCGGGCTCGGTGTCGCCCTGCGTCACGATGATGCGGCGCAGGTTGGCGCGGTACTCGCCGGGCACGTCTTGCCAGGCGGCTTCGCCCTTGTGGTCACCGAAGTGGATCTTGCGGTCGGCCTCGCCCGGGTTCAGGAAGATGCCCCAGCGGTAGTCGGGCATCTTGACGTGGCCGAACTGCGCCCAGCCTTCGGGGTCGACGCTCGTGGCGGTGCGCAGATACACATCGTGGTTCTGCGTGCCGTCCGGGCCCATGTCGTCCCACCAGCTCAGAAAGCTCGGCTGCCACTGTTCGAGCGCGCGCTGCAGCGTGCGGTCTTCACTGAGGTTGACGTTGTTAGGGATCTTGTCGCTGTAGTTGATGCTGCTCATGGGAGTTCCTTAAACACGGTTCCAGTCGAATGCGGCCTTGTCGCCTTTTCCATAAACCTTCAACGCACCCTTTTCACCGACGGCGTTGGGGCGTTGGAAGATCCAGTTCTGCCACGCGGTCAGGCGGCCGAAGACGCGGGTGAACATGTTCTCGGGGCCGTTGAAGCGCAGGTTGGCTTCCATGCCGGTGAGCGCGTCCGGGCTCATCGCCACGCGCTCTTCAATGGCAATGCGGGTCTCGTCGGCCCAGTCGATGTCGTCGGGGTTGGCCGTGACCAGGCCGACCGCGAAAGCGGCGTCGGCATCGAGCGGCTGACCCGCCACGGCGCGCACCGCGTCGAGTGCGGGTTGCTCGTTGTAGAAGCGGCGTTGCAGCCGGCTCTGGCCGGTGACCATCGGGTACAGGCCGAAGTTGGTCTCGGCGACGATGATCTTCGGCGCCTTCTCGGTGTCGTCGGGCAGCGCGAGGTGGTAGCTGCGGTCGCAGGCCAGTGCCAGCTCAAACAGCGAGCCGGCGAAGCACGAGCCCGGCTCGATCAGCGCGAACAGGCTGCGTGACGACAGGTCGAGCCGGCTGAAGGTGCGGCGCAGCAGGCCGATGGTCTCGCGCACCAACCAGTGGTTCTGATTCGCGATCAGCGTGGCATCGACCGCGAGAACCAGAGCCGCGTCGCCCTGCGTCTTGACGAGCCAGGTGCCGATCTCGGGTTCGTTGGTGCGCATCTCCAGGTTCGCGTCTTCGAGTTCGCGGCCCAGCTGCAGCGGGTACCAGGCGGCACCTGCGGCCTCGATGCCGGCCACGTCAACGGGCTGCGCAGACGCCGGGCCTTTGACGGTGACGTGCGCGACGCGCGTGGCGCGGTCGATCTCGACCGTGACGAACGGGTAGCGGATCGCATCGGCCTCGATCGTGCGTGCCACCGGCGGCAGCGCCACACCCTTGGCATCGGCCGGGCGGTCGCTCAGCGCCCCCAGTTGCAGCGCACGCTCCTGCACCTTGGCAGCGAATGCCGCTGGCTTGGCGATGTCGTCGACCAGGCGCCAGTCCTTCGCCTTCTGGCCGCGCACGCCTTCGACGCTGGTGCAGAACAGGTCGGCGAGGTCGTGGCGCACGCGCTTCTTGTCGGTCACGCGGGTCAGGCCGCCGGTGCCGGGCAGCACGCCCAGCAGCGGCACTTCGGGCAGGCTGACGGCGCTGCTGCGGTCGTCGACGAGGATGATCTCGTCGCAGGCCAGCGCCAGCTCGTAGCCGCCACCGGCGCAGGCGCCGTTCACGGCCGCCAGGAACTTCAGGCCGCTGTTCGCGCTGCTGTCTTCGAGGCCGTTGCGGGTTTCGTTGGTGAACTTGCAGAAGTTCACCTTCCACGCGTGGCTGGAGACGCCGAGCATGAAGATGTTGGCGCCCGAGCAGAACACCTTCTCCTTGGCGCTGGTGATGACCACGGTGCGCACTTCGGGGTGCTCGAAGCGCACGCGGTTGATCGCGTCGTTGAGTTCGATGTCCACGCCCAGGTCATAGCTGTTGAGCTTGAGCTTGTAGCCGGGGCGCAGGCCCGCGTTCTCGTCGAAGTCGGCGGCGAGGGTGGCCACCGGGCCTTCAAACTTCAGCTTCCAGTGGCGGTAGGCGCCGGGGTGGGTCTGGTAGTCGACGCGGGGGTCTGAGCTCATGGTGTCTCCAGGTGTAGCGAGAGCGTGGCAAACGAGAGTGCGGTCAACGCGTTGGCAAGAAAATGCGCTTTGCCAAATCGCCTGACGCGCACTTTACTGCTCCTTCTGATGCATCGTCAAGCAGTTTTTTGCACGCTCACATTCATGTCGGGATGGCCAACGCCGTGCGCACGAGCCCGCGCAAGGCGCCGAACGTGGGCTCCAGCGGTGCGGCACTGGTGTCGACCTGGAACTCGGCCTTCGAGTAGAACGCTGCGCGCCCGGCCAGAATGTTCTTGAGGTCCTGCAAGGCTTCGCGGTTGCCGGCCATGGGCCGCGTGTCGCCCTGCGCCATCACCCGGGCCATGTGGTCTTCTGGGTTCGCCTGCAGCCACACGGTGGTGCAATGCGCCAGCAGCAGGTTGAAGCTGGCCGGGTCCGACACCAGGCCGCCGGGTGTGGCGATCACCGCTTCGGGGTAGATCTGGATCGCCTCTTCCAGCGCGCGCCGCTCGTAGCGCCGGTAGGCGTTCTGGCCGTAGAGCGCCTGGATCTCGTTGATCGAGCAGCCGGCGAACTTCTCGATCTCGCGGCTCAACTCCACGAACGGGAAGCCCAGGTCGTCGGCCAGCATCTGGCCCAGCGTCGACTTGCCCGCACCGCGCAGCCCCACCAGCGCCACGCGGGCGCTGCGCTGCGACTGGCCGTGCCCGTGCGCGCCGCCCTTGCCCAGCAGTTCGCCGACGGCTTCACGCACGCGGCGCAGCGTGGCCTCATCCGCGGCTTCCAGCATCTCGCGCAGCATCAGCCACTCGGGGGACCGGGTCGTGGGGTCGCCCAGCAACTCGGCCAGCGTGCACTTGAGCGCCTGCGACACCTGCAGCAGCACCAGCACCGACGCGTTGCCGACGCCGTATTCCAGATTCGCCAGGTGGCGCTCCGACACATCGGCCGCCGCCGAGAGCGCCTTGCGCGTCATGCCGCGCCGGGCGCGCAGCGCACGCGCCCGCTCGCCCAGGCCGACGAGGAACGGGTGCTTGCCGGCGGCATCGGAGTCTGCGGCTTCCGGTGGCCGTTCGGCCGCTGCGACCGGCTTCAACGCGCTAGACTGCAATATAGTGCTTGACATGCTTGGGGCTTGCCCATAAAGTTCATGCAAGCACAATACTGCAAGTTGCCGAAAACAACAAGCAACCACACGCTCGCGGCCGGTGCCACTGCCGCCGCAAGGCGCCGCAGACACCGCGCTACCGGAGACACACGATGACCGACCCCGTTCATGCCGCTCCTCACGACGATGCTCATGCCGGTCCCGACGTAGCCGCACCGCCGGCCCGTTTCAACATCGCGCAGCACCTGCTCGACATCAACACCGGGCGCGCGAAGAAGGCGGCCTTCGTCGACGACACCGGCACGCTGAGCTACGGCCAGCTCGCCGAGCGCGTTCGCCGCATGGCGGCCGGCCTGCGCGCTGCGGGCCTGCGGCGCGAGGAGCGCGTGCTGGTGCTGATGCACGACTGCAACGACTGGCCGGTGAGCTTTCTGGGTGCGATGTACGCCGGCCTCGTGCCTGTGGCCGTGAACACGCTGCTGACCGCAGACGACTACGCCTACATGCTCGAGAACTCGCGCGCGCAAGGCGTGCTGGCATCGGCCGCGCTGTTGCCAGTGCTGACCGAGGCGATGGCCCGCACGCGCCATGAAGTGGCCTGCGTGATCGTGTCGCGGCCCACCGGCGAACCCGCGCCCGGGCAGGTCGACATCGAAACGTTCCTGAGCGCGGCGGGGCCGGCCGCATCGGCCGCATCGGGCTCTGCGCAGGCCGCCGACACCGGCGCCGACGACCCCGCGTTCTGGCTCTATTCATCCGGCTCGACCGGCCGCCCCAAAGGGACGGTTCACTCGCACGCCAACCCCTACTGGACGGCCGAGCTGTACGGCAAACGCGTGCTGCAGCTGCGCGAAGACGACGTCTGCTTCTCGGCCGCGAAGCTGTTCTTCGCGTACGGCCTGGGCAACGCCCTCACCTTCCCGATGAGCGTGGGTGCCACGACCCTGCTGATGCCCGAACGGCCCACCCCCGACGCCACGTTCAAGCGCTGGCTCGGCCACGCCGGCAGCCCCAGGCCAACCGTGTTCTTCGGTGCACCGACCGGCTTTGCCGGCATGCTGGCCCACCCCGCGCTGCCGGCGCGTGACGCTGTTGCGCTGCGCCTCGTGTCGTCGGCCGGCGAAGCGTTGCCCGCCGAGCTGGGCGAGCGCTTCAAGCGCCATTTCGGGGTCGACATCGTCGACGGCATCGGCTCGACCGAGATGCTGCACATCTTCCTCAGCAACCGCCCCGAGCGCGTGCGCTACGGCACCACCGGCTGGCCGGTGCCGGGCTACGCTGTCGAGCTGCGCGGCGAGGGCAGCGCGCCGGTCCCCGACGGCGAACCCGGCGACCTGTTCATCCACGGCCCGAGTGCCGCGCTGATGTACTGGGGCAACCGCGAGAAAACGCGCGACACCTTCCAGGGCGGCTGGACCAAGAGCGGCGACAAGTACGTGCGCAACGCCGACGGCAGCTACACCTACAGCGGCCGCAGCGACGACATGCTCAAGGTCAGCGGCATCTACGTCAGCCCGTTCGAGGTCGAGGCGACGCTGGCGCAGCACCCGGCCGTGCTCGAAGCCGCCGTGATCGGCACGCTGGATGCGGAAGGGTTGACCAAGACCAAGGCCTTCGTCGTGCTCAAGCCCGGCGCCCACGCCGACGAGGCCGAGTTGAAGGCCTTCGTGAAGGAGCGCCTGGCGCCTTACAAATACCCGCGCGTCATCGAGTTCCTGGCCGACCTGCCGAAGACGGCCACGGGCAAGATCCAGCGCTTCAAGCTGCGCGAGCTCGAAGCGGGCCGCGAGTGAAGTGACGGCATGAGCAGCGGCCCCGACTTCGTCGAGATCACCTGGCGCGACCGCCCGGTGCGCATCGAGCACGCGTGGGTCGCACGCGAGCGGGGCCATGCGCCGCTGATGGTGTTCCTGCACGAGGGCCTGGGGTCGCTGGCGATGTGGAAAGACTTCCCCGAGCGCCTGTGCAACGCCTTGGGCTGCAGAGGGCTCGTCTACTCGCGCCCCGGCTACGGCCGCTCCACGCCACGCGCCGCCAGCGAAGCCTGGGACCCGGACTTCATGCACCAGCAAGCCCACGAGGTGCTGCCGGCGTTGCTGCAGGCGCTTCAGGTCGACACCGCAGACGCCAAGCCCTGGCTCTTCGGCCACAGCGACGGCGGCTCGATCGCATTGCTCTACGCCGCGCGCTTCCCCGAGCGTGTGGCCGGCCTGGTGCTGCTCGCGCCGCACATCGTGGTCGAAGACCTGTCGGTGGCGAGCATCGAGCAAGCCCGCGTCGCCTACACAGAGACCGACCTTCCGCAACGCCTGGCCCGCTACCACGACGACGTTGACTCGGCCTTCTGGGGCTGGAACCGCATCTGGCTCGACCCGCGTTTCCGGGCATGGTCGATCAAAGACGAGATCGTTACCATCGCATGCCCCGTGCTGGCCGTGCAAGGCATCGACGACGAGTACGGCACGCTCGAACAAGTGCGTGGCATCGGCCGGCGCGTGCCGCAGACCGAGCTGCTCGAACTGCCCGCCTGCGGACATTCACCCCACCGCGACCAGCCCGGGCCGCTGATCGCAGCCGTCACCGACTTCTTCCAACGACCCCTCATTCAACGACAACACCGAGACACGCCATGAACCTGCTCCGCTCGAACGCCATCGCTGCTGCTGCTGTTGCAGCCCTTGCCCTTGCTGCCACCCCGGCCGCCTTCGCGCAGAGCGCACCCAAGCTCAAGGTCGGGCTGATGCTGCCGGCCACCGGCACCTTCGCCGCGCTCGGCACCGCCATCGAGAACGGCTTCAAGCTCTACATCACCGAGCAGGGCGGCAAGCTCTCGGGCCGCGAGATCGAATTCGTGAAGGTCGACGACGAGTCCGAGCCGTCGAAGGCCACCGACAACATCAACAAGCTCATCAAGCGCGACAACGTCGACGTGGTGATCGGCACCGTGCACAGCGGCGTGGCGATGGCCATGGCCAAGGTCGCGAAAGACACCGGCACGCTGCTGATCGTGCCCAACGCCGGCGCCGACGCCGTGACCGGCGCGATGTGCGCGCCGAACATCTTCCGCAGCAGCTTCAGCAACTGGCAGCCGGGCTATGCGATGGGCGAGGTGATGGCCAAGAAGGGCATCAAGACCGCCGTGTCGATCACCTGGAAGTACGCAGCCGGCGACGAGTCGGTCAAGGGCTTCAAGGAAGGCTTCGAGAAGGGCGGCGGCAAGGTCGTGAAGGAGCTGAGCCTGCCGTTCCCCGGCGTCGAGTTCCAGGCGCTGCTGACCGAGATCGCGGCCACCAAGCCGGACGCCGTGTACACGTTCTTCGCCGGTGGCGGCGCCGTCAAGTTCGTCAAGGACTACGCGGCCGCCGGCCTCAAGAAGAGCATCCCGCTCTACGGCGCCGGCTTCCTGACCGACGGCACGTTGGAGGCGCAAGGCGCCGATGCCGATGGCCTGTTCACCGCGCTCCACTACGGCGACAGCCTGACCGTGCCGCGCGACGCGAGCTTCCGCCTGAGCTATGTGAAGACCTACAAGCTGCAGCCCGACGTTTATGCGGTGCAAGGCTACGACGCGGCGCAGATGCTCGCGGTCGGCCTGGCTGCGGTGAAGGGCGACTTGAGCAAGAAGGCCGAGTTCGCAGCCGCCGTCGAGAAGACCAAGATCGACAGCCCGCGCGGGCCGTTCATGGTGAGCAAGGCCCACAACCCGGTGCAAGATTTCTACCTGCGCCAGGTGGTGGGCAAGGAGAACAAGGTCATCGGCATCGCCAGCAAGGCCTTGGCCGACCCGAGCCGCGGCTGCAAGGTGTAAAGCAACTTCCTGCGGCCCATGGACCTCGCCACCTTCCTCATCCAATGCCTGAACTCGCTGCAGTACGGGCTGCTGCTGTTCCTGGTGGCGAGCGGCCTGACGCTGATCTTCGGGATCATGGGCGTGATCAACCTGGCGCACGGCAGCTTCTACATGATCGGCGCCTACATGGCGTTCGCGTTGTCGCCCATCGTGGCATCGACCTTCGGCGGCGGCTTCTTCACGGTGCTGGCCGTCGGCACGGTGTTGGCGGTGCTGTTGGGCTACGCGCTGGAGTGGGCGTTCTACAGCTACCTGTACGAACGCGAGCACCTGCAGCAGGTGCTGATGACCTACGGCCTGATCCTGGTGTTCGAGGAGTTGCGCAGCCTCCTCGTCGGTGACGACGTGCACGGCGTGAAGGTGCCCGAGCTGCTGGCCGGCACACTGCCGCTCGGCGAGTTGATGACCTACCCGGTCTACCGCCTCTTCATCTCGGCGGTGTGCATCGCGCTGGCACTGGGCATGCTGTTCGTCTTCACGCGCACCCGGCTGGGCATGATGATCCGCGCCGGCAGCACCGGCACCGCGCAGCGCGAGATGGTGCAAAGCCTGGGCATCGACATCAAGTTCCTGTACCGCGTGGTGTTCGCGGCGGGCGTGGCCATCGCGGCACTCGCCGGCATGGTGGCCGCGCCGGTGAGCAGCGTGTACCCGGGCATGGGCAGCTCGGTGCTGATCATCTGCTTTGTGGTGGTGGTGATCGGCGGCATCGGCTCGATCCGCGGGGCGCTGGTGGCAGCACTGCTGATCGGCTTCGTCGACACCTTCGGCAAGGTGCTGATGCCGCAAGTGGCGGGCGTGCTGGTCTATGTGCTGATGGCCTTGATCCTGCTGTGGAAGCCGGACGGGCTGTTCAAGGCGGGTTGACCATGAAGCTCCACCTGTCGCCCAAAGCGGTGTTCGTGATTGCGGCCTTCGGCGTGCTCGCTGCCTACCCGTTCTTCGCGGGAAAGTTCGGCATCGACCTCGTCAACAAGATCATGGTCTTCGCGGTGTTCGCGCTCAGCCTGGAGCTGCTCGTGGGCGGCGCCGGCCTGGTGTGCTTCGGGCAGGCCGCATTCTTCGGCATCGGGGCGTATGCGACCGTGCTCTTGTCGGCCCAGGCCGATGCGCCGTCGGTTGGGTGGCTGATGCCGGCCGCCACGCTGGCCGCCGCGCTGTATGCGTTCCTGGTCGGTGCGCTGTCGCTGCGCACCAAGGGCGTGTACTTCATCATGGTCACGCTGGCGTTCGCGCAGATGGCCTACTACGTGGTGCACGACACGCCACTCGGCGGCGGCACCGACGGCGTTTACCTGAACGCGAAGCCGGTGCTCGGCGCGCTCATCGACCTGAACCAGCCGCTCGTGCTCTATGCCTTCACGCTCGCAACGCTCGCGGCCGTGTTCGTGTTCCTGGCGGTGCTGTCGCGCTCGCGCTTCGGGCGGGCGCTGGCGGGCATACGTGTCAACGAGCAGCGCATGCGCGCCACGGGCTTTTCGACCTACCCGTACAAGCTGGCCGCGTTCACGGTGTCGGGCGGCATCGCCGGCATCGCGGGCTTCTTGTTCGCGGTGAAAGACGGCTTCGTGAACCCGGAGCTGATGAGCTGGCACTTCAGCGGCTCGGTGCTGATCATGATCATCCTCGGTGGCATCGGCCACCTGCGCGGCGCGCTCGTCGGCGCGTTCGCGTTCGCGCTGCTGCAGGAGCTGTTTCAGTCCGAGGCGATCTTCGGCCCGTTCTCGAAGCACTGGCAGCTCGGCCTGGGCCTGGCGATCATCGCCAGCGTGGCGCTGTTGCCGCGCGGGCTGGTGGGCCTGCCCACGCAGTGGCGCGAACGCCTGCTCGGCCGCGCCTCGCGCCGCGCTGAAACAGCAGACGCCGCAGAGGCGGCGCGATGAGCGCCGATGTGCTGCTGCGCGGCCACGCGCTCACGCGCCGCTGGGGTGGCCTCGTGGCGCTGAACCAGGTGTCGCTCGACCTCGAACGCGGCACGCTGCACGCGGTGATCGGCACCAACGGCGCGGGCAAGTCGACGCTGATCAACATCCTGGCCGGCGAAGTGCCGCCGTCGGACGGCCGGGTCGAGCTGCTGGGGCAGGACGTGACCGCGTGGTCGCAGCCGCGCCGCGCCCGCGCCGGCCTGGGCCGCAGCTACCAGCGCAACACGATCTACCCGACCTTCACGGTGCTCGAGAACTGCCGCCTCGCCGCCCAGGCGCGCACGCCCAGACCCTGGCATTGGTGGCAAAGCGCAGCGCACTGCGCGGCAAGCGTGAACGCCGCCGAAGACGCGGCCCAGCGCGCCGGCCTGCAGGGCTTTTTAGGCCGCACCGCCGGCGTGCTGAGCCATGGCCAGAAGCGCCAGCTTGAGATCGCCATGTGCCTGGCGACCGCGCCCGAGGTGCTGCTGCTCGACGAGCCGCTGGCGGGCATGGGCGCCGAAGAGACCGAGCGCATGCTGGCGCTGCTGACGAGCCTCAAGGCACGCCACGCCATCCTGCTGGTCGAGCACGACATGGATGCCGTGTTCCGCGTGGCCGACCGCATCACGGTGATGGTCAACGGCGCGGTCATCGCGTCAGGTGCGCCCGTGGCCATTCGCAGCAGCGCCGAAGTGCAGGCCGCCTACCTCGGGGAGCATTGAGATGGCGACGCGCGAAGTCATCCTCTCGGCCACCGGCATGCACGCCTGGTACGGCTCCAGCCATGTGCTGCACGGCATCGACATGGAAATCGCCCGCGGCGAGACCATCGGCCTGCTCGGGCGCAACGGCATGGGCAAGAGCACGCTGATCCGCACGCTGCTCGGCCATGTGGCGCAGCGCGAAGGCCGCATCCAGCTGTTCGGGGCCGACATGTCCAAGGCGCGGCCCCACGAGGTGGCGCGGCGCGGTGTGGCCTACGTGCCAGAAGGCCGCGGCGTGTTCCCGAACCTGAGCGTGCGCGAGAACCTGGTGATGGCCGCCAAGCCCGCCACCGACCGCGCGCGTGGGTGGACTCTTGATCGCGTGCTGCAGACCTTCCCGCGCCTGGCCGAGCGTTTGACCAACCTGGGCAGCCAGCTCTCGGGCGGCGAACAGCAGATGCTGTCGATCGGCCGCGCGCTGATGACGCAGCCCGAACTCGTCATCCTCGACGAAGCCACCGAAGGCCTGGCGCCGCTGATCGTGGCCGAGATCTGGCGCGTGATCGCGCAGATTCGCTCAGACGGCATCGCCACGCTGATCGTCGATCGCGACTACCGCAAGGTGCTCGCGCAGAGCGACCGGGGCGTGGTGCTGCAGAAGGGCCAGGTCGTCATGAGTGGTGCGGCGAGCATGCTGGCAAGCAGCGCCGAGCTGGCTGGCTTTCTGGGCGTGTGACGCCTCAACCCTTTCCAAACACCGACCCCCGAGCCAACCCATGTACCCGACCCTGCACCTCTACATCGACGGCCAGTTCATCAACGCCGACGGCCGCCGCGAGCAAGACGTTCTGAACCCGGCCACCGGCGCCGTCATCGGCAAGCTGCCGCACGCCAGCACCGAAGACCTCGACCACGCGCTAAGCGCTGCCGCGCGCGCCTTCGAGAGCTGGAAGAAGACCTCGCCGCTGGAGCGCAGCAAGGTGCTGCGCAAGGTGGCCGAGCTGGCCCGCGAACGCGCGCAAGACATCGGCCGCGGCATGACGCTCGACCAGGGCAAGCCGCTGGCCGAGAGCGTGGGCGAAGTGATGTTCTGTGCCGAGCACGCCGAGTGGCACGCCGAGGAATGCCGCCGCATCTACGGCCGCGTGATCCCGGCGCGCCAAGACCGCGTGCGCCAACTCGTGCTGCGCGAGCCCGTGGGTGTGTGCGCGGCGTTCTCGCCGTGGAACTTCCCGTTCAACCAGGCCATCCGCAAGATCGCCGCTGCGGTGGGCGCCGGCTGCACGTTGGTGCTCAAGGGCCCGGAAGACGCGCCCAGCGCGGTGGTGGCGCTGGCGCGCCTGTTCCACGACGCCGGCCTGCCGCCGGGCGTGTTGAACCTGGTGTGGGGCGTGCCGCAGGAGGTGTCGGACCACCTCATCAACAGCCCCATCGTGCGCAAGATCAGTTTCACCGGCTCGGTGGGCGTGGGCAAGCTGCTGGCGGCGAAGGCCGCTTCACTGATGAAGCGCAGCACCATGGAACTGGGCGGCCACGCGCCGGTGATCGTCTGCGACGACGCCGACATCGACGCCGCCGTCAAGCAGCTGGTGCCGTACAAGTTCCGCAATGCCGGGCAGGTGTGCGTGTCGCCGACGCGCTTCTATGTGCAGGAGGGCGCGTACGAGCGCTTCGTCGAGGGCTTCGTCGCGAAGACCAAAGCGTTGAAGGTCGGCGACGGCCTGCTGCCCGACACGCGCATGGGGCCGCTCGCGCAGGCCCGGCGCGTCAGCGCCATCGCGAGCTTCATCGACGACGCGCAGACACGCGGCGCCACGGTGCTGGCCGGCGGTGCGCCGATGCCCGGCGCAGGCAGCTTCTTCGCGCCCACGGTCATCACCGACCTGCCGGAAGACTCGCGCCTGATGACGGAAGAGCCGTTCGGCCCGGTGGCCGGCATCGTGCGCTTCAAGTCGCTCGACGAGGCGTTGACGCGCGCCAACAGCCTTCCCTTCGGCCAGGCTGCGTACGCGTTCACCGGCTCCAGCCGCAACGCGCAGGCCATCGGCAACGGCCTGCAGGCCGGCATGGTGTCGATCAACCACCTCGGGCTGGCGCTCGCCGAAACCCCGTTCGGCGGCATCAAGGACAGCGGCATCGGCAGCGAAGGCGGCTCGGAAACCTTCGACGGCTACCTGAACACCAAGTTCATCACGCAGCTCGACTGAGCTACAGCTACACGACCAGTCCCTCTTCGACCACCACCCGCGCCAGCGCCTGCTCGAGCATGGTTCTGGCCGCGCTCGTGACTTCGTGCAGGTGCCGATGCAAGGCCGCGTCGCTCTCGTTTCGCGCGGCGCATTCGGTGCTGTAGAGCTCGAAGCCCACGAGCAAGGTCACGATCTCGGCCAGGTGGCGCGGGCACTCGCACGCCACCATTGACGGCATCTCGGTCAGCGTGACCAGTTCTGCATCGCTGAAGCGCCTTCGGGTCGCCAGCGTAACGCGCGCGGGCTCGGCCAAAGCCGGGCGCGCTGCCGCGATCAGGCTCGCCAGTTCCCTGCCGGAAACAGGCTCGCGGCGCACCACCGCGCCGGCGGCGCGAATGGCTTCGGCGGCGGCCTCGGCGCCGAACGAATAGACCACGATGACGTTCGCTGCCGGCAGGTCGTGCCGCAGTGCCGTCACGCGCTCGGCCATCAAAGCGTGCAGTGACGGCACGTGGATGACAAGCACATCGGCCGCGCCGGCACGCGCGACTTCGCGCTCGGCATGAGCCAGGTCGTCGAACACAAGCGCCGGAGCCGGCCGCAACCGCCCCTCGAGCTTGCGCGCAGCGGCGTGGCCGACGACCAGGACCCGTTGTGCGCCCACAGTGGCCACGGCGTTGCCTGACGACAGCGCAGCGAGCGCATCGGCATCGAGACAAGCCACCGTGCCGATCGCATGCCCCTCGACGGTCAAGCGCTTGATGAGCCGCAGGCGCTCGATGTCTTGCATCGAGTAGGTGCGCTGGCCCGAGGCTGACTTGGGCGGCGCCACCACACCGTAGCGGTGCTCCCAGATGCGCAGCGTCGACGGCGAGACACCCGCCAGGCGCGCGGCCGTGCCGCTGCGCATCAGGGTCTTGGCGCCGGGTTCGTGGGTGGCAGCTGGAATGGTCATGGGGTCGGCGCTTCTGTTGTTTGACGGGACAGCGTCATTGTGGCGCCATTGGTCACGTGATACGGTATTGAAACGTATATATTGACTCAAAGACCACTTTTATGACATCAATACCGTTTCAGTTGGGCGTGTCTGACCTATATTCAGACCCATGCAAGCAAACGCACCTTTTGATGCCGCTCCTGCTTCGACGCACGGCGACTCGGCACTCACCGTCTATTTCGACGGTGCATGCCCGGTGTGCTCGCGCGAAATTGCGGTGTACCGCCGGCAAGTGGGCGCCGAGCAGTGCGTCTGGGTCGACGCATCGTCCTGCCCCGAATCTGCGCTGGGCGCCGATCTGTCGCGCGGAACGGCACTCGCACGCTTTCACGTTCGGCGCGCCGACGGTGTGCTGGTCGACGGCATGCGCGGGTTCGCGGCCCTGTGGCGCACCTTGCCGCGTTTCGCATGGGCAGGTCGCATCGCGTCGGTCGGGCTTGTGGCAAGCCTGCTCGACGCGGCCTACAGCGCCTTCTTGCGGGTGCGGCCGCTGTGGCAGAGCGCGCGCACTGCAACGACTTCAAAGGAGCGATCATGAGCATCGGCACCAGCCCGGTTCACGTGGCAGTCATCGGCTCGGGCCTGGCGGGCGCCGCTTGCGCCGCGGGCCTGCGCAGCGCCGGCGCCCAAGTCACCCTGTTCGAGAAATCGAGAAATGTCGGCGGCCGAATGGCGACGCGACGAGCCGGCTGGGTCAGCGCCGACGGCGCCGAGCAGTCGGTCACCTTCGACCACGGGGCGCAATGCTTCACGCCCGTTCGGCCGCGCTTCAAGGCCGTGATGGCGCGTGCCGTCAAAGCCGGCAGCGCCACTGCTTGGCACCCGCGCCTGCATGCGGCCTGGCCTGTCGCGGCCGGCCCGTGCCTCGTCGCCACGCCCACCATGCCAGCGCTATGCAGCCACCTGATGGCGGGCGCCACGGTGCACCTGAACCACACGGTGCGGCGCCTGCAGCGCGCGGCCGACGGTGCCTGGTACGTGGCGGCCGATGGTGCGCCGCTCGCGGGGCCGTTTAATCACGTCGCGCTCGCGATCCCGCCGGCCCAGGCTGCGGTGCTGCTCGCAGGCCATCACGACCGTTGGGCCGACGCGCTGATGGCCAAGCGCATGGAGCCCTGCTGGACCCTGATGGTCGCGTCCGATGAAGTCGACTGGCCATGGGACGCCGCCGAACCGGCGCGCGGGCCGCTCGCCTGGGTGTTGCGCAACGACCGGGTCCCCGGGCGCGCTGCGCCACCGGGCTCGGCCGTGTGGACCGCCCATGCCACTGCCGAGTGGAGCGCTGCCCACCTGGAAGACGACGCGCAGGCCGTCAGCACCGAACTGCAATTGGCGCTGCGGGCACAACTGCCCCGCACCCGCGTTGACGGCCAGCGCATCCGCTTTCATCACGCGACCGTGCACCGCTGGCGATTCGCCGGGCCGGCCTTCGATTGCGACGACAGTTTCGACAGCGATGAATCGTGGTGGGACGAACCGCTCGGGCTCGGGGTGTGTGGCGACTTCCTGGCAGGCGGCGGGGTCGAGGCGGCCTGGCATTCCGGCGATGAGTTGGCCGACTGCATGGCGGCCTCCATCGAACGGATGGAAACCGAATCGCAGATGGAGGCGGCAGTCCGCTGAACACATTCACTCTTCAACTTTTCCCTCAACCCCCGGCGGCCCAAGCCGCCTGACACTCCAGAAAGAACGCACCATGAAGAAGCTCATCATCGCCGGCGCCATTGCACTGGCCTTCGTCTCGGCACAAGCCAAGGACATCGTCGACACCGCCGTCGCCGCCGGCAGTTTCAAGACGCTCGCTACCGCGCTGCAAGCCGCCGGTCTCGTTGACACGTTGAAGGGCAAAGGCCCGTTCACCGTGTTCGCGCCGACCGACGAAGCGTTCGCCAAGGTCCCGAAAGCCGACCTCGACGCACTGCTGAAAGACAAGGCGAAGCTGACCGCCGTACTGACCTACCACGTGGTGGCGGGCAAGGTCATGGCCAAGGACATCAAGCCCGGCAAGGTCAAGACCGTGCAGGGCAGCGAACTGACACTCGGAACGACCGGCGGCGTCACCGTCGACGCCGCGAAAGTCACAGCTGCCGACATACTCGCCGACAACGGCGTGATTCACGTCATCGACACGGTGTTGATCCCCAAGTAAGCAAGGAACCCTTGCCGGTCCGCCCGGTGATGTGAGGGGCAAGCCCTGATCAACAGGCAGTGGTGGGCTCGCCGGCCAAAAACCGGCGCGCATCGACCAGCTGAGTGGCGAGCGCTGCCGTGTTGACGGTGATCTGGTAGGCCGTGTTGGACTTGAACCAACGACCAAAGGATTATGAGTCCTCTGCTCTAACCAACTGAGCTAACGGCCCGAAGCCGGCGATTGTAGGCAGCGCCCTTGGCGCACCCGCCGACCCGCCGACTACCTCGCGACAACCGCTACTTCGAACTCAACGCATTGCTCACCAGCCGCGACGTGATGTCGACGATCTGGATCATGCGGTCGTAGGCCATGCGGGTCGGGCCGATGACGCCCAGCGTGCCGACCACCTGGCCGTTCACTTCGTACGGTGCCGACACAACCGACAGCTCCTCGAAGGGCACGACCATGCTCTCGCCGCCGATGTAGATGCGCACGCCCTCGGCGCGGCTGCTCACCTCCAACAGGCGCATCAGCTGAGTCTTCTGCTCGAACATGTCGAACAGCTTGCGCAGGCTCCCCATGTCGCTGGAGAAGTCTTGCACCGTGAGCAGGTTGCGCTCGCCGCTGATGACGACCTGGTCCTGGCTGTCGGCATGGGCTTCGCTGCCCGCCTGCACCGCCGCCTGCATCAGCACCGCGATCTCGCTGCGCAGCGCGTCGACTTCGGTCTTGAGGCGGTTGCGAACGTCTTCGATCGTCAGGCCGGCGTAGTGCGCGGTGAGGTAGTTGCTGGCCTCGATCAACTGGCTCTGGTTGTAGTCTTGCGCGGTGAAGATCACGCGGTTCTGCACGTCGCCGTCGGGGGCGACCAGAATGACCAGCACCCGCCGCTCGGACAAGCGCATGAACTCGATGTGGTGGAACACGCTCGCCTTGCGCGGCGCGGTGATCACGCCCACGAAGCTCGACAGGCTCGACAGCAACTGCGCCGCGTTGGCGATCACGCGCTGCGGCTGATCGGGTGCGAGCTGCGGCTCGATCTGCGCGGCATGGCCCATCGGCTGCACGGTCAGCATGGTGTCGACGAACAGGCGGTAGCCGCGTGCTGTGGGGATGCGCCCGGCGCTGGTGTGGGGGCTCACGATCAGGCCCAGCTCTTCCAGGTCGGCCATCACATTGCGGATGGTGGCGGGCGACAGCTCCAGGCCGCTCGCCTTCGAGAGCGTGCGTGAACCCACCGGCGTGCCATCGGCAATGTAGCGCTCGACAAGCGCTTTCAGCAGGGTTTTCGCGCGCTCGTCCAGCATGGTGTCGATTGTAGTTGGCGGGGTTTCCACGCCCCGCCAAACCCGCGCCCACACAGGCGCCGCGCGCAAGTCGCTGTGGTGTAATTCTTCGCATGACCAGCCGCTTTCGCCACGCCGCACTCGTCGGCAAGTACGAGGCCCTGGGCATGCGCGGGGTGCTCGAAGAGATCGCGCAGTTCCTGCTGCGCCAGGGCCTCGCGGTATCACTCGAAGCGCAGACGGCGCTCAACACCGGCCTCACAGAACACGGCGCGCTCAGCGTCGCAGAACTCGGCGCGCAGTGCGACATCGCGGTCGTCGTCGGTGGCGACGGCACCATGCTCGGTATCGCGCGGCAGCTCTCGCGCTTCGGCACGCCGCTGGTGGGCATCAACACCGGCCGGCTGGGCTTCATCACCGATGTGACCGTGGGCCAACACGCCGAAGCGCTGGCGCCGATGCTGGCCGGCGACTTTGAAGAAGAGCGGCGCACCATGCTGGCCGGCGGGGTGTGGCGCGATGGCCTTGAGGTGTTCGACGGCTTCGCGATGAACGACGTGGTGGTCAGCCGGGGCGCATCGGCCAGCATGGTCGAGCTGCGTGTGTCCATCGGCGACGAGTTCGTGGCGAACATCCGCGCCGACGGCCTGATCATCGGCTCGCCGACCGGCTCGACCGCCTACGCGCTGTCGGCCGGCGGGCCCATCCTGCACCCGGGCATCGCGGGCTGGGTGCTGGTGCCGATCGCGCCGCACGACCTGTCGAACCGGCCGATCGTGCTGCCCGACACCGGCAGCATCCACATCGAGGTGGTCGCCGGGCGCGACGCGAACGTGAGCTTCGACATGCAGTCGCTCGCCTCGCTGATGCGCGGTGACCGCGTCAGCGTGCGGCGCTCGGCCGACACCGTGCGCTTCCTGCACCCACGAGGCTGGAGCTACTACGCCACGCTGCGGCGCAAGCTGCACTGGAACTCGGGCGCGGGCGCGCCAGCAGGAGGCGCCTGACCATGTGGCTGCGCCTGTTGCTCCGCGACTTCGTCATCGTGACTTCGCTCGACGTGGACCTGGCCGCCGGCTTCTCCGTGCTGACCGGCGAGACCGGCGCCGGCAAGTCGATCCTGATCGACGCCTTGCAGCTCGCGCTCGGCAGCCGCGGTGATGCCGGCGTGGTCCGCGAAGGTGCGGCGCGCGCCGAGATCAGCGCCGAGTTCGATGCGCCGGCCAGCCTGGCCGCATGGCTCGACGAGGCCGGCTTCGCCAAAGGCGACACGCTGCTGCTGCGCCGCACGATCGACGCGCAAGGCAAGAGCCGCGCGTGGGTCAACGGCAGCGCCGCCACGATTGCGCAGCTGCGCGAAGCCGCTGACCACCTGGTCGACATTCACGGCCAGCACGCATGGCAGAGCCTGACCCGCGGCCCCGCCGTGCGCGCCTTGCTTGACGCGCACGCGGGCCTGGACACTGCCGCGCTCACGGCGCGTTGGGCCGAGTGGAAACACGCCGCGCAAGCACTCGACGCGGCCGGCTCGAAGCAGGCCGACCTCGAGCGCGAACGCGAGCGCCTGGCCTGGCAGATCGGCGAGCTCGACAAGCTCGCACCCGGCGATGACGAATGGGCCGAGCTGGACGCGGAGCACAAGCGCCTGGCGAATGCACAGGCGCTGATCGACGCCGCCCGCAGCGCGCTCGACGCGGTGTCGGAAGCCGACGACAACGCCGATGCGCTGGCCGGGCGCGCCGTGCATGCGCTCGAGGAAGTGGCCGCGTTCGATGCGCAACTCGCATCCACCATCGAGGTGCTGCAAGGCGCGCAGGCGCAGCTGCAGGACGCCGCACACACGCTGGCGAGCTACCTGCACCACACCGAACCCGAGCCCGACCGCCTGCGCTCACTCGATGAGCGCATCTCGGCCTGGGTGAGCCTGGCGCGCCGCTACAGGCGCCCACCGGCCGAGTTGCCGGCGCTGCTGGCGCAGTGGCGCGATGAGCTGCGCGCCATCGACGCGGCCGCTGACATCGACGGCCTGCGCCTCGCGCTGACACGCGCGCTCGCGGCTTTCAACGCCGAGGCCAAGCGCGTGTCTGCCGCGCGCCGCGCCGCCGCGCCGAAGCTAGCCACCGCCGTCACGCAGGCGATGCAGCAACTCGGCATGGCCGGCGGCCGCTTCGAGGTGGCGCTGCTCGCACAAGACACACCGCAATCGTTCGGGCTGGAGTCGGCCGAGTTCCTGGTCGCCGGCCACGCCGGCAGCACGCCGCGGCCGCTGGGCAAGGTGGCCTCGGGCGGCGAGCTGTCGCGCATCGCGCTGGCCATTGCCGTGACGACGAGCCAGTTGCGCTCTATGGGTTCGCAAGCCGCCGGCACGTTGATCTTCGACGAGATCGATGCCGGTGTCGGCGGTGCCGTGGCCGAGGCGGTCGGCCGCTTGATGAAGCAGCTCGGGCGCGATCGGCAGGTGCTGGCCGTCACGCACCTGCCGCAGGTCGCGGCGTGTGCCGACCACCACTTCGTCGTGTCGAAACAGGTGCGCGGCGGTGTGACGCTCAGCGACGTGCAGGCCGTGAGCGGCGAGGCGCGCGTGGCCGAGGTGGCGCGCATGCTCGGCGGCGAGCGGCTCTCGAACACCAGCCTCGCACATGCCCAAGAAATGCTCGCGGTCGGCGCCGATGAAGCCACCGCTGCGCGCGGGAAGAAGCGCTCATGAGCGAGCCCGTCGAGGCCCCAGGTCTGTCAGCCGCCGTGAGCACGCTAAAAGAGTTGGTGCTCGTCACCGGCATCTCCGGCTCGGGCAAGTCGGTGGCGCTGCATGCGCTCGAAGACGCCGGCTTCTTCTGTGTCGACAACCTGCCGCCTGAGTTGCTGCGCGGCTTCCTGCAGCTCGAGAACGAACGCGTGGACCGCCGCGTCGCCATTGCGGTGGACGTGCGCAGTGCCGGCTCGCTGCCGCACCTGCTGCCGCTGCTGCGCGAGTTGCGCGGCGAAGGCGTGTCGATCCAGGTCGTTTTTCTTGACGCGAGCACCGACGCGTTGGTGCGCCGCTTTTCAGAGACGCGGCGCCCGCACCCGCTGTCGGCCGAGCTGCCGCACGATGTGTCAGCCACACGCCGCGAAGACAGCGCACCCGACACGCGCCGCGCGCTCGTCGATGCGATCGAACTCGAACGCGAACTGCTGGCCGAGCTGCGCGAAATATCAATCGTGATCGACACCAGCCAGCTGCGCGCGGCCCAGTTGCGCATCTGGATGCGCGACCTGGTGCGCGCCGGCAGCAACCGCCTGACGCTGGTGTTCGAGAGCTTCGCGTTCAAGCACGGCGTGCCGCTCGATGCCGACTACGTTTTCGATGTGCGCGTGCTGCCGAACCCGCACTACATCACCGAGCTGAAAGCCCTCACCGGGCGCGACGAGCCCGTCGCCGAGTACCTGCGCGCGCAGCCCGAAGTGGGCGAGATGCTGGGCCAGATCGAAGCCTTCATCGCGCGCTGGCTGCCGGCCTTCGAGGCCGATCAGCGCAGCTACCTGACCGTCGCCATCGGCTGCACTGGCGGCCAGCACCGCTCGGTGTACTTCGTGCAGACGCTGGCCGAGCGCTTTCGCGTGCGCGCGGCCACGCTGATCCGGCACCGCGAACTGGATGCGCGCGTCTGACACGCTGCGTGGCTGGGCCTTCACCGCATCAACCCCTTTCTTCTTTCCACGTCCGACATGCAGCCGACCGAAATCCCGCTCTTCCCGTTGGGCACTGTGCTCTTCCCCGACGGGCTGCTGCCGCTGAAGGTGTTCGAGGCGCGCTACCTCGACCTGGTGGGCCGCTGCCTGCGCGAGCGCACGCCCTTCGGCGTGGTGGCGCTCGTCGGCGGCAGCGAGGTGCGCGGCCAGGGCAAGACTGCGGTGCGCTTCGAGCCGGTGGGCACGCTCGCCGAGCTGATCGAGGTCGACAGCCCGCAGCAAGGGATCCTGATCGCGCGCTGCCGCGGCACGCAGCGCTTCGAGGCCGTGGCGCCGCGCCAGCAGGCCGACGGCCTGTGGCTGGCCGACCTGCGCGCCCTGCCCGATGACGACGTGGTGGCCCCCGACGCAGCCCTTGCCGCCACCGTGCGCGGCCTCGCCACCGCCATCGCGGCGCTGAAGGAGCAAGACGCCGACATCGTGCTCGAACCGCACCGCTTCGACGACGCAGGCTGGGTCGCGAACCGCTGGTGCGAGCTGCTGCCGATCCCGCAGGCCGCGAAGCAGAAGCTGATGGAGTTGCCCGACCCGCAGCTGCGCCTGCGCCTGGTCGACGACTACCTGCGCGGCAAGGGCGTGATCACGCCGCCGGCCTGAGCATCACGAACCTCGCTCGCGCCTGACCCAACACGCGTCAATCCAGACCGCGTTAAAGCGCTTCGGCCGAGGGGTGGGCGCCACCGAGCAACTTGCGCAGCGGCGCGGGCAGGCCGGCCGCGAGAGCGTCGACGGTTGCGAACCACCGGCCGGTGGGCCACGCGGCGGTGAGGGTGCGAACACGCTCAATGCCGGTGCGGTCGGGCAGCTGCCAACGCAGCGGGTGCAGCGTCCAGTCGAGGTGGGTCAGCACGTGGGTGAAGCTCGGCAATGCTTGCGGCGCACCGGGCCAGGTGGTCGATGCCGCATCGACATCGGCTCGCGTGGCGAACTCCGGCAGGCTCCACAGCCCCGCCCACACGCCGACCTGCGGGCGCTGCACCAACCACACCTCGCCGCGCCACTGCAACCACAGCCACACATGCTCGCGCTTGCCGCGCTTGAGCTTGCGGGTCTTCACCGGGTAGGCGCTCTGGGTGTGGGTGCGCGCCGCCACGCAAAGGTTTGCCACCGGGCACAGCAGGCACGCCGGCGCGCGCGTGCTGCAGACCGTGGCGCCGAGGTCCATCACGCCCTGCGTGTAGCGCTCAACGCCTGCGTGCGGCAGCAACTCGGTGGCGCGGGCCCAGAGCGCGCGCTCTTGCGCGGCTTCGGCCAGGTCACCGCCGAAGCCGAGCACGCGCGTGAGCACACGCTTGACGTTGCCGTCGAGGATGGCCACGCGCTCGCCGAAGCAGAACGCGGCGATGGCAGCGGCGGTGGAACGGCCGATGCCGGGCAGCTGCGTCAGCTCCGCGCTGGTGTTGGGAAAGCGCCCGCCGTGTTGCTGCACCACGGCCTGCGCGCAGCGGTGCATGTTGCGCGCGCGGCTGTAATAGCCCAGGCCGCTCCAGAGCGCGAGCACGTCTTCCTGGGGCGCGGCCGCCAGCGCGGCCACATCGGGGAAGCGTTGCAGAAAGCGCTCGAAGTACCCCAGCACGGTCGCCACCTGGGTCTGCTGCAGCATGATCTCGGACAGCCACACGCGGTACGGGTCGCGCGTGTTCTGCCACGGCAGGCTGTTGCGGCCATGGGTGCGCTGCCACTCGATCACCTGGTGGGCAAACGACGCGTCTGGCGCGCCTTCGCGCACTGGCGCATCGGCCACGGCCCGCGCCGGCAAGTCAGGCCTGCCGCAGCGCGGGCAGGTCGAGCGCGAGCAGCGCGACACCGCCTTGCGGGCCGGCACAGGCCTGCTCGCGCAGCGCTTCGATGAGCCCGCGCGCACCGCGCATCAGGGCTTGCAGCCGCTCGTCCTGGGTCTCGATCTCGCCGATGCGCGATTCGAGCTCGCTGGCCGCCAATTGCACCCGCTCGAGCGATTCGCGCCGGCGCCGGAAGCTGCGGCGGCGCTCGCGCAACTGCGAATCGACCTGCGCCGAGATCGACTTGTTCCACAGCTCTAGTTCGCCGCTCGCGTTCTCGAACACGACGCGCAGCTTGGAGACCAGCATGCGGCGGAACTGCTCCATGAACTTGGGCTGCGACAGACGCAGCGCCTGCGTCAGGCCGAGGTACTGCACGTAGCTGCGCTCGATCAGGCCCAGCTCGTCGGTGAAGCGCTCGATGTCGGGGCCTTTGGTCAGCGCGAGGCTGAAGCCGAACTCGGCGTTCAGGCGCGTGAAAGACGCGCCGAGCATGTCGCGAATCTCGGCACCGCGCTTCTGCGCATCTCCGAGCAGCAGGCGCAGCCGGGCACACAAACCAATGAACGACTTGCGCGCACCCAGGTTCAGCAGCGACGCGTTCATCTCGGCCTGCATCTGCGCCACTTCCTCGCGCAGGCGGTCGGACGACAGGCCGACGAGCGCGTCTTTCAGCATGCGGCTGTGAACCACGCGCAAGGCCTGCAGGCGCACGGTGCATTGCTCGAATTCGGCCGTCTCGGCGTCGATGCGGCCGAGCATCAGCACCAGGCGCGAGCTGCTCTTGCCGCGCAGGCCGCGCAGCTCCAGCATTTGTTCGGCGACCTGGCGACGCGTGTCGCCGATGCGGCGCGCCACATGGGTTTCGAGCTGCTCGGCCCCGTCGAGCACGACCTGCTCGAGCACTTGCCGGCGCTGCGGCAGCAACTGCGTGCCGAGCGCGGCTTCGAGTGCGGGCAGGCGGCTGCGCTGCAAGGCAAGGTCGTCGCCATCGATGCGCGCGGCGAGCGCGTCGCGTGCCGAGAGCGGGAACACCCGCTCGATGCCGATGCCCAGCGTGCGCGCGGTCTCGGCGCACTGCGAGGCGATTTGCGCATCGACCTGCCCGATGGTCGCGAGCGGGTCGAGCAGTGCATCGATCTTGTTGAGCACGACGAAGCGCGTCAGTGCGTGGGTGCCGAGGTGGTCACGCCACACGCCGAGGTCAGACTTGGTCACCCCGGTGTCGGCACCGAGGATGAACACGGTCGCGTGCGCCGTGGGCAGCAGGCTCAGCGTGAGCTCGGGCTCGGCGCCGATGGCGTTCAGGCCCGGTGTGTCGAGCACCACCAACCCCCGCTTGAGCAAGGGGTGCGGGTAGTTGATGAGCGCATGGCGCCAGGCCGGCACTTCGACCAGGCCGGCGTCGTTGACGGGCGGGTTGTCGTCGGGCGTGTCGTCGCTCCAGAAGCCGAGGGCGCGCGCATCGTCGTTCGTGACCCACTGGGTGCGTGTCACTTCCTGCAGGCTGCGCGCCAGTTGATCGGCGTCTTCGATGTGCAGCGGCACGACCTTCCAGGCGCGCCGCTGCGGGCGCAACTCGGCGAGCGAGAGACCATCGAGCCGGGTCTCGATCGGCAAAAGCGCAAGCGCCGGCGCTTCATCGGCATGCCACGCCAGCTCGACCGGGCACATGGTGGTGCGCCCGGGCGTCGCGGGCAGTACGCGCCGGCCGGTGTCGGCGAAGAAGATCGCGTTGATCAACTCTGACTTGCCGCGCGAGAACTCGGCGACAAAGGCGACCACGAGCTTCTCGTTCGCCAGGCGTTCACGCAGCGCAGCGACCTGTGCGCTCGCCGACGCATCGGTCAGTTCGTGTTCACCGAGGAAGCGCGCCAAGGCATCCAGACGCTCCGCGAGCGTTGTTCGCCAGCCGCTCAGGGCATCCAGGCTGGTGGCGAATGAAGGGGTCATGGGAGGGCGGTCGGCCGTGGGCCACGGCGGCGGAAAGTCTAGAAACATGGTAGCGCAAACGAATTGCGCGCAAGGCCTGCGAAACATCTGCTCACAGCGGGCTGAACGCGCTTTCGCGGACGAATACCGGATTGCCGCCGCTCCGTGGCGTCGCTGGCGTTGCTCGCCGTGGACTGGCGGCGCCAGCGCCGCTCAGCGCCGCTGGCAGCCGCCGCAGAAGAAGGTGGCGCGCTGGCCTTGCAGGATGCGCCGCACGGTGCCGCCGCAGCGTGCACAGTCGAGCCCGGCGCGGCCGTACACATGGGCTTGCAGCTGGAACTCGCCGGCCATGCCATGCGCGTCTCGGAAGTTGCGCAGCGTGGAGCCGCCCAGTTCGAGGGCGCGTGCCAGGGTACTGCGCACTGCGGCTGCGAGGCGGTCGCAGCGCGGGCGGCTGATGCGGTCACTGCGGGTGCGCGGGTCGATGCCGGCCTCGAACAAGGCTTCGCAGGCGTAGATGTTCCCGGCACCGACGACGATGGCGCCGCCCAGCAGCGCCTGCTTGATGGCCACGCGCCGGCCGCGCAGCGCGGCGTGCAGGTGGGCGCCGTTGAACGCGGGGTCGAACGGCTCCAGGCCGAGGCCGGCGAGCAGCTTGGCCGCCGGGCCGGTATCGATCCCTTCCGACCAGACCACGGCGCCGAAGCGGCGCGGGTCGGTCAGGCGCAGCGTGCCGCGCTCGGTGACCAGATCGAAGTGGTCGTGCGGGCCGGGTGCGGCCGAAGCCACTGAAGCCGCATTGAACGCGAGCGAGCCCGACATGCCCAGGTGCATCAAGAGCCCGCCGCCATCGAGCGCGACCCACAAGTATTTGCCGCGCCGCGTGACCTCGCCGACCGCGCGCTGCACCAGCGAATCGGGCTCGCAGCCGAGCGGCCAGCGCAGTGGTTTGCCCATGCGCACCCGCTCGATGCGCGCACCGCGAATGCGGTCGGCAAAACTCTGGCGCGTGACCTCGACCTCGGGCAATTCGGGCATGCAGGGAATTATCGGTGCGCCCCGGGGTCGCAACCCTCGGTTCTAGAATGAAATGCAGCACCAGGAGCAAGCCCATGCCGACCACCTTGACCCGCACGCGGGGCCCACGCGCGCTCTTGAGTCCTCTCTTGCGCCCTCTCTTGCGTGATCCCTTGCGCCCCCTGATCGCGTTGCTGGTCGCCGCCACACTGGCACCCGCTGCATCAGCGCAGCGCGCCGACGCGCCATCGACAGTGGCCAACTCGGCGCTCGACGCGCCGCTCTTCTACCAACTGCTGATCGGCGAAATCGAGCTTCGTGCCGGAGAACTCGGCGAGGCTTATCAGATCATTCTCGACGCGGCCCGGCGCAACAAGGACGAGCAATTGTTTCTGCGCGCCACCGAAGTGGCGCTGCAAGGCCGCGCCGGTGACCAGGCGCTGACAGCGGTGAAGGCATGGCGCCAGGCGCTGCCCGAATCGACCGAGGCCTTGCGCTACCAGGTGCAGTTGCTGGTCCAGTTGAACCGCACACCCGAGACATACGAACCCCTGCAACTGCTCATCAAGCTCACGCCCGATGCGCAGCGCGCCGGGTTGATCGGCGCATTGCCGCGCTTCTACGCCCGCAGCACCGACCGGGCCTTGGCGGCCGCATTGATCGAGCAAGTGCTGCAGCCCTACCTCGATGCGCCGGACACCCGCACGGCCGCTCGCGTGTCGGCCGGCCGCGGCTGGCTGATCGCGCTCGACGGCGCGAAGGCGCTCGGCTTCGCGCAGCGCGCGCATGCGCAAGACCCGACGTCGGAAGGGCCGGCCGCGCTGGCACTCGAAATGCTGCCGGGCACGCCGGCTGCCGACGCCGTGGTGCTGAGCCACCTCGCGGCCAAGCCCGACAGCCATGCTGTGCGGCTGCTGTACGTTCGATCGCTGCTCGGCGCGCAACGCTATGCCGATGCCACCACACAGCTCGAAACGTTGACGCAAAGGGCACCGACGTTGCCTCAGGCCTGGCTCACGCTCGGCGCGCTGCACCTGCAGTTGCGCGAGCCGGCACCGGCCATCGTGGCGCTGCAGAAGTACATCGACTTGGTGCAGGCCGGCGAACCCGCAGCCGACGCTTCCGGCAACGTCGCCAACGCCAACGCCAACGCCAACGCCACCGCCACTGCCGCGCTGGGCGACGACGATGCGCCCGCGTCAAAGGAAGACGCCCTCACGCGCGGCTGGCTGCTGCTGTCGCAGGCGGCCGATCTGCAGGGCGATTTCAAGGGCGCGGAGGCCTGGCTCGCGAAGATCGACAACCCGCAGCGTGCGCTCGAAGTGCAGACGCGCCGCGCTTCGCTGCTGGCCCGCGAGGGCAAGGTGGCGCAGGCGCGCGAACTGATCCGCCGCGTGCCCGAGCGCGAGCCGGGCGACGCCCGCGCCAAGGTGCTGGCCGAAGCGCAGATCCTGCGCGATGCGCAGCAGTGGGCGGATGCCAGCACCATGCTCGCGCAGGCGAGCCTGAAGTTCCCCGACGATGTCGACCTGATCTACGAGCAGTCGATGATGTTCGAGAAGCTGAACCGCCTGACCGACATGGAGCGGCTGCTGCGCCGCGTGATCGAGTTGAAGCCCGATCACCAGCACGCGTACAACGCGCTCGGCTACTCGCTCGCCGAGCGCAACGTGCGCCTGCCCGAGGCGCGCACGCTTATCCGCAAGGCGCTGGAGCTGAGCCCGGGCGAGCCGTCGATCACCGACAGCCTGGGTTGGGTCGAGTACCGGCTGGGCAACCGCGATGAGGCCATCCGCCTGCTGCGCGACGCCTACAGAGGCCAGCCCGACGCCGAGATCGCCGCCCACCTGGGCGAGGTGCTCTGGGTCAGCGGCAAGCTCGACGAAGCCCGGCGCGTCTGGCGCGAGGCGCGCGGGCGCGATGCGAAAAACGAAGTCCTGCGCGAAACGCTGGCCCGCCTGCGGGTCGACTTGTGAGGCGCTGCGGCCGCCGCGCCGCACTGGTGCTGGGCCTCGCTGCAGCGGTCTTGCTCGGCGCGTGCGCGGTGGCCCCCCGCGTTGCCGATGCGCCGGGTGACACGCTCGCCGGCCGCATGGCCGTTCGTGTGGAAAGCATCGATGGCGGCACCGCACGTTCGGTCAGCGCTGCTTTCGAACTGCAAGGCAACGCCGACGCGGGCCGCCTGAGCTTGTCCACGCCGCTGGGCAGCATGCTTGCACAGGCCCGTTGGTCACCCGGCAGCGTGTGGCTCGTCACACCACAAGGCGAGCGCCAATTCGCAGACCTCGACGCACTGACACGCGAGGTGCTCGGTGAAGCCTTGCCTGTCGCGGCCCTGTTCGACTGGCTGCGCGGGCGGCCCTGGCCCGGCGCCCCAAGCCAGGCGGCAATCTCGCCCAACGAGCCGGGGTTCGCGCAGCTGGGCTGGACGGTCGACCTTGCACGCTTCGGCGACGCATGGGTGACGGCGCGGCGCGACAGCGCACCTGTGGTCACCGTGCGGGCCAAGGTCGACGCATCGTGAGCATGGCAGCGCTCTTCGATGTGGCTGCGCCGGCCAAGCTGAACCTCTTCCTGCATGTGATCGGCCGGCGCGCCGATGGCTACCACCTGCTGCAGTCGCTGTTCGTGCTGATCGACTGGTGCGACACCTTGCACTTCGAGCGCCGCAGCGACGGCCGGCTGACGCGCCACGATCTCGGCCCGGCCCTGCCCGCCGACGACCTGTGCCTGCGCGCCGCTCGCCTGTTGCAGGCAGAGAGCGGCTGCACGCTCGGGGCCGACATCTCCATCGACAAGCAGGTGCCGTGGGGCGCCGGCATGGGCGGCGGCAGCTCCGACGCCGCTTCCACGCTGCTCGCGCTGAACCACCTGTGGGGCCTGCGCTGGCCGCGTTCGCGCCTGCTGCCGCTGGCGCTGGCGCTCGGGGCGGACGTGCCTTTCTTCCTGGGTGGGCGCAATGCGTTCGTCGAAGGCATCGGTGAGCGGCTCACGCCGTGTCCGGTTGCGCCGATGCGGCTTGCGGTGGTCAAGCCGGCCGCCAGCATCGAAACCTCGGCTCTCTTTGCGAGCCCGCTGCTCAAATGCGATACAGAGCCTGTTATACTCGCGGGCTCATCTGCAAACGCCGAATCATTTCTTTTCGGGTTCGGCCGCAATGACCTGCAAACCGCTGCCCAGGCAGCGTGCCCCGAGGTGGCTGAAGCTGCGGCGCTCTTGGAAGCGGCACACGGCAACAGCCGCATGACGGGTTCCGGCAGCGCAGTCTTCGCGCGCGTCGGCGAGCAAGGTCAAGCAGACGAGAGCGTTGGGCAGCCCGGCGCGGCCCTTCTGGCGCGTTTGCCGCCAGGGTGGCAGGGCAGAATGTGCCGCAGCCTGCACGAGCACCCGCTCGTCGGGTGGGCACGTGAATGAGCGCTGAAAGTTTGCGGCTCGCAGTTGCAAGACTGCGGGCCCGTGTAGGGGAGTCGCCAAGTTGGTTAAGGCATCGGATTTTGATTCCGACATGCGAAGGTTCGAATCCTTCTTCCCCTGCCACTAGTTTGTAGCCCGGCCTGCTGCCGGCAGCGCCCAGAAACCCCGGTGGAGGAACCGTGCTTTTCAACACCTTGCTGTTCACCGGGAATGCCAACCCCGCCCTCGCGCAGGAGATTGCAACCCACCTCGGCGTGGAACTCGGCAAGGCCCGCGTCGGCCGCTTCTCCGATGGTGAAGTCGACATCGAGATCCATCAGAACGTGCGTGCACGCGACATCTTCGTGGTGCAGCCGACCTGCGCGCCCACGAACGAGAACCTGATGGAACTCTGCATCATGGTCGATGCACTGAAGCGCGCCTCGGCGCGCCGCGTGACCGCCGTGATCCCGTACTTCGGCTATGCCCGGCAAGACCGCCGCCCGCGCTCCACGCGGGTGCCGATCAGCGCCAAGGTGGTGGCCAACATGCTGGAAGCCGTGGGCGTCGAACGCCTGCTGACGATGGACCTGCACGCCGACCAGATCCAAGGCTTCTTCAATATCCCGGTCGACAACATCTACGCCTCGCCGGTGCTGCTGTCGGACCTGCAGAGCAAGCGCTACGAAGACCTCGTGGTCGTCTCGCCCGACGTGGGCGGCGTGGTGCGCGCACGGGCGCTGGCCAAGCAGCTGAACTGCGACCTGGCCATCATCGACAAGCGCCGCCCGCGCGCCAATGTGTCCGAGGTCATGCACGTGATCGGCGAGATCGACAACCGCACCTGCGTGATCATGGACGACATGACCGACACGGCCGGCACGCTGGTCAAGGCCGCCGAGGTGCTGAAGGAACGCGGTGCGAAGAAGGTGTTCGCGTATTGCACGCACGCCGTGTTCTCCGGCCCGGCGCTCGAGCGCATTCGCGGCTCGCAGCTCGACGAGGTCGTGATCACCAACACCATTCCGCAAAGCGACGACGTCAAGAAGTGCGAGAAGGTGCGCCAGTTGTCGGTGGCGTTCCTGTTCGCCGAGACCATTCGCCGCATCTCGGATGGCGAGTCGGTCACGTCGCTCTTCGCCGAGCAGAACAGCAATTTTTAAGGATCGAGAGCGCGGTTGCCGTCGGCAGCCGCGTCTTCGCTGCGGGCCTTGCGGCTCGTTTCAACCGAAGGACCTGGTCGCGGGCCTTCACCATTTGGAGTCAACATGAAATTCACAGCTTTCGAGCGCACGCTGCAGGGGACCGGAGCGAGCCGCCGCCTGCGCATCGCGCAAAAGGTACCTGGCATCGTCTACGGCGCGGGCACGCCGGCCATGATCGAACTCGATCACAACGCCCTGTTCTTCGCGCTGAAGAAAGAGGCGTTCCACTCGTCCATCCTCGAGATGGACCTGGCCGGCAAGACCGAGCAAGTGCTGCTGCGCGACTACCAGATGCACCCGTTCCGCCCGATCGTGCTGCACATCGACTTCCAACGCGTCGACGCCACCACCAAGATCGTGAAGAAGGTACCGCTGCACTTCATCAACGAAGAGAACTCGCCTGCGGTCAAGACCGACAGCTGCGTCGTGAACCACGTGGTCACCGAGCTGCGCATCTCGTGCCTGGCGTCGCAACTGCCTGAGTTCCTGACCGTCGACCTGGGCACGCTCGCCAAGGGCCAGACCTTGCACGTCAAGGACATCCAGCTCGCCGACGGCATCAAGGTGATGACGCAGGGCAAGCCGAACCCGGTGATCGTGTCGGTCTCGGCACAAGCTGCCGAAGAAGAGATCGTGGCACCGGTTGTCGTGGCGGCTCCGGCCGACAAGACCAAGGCCAAGAAGACCGAGAAGCAGAACAAGAAGTAAGGCCGGCGGCCCACCCGCATGGGGGGGTGCGAAGGCAAGCGAAGCCCCACCTCGGTGGGGCTTTTTCTTGGGCGCGATATTTCGATAATCCTCCACATGATTCGACTCCTTGTCGGCCTGGGCAACCCGGGCCCCGAATACGAAGCCACGCGCCACAACGCCGGGTTCTGGTTCATCGACGCGGTGGCGCGCGAGTGGCGCACCACGCTTGCCCCCGAGCGCGCCTACTTCGGCCTGATGGCGCGCGCAGCGCGGCCCGAGGGCCCGGTGTGGCTGCTGGAGCCGATGACCTTCATGAACCTGTCGGGCAAGTCGGTTGCCGCACTCGCGCGCTTCTTTAAGATCGCACCGGGCGAGATCCTGGTGGCGCACGATGAACTCGATCTTTTGCCCGGGCAAGTGAAGATGAAGCTCGGTGGCAGCCATGCCGGACACAACGGGCTGAGGGACATTCAGGCGCAGCTGGGCAGTGCCGACTTCTGGCGATTGCGGCTGGGTGTGGGCCACCCCGGAGTGAAGGCCGAAGTGGTGAACTACGTGCTGCGCAAGCCGCCGGCCGAACAGGTGGAGGCCATCGACAAGTGCATCACGCAGTCGCTCGGCGCGCTCGACCTGATGCTCGCCGGCGACATGGAACGTGCGCTGATGAAGGTGCATGCGAAGCCGCCCCGCCCCAAGCCTGCGCCCGCCGCTGCCACCACTGCCCTCCCCGCCCCTGCCATCAACCCGACACCGAAGGAGCCCACGCCATGACTGCACGCACGACCCTTGCCGCTCTCGCGCTCTTCACGGCGGCGGGCGCCCATGCCGAGGCGATCTATCGCTGCGGCGACGCCTACTCGCAAACGCCCTGCCCGCAGGCGCGGCTCGTGGACGTGGCAGACGCGCGCAGTGCCGGCCAACTGACCGACGCAAGGCTTCTGGCCGCGAACGACCGCCAGCAGGCCGACGCCATGGCAAGCCAACGCCAAGCCGCGCGAAACGCCGCCATCAAGGCCGAAAGCAGGTCCGCCAAGTCGGCCAAGGGGAAGCACACACCGCCGCGCGCACAAAGCCCGCAGGCCGGGCAACGAAAAGCATCAAGCAAGCCCGCAGCAACCAAAGACTTCGTCGCCCAGGTGCCAGGTAGCCGCCACAAACGCGGCCGCGCCTGACCGCGTCAGCCCGGGCTGGACGCGGCCTGTGCAGCCGCCTGGAGCCGCCTGTACTTGACCCAGAGCGCCTCGTTCGATTCGACGTGCTCGGGGTGGATCGGGATGCAGCTCACCGGGCAGACCTGCACGCACTGCGGCTCATCGAAGTGGCCGACGCACTCGGTGCACTTGGCCGGGTCGATCTCGTAGATGTTCACGCCCATCGAGATCGCCTGGTTCGGGCACTCGGGCTCGCACACATCGCAGTTGATGCATTCGTCGGTGATCAGGAGGGCCATGAGGGCGTGTACGGGCGGTCAGTTGTCGTTCGGCTTGATTCGCTGGCTCAGCCGATCCAATACCAAGGGTGCCACGAACTTGGAGACATCACCGCCGAGGCTGGCAATCTCCCGCACGAAGGTGCCGGAGACGAACTGGAACTGGTCGCTCGGCGTCATGAACACGGTCTCGACATCGGGCATCAACTGGCGGTTCATGCCGGCCATCTGGAACTCGTATTCGAAGTCGCTCACGGCGCGCAGGCCGCGCACCACGACCTTGCCACCATGCTCGACGACGAAGTCACGCAACAACCCGCGAAACGCCAGCACCTCGACGTTCGGGTACTTCGCCGCCAGCTCGGTGGCAATGTCCAGCCGCTCGGCAATCGTGAACATGGTGCGCTTGTGGTGGCCCGCCGCCACGGCAATGATCAAGCGCTCGAACAGCCGGCTGGCGCGGCGCATGAGGTCTTCATGCCCCAGCGTCATCGGATCGAACGTGCCGGGGTAGACAGCGGTGAGTTTGGTCACGGAGGTCACGGCGCACTCCTCAGGGTTGGGCAATCGGGCGCAGTGTAGCCGGCCGAACAAGCTGGCCGCATCACGCCGGATCAGCGCGCTGCAGCAAACAAAAGTGCACAGCGCCGGCACGCGCCTGGCGGTGCACCCGCAGGCCGCGCTCGGCCATCGCCGTGGCCGGCACGAGGTGCTCGGACTCGACATACACATAGCCCGACGGCACCACCAGCCGCACCGCCGCATCGAGCGCCGGCACCAGCAATTCAGACTCGAACGGCGGGTCGATGAAGACCAGCTCGAACGTGGCCGGCGCGCAGCGCGCCATCCACGACAGCGCCTCGGCACACTCGACGCGCAATGCGTCGGCCTTCAGGCGCAGTTTGGCCTCGTTCAGCGCACCGGCGATGCGGCGCTCGCGCTCGACCAGCACCACCTCATCGGCACCACGCGACGCGGCCTCGAAACCGAGCGCACCCGAGCCGGCGAAGGCGTCCAGGCAGCGCCAGCCGGTCAGGTCTTGCCCGAGCCAGTTGAAGAGCGTTTCGCGCACGCGGTCGGGTGTGGGACGCAGGCCGTCGTGCGCCGCCACGGCCAGCTTGCTGCGCTTCCATTGCCCGCCGATGATGCGCACCTCGCGCGGCAGGTCGCGGCGCGGGGCCTGGACCAACTTGGCCGGCTTTGCGGGCTTGGCGCCCGCCTTCACTGACGCCCTCACTGACGCCCTCACTGACGCCATCACAGCCGCACCGGGATGCCGTCGCGCGCGAGCAGCGCCTTGGCCTGGCCGACAGTGAACTCGCCGTAGTGGAAGATGCTGGCGGCCAACACCGCATCAGCGCCGCCGATGCGAATGCCTTCCGACAGATGCTCCAGCGCGCCGACCCCGCCCGACGCGATCACCGGCACGCTGACCGCGTCGCTCACGGCGCGGGTGAGTTCAAGGTTGAAGCCGATCTTCGTGCCGTCGCGGTCCATGCTGGTGAGCAGGATCTCACCGGCGCCCATGGCGGTCATCTTGCGGGCCCAGTCGACCGCGTCGAGACCCGTGTTGTGGCGCCCGCCGTGGGTGTAGACGTCCCAACCCGAGCCGTCTGCGCGCGCCTTTGCGTCGATGGCCACCACGATGCACTGCGCGCCGTACTTGGCCGAGGCATCGGCAATGACCTGCGGTCTCGATACGGCGGCCGAGTTGAAGCTGACCTTGTCGGCCCCGGCGTTGAGCAGGCGGCGCACGTCGTCGACGCTGCGCACCCCGCCGCCCACCGTCAGCGGAATGAACACCTGCGACGCCACTGCTTCGATGATGTGCAGGATCAGGTCACGGCCATCACTGGTGGCGGTGATGTCGAGGAAGGTGAGCTCGTCGGCGCCCTGGTCGTTGTAGCGCGCGGCGATCTCGACCGGGTCACCGGCGTCGCGCAGCGACACGAAGTTGACGCCTTTGACGACGCGGCCGCCGGTCACGTCCAGGCAGGGGATGATGCGTTTGGCAAGCAATGGGTTACGCACCGTTCAGCTCGTCAGCGCGGGCTTGCGCGAGCGCGAAGTCGAGGTCACCGCTGTAGATGGCGCGGCCGCAGATCACGCCCTCGATGCCCTGGTCTTCGACCGCGCACAGGCGCTCGATGTCGGCGATGTTCGAGAGGCCGCCCGACGCGATCACCGGGATCGTCAACGCCTGCGCCAGCTTCACGGTGGCCTCGATGTTGATGCCGGTCAACATACCGTCGCGGCCGATGTCGGTGTAGATCACGCCTTCGACGCCGTAGTCCTGGAACTTCTTTGCGAGATCGACCACTTCGTGGCCGGTCAGCTTGCTCCAGCCGTCGGTTGCGACCTTGCCTTCCTTCGCGTCGAGGCCGACGATGATGTGGCCGCCGAAAGCCACGCACGCGTCGCGCAGGAAGCCGGGGTTCTTGACTGCCGCCGTTCCGATGATGATGAAGCTTAGGCCGTCGTCGAGGTAGCGCTCGATGGTGTCGAGGTCGCGGATGCCGCCGCCCAGTTGCACCGGGATCTCGTCGCCGACTTCGGCCAGGATGGCCTTGATCGCCGCTTCGTTCACCGGCTTGCCGGCGAAGGCGCCGTTCAGGTCGACGAGGTGCAGGCGGCGCGCGCCCGCGTCGACCCAGCGGCGGGCCATCACGGCCGGGTCTTCCCCGAAGGTGGTGGAGGCATTCATGTCGCCTTGCTTGAGGCGCACACAGTGACCGTCTTTCAGGTCGATCGCGGGAATGAGCAGCATGACCGGGCGGGGCGCAAGCGCCTCAAGGGTTCCAGTGGAGGAAGTTGCGGTAAAGCGCCAAGCCATGCTCGGCGCTTTTCTCGGGGTGAAACTGGGTCGCGAAAATGTTATCGCGTGCCAGTGCACAGGTAAAGCGGCTTCCGTAGTCGGTTTCGCCCGCGCTGTGGCGCGGGTCCGACGGGCGGGCGTAGAAGCTGTGCACAAAGTAGAAGTAGGCCTCGTCGGGCACACCGTGCCAGAGCGGGTGCGGCGCGGTCTGGAACACCTGGTTCCAGCCCATCTGCGGCACCTTGAAGCGGCTGCCGTCGGGCTGCAGGCGGCCGGCAAGCTGGAAGCGCAGCACGTCGCCTTCGATCAAGCCGAGGCCTTCGGTCGGGCCTTCTTCGCTGCGCGACAAGAGCATCTGCATGCCCACGCACACGCCCATCAGCGGCTTGTTGGCGGCCGCGTGCAGAACGGCCTCTTGCAAGCCCGACTCACGAAGCTCGCGCATGCAGTCGGGCATGGCGCCCTGGCCAGGCAGCACGATGCGCTCGGCAGCGAACACCTCATCGGGCTTCGAGGTGACGACCACGTCGACACCCGAGTCGCGCGCGACGTGCATGACCGCTTGCGACACCGAGCGCAAGTTGCCCATGCCGTAGTCGACGACCGCAACGGTACGACTCATGTCACAAGCTGCCCTTGGTCGACGGGATCACATGGGCCGCACGCGGGTCGATCTCGAGCGCCATGCGCAGCGCACGCGCAAATGCCTTGAAGATGGTTTCGCACTGGTGGTGCGCGTTGTCGCCGTGCAGGTTGTCGATGTGCAGCGTGACGCCGGCGTGGTTCGAGAAGCCCTGGAAGAACTCGTAGACCAGTTGCGTGTCGAGCGCGCCGATCATGCCGCTCTTGAAGTCGACCCGCATGTGCAGGCCGGGGCGGCCCGAGAAGTCGATCACCACGCGCGACAGCGCTTCATCGAGCGGCACGTAGGCATGGCCGTAGCGTCGCAGGCCTTTCTTGTCGCCCACCGCCTGCGCCATGGCCTGGCCGAGCGTGATGCCCACGTCTTCGACGGTGTGGTGGCCGTCGATGTGCAGGTCGCCCTGGGCTTCGATGTCGAGATCGATCAGCCCGTGCCGGGCGATCTGGTCGAGCATGTGGTCGAAGAAGCCGATGCCGGTGGCGAGTTGGGCTTTGCCGATGCCGTCGAGGTTCAGGGCGACGCGGATCTGCGTTTCGTTGGTGTTGCGGGTGACATCGGCAACACGGGCCATCAAGGCGGGGGCATTCATCACAAGCTCGCTTTCAGGGCATCGATCATCAATGTATTTTCCTCGGGTGTGCCCACCGTCAGGCGAATGCAGTTCGCGAGCAACGGGTGCATGAACGACACGTTCTTGACGAGCACGCCGCGTGTGCGCATGCCTGCAAAGCAGGCGGCCGCATCGGGCACGCGCACCAGAATCATGTTCGCTTCGCTCGGGAAGGCGTGCACCGAGCCCATCGCTTGCAGCGCCACCTGCAAGCGGCCGCGCTCGGTGCGCAGCAGAGCTGCCTGCGCCGCGTATTCGTCGGCGTGTTCGAGAGCGAACAGCGCGGCCTCGGCATTCAACGAACTGATGTTGTACGGCGGGCGCACCTTGTCGATCTCGTCGATCAACGCGACTGCTCCGACCATGTAGCCCAGGCGCACGCCGGCCAGGCCGAACTTGCTCAGCGTGCGCATCACGAGCACATGGTCATGCTGCGCGACGCGGCCCATCCACGTGGCCGATGAGAACGGCTGATAGGCCTCGTCGAATACGACCAACCCGCCCTGCTCGCCCACGGCAGCCACGATGCGCTCGACAACCGCCGCGTCGAACAGGTTGGCCGTCGGGTTGTTCGGGTACGCGATGTAGGTGATGGCCGGGCGGTGTTCGGCGATGGCGGCGAGCATCGCTCGTTCATCCAGTTCGAACGCGGCCGTCGTGGGCACGCCGACGAACTTCAGCCCCTGCAGGCGCGCCGACATCTCGTACATCACGAAGCCCGGCAGCGGCGCCAGGATGGTGGCGCCGGGCACGTCGCAAGCGAGTGCCAGCAACGAGATCAGCTCATCCGAGCCATTGCCCAGCATCAGCTTGCAGCTGGCAGGGAGCTTGACGTAGGCCGACAGCGCCGCGATCAACTCAGCCACGCCGGCCGCCGGGTAGCGGTTGATCGCCACGCGGCCCAGCCGTTCGCCGAGCGCATGTTGCAAGTACTCGGGCAAGCGGAACGGGTTCTCCATCGCGTCGAGTTTGACGAGCCCGGCGCTGGCTTGGACGGCGTAGCTCTGCATCGACTGCACGTCTTGCCGGATCAACCGGCTCATCCGGTCACGAAGGGTCGTCATGGTGTGGCGCGGTCGAGCACGTCGGGTCCGACCAGAAAGGGATTGATGATCTGGACGCTGTCGATGGTTTGCTCGTGTTGCAGGTCTTCGGTGAGCAGGTGGGCACAACCTTGCTGCTGTGCCGACGCCACGATCAGCGCGTCCCAGTAGTTAAGGCCGTAGCGGCTCTCGATGGCCCACGCGGTCTCGACGGTCGGGTGGTCGACGGGCCACGGCCGCCAGTTCTGATAGCGCCGCACCTCGGCCCGGGCATCGCCGGCCGAGATGGCGGTCGGGAACTTGCGGCGGGCGATGCTGTAGAACTCGTTGAGCACCTGGGTGCTGATGCGCCCGCAGTGGCGCGTCCAGCAGGCCGCGATCCAGGCGCGGGCACGGTCGCGCTTGGCCGTATCACGGTCGTCGAAGCAGTAGAGGAGCACGTTGGTATCGACGAAGACAGCGCTCACCGCGCACCCCGGTCATGGGTTTCTTCGCGGGTCGGGTAGCGCCCATCCGACGAACCCCAGCTCTTGAATTCGAGTGCCTCGCGCATCGCCCTGACATACGCGTCGTCATGCCGCATCTTTTCGGCCAGCAACTCGCCAACGAGGCGCGAGACACTCGTGTTGCGCTTGGCCGCCTCCAGGCGCGCCCAGTCGGCGACACCGTCTTCCATCGTCACAGTCACGTTTTTCATCGGTGGCTCATTGAAGAGAGAACACGAAATTTGTGCAACACGATTCTCGTGTAACACGAACTTCGTGTCAACGCTCAGTTCCGCTTCGCCAGCCGCATTTCAGCCGCCCGCGCATGCGCCTGCAGGCCTTCGCCGTAGGCCAGCTCGGCAGCAATCGGGCCCAGCTTGTGAGCGCCTGCTTCGCTGACTTCGATGATGCTGCTTCGCTTTTGAAAGTCGTACACCCCCAGCGGTGACGAGAATCGTGCGGTGCCGGAGGTCGGCAACACGTGGTTCGGCCCGGCGCAATAGTCGCCCAGGCTTTCGCTCGTGAACGCGCCGAGGAATATCGCGCCGGCGTGCTGGAGCAGCGGCTCCCAGCGGTGCGGGTCGGCCGAACTCACTTCCAGGTGCTCGGGCGCGATGCGGTTGCTGATGTCGCAGGCCTCTTCCATGCTGCGCGTGTGGATCAACGCGCCGCGCCCTTCGAGTGACGCGCGGATGACCAAAGCGCGCGGCATGCCGGGCAGCAGGCGGTCGATGGCTTCCTTGACGCGGGCGATGTAGGCCACGTCGGGGCACAGCAAGATGCTCTGCGCGAGTTCGTCGTGCTCGGCCTGGCTGAACAGGTCCATCGCCACCCAATCGGGCGGCGTGCTGCCATCGGCCAGCACCAGGATCTCGCTCGGCCCGGCGATCATGTCGATGCCGACCTGCCCGAACACGCGCCGCTTGGCGCTGGCCACATAGGCATTGCCCGGGCCGGTGATCTTGTGCACCGCTGGCACCGTGACCGTGCCGTAGGCGAGCGCGCCCACGGCCTGTGCGCCGCCGAGCGTGAACGCGCGGTCCACGCCGGCAATTGCGGCGGCGGCCAGCACCATCGCATTCCGTTCGCCGTTCGGCGTGGGCACGACCATGACGATCTCGGCGACACCGGCCACCTTGGCCGGCAGCGCATTCATCAGCACGCTGCTCGGGTAGGTGGCCTTGCCGCCGGGCACGTAGATGCCGACGCGGTCGATCGGCGTGACCTTCTGCCCGAGCAGGCTGCCGTGCTCGTCGCGGTAGCTCCACGAGCGGCCGCAGGCGTCAAGCTGGCGCTCGTGGTAGCTGCGCACGCGCTGCGCTGCGGCTTCGAGGGCGCTGCGTTGCGCAGGGGAGATGAGGTCGAGAGCCGCCAGCAGGTCGCGGCGCGGGATCTCCAAATCCGCCACCGACGCTGCGGTCACACCGTCGAAGCGCGCCGTGTACTCGAGCAGCGCCGCATCGCCGCGCGCACGCACATCGGCAAGGATCGCCGCCACGCGCTCTTCGATGGCGTGGTCGGTCTCGGCCGACCAGTGCAGCACGCGCTGGAACTCGGCCTCGAAGTCGCTGGCGGTCGTCGCCAATTGCCGGATATTGACCGTCATGCGCGCGCCTCCACCACGGCGGCGAATGCATCGATGATGCCGCGCACCGCCTCGCGCTTGAGCTTGAGTGCCGCCTGGTTGACGATCAGCCTCGACGAGATCGCCATGATCTGCTCGACCTCGACCAAGTGATTCGCGCGCAAGGTGCTGCCGGTGGAGACGAGGTCGACGATGGCATCGGCAAGGCCCGTCAGCGGCGCGAGTTCCATCGAGCCGTAGAGCTTGATCAGGTCGACGTGCACGCCCTTGTTCGCGAAGTGATCGCGCGCGATCTGCGTGTACTTGGTGGCCACGCGAATGCGCGAGCCCTGTTTGACGGCGCCGGCGTAGTCGAAGTCGGCGCGGGTGGCCACGCTCATGCGGCACTTCGCGATGTTCAGGTCGAGCGGCTGGTACAGGCCCTCGCCGCTGTGTTCGAGCAATGTGTCCTTGCCGACCACGCCGATGTCGGCCCCGCCGTGCTGCACGTAAGTAGGCACGTCGGAGGCGCGCACCAGTACCAGCCGAACGTCGGCACGGTTGGTTTCGATGATGAGCTTGCGGCTCTTCTCGGGGTCTTCGAGCGCCTCGATGCCGGCCGCCTTCAGCAGCGGCGCGATCTCGTCGAAGATGCGGCCCTTTGGCAAAGCAAACGTGATCACGTTGGCGCTCCTGATGACTCAAAAGTAATCACTTGACTCGCTCGATATCCGCCCCGATGGCGCGCAGCTTCGCCTCCATCTGGTCGTAGCCCCGGTCGAGGTGATAGATGCGGTCGACGACCGTTTCACCGTCGGCCACCAGGCCGGCGATCACCAGGCTGGCCGACGCGCGCAGGTCGGTCGCCATGACGGTCGCACCTTGCAAGGCCGGCACGCCGTGCACCACTGCCGTGTGGCCATCGACCTCGATCCGCGCGCCCAGGCGCACCAGTTCGTTGACGTGCATGAAGCGGTTCTCGAAGATCGTCTCGGTCACCACCGCCGTGCCCTCGGCGATGCAATTGAGCATCATGAACTGCGCCTGCATGTCGGTCGGGAATGCCGGGTACTCGCTGGTGCGAAAGCTCACCGCGCGCGGGCGCTGATGGCTCTTCACGCGGATCCAGTCATCACCCGATTCGATGTGCACACCGGCCTCGCGCAGCTTCTCGATCACGGTGTCGAGGTGGCGCGCATTCGCGCCCTTCAGCAGCACCTCACCGCCGGCTGCCGCCACCGCGCACAGGAAGGTGCCGGTCTCGATGCGGTCGGGCACGGTGCGGTGGGTTGCGCCATGCAGGCGCGCCACGCCCTCGATGCGGATGCGGCTCGTGCCTTGCCCTTCGATCACAGCGCCCATCGCCATCAGCATGTCGGCCAGGTCGCGAACCTCGGGCTCTTGCGCGGCGTTCTCGAGCACCGTCTCGCCTTCGGCCAGCGTCGCGGCCATCAGCAGGTTCTCGGTGCCGGTCACGGTGACCATGTCGGTCGTGATGCGGGCGCCTCGCAAACGCGCGGCGTTGGCCACGATGTAGCCGTGGTCCACCGTGATCTCGGCGCCCATCGCCTGAAGGCCCTTGATGTGCTGGTCGACCGGCCGCGAGCCGATGGCGCAGCCGCCGGGCAGCGACACCCGCGCCCGGCCGAAGCGCGCGAGCAGCGGCCCGAGCACGAGGATGGACGCGCGCATCGTCTTCACCAGGTCATACGGCGCCTCGGGGGTGTGCACGTCGCCGGCGTTCAGCAGCACGGCGTCGGGCTCGGTCTCGCTGCGCTCGGCCACCACGCCCATGTTGCGCAGCAGCTTGAGCGTGGTGCTCACGTCCTGCAGGCGTGGCACGTTGCACAGCTTTACGGGCTCGGTGGTCAGCAGCGCCGCGCACAGTTCGGGCAGCGCCGCGTTCTTGGCACCGGAGATGGTGACGTCGCCGTTGAGTGGGCGGCCGCCGCGAATCAGGAGTTTGTCCATGGTGTTCTTTGCCACCCCAGCCCTGCCACGGCCACCGACCCCGCTTGCGCAGGCCCGCTGGCCGCAGCGGGCGCTGCGGCGAGGTTCAGTGGGGGTGGGTTCCGGCTGCCGCAGGCTGCGCAGCCCACTCGGCAGGCGTGAGCGTCTTCATCGACAAGGCGTGGATCTGTTCGCGCATCCGGTCACCCAGAGCCTGGTAGACGCGCTGGTGGCGGCGCACCCGAAGCAGGCCTTCGAACTCGGCCGACACGATGGTCGCGAAAAAGTGGCGGCCATCGCCTTCCACGTCGAGGTGGTCGCAGGCCAGGCCTGCGGCAATGAAGGCTTCGACGTCGGCGGCGGTGGGGTCGGTCATGATGGGCCGCATTTTATGCGGCAACGCCGGCCATGCTTCTGCGAGGTTGGTCAGCGGCGAGGTCAGTGCCGAATCTTGTAGCCGATGCGCAGCAAATTCACGCTCACCGCGCAGACCACCAGCAGGCTCGTGCCCACCACCGCCAGGCTGACCCAGGGCGACACATCGCTCACGCCGAAGAAGCCGCTGCGAAAGCCGTCGATCATGTAGAAGAACGGGTTCAGGTGACTCGCCGCCAGCGCCAACGGCGGCAGCGATTTGACCGAATAGAACACGCCCGAGAGAAACGTCATCGGCATGATGATGAAGTTCTGGAACGCCGCGATCTGGTCGAACTTCTCGGCCCACAAGCCGGCAATCAGCCCGAGCGCGCCCATCAGCGCCGCCCCCATCAGCGTGAACACGATGATCCACAGCGTGTTGGCCACGTGCAGCGGCGCGAACCACGCAGTTACCAGCAGCACGCCGGCACCGACGGCCACGCCGCGCACCACCGCCGCGCCCACATAGGCCAGGAACCAGGCCCAGTGCGACAGCGGCGCCACCAGCACGAAAACCAGGTTGCCGGTGATCTTGCTCTGGATCAACGAGCTGCTGCTGTTGGCGAACGCGTTCTGCAGCACGCTCATCATCACGAGGCCCGGGATCAGGAAGCTGGTGTAGCCGATGCTGCCGAAGACCTTCACGTGGTCTTCGAGAACGTGACCGAAGATCATCAAGTACAGCACTGCCGTGAGCACCGGTGCGGCCACGGTCTGCACGCTGACCTTCCAGAAGCGCAGCACTTCCTTGTAGAGCAGCGTGCGCGTGCCCGACAACGCGTTGAAGGCCGTCATGCGGCCACTGCCCCGGACTCGCGCGCCGCATCGGGCTCGCGCTCTGGCGTGCCCTGCATGATTTCGAGGAACACGTCTTCCAGGTCGGCGCGGCCGATCTCCAGGTCTTCGGGTTGGCAGCCGGCTTCGCGCAGCACGCCCAGCACCGACTCGACCTCGCGCGCATCACGCGCCTTGATCTGCACGATGCGCCCGGTGATGCGCGACTGCGCCAGCAGCGCCGCCGGCACCGGCGTGTCCATCTTGAAACGCAGCATGGTGCTGGCCCGGCCGGCCAGCAGTGCCGAGGTGCGATCGAGTGCCACGACGCGGCCCTGCTTCAGCATCGCGAGGCGCCCACACAGCGCCTCGGCCTCCTCCAGGTAGTGCGTCGTCAGCAGCACCGTGTGGCCTTGCTTGTTCAGCTTGGCAATGAAGTGCCACAGCGTCTGGCGCAACTCCACATCGACACCGGCGGTGGGCTCGTCGAGCACGATCACCGGCGGCTTGTGCACCAGCGCCTGCGCCACCAGCACGCGGCGCTTCATGCCGCCCGAGAGTTGGCGCATGTTGGCATCGGCCTTGTCGGTGAGGCCCAGGTTCGCGAGCAGCTCGTCGATCCACGCGTCGTTGGCCTTCGGGTCGGTTCGCACGCCGAAGTAGCCGCCTTGCAAGCGCAGCGCCTCGCGCACCGTGAAGAACGGGTCGAACACCAGCTCCTGCGGCACGATGCCCAGGCTGCGGCGGGCCTGCGCGAAGTCGGTGACCACGTCGTGCCCGAGCACACGCACCGCGCCGCTGCTGGCGCGCGCCAGGCCGGCCAGGATGCTGATGAGCGTGGTCTTGCCGGCCCCGTTCGGGCCCAGCAGGCCGAAGAACTCGCCCTGCGCGATGTCGAAGCTGACGCCGTCGAGTGCGGTCACGCTGCCGCGCGCGCTGCTGAACGTCTTGCCGACGTTCTGGAATGAAATGGCTGGCATCGGGCCGCGATTGTAGGCAGGCCCTCTGCCGGGGGCATGCCGCCGTGGCGACAGCGCGCTGCGGGCCAATGCCGATGCTGTGCGCGCGCGCTTGATGCTAGATTGCCCTGCAACCAACCGCACCCGATGGCAAACCCACCGAAGAAGGCACCGCGCCGCACTGCCGAGCGCATCCTCGAAGTCACGCTGGAGCTGTTCAACCGCTTCGGCGAGCCGAACGTGTCGACCACGTTGATCTCGGCCGAGCTGGGCATCAGCCCTGGCAACCTGTACTACCACTACCCGGCGAAGGACGAGCTGATCAACAGCCTGTTCGACCGCTTTGAGCGCGCCCTGACCGAGCTGCTGCGTGCGGCCGACGAGGTGAGCAACGTCGAAGACGCATGGCTCTTCTTCCACATGCTGTTCGAGCTGATCTGGCAGTACCGCTTTCTCTACCGCGACCTGAACGATCTGCTCTCGAAGAACCGGCGCCTGGAAACGCACTTCCAGTTCGTGCTGAAGCACAAGACCAAGGCGGTGCAGGAGGTGCTGGCCGGCCTCGGCCGCAGCAACGCGGTGCAGATCGACCGGCGCCATGTGGAGCCGGTGGCCACGTCGATGGTGGTGGTGCTGACGTACTGGCTCAGCTTCGAGTACGTGCGCGACCCGCGCCGCGCACTCGAGCCCGAAAGCGCCTCGGCCGCGTTGCTGCGCGGCGCCTTCCACGTGCTCAGCCTGCTGCTGCCCTACCTTGCCGCCGACCAGCGCGAGCACCTGCTGTCGCTGGTCGGCAACTACGACAAACCTTGAGGAGCCCTTTGATGCCCAAATGGACCGTCTTCCCGCACGACAACGCCGCCTACACCCTCGACGCCGCCGCGCTCAAGAAGAAGTGGGCGCGCTTGCATGCCGGTGACGCCGAGCCCTTGCCGGCTGACGCCAAGGTGCTGGCCGCGTGGGCGCTGTTCCATGCCGGCGAGTTCCAGAAGGCAGTCGATGCGGGCTTGAAGGCCGGCAGTGACGGCATCACCGTCGCCAACAAGGCGCAGGCCATCTACGCCAACTACCTGGAGACAAGCGAGAAGACCCGCCTCGCGCTCTTCATGGAAGTGGCCGAGCGCGCCGAAACGCAGGCCGCCGCCGAGCCGAAGAACGCCAACGCCTACTACTTCATGGCCTACGCGCTGGGCCGCTACAGCCAGGGCATCAGCATCGCGAAGGCGCTCGCGCAGGGCCTGGGCGGCAAGGTCAAGTCGGCGCTTGAGATGGCGATCAAACTCGCGCCCCAACATGCCGATGCGCACATCGCGCTCGGTGCCTTCCACGCCGAGGTGATCGACAAGGTCGGCTCGCTGCTCGGCCGCACGCAAGGCGCCAGCAAGGACGCAGGCTTGTCGATGTTCAAGACTGCGCTGAAGCTGAACCCGACCTCGCCGATCGCGATGGTCGAATACGCGAACGGGCTTGTCATGCTCGAAGGCGAGAAGAAGATGAAAGAGGCGACCAAGCTCTACGAAGACGCCGCAGCCGCCACGCCGCTCGACGCGATGGAGCGGCTCGATGTGGAGATGGCGAAGGCGGAACTCGAAGACTGAAAAGACGGGCGCAGTGGCCGCCCCCTCCTCATGATTTGGGATGCGCCGGCATCCCTCGTTCCCTAAGCTTGCGAGCACCCGAGCCCGCCAGCGCTGACCTTGCCAGCGGCCACTCGCGGCGGCCCATTCAACTGGACATTGTCAACACGGGGAACCCCATGACCTACCGACTCGATCACATCGGCCTGGCCTGCGCCACGCTGGTGGCACTCAGCGCCTGCGGCGGTGGCAGCAGCGACAACACCGTCACGCCGCCTGTCGTGGTGCAACCCACCACCACCAACATTGACTCCACCGTCATCGACGGCGCGATCAAGAACGCGCTGGTGTGCATCGACAAAAACGGCAACGGCCAATGCGACGCCAGCGAAACCCAGGGCACGACCGATGCCGCCGGCAAGGTGACCCTCGCCGTTCCTAACGCGGACGTCGGTAAGTACCCGATCCTCGCGGTCGTGGGTACCAATGCGGTCGATGCCGACAACGGCCCGGTGACCACGGCCTACACGCTGTCGGCACCGGCCGATCAGGTGGCCGTGGTCAGCCCGCTGACCACCCTCGTGCAGCAGACCGTGGCCAGCTCCGGCGCCACCACGGCGCAGGCTGCCAAGACCGTGCAGGACGCGACCGGCCTGACCGGCTCGCCCTTCGCCGACTTCACCAAGGCCGCCGCGCCGACCGATGGCAGCCCGAACCCGTCGACCGTGGCACGCATGGTCGTGCTTACCGCTCAGCAGCAGGCGGTGGCCATCGCCAGCGCGCTCGGCACCAACGCCGCCGACGGCACCAAGATCACCCAGGCCGATCTCGACAAGGCGATTCAGAAGAAACTGCTCGACCTGCTGCCCGCGCTGATCACGGCGCTGAGCGAACCGTCCGTCGCCAACGCCACCGCCGAGCAGAAGGCCACAGCGCTGCTGACAGCGGCGACGAACCTGGTGACCGCCTCGGGCCTGTCGGCTGCGTCGGTGGCCACGGCCGTGGCCATCAACACGCAAAATGCCAACCCGCCGGCCGTGGTGACTGCTGCGCCGGCTCCCGGCCTGAGCCTGGACACGCTGAACTTCACCGACACCGCGAACTACTTCGTTCGTACGCTGGGGTCGTCGACTGCGCACAACACACCCGACGCCAACAACCTGACCCGGTTTGTCGAGCGGCGTACGCGCGCCAACAACGGCCAGGTGGCGCGCTGGGGCTCCGGCAGCGACCCGGCGCGCAATGCCGACCTGAGCTGGAACGGCAGTGCGTGGGTCGCCTGCCCGATCAACACCGAGAACACCAGCACGCTGCGCGACGCGCAGGGCAACAGCCAGTACACCTACTGCGGTCGGGAGACCGGCAGGACTCAGCGAGCCGCGTTCGACATCGCCGGCAAGAGCATGGCCGACATCTACGCCAGCGTGGTCGCAGCCGGCTACACGAACCTGCGCATCGCGAGCCCGGCCGTGCTGAGCACAGCCACCTTCCCGACCGACTCGAAGCTGACCTACATCACCAACACACCCTTGACCGAGGCCGTGAGCTATTACCCCGCGGGCGCCAACAGCGCGGCTGGCTTCAGCAACGTCGTCTCGCAATACAGCGCGGCCGTTGCCGCCGGCGGCACGGCGGCTACACAAGGCGCAAGTGTGGGCTGCAACGCGACCGAGGCGCAAGGCAACGGATCGAGCAGCACCACGCTCGAAAGAGCCATGGCCGCGAAGAAGGGCACGCCCTGCATCTACGGGCAGGGCAGCATCACCTACAACGGCGCCACCTACCAGAGCGATGCGGACAACGTCTGGTGGGGCAACAGCACGGTGAGCCTGGGTACTGTCGGCACAGTGCCTACAGCGCCGAGCGCCACTTCGACCGGCTACTACACCGGCAACACCTTGCTGCGCGCTGCGTTCACCGGCAGCGGCACGAACCCCGTCACCTACTACGCCTGCAAGCAGCGCTTCGTGAACGGCTCGACGCGCAACTGCACCCCCATCGGCACCGGCAGCTACACCATCACCACCCTGGGTGACGGCCGAGCGCTGTCGTTCAACAACCTGCCCTTGCAGACCGCGCCGTTGAACTACACCCGCGTGCTCGTGGAACGGGGCGGCTTCGTGTACCTGGGCTACCAGAGCAAACCCACGGTCAGCAACCGGGCCCGCCTGAACCTGGCGGCCACCGGCGCGCTGCTCACGCAGCTCGGGCTGACGGCGGACGACCCGAGCGTGCCGCTCACCTTGGCGAACGGCTCATACCAGGGAACCTGGGACGTTCGCAGCACCACGGACGCCATCAGCCCGACCGTCGGCACCACGCTGTTCATCAACGGCAACGGCACCATCTCGTGCCAAGACCGCAGCAATGGTGCGTTCTTCCCCTGCACGCTGTTCATCAGCGACGCTGCCACCGGCGCGTTCACGTACACCGGCAATGGCGGCTCAACGGCGAGTGGCAAGCTCGACTTCATGGCGGGCAGCGCCAGCGGCACGTACTTCGACCCGACCTCGAACCCGCCGAACGGCACCTTCGTGGGCGCGCGCAGGTAAGCCCGCCGACCGCACGTAGCGGCCCGCCTGGCGGTGGCCACCTTGTGAACCGGCCCGCCTCGCGCGGGCCGTTTTCATTCAGCCCACGGCAACATCATCGCGACCAGCAGCAGCTTCTCGAACTCCGGCTCGAAGCGGTCGATGATGGCCTGCGGGTCGGGGCACAGGCGCTTGTCGGTGATCAGGCCGAACTGCACGCCGCCGCCGTACGACAGGATGCTCACGCCCACGCCGATGTCGCCCGAGGCAGGCACCCAGAACATGCTCTGCCGCAGCGTTGCGCCGCAGAACTTCAGCGGCACCGCAGGGCCGGGCACGTTGGTCATCACTGCCGTTGCCTTCTTCGCGAACAGCCCCAGCAGGCCGTCTTGTACCGGTTTGATGAGCGCTCCCGCCACCGACAGCACGGTGAACGCCAGCAGCGGCTGATAGCTCTCCTTCAGCTGGTTCATGCGCGTGCGCACTGCATACACGCGCTCGATGGGGTTGTCGATGCCGATGGGCAGCGTCAGCGGTGCCAGGCCGAAGCGGTTGCCGAGTTGCCAGGCTTTCTCGAGCGGCCGCAGGTTCACCGGCACCATCGCGCGAATCTCTTGCCCCGTGGTGTCATCGCCCTTGTCGCGCAGGTACTGGCCGATGGCGCCGGCCACGCACGCGAGCAGCACGTCGTTGATGGAGCAGTTCAGGCCCTTGCCCACGGCCTTGACATGGTCCAGCGGCATCGGCTCGCTCCAGGCCACGATCTTCTGGCCGATCGGCTTGCCTTTCAGGCGCGTGGGCGAGTCGTCGGCCATCAGCGCGAGCGCGGCCACATCGCCCAGCACCTTGGCCCCCGTGCGCGCCATGTCGAGCGAGCCGAGCAAGCCCTGCTGCGGGTTCGACAGCACCGCCATCGACTTGGCCATGCCGCCGCCGTACATGCCGATGGCCTTGCTGGCCAGGTCGGTCAGCGGCTTCATCACGGCGTCGGCGAACCAGTCGCTGCCTTCACCGTCGACGGGCGCGCGGCGCTTGCGCTTGGGCGGGTCCATGCCGCCATCGGTGATGGCCAGCATCACCGAGATCAGCGCGATGCCGTCGCCGATGCAGTGGTGGATGCGCACGACGAGTGCGCTGCCGCCTTCGTAGTCGTCGATCAGGTGGAACTGCCACAGCGGGTGGTCGGGGTCGAGCGGCGAGTTCGCGAGTTCACCCACATGTGCCTGCAGGGCCTGCCGTTCGGTCTGGCCCTTGTGGTGCGCCAGCGTCTCGCTCAGCACATGGCGGTCGAGGTCGAACTCGGGGTCGAGCACCCAACTGGCGCCCATCGCGTCTTGCACGACCTTCTGGCGGAAGCGGTCGTACTTGAGCAACTTGTCTTCGATGCGCTCGCACAGCGCGGCGCGCGTGATGCCGGGTTGCAGCAGCCACACGCCGACGATCATCATCAGGTTCACGTCGTTGTCCATCCGCAGCCAGGCGGTGTCCACGCGCGACATGCGCTGCGGTGTGTCGAGCATCGGGTTTGTCCTTCTGGTGTGCGTGCGGTGGCCGGCCACGATGCTGGGTAACATGTTCAGCGTCAATGCTCATTCTCACGGATAGGAGTTGGTCATGGCCGACCTGAAAGCCCAGTTCGAACAAGCCGTCGCAAGCTCGAAGCAGTTGCCCGACAAGCCCGACAACTTGACGCTGCTGAAGATCTACGCGCTGTACAAGCAGGCAAGCAGCGGCGACGTGGACGGCAAGCGCCCCGGCTTCACCGACATGATCGGCCGCGCCAAGTGGGACGCCTGGAACGAAGCCAAAGGCAAGAGCAGCGAAGACGCGATGCAGGCGTACGTGGACCTGATCGAGTCGCTGAAGTAGCGCGCAGTCAGCGGGAGTTGGCAGCGCGGTGCGCCGCCAACCGCTACTTCTTCGCCGGCTTGGCGGGCTTCGCGGCCGCCTTCTTTGCGGCCACCTTCACAACCGTTTTCGCCGCCGGCTTGCTGCCCGCCAGCAAGGCGTCGAGGTTCTTCTCGATCTCCGACTCGATGGTCTTGCTGAACGCGCCCAGCAAGAAGCCGAGCTTGGCGTCGAGCCTGAACTGATGCGCTTCGACGATCAGCTCGCCGTTCACGCCGGCTCGTGTGAACCCGACCGTGTCGCTCGTCTCGCCTTCGAGAATCGTGCACGCCATACCGAAGTTCTTCTCGACCTCTTCGGCCCATTGCAGCGCCACCTTGCGGGCCTTCGCCAGGCCCAGCGTGTGGGTGCGGTGGATGTGGATGTCGGCCATCGATCAGTCTCCTCGGTTCGGTCGGGTTCGGTTGGGGTCGGTTCGGTTCAGGGCAGCAGTGCGCGGCGCTGCTCTCGCGGCAGCGCCGCGATGCGTTTGACTTCGGCATAAAAGCGCGTGAAGTCGCGGCCCTCGCGCTCGAACAGGCGCTCGAAGTTCGGGGCCAGGTCGAAGTAGGCCGAGAGCACGCCGAACGACGCATTGTTGGCCCGCGCAAACCAGCCGTCGTAGCCGGAATACCCGCCCCACTGCTCGCGCTTCAAGGTGGCGTAGTCGGCGCGCAGGCCGTCCATCAGCGCTTGCTTCGCCACGCGTTTGGCCGCGTCGGGCTGATCGGACTTGTACAGCGCGTCGAGCAACGCACGGTAGCGTGAGGTCAGCTCGCGAAACCCCAGGCGCCGCGCCTCGAGGCGCTCGTACTCGTCGCGCGCGGCAGGCCCGGCCTGCTCGGCCAGCCACTTGGCGCCGCCCAGGCGCTCGACGGCGGTCGCGAACGATTCGTTGAACTCGGTGTCGCCCGGCGCGTAGGCGATCTGGTGCGCGAGTTCGTGGAACACCAGGCGCGCGAGTTCGCCCTCGGGGAAGTCGATGAAGGTGTTCAGCAGCGGGTCGGCAAAGGCCTCGCCCGGGATCTTGCCGAGCGTTGAATACGCCGGCACGCCGTAGACGCTGGCCTCCAGCCCTTGCGCGCGCAGGCCTTGCGCGAACGCATCGGCCTCGGTCTGGGTGTAGTAGCCGCGGTAGCCCACGCAGCCGACCACCGGGAAGCACCAGGTCGAAAGCGTCAGGCCGAGTTCCGGCGCCGCCACCACGTTCCACACCGCCGCACCTCGCTTCAGGTCGGCATAGCGGCGGTAGCTGGCGTTGTCGGGCTCGGCGAGTTCGCGCACCGCGAAGTCGCGGATGCGCTGGCTCAGTTGCAGCCGCGCCTTCAACGCGGCCGGTGTGGCGCTGTCGGCCAGCCACTCCGGCACGGGCCGCGCGGCACGCACGATGGCCAGGTGGCCGCCGAGCGACTGCGCGTAGTAGCCGACCGTGCTGCACCCGCTCGTCAGGCAGACCGTGGCCGCCGCCGCCACGAGCGCCGCGGCCACGCCACCGAGAGAACCAGCCGCCACGAGCCAGGCCGCCCGGTTCACGCGGCCACGGTGTGCAGCGGCCGCACCTCGACCAGGCAGTCGTAGAACGCAGCGGCTCGGCCGATGTCGGTGAGCTGCTGGTGCGTCACCTCGTTCACGTTCGTGCCCTGCACGCCGAGCTTGCGCCACCAGATGCCCAGGCCGTTCACCACGCCGCGGCGCGCCCGTGCGCTCACCATCAACTTGCACGCATAGTGGCCGCGGTCGTTGAACACGGCGACGAACTCGCCCGACGTGAGGCCGCGTGCGGCAGCATCGTCGGCGTGCATCTCCAGCACCGGCTCGCCTTCGATGTCGCGCAGGCTCTTCACGTTGACGAAGCTGGAGTTGAGGAAGTTGCGCGCCGGCGGCGAGATCATGGCCAGCGGGTAGCGCCGCGCCAGCGCCGGCGTGCGCGCGGCCGACTCGTGGTTGTCCAGGTGGTCCGGCACGCCGTGCTCCGGCGAGTCGATGATGCAGCGGCCATCGGCGGTCGGGAACCCGCCGTCGGCGAACGGCGCATCGGGCAGCGGCAGCAGCGCCCAGCCGCGCTCGCGCAGGGCTTCGAGGTCGACGTTGTCGGCCAGCGCCGTGCGGGCGAGTTGCTCGTCGCTCTCGGTGAAGCACGCGTCGGTGAAGCCCATGTGCGCCGCCAGCTCGCGGAAGATCTGCGTGTTGGCCTTCGCTTCGCCGACCGGTGCGACCGCCGGCTCGTTGAACACCAGGTAGGTGTGGCCGTAGCTGGTGTGCACGTCCAGGTGTTCGAGCTGCGTGGTGGCCGGCAGCACGTAGTCGGCCTGATCGGCCGTGTCGGTCATGAAGTGTTCGAGCACCACGGTGAAGAGGTCGGCGCGCTGGAAGCCGCGCACCACCTTCGCGGACTCGGGCGCCACCGCCACCGGGTTGCTGTTGTAGACGATGAGCGCCTCGATCTTCGGGCCGAACGCGGGCGACGCCTCGCGCAGCAGGTCGTCGCCGATCGTGCTCATGTTGATGGTGCGCGGCGTGGGCGTAGGCAGCAGGTCGGTGCGCTGCAGTGCCGCGTCGTTCCGGAACGGCTTGAACCAGCCCGAGCTCGACAGCAACAGCCCGCCCGCACGGTCGCGCCACGCGCCGGTCAGGCACGGCAGGAGGGCGATCAGCCGCACCGCATTGCCGCCGCCGCGCACGCGCTGCATGCCGTAGTTCAGGCGGATGGCGGCGGGCTGGGTCGTTGCATAGTCGCGCGCGAGTTGGCGCACCTCAGCGGCGCTGATGCCGCAGGTTTGCGCCACGCGCTCGGGCGGCCACTGCAAGGCGCGCTCGCGCAGGGCGGGCCAGGCCGCATCGACATGCCGCGCGATGTAGTCGTGATCGAGCCAATCGTTCGCGATCAACTCATGCATCAGCCCGAGCGCCAGAGCGCCATCGGTGCCAGGCATCAGTGCGATGTGCTGGTGGCATTTGTCGGCTGTTTCGGTGCGGCGCGGGTCGATGCACACGAGCTTGGCGCCGTCACGCTTGGCGGCCTGCGCGAAGGTCCAGAAATGCAGGTTCGACGCAATCGAGTTGCTGCCCCAGATGACGATGAGCCGGCTCTCGGCGAAGAACGGCAAGTGCATGCCGACCTTCGCGCCATAGGTGGCCGCCAGCGCCTCGCCGCCGGCGCTGGCGCAGATCGTGCGGTCGAGCTGCGATGCGCCCAGGCGGTTGAAGAAGCGCGCCGCCATGCTCTCGCCTTGCACCAGCCCCATGGTGCCGGCGTAGCTGTAGGGCACGATGGCCTGCGGGTTGCGCGCGGCGATGGTTGCCAACTTCGCTGCGATGTCGGCCAGCGCCTCGGCCCAGGTCACGCGCACGAACTGACCGTTGCCGCCCGTGCCTTTGGGGCGGCTCCGCTTCATCGGGTGCAACACGCGTTCGGGGTGATAGGTGCGCTCGGGGTAGCGTGAAACCTTGGTGCACAGCGCGCCGTGCGTGGGCGGGTGATCGGGGTCGCCCTGGACCTTGATCGCCACGCCATCCTGCACGGTGACGCGCATGGCGCAGGTATCCGGGCAATCGTGCGGGCACGCCGCTCGTACGGTCGTTGTGGTCATCGGTGAACTATTGCACACGGCCCGGCGCAGCGATGTTGCAGGTGTCACCACCACCACCTCTGCAGCACCGCTTTTCAGCGGTGATTCGGGATGTGTGCAGCGACGCCAAAAGCAACGCACCCGCCGTCCTGCGCCGAGCCGCATTCCATCACCGAGACCCCCATGAACCGCAGAGGCTTCGTTCAGCGTACTACGGCAAGGCCGGCCTCGAAGGCGTGCGCCGCGGCCTGAGGATCCACGGCCTGGAGCCGGTGGCACTGGGTACCGTCGCTGGCCGACGAGCTCGGCAAGGAAGGCCACGGCATCGTCGTCAGCCAGGTGATGCCCTTCCCGTTTTCGGCGACCACGCCGATCTGGCGCGAGTCCCTCGACGCGGTACGCAAGGCAGGCGGCAATGCGCAGCCCAACTGCTCCGGCATGGAAGGTGCGCCGCTAGCGTGACCCAGCGGGTCGCGCAGCAGCGAAGCCCGCTGGGCTAGAGCTGTTTTCGCTCGACGAAAGAGGACGCTGCTCCTTCCTGGTGGCCTTGCTCGGAGGTAAGAGCGAACAGGCGGCGTCGGTTTGCCGTGCACTCGCCGGCGCGACCGGTTCGGAGAAGGCCATCTTTTGGCTGCGGCAGCACGGCGCTCTCGGGCGCAAGACGGTCACGGCTGCAATCGGAGCCGGGAAGCTGGCCAGAGTGCTCATCTTGGCTGCGGCTCATGCCGAGGAGCGAGGGTGCTGGCCCGTATTTGCCATACATTCGGGCCCGAGGGGGCCGCTCCTTGACTTCCGAGAAACACACGCATGTCGCTTCGGCAAAGACTTCTTGACACCACCCAGGCAGACCTTGACAGGCTCATCGGGGACAAGGCGCAAGAAGGCCCGCACCTCGACTACAAGCGTGAGCTGCCGGCCGCGTGGGATGACAAGGCTAAGCACCGCCTTATGGCCGACGTCACGGCCTTCGCGAACGCGGGCGGCGGCGACATCGTTTACGGCATGGACGAGAACCAGGACGCTGAGGCCGTGGCAATCGTGCCGCAGGTGCTGGCAAGCGTAGACGAAGAGGTTCGTCGTCTGCAGGACTTCATGCTCCACCTGGCAGAGCCGCGTTTGCCGGGAACGCAGGTTCAGGCGGTGCCCGTAACCGTCGGCGACGTAAGCGGGCACGCTATCGTCATTCGAATTCCGGAGAGCTGGGCTGGCCCGCACCGCGTCAAGACAAACCAGCACTTCTTCGTGCGGGACGGGCTGCGCAATCGGCAGCTCGAAGTGCCGGAGATTCGAGCCCTGTTTCTGCGCACCGAGAGTCAAGCACAGCGCATTCGCGACTTCCGCAGCGAGCGGCTGGCCAAGGTCCTAATCGGTGAGACGCCGAGTGAACTCCAGCCCGGACCTCGGTTCATCGTGCACGCCGTGCCCACGCAAGCCGCGTTGGGGCTGGTGCACCTTGACCCTGTTCCGTATTCGCAGAGGACACGCACCTTGCCGATGTTGGGTCGCCACTCGGCATCTTCCGTGACGCTCAACCTGGACGGAGCCTACGGGGTGCTTCTGACACGCGAACCGGCAACCACCGCGTACACGCAGCTCTTTCGCCAAGGATTCTTCGAGGCGGTCTGGGTGCTGCTCCCGCTGAGCGATTTGAGCAAGCCGTTGCTGCCTGGCATCGCGTACGAGCAGATGGTCATCCAGTTTCTGGAACAGGTACGCAGCGAGCTGACCGTGAACGGAGTTGCCCTCGACATGGCGGTCTTTTTGTCGCTCCTGGGCGCTGACGAGGTTGTCTTCGCCGGTCCTTCGGACTTCGGCAGTAGCTCTTGGGAGCCGGCCCACTTTGACCGCCGCAATGTGTTGCTGCCGGATGTGCTCATCCCGGCTGACGTCTCCATCGGCCGCGGCATGCGCCCGGCGTTCGACTTGATTTGCCAATCGGTCGGGCTGGACGGCTCGGCGAACTACAGCGAAAACGGGGATTGGGAGAAGCAGTGACTGTCCTGCGCTTCTAGCCCTCAGCTGAGGGAGCAACCCAGAAAATCCCGGCCGGAGTGTCGCAGGACCGATGCTGACGCCCGGGTATGCCGCCAATGAGAAAGGGCCTAGTCCTTTCGGATGAGGCCCTTCGGGGGCATGAATTAGGTCAGATTAGATTGCGGGTGCAGTTGTATCCACGATAGGCCGCCGTCTCGCCTCTCGGGGCCATTTTTCATGGTGCGCGGGTAAACTGATCCGAGCTGTAAAGACTGCCCTGCGACGGCCGCTTCGGCCCGCGTACGCGCAAGCCCTTGCACCCGCTGTTTGACCTGGAGCCCCCACCATGCGCCTGATCGAATCCATCCTCGCCGACGCGGCCGCCATTGCTGCCGTGCGCCGCGACATCCATGCCCACCCGGAGCTGTGCTTCCAGGAGCAGCGCACGGCCGACGTCATCGCGAAGCAGCTCACCGATTGGGGCATCCCGATCCACCGCGGCCTGGGCAAGACCGGCGTGGTCGCGATCCTCAAGAACGGCACCAGCCCCCGCGCGGTGGGCCTGCGCGCCGACATCGACGCGCTGCCGATGACCGAGCACAACACCTTCGCGCACGCGAGCGTTCACCCCGGCAAGATGCACGCGTGCGGGCACGATGGCCACACCGCGATGCTGCTCGGCGCGGCCAAGCACCTGAGCCAACACCGCAACTACGACGGCACCGTCTACCTGGTCTTCCAACCCGCCGAAGAAGGCGGCGGCGGCGCGCGCGAGATGATCAAAGACGGCCTGTTCGACAAGTTCCCGATGGAGGCGATGTTCGGCGCGCACAACTGGCCCGGCATGGCGGTCGGCCAGTTCGCGCTCAAGAGCGGGCCGTGCTTCGCGAGCAGCAACGAGTTCAAGATCACCATCCACGGCAAGGGCTCGCACGCCGCCATGCCGCACAACGGCATCGACCCGGTGCCGGTGGCGTGCCAGTTGGTGCAAGCGTTCCAGACCATCATCACGCGCAACAAGCGGCCGATCGATGCGGGTGTGATCTCGGTGACGATGATCCACACCGGCGAGGCCACCAACGTGGTCCCCGACAGTTGCGAGATCCAGGGCACGGTGCGCACCTTCACGCTCGAAGTGCTCGACCTCATCGAGCGGCGCATGAAAGAGCTGACCGAGCACACCTGCGCCGCTTTCGAGACCACCTGCGAGTTCGCGTTCAAGCGCAACTACCCGCCCACGATCAACCACCCGGCCGAGACCGCGTTCGCCGCGCAAGTGATGACCGAGCTCGTTGGCGCCGAGAACGTGCAGGAGTTCGAGCCGACCATGGGGGCCGAAGACTTCAGCTACTTCCTGCAGGCCAGGCCCGGCTGCTACTTCCTGATCGGCAACGGCGACGGCAGTCACCGCATCGGCGGTCACGGCATGGGCCCGTGCATGCTGCACAACCCGAGCTACGACTTCAACGACGAGCTGATCCCGCTGGGCGCCACGCTGTGGGTCAACATGGCCGAGAAGTGGCTGGCCACGCCCCGTTGAACGGACAGACGACATGAACTACAGCGAGCACTTCTCCCAGTCGTACGCCGAAGCGCGCGCCAAGTTCCTAGCCGCTGCCGAGGCCGTGCGGCTCGACGTGGAGAGCCACCCGCACCCGATGCTCGGCCGTGACGGCGAGCCGCTCGCGATGGACGTGCTGCGCGACGGCCCGAAAGACGCGCGCGCGTTGCTCGTCATCAGCAGTGCCTGCCACGGCGTCGAGGGCTTCTGCGGCTCGGGCGTGCAGACGCTGCTGCTGCGCGATGCCGCGTGGCGCGATGCGGTGCACGCAAGCGGCGTGGCGGTGCTCTACATCCATGCGCTCAACCCCTACGGCTTCTCGTGGTGGCGGCGCACGACGCAGGAGAACGTCGACCTGAACCGCAACTTCCACGACTTCAGCCAGCCGCTGCCGCGCAACCCGGGCTACGACGAGCTGGCCGCCGCGTTGGTGCCGGCCACCTGGCCACCGAGCGATGAGGTGAACGCGCTGACCACACGCTATGCGCAGCAGCACGGCACGGCGGCCTTGCAGGCGGCCGTGTCGGGCGGGCAGTACGACCACCCGCAAGGCCTGTTCTACGGCGGGCGCAACCCCACCTGGAGCCACGTGACCTTGCGCCACGTGCTGCGTGCCCACGCCACGCGCTGCGCGCGGCTTGGCTGGATCGACCTGCACACCGGCCTCGGCCCGAGCGGTGTGGGCGAGCGCATCTTCGCGTGCCGCGACGACGCCGTGGCCTTGCAGCGCGCCCGTGCGTGGTGGGGCGACAAGGTCACGAGCATCTACGACGGCAGCTCGACCTCGGCGCCGCTGAAGGGCCTGATGTGGGAGAGCGCCTACCAGGAGTGCCCGCAGGCCGAGTACACCGCCATCGCGCTCGAATACGGCACGCTGCCGATCCTCGCGATGATCGACGCGCTGCGTGCCGACCAGTGGGCCGAGATGCACCCCGACGCGCCGGCCGCACAGCTCGCCGCCATCAAGCAGCAAACGCGCGACGCGTTCTACACCGACACCGATGTCTGGAAGCAGCGCATCGCAGAGCAGGCGCTCGACGCTGCGTTCGGTGCGGTGCGTGGGCTGGGCGCGCCTTAAGAGAGCACCCGCGAGCGGATCAAGGAAAGTGGCAAAGCCACATTTCCTTCAGGCCTCAGGCGGTTTTGCGGCGGCGTGCGACGAAGCCGATCACGCCCAGGCCGCCGAGCAGCAGCGCGTAGGTTTGCGGCTCGGGGACCGGGGCCGAGACGAACGACACCTTGTCGAGCGAGCCGCCGAGGCCATCGCTGCGGCCAGTCGCGCTGAAGGTCAGCAGCGCGTTGCCGTCGAAGCTGACGAGTGCCGAGTAGTGTTGCCACGCATGCGCATTGCCGCCGGCCGTGTTGGCCAGCACCGTCACCGGGGCGCCGCCGTCGAGCGACACCGTCAGGTCGTTCGAGCCTGCGGCCACGTTCGGGCGCGCCGAGTACCAGAAGCTCAGCTCGTACTGGCCGGCCGTGCCGACCAGCAGCTGGCTCATCGCGCTGTTTCTGTTGGTATCGAGCTCGACGAAATTACGGCCGTCGAACGCTTTGCCGGCCACGTTGTTGCGCAGCTCGATGTTCGGGGCGCCGGCCCAGCCGATCAGGTTGTTGTAGAGGGCCCAGGTGCCATTGGCCTGTGCGTTGGCTTCGAAGCTGCCGTTGACCACGAGGTCGGCAGCCGAAGCAGCGAACGGTGCTGCGATCAACAGCGCGAGGAGCGTCTTCTTCATGGTGGGGTGTGGTCCGGTGGGTCGTTTGCGCCAGCCCGACCGGGCCTGCGATAGCGCCAGTGTCTGGCACCGACCAACCCCCGGTGACCCCCGCGAGCGCGGGGTGCGTGCCCGTTTTCGCCGCCTGCGTGAGATGTGCACGTGGCCGCGCAGCCCAGGCACCACGCCGGCCGCGACGGATGTCACACCCGCCGCTGGGGCCGGCGTGGGCCGGCTCGTCAGCCGGCGCGTCAGCCGGCTTGTGCGGCGGCGAGTTCAGCGTCTTTCGCGCGCGCCCGCAGCACGGCCGGGCGGCTGCCCACGCGTTCGATGTAGGCCGCAATCACCGGCAGTTCGGGCACGAGCTTGAACATCGTGGTCCAGCGCAGGGCGGTGCCCCAAAGAACATCGGCGGCGGTGAAGCGCTCGCCCAGCAGGTACGGCCCCTTGTCGAGCTGCGCTACAAGGGCGGCGAGCATGGTGTCGTAGTCGCCGTACGGTGCCATCGACGCGGGTGGCGCGCTGCCTCGCGACTTGTCGATCAACGCCGGCTCGAAGCTCGACCCGTAGAAGGCCATCCAGCGCAGGTACGGGCCGCGCAGCGCATCACCAATGGCGGGCGTGATGCCCGCCTGCGGGAACAGGTCGGCCAGGTACAGGAACACCGCCACCTGCTCGGTCACGAGCGCGCCTCGGTCCGTGATGGCCGGCACCTTGCCCAACGGGTTGACGGCCAGGTAGGCGTTCTGGCGCTGCTCGCCGGCCTTCATGTTCAACACCTGCAGCCGGTACGGCGCACCCAGCTCTTCGAGCAGGATCAGCGCGCCGGTGGAGCGCGTGTTGGGGGAGTGGTAGAGGGTGACGTCGGGATCACTCATGGCAGGCCTGCTCCGGGTTGACGAAGAAAGAAGCGGTCAAAGTAGGGTCGGCCACTGAAGCGTCGATCAAAGAAGGCCGCGCTCTTGCAGCGCCGCTTCACACTGTGCGGCGCTCTCGAAGTGCACGGCCTGCCAGCCCGCAGCGCGCGCTGCGGCGGCGTTGTGAGCCAGGTCGTCGATGAACAACGTGTTCGCAGCATCGATGCCGAACGCCGCCTGCGCATGCGCGAAGATCGCCGGCTCGGGCTTGATGAGGTTGACGCGCGCCGAGTACACGCCCGCTCTGAACACACCGAGGAACGCATGCGTGGCCTCCAGGTGGTCGGCATACGGGGCGGGCATGTTCGACAGGAAGTACAGCGCGTGACCGCGCTCGGCGAGCCGCTGCAGCAAGGCCACGGTGGCGGGGATCGGCCGCAGTTCGTGGGGCACGCTCGCGATGACGAGCGCCGCCTCGTCAACATGCAGGCCGGTGCGCTCGGCGATGCGCAGCGCCAGCGGGCCGGGCGCGATGGTGCCGCGGTCGAACTCGCTCCACGCGCCGCCGTAGCCTTGGAACACATCGGCGACGAGCGCATGGGCAGAGGCCTCGTCATGCGCGTGCGCCGGCAGCAGCCGGGCCATGAACTCGTGCGGCCGCCAGTCGAACAGCACGCCGCCGAAGTCGAAGACGATGTTCATGCGCGCCGGCTCGGCGAGGGCAGCAAGGGTTGTCGTCGCCATCACCACACCTCAACCCCGCAGCCGCGCCATCAACCCGGCCGTGGACCCATCGAGCCCGCTGGCATCGCCCGAGCCCAGGCGTGGCAGCAGGTCGTTGCACAGCGCCTTGCCGAGCTCCACGCCCCACTGGTCGAAGCTGTTGATGCCCCACACCGCGCCGCTGGTGAACACGCGGTGCTCGTAGAGCGCGATCAGTCCGCCGAGCGAGCGCGGCGTGAGCTGGTCGAGCACGAGCGTGGTGCTCGGCCGGTTGCCGGGGAAGGTGCGGTGCCTGGCGAGCGTGAGCGCATCGAGCGTCTTCGACGCCGTCGGCGCCTTGTCGGTCATCGCGGCAACTGTCGTCTTGCCCAGCATCAAGGCCTGCGATTGCGCCAGGCCGTTGGCGATCAGCATGGTGTGCTGGCGCTCCAGTTGCGCGAGCAGCGGGCCGTGCAGGTTGGCAAGCGCATGGGTCGGGTTCTTGACGAGGATGAACTCGACCGGGATCACGTCGGTGCCCTGGTGCAGCATCTGGAAGTACGCATGCTGGCCGTTCGTGCCGGGCTCGCCCCACACCACCGGGCTGGTGGCATAGGGCAGCGGCTCGCCGCTCTGATCGACACGCTTGCCGTTGCTTTCCATCTCCAACTGCTGCAGGTAGGCTGGCAGGCGCTTCAGGCCCTGGTGATACGGCGCCACACTGCGGCTCGTGAAGCCGTGGAAGTTGCGATACCAGACGTCGACGAGGCCGAGCAGCATCGGCAGGTTCTGCGCCACCGGGGCGGTGGCAAAGTGCTCGTCCATCGCATGCGCACCGGCGAGCAGCGCGCGGAAGTTGTCGGCACCGATCGCCAGTGCGATCGGCAGCCCGATGGCCGACCACAGCGAGTAGCGCCCGCCGACCCAGTCCCAGAAGCCGAAGGTGGTGGTGATGCCGAACGCAGCGGCGGCATCGATGTTGGTGGTGGTCGCGACGAAGTGCTTGGCGGTGTCCGTGCCGCCGTTCGCATCGAACCAGGCCTTCGCGGCGTGCGCGTTGGCCATCGTCTCCTGCGTTGTGAAGGTCTTGCTGGCGATGATGAACAGCGTCTCGGCGGGATTCAACTTGCGCAGCACCGGGGCGATGTCATGGCCGTCGACGTTCGAGACGAAGTGCAGCGTCAGGCCCGGGTGCGCGAAGGCATCGAGCGCGGGCACGACCATCTGCGGCCCGAGGTCGCTGCCGCCGATGCCGATGTTGACGATGTGCTTGATCCCGCTCGCAGCCGTGTCGCGCACCGTCTCGGCGTACGCGAGCATCGCATTGAGCACTTGCTGCACACCGGCCACGGCGGCTGCGGTGCCGAAGCTCGATCCGGCCGGCGAACGCAGCGCAGCGTGCAGCACGGCGCGGTCTTCGGTGCTGTTGATCGGCGCGCCGCTGAACATCGCGTCGCGCAAGGCCGGCACGCCGCACTCGTTCGCCAGGTCGGCGAGGAAGTGCAAGGTCGCGGTGTCGATCAGGTTCTTCGACAGGTCGGCAAACACCTCGGGCGCCTGCACGCCGAAAGCATGGAAGCGGTTGGCATCGCGCGCGAAGGCGTCACGCAGATCGAGGGCGCGACCATGGGCTTCGAAGTGGCCTTGGAGCGCGGCCCAGGCTGGGGTCTTGTCACAGCGTGTCATAGGGGTTTGCTTTCAATGCCGAGCAAGAAGTAGCCATCCGCCGAGCGGGATCAGACCGCCGGGGTGCTCTGTTCCGCGAATGTCCCCCGGGCCGGAGTACCGACCCTCCTCCTTGACTTCGCTCCACAGAACACCCCACCGGTCTGATCCAGAACCGTCGAGGTGTCCCACCATACCGGCTCTTCTGTCGACTGCGCCAACGGTTCAGCAAAGGCATGCCCGGGCGGGTGGCAGCGCGCCTGTAAGGCGCTGAGGAGCGGAGGGCTTTCGGCCGCGCGCGCAGCGCGCATCAACAACTGACTGTCGCCGACTGCTGGAACGCAGCGAACGCAGTGAGCGCAGTGAGTTCGGCGACGGCCGAGCGACCGAGCACCGCAGGGAAGTCGATGTACCCATCGACCACCGAACCGAAGTGCTGACGCCCGCCCGGGCATGCCTTTGCCGCGCACATCTGCACCTGAGCGGACGGGTCTTGATCTCATTGCAACCCCTCGATAAGCTCATCCAGCTTGCCCGCATCCGCGGCGAACGCGCGGATGCCTTCGGCGAGCTTGTCGTTCGCCATCGCATCCGCATTCAGCGCGTAGCGGAAACTCGCCTCGTTGAACGTGGCGGCGTGGATGTCAGCGGATTGCGCCGCAGCAGGGTCGAGCGCGCGGGGCAACGGCGCATCGCTTGCCTGCAGCGCGGCCAGCAGATCGGGGCTGATCGTGAGCAGGTCGCAGCCCGCGAGTGCGGCGATCTGGCCGACGTTGCGGAAGCTCGCGCCCATCACCTCGGTCGCGACGCCGAACTTCTTGTAGTAGGTGTAGATCTGCGCCACCGACTGCACGCCGGGGTCATTGGCGCCCGCGTGATCAGCCTCGACCCACGCGCTGCCTGCGGTCTTCTTGTACCAGTCGTAGATGCGGCCGACGAACGGCGAGATCAGCGTCACGCCCGCGTCGCCGCAAGCCACCGCCTGGCAGAAGGCGAACAGCAGCGTCAGGTTGCAGTGGATGCCTTCGTGCTCAAGGATGCGCGCCGCCTGGATGCCTTCCCACGTGGAGGCGACCTTGATCAGCACCCGCTCGCGGCCGATGCCTGCGGCCTCGTACAGCGCGATGAGGCGGTGCGCGCGGGCCACGCTCGCGGCGGTGTCGAAGCTCAGCCGCGCATCGACTTCGGTGGACACGCGGCCCGGCACCACCTTCAATATCTCCAGCCCGAAGCGCACCAGCACCTGGTCGATGATGGCGTCGAGCGCCTTGCGCTTGTGGGCTGCCACCGTCTCGGCCAGCAGCGGCGCATAGGCCGGCTGCTGCACGGCCTTGAGGATGAGCGACGGGTTGGTGGTGGCGTCGCGCGGCGCGAACTGCGCCAGCTCGCGGAAGTTGCCGGTATCAGCGACGACGGTGGTGTATTGCTTGAGCTGGTCGAGCTGGTTCATGGTCGTGCTTCCTCAGTTTGAACGGCCCCATTAGAACCCGCGCCGATGCCGCTCAGCAGGCCGGCACGCGCTTCGTAACCCGCATGTTCCCGCGTTGCCGCAGCCCGACCAGGCCCTACTTCGCAGCTGGCGTGTTCGCCTGCATGAACTTGTCGAAGCGCGTGTAGAAATCGATCACGGTTTTCGGGTTGCGGTAGCCGTGCGCCTCTTCGCGCTCGAACATCCATTCGTACGGCTTCTTCGCGCTGTCGAAGGCGGACCGGATTGCGCGGCCGTTGGCGAAGTCGACGTTGAAGTCCTGCCCCGCATAGGCGTGGAACACGGGCGCCTGGATGCGGTCGACGAAGCGCGCCGGTGACTGGGCCTCAAACAGCGCCTTGTCGGCACGCTGGTCGCCGTTGATCACCTTGGCGAGTTCAGTGAAGTTGTTGTAGAGCTGCGCCCACTGCGTGTCCTGGTGCACCGTCATGTCGGTGACGCCGACGTAGTTGATGCCCCACTTGAACAGCTCGGGCTGGCGCACCATCGCCATCAGCGTGGCGTAGCCGCCGTAGCTCGCGCCGTACACGGCCACTCGAGCGGGGTCACCGTAGCCTTCCTTGATGGCCCAGGCCACGCCGTCGAGCATGTCGTCGATCATGGTGTCGCCCCAGTGTTTGTAGCTCAGGCGCAGGTGCTGCGCACCAAAACCCGTGGAGCCGCGGAAGTTGGGCTGCAGCACCGCGTAGCCACGGTTCGCCATGAACTGCACTTCGATGTCGAACTCCCAGTTGTCCTTCGCCCACGGGCCACCGTGCGGGTGCAGGATCAGCGGCACCGGCTTGCCCTTGGTGTAGCCGAGCGGCAGCGTCAGGTAGCCGTCGATGCGCACGCCGTCGCGCGCGGTCCAGCTCACCGGGCGCATCGGGGCCATCAGCTTGGGGTCGATGCTGGGGCGCCGCTTCACGCCGGTCTCTTCGATCTGGCGCTTGTCACGGTCGAACAGATACCACTCGCCGGGGTTCACGTCGGAGCGTGACACCACGAGCACACGACGCTTGCTCATGTTGAAGGTGTTGAGGTTGCCTGGGAGCGCCTGGTCGACCAGCGCCTGGGCCTTCTTCGCGTCTTCGTCGAACCACACCACGCGCGGCTTGTCGGCCTGGTAGCGCAGCCCGATCAGTTTGCCCGGCGTGTCTTTGTCGCCCGCGAAAATCAGGTCGCCTCCTTCGCCGAGAGCGCCGCCGGTCAACAGGAACGAGGCCACGTCGTAGCGGTCATCCCCGTACACCAGTTCACCGAGCTGACCGGTCTTCATGTTGAACTTGAAGTAGGCCAGCGTATCGCGGCCCACGTTGCTGGCCACATAGAGCGTGTTGCTGTCGAGCGGGTCCATCTCCACCGGGATGATCACGTTCTTCAGCTGTTCGTCCCACTGCGCCAGCACCTTCCACTCGCTCCCGACGAGGTACGACGACCACCAGCGCTTCTTGAGGCCGTCGATGCTGAGCGTGGCGCGGGGCTGGCTGTCGACGTCCACCGTCCATTCCCGCACGAGCGGGGGTGCACTCACGTTCACGATCGTCTTGCGCCCATTGTTCACATTCATGCGATACAGGTCGACGCTGTCGGGGCTGCGGTCGTTCGCGGTCACCAGCACCTCTTCGTCGGTGCCCTTGATGCCGCCGATGATGGTCGTGTAGCGCCAGGTGCGCGAGTTCAGGATCGGCGCGAACAGTGTGCGCGCCATCTTCGCGTCGCGGTTGATCGCAAAGAGGCCACCATCACCACGGTACTCCAGCCCCTGCTGGTCACCGGTCGTGTAGACGAGGCGCTCGTTGTTGACCCATTGCACGCTGCCGACGTCGGTTTCGGCGAAATTGGTCAGCAGCAGCCCGCCGCGCTTCTCGACGTCGATGACGGCGAGGTTCAGCCGCCCGTTGCGCGGCGTGATCGCGGCCATGTACTTCTGGTCGGGCGACAACGCCAGATAGCGAGTGCCTTCCGACTTGAAGAGCGTCTCGACCGGGATCAACGGTGCCGGCTGCGCGAGTGCCGTTACCTGCTGCGCCAACGCCCAACACCCCACGGCGGCCACAGCCGCACTGCGAATCATCCAACGTTGCAACTTCATCACCATTCGACTCCGAGGCTTGGGTACCTGAATGCTATCGCCGAGGCCATGACCTCACGCGGCCACGACCGACAGCCCATGCCCTTCAAACCGCAGGCTGACCGAAGCTCCCGGCTTCCACACACGTTCCAGGTCGGGCGAGACGACGAAGATCGGCCCGAGCTCGGTGTTGACCGTGTACTCGTGCGCACTGCCCAGGTAAGCGCTCTTCTCGACCGCCCCCGCCAGCTCGCCCTGCCCGGCCGGCAGCACCTGCCAGGCCTCGGGCCGCACCGCGACCTTGACCTTGCCTGGCGCCATGGGCCGCGCGCGGGGGATGTTGATCGGCCCGAGTTGCACCGAACCGTCGGCGAGCGAGCTGCCATCGAACAGCATCGCCTCGCCCATGAAGCCGGCCACGAACTCGCTGCCCGGGCGCTCGTACAGGTCGTGCGGCGTGCCGGCCTGGGCGATCACGCCGTGGTCCATCACGATGATCTGGTCGCTCACCGCCAGCGCCTCGGCCTGATCGTGCGTGACGTAGGCCACCGTCAGGCCCAGGCGCTGCTGCAGCGTGCGGATCTCTTCGCGCATCGAGCGGCGCAGGCGCGCGTCGAGGTTGCTCAAGGGCTCGTCGAACAGCAGCACCGAAGGCTCCAGCACCAGCGAACGCGCCACCGCCACACGCTGCTGCTGCCCGCCGGACAGTTCGCTCGGCAGCCGCGCATCGAAACCGGTCAGGCCCACGCTCGCCATCGCAGCCTGCGCACGCTGCACCGCCTCAGCCTTGGCCACGCCCGACACGTCGAGCCCGTACGACACGTTGGCCAGCACGTTCATGTGCGGGAACAGCGCGTAGCTCTGGAACACCATGCTCACGTTGCGCTCGGCCGGCCCAAGTGTCGTGACCTCGCGCCCGTCGATGAAGATCTGCCCCGAACTCGGCGCCTCCAGCCCCGCGATCATGCGCAGCGTGGTCGTCTTGCCGCAGCCGCTCGGGCCGAGGATGGTGGTGAGCGTGCCGGTCGGCACCGTGAAGCTGATGCCCTTGACAACGAGCGGCGAGCGCGCGTCGTCGCCGTAGCGCTTGGTGATGTTGCGAAACTCGATGCCGGTGGGTGTCATGGCCGTCCTTAAAAGCAAATGCTTCACCGCAGAGGGGCGGAGTTGGCGGAGG
>JANNBF010000008.1:0-19532 GCA_031385155.1 Rhizobacter sp.
ATGGCCGTTCAAGTAACAAGCACAGTGCTCGCGCCAAGGCGCGAGCAAGTACAAATGTTAGTCAGGGTCACGGCGCCGCCGCTTGCTTCTGCCGTCTACCGAGCGCTTCGCTTTGGCGGCAGCGTGGGCGGTGGCATCATGTGCGGAATGCTCATCCTCACAAGCCCGCCGCCAACCCTTCCATCAAGCGGACCTGCCTACGGCAGACCGCTTAAGTCAAACTGTAGGCCGCTTATGAGCGTCTGCTCGCTTTGCTTACAGCGGAACACTTTCATCAAGGCGCACGCTATTCCGGAAGCCTTTTTTCGGGAGTTGCGCGTAGACGGAGACCACCACTGCTACATCGGTCTTGCGCAGCGCCACATTCCACCTTGCCACAAATCGGGCGCCCAGAGTTTCTTCGGCGCGATTTGCGGCAGCGGGCCGATTACTTCGCTAACCCTTCCTTCAAGCGGACACCTGATTAGCAACCTGCTTCAGCCTGCGCCCTGATGGTTGCTTCCGTGATGGGTGAGCAGCGTGCGACATCGACCAGGAGGCGAGCGACGAGGCTGCGCAGATCGAAGCGTCGGTTGAAGCGGTAGGCGAAGGCGGCAAGGTAGTGGTCAGCGTACTTGGAGAACTTCAACGAATGGAACGTACCGGCCAGAGTGGTCTTCAAGTTGCCCAGGACCGTGTGGACCCACTTGAACTGGAGCAGGTCGCGGGGTTTGAGTTCGCCCACGACCGCCGGCACGTGAATGCATCCGGCATCGGACACGGCGGCGAAGCACTCCAGGCCATCGCTGATCACGCGAGTGCCCGGAGCCAAGTTGGCCTTTGCCCAGTGGCCGCTGGCCGCAGACGTGAAACCGCTGACCAGATTGAGTTTGATGTAAGTTGGTTGGCCGTGGTCGTTGAGCGAAACAGCGGCCACGAACGGCACCTTGTTCTCCGAGCCGCGGCCGGCCTTGCCACCCGTTCGTTCGCCACCCAGGTAGGCGTCATCGAGTTGAATGCAGCCGCGCAGGCGATGCGTACTCTCCTGGCGGGCCATGGCGCGATTGATCTTGTGGTGCAACAGCCAGGCCGTGGGGTAACTCACGCCCAGTTGGCGCTTGAGCGCAAGCGCCGACAGGCCGGTCTTGGCTTGGCTGATGAGGTAGATAGCCAGGAACCACGTCGTCAAGGGCAGCTTGGTGTGCTCCATCAGGCTTCCCGCGGTCAGCGACGTTTGAAGCCGGCAGGCGTTGCACTGGAACAGCTTGCGGGCACCGTGCCCGACAACGTAGTGATCCCCGACACTGCAGCGCGGGCATCGAAACCCATCCGGCCAGCGCGCGCACTTGATCGCTTCAGCGCATTGCGCTTCGGTGCCAAAGCTTGCGAGGAACTCGGGGATCGACATGCCGTGCTGGAATTGAATCGCGTTGAAGGCCATGGGTTCGCTCCGCTATGAGAAGACCCCACGGTACAGGGCCGGTAGCTCATGGCATGAGCTACCTGAGGCAGGTTACCAATCAGGTTTGCGCTTGATTTCTTGAACAAAATCAAGGGCTTGCGGGGCGTCATGAGACGCTATGGAACCGGATCACATGTGGTCGATCATCACTTGCCCGAAGCCCGAGCACGACACCTGCGTCGCGCCTTCCATCAAGCGGGCGAAGTCGTAGGTCACGCGCTTGCTGGCGATCGACTTTTCCATCGAGCTGATGATGAGATCGGCCGCCTCGACCCAGCCCATGTGGCGCAGCATCATCTCGGCCGAGAGGATCTCGGAGCCGGGGTTGACGTAGTCCTTGCCCGCGTACTTCGGTGCGGTGCCGTGGGTGGCTTCGAACATCGCGATCGAGTCCGACAAATTCGCGCCCGGTGCGATGCCGATGCCGCCGACCTGCGCCGCGAGCGCGTCCGACACATAGTCACCGTTCAGGTTCAGCGTGGCGATCACCGAATACTCTTCCGGGCGCAACAGGATCTGCTGCAGGAAGGCGTCGGCAATCGAGTCCTTGACGATGATCTCGCGGCCGGTCTTCGGGTTCTTGAACTTGCACCACGGGCCGCCATCGATCAACTCGGCGCCGAACTCCTTCTGGGCCAAGTTGTAAGCCCAGTCACGGAAGCCACCTTCGGTGAACTTCATGATGTTGCCCTTGTGCACGATGGTCAGCGACGGCTTGTCGTTGTCGATCACGTACTGCATGGCCTTGCGCACGAGGCGCTCGGTGCCCTCGCGTGACACCGGCTTGATGCCGATGCCCGACGTGTTCGGGAAGCGGATCTTCTTGACGCCGAAGTCGTCTTGCAGGATCTTGATGAGCTTCTTGGCCTTCTCGCTCTCGGCCTCGAACTCGATGCCGGCGTAGATGTCTTCCGAGTTCTCGCGGAAGATGACCATGTGGGTCTTCTCGGGATGCTTCAACGGCGAAGGCACGCCCTTGAAATACTGGATCGGCCGCAGGCACACGTACAGGTCGAGCTCCTGGCGCAAGGCCACGTTGAGCGAGCGGATGCCACCACCGACCGGCGTGGTCAGCGGGCCCTTGATCGACACGACGTAGTCCTTGACCACTTCGAGCGTCTCTGCCGGCAGCCACACATCGGGGCCATAGATCTTGGTCGACTTCTCGCCCGCGTAGACCTCCATCCAGTGGATCTGCTTCTTGCCGGCATAGGCCTTGGCAACCGCCGCGTCAACGACCTTCATCATCACCGGTGTGATGTCGGCGCCGGTGCCATCGCCCTCGATGAACGGGATGATCGGCTGGTCGGGCACGTTGAGCGAGTAGTCGGGGTTGACGGTGATCTTCTGCCCGCCTTCGGGCACCTTGATGTGCTGATACATGGGGTATTGGCTCCGCTCGCTGTGTGATGCGCCGATGCTGCGCGCTAGGGGGTTTGGGCTGGGGTTCTGACGGGCTGCGATTCTATGCCAGCGGGTGGCGCGCGCCGGTGCCAAAGCCACCGGGCGGGCGGGCGCGCGGCGATGTTGATAATCTGCGCCATCGACCACCTTGCGGGCCTGGTTTCCGCCCCACACACATGAACGTTCGCAAGCTCATTTCGGTAGGGCTGACCAGCCTGGTCTGTGCGGCCACGGCGTCGGCCCAGGACAGCCCGCAAAAGCTCACGAGCATTCGCCTCACGGCCGGCATGCACCTCATCCAGGCGGAACTCGCACAGACGCCCGACGAGCGCAGCACCGGGCTCATGTTCCGCACCGCGATGGCGGCGAACGAAGGCATGCTGTTCGCGTTCGAGCAAGCCGGCACGCAATGCTTCTGGATGAAGAACACGCTGCTTCCGCTGTCGATTGCCTTCGTTGCCGATGACGGCAGCGTGGTCAACATCGACGAGATGAAACCGCAGACGCTCGAGAGCCACTGCTCGACCAAGCCGGTGCGCTTCGTGCTCGAGATGAACCAGGGCTGGTTCGCCAAGCGCGGCATCAAGGCGGGCAGCAAGCTGCAAGGTGCGCCGTTCAAGCGGTGATCTGCGAGTGTGTGGCCCCCCAACGCGAAGGGGTCGGCATCGCCGACCCCTTTTTGCGTCAAGCGCAGCCCGCGTTACGCGAAGTTCTTCTGCGCAAAGTCCCAGTTCACCAGTGAGGTGAGGAAGGTCTCGACCCACTTCGGGCGCATGTTGCGGTAGTCGATGTAGTAGGCGTGTTCCCAAACGTCGACGGTGAGCAGCGCGGTGTCACCGGTGGTCAGCGGCGTACCGGCTGCGCCCATGTTGACGATGTCGACACTTCCGTCGGCCTTCTTCACGAGCCAGGTCCAGCCGGAGCCGAAGTTGCCGACCGCGCTCTTCGTGAAGGCTTCCTTGAAGGCGGTGAAACTGCCCCACTTGGACGTGATGGCCGCAGCCAGCGCGCCGCTGGGTTCGCCGCCGCCGCTGGGCTTCATGCCGTGCCAGAAGAAGGTGTGGTTCCAGATCTGCGCGGCGTTGTTGTAGATGCCGCCGCTGGACTTCTTGACGATCTCCTCGAGCGAGCTCATCGCCTCGAACTCGGTGCCTTTTTGCAGGTTGTTCAGGTTCACGACATAGGCGTTGTGGTGCTTGCCGTAGTGGTACTCGAGCGTCTCCTTGCTCAGGTGCGGGCTCAGCGCGTCGAGCGCGTAAGGCAGTGCGGGAAGGGTGTGTTCCATGGGGCCTCGTCAAAGGTTGTTGCAGGTGCTGCGGCATTGTAGGCAGCTTGAATTCATCGCGTTGCGTCAGCTTGTCGCGTCACCGCTTCTCGTCCGGCAGCTGCGTCACTTGCACGCCTGCAGCGCCATCGTTCAACACCACTTGCAGCTTGTCACCGAATGCCAGTTGCCGCACCGATGTGACGGCCTGCCCAGCCTCGTTACCGAGCCACGCATAGCCGCGTGTCAGCACGTGCCGGGGGTCGGCCGAGCGCAGCCGTGCGTCCGTCATCGCAAGCCGGTGCGCCTGCAGCGTCAGCGCATGGCGGGCGGCCTGGCGGATGTTGCTGCCGGCTTGCTGCAGGCGCAGGCCCTGCGCGTGCAGCAGGCGCACGGGGTGGCTGGCGAGACGATGCGCCGAGGTGTCGAGGCGGTGGCGCTGCGCGCGCACCACCTGACTCGGGCGCGCCAGGCGCTGGGCGATGCGGTCGAGGTGCTGGGCGTCACGGTCGATGGCGGCATGCACGCGGCGCTGCATGGCTTCGGCGCGTGCCTGCAAGCCGTCGATCCAGGTCTGGGTGGGAGGCACCGCCAGCTCCGCAGCGGCCGTCGGCGTAGGGGCGCGCAGGTCGGCCGCGAGGTCGGCCAGCGTCACGTCGGTTTCGTGGCCGACCCCGCTGACCACAGGCACGGGGCTGGCGGCCATCGCGCGGACCACGCGCTCGTCGTTGAAGGCCCACAGGTCTTCGAGCGAGCCACCGCCGCGGCACACGATCAGCACGTCGGCCTGCGCGTGGGCAGCGGCCTGCGCCAGCGCAGCACACAGCGCGGCCGGCGCCTCCGCGCCCTGCACCAGGCTCGGGTACACGACCACGTGCACATGCGGCGCGCGCCGCGCAAGCGCGGTCAGCACGTCGGCCAGCGCGGCGGCGCCCAGCGAGGTGACGATGCCCACGGTGCGCGGGAACACCGGCAGCGCCCGCTTGCGGGCCGCGTCGAACAGGCCCAGCGCCGCCAGCCGCGCCCGTGTTTGCAGGAACTGCTCGTACAGCGCCCCGGCGCCGGCGCGCCGCATGCCCTCGACGATGAACTGCAGTTCGCCGCGCGGCTCGTACACGCCGAGCCGGCCGCGCACCTCGACCAACTGACCGTCGGCCGCAGAGAAGTCGAGCATGCCGGCCGCGCGCCGGAACATGGCGCAGCGCAGCAGCGCCGCTTCGCCGTCGGCGTCCTTCAGGCTGAAGTAGCAGTGGCCGCTGGCAGCACGCGAATAGCCCGACAACTCGCCGCGCACAGTGCACACCGCAAAGCGCCCGGCGAGCATTTCCGCCACGTCGCGAACGAGTGCGCCGACGCTCCAGACCGTTCGCGAAGAGGCCGCTTGCAATTCTTCAATCATCGGCAAACCCAATGCCCGCGCGGGCCGGGAACTCCACAACCGCGCCGGTGCTGCCGCTGGGCGGCATGTCGCGTGTCACACGCTTGTCATGGTTGCGCAAACCGTTGATTTCAAAAGACTTTTTCATGCCTAAAATTTGAGCAATGTGTTCCGGGCCCAGGCTTTTCAAGCGTTTGCGGGCGATCCAGCCAAGTTGCCCACAAAGTTGTCCACAGCAGCGGTGGATGCCTGGATGGCCCGCAGGAAGGCCCGTGCGGCGCGAGCGTTGCGGTCGCGTCGCGCGCGTGTCGGAGGGCCGGGTCGACATGCCACGTTGGACCATAATCGCGCGTCTGAAAAGCGCCGGGCCCGCGTCCAGCACAGCCACTGAAAGGGCCTCTTTGTTTTCGATCATACAAGCCGCTGGCTGGCCGATCTGGCCTTTGATCCTGTGCTCGATCGCGGCCCTGGCGCTGGTGCTGGAGCGCCTGTCGAGCCTGCGCTCTGTGCGCGTTGCGCCACCGCGGTTGCTCGATGAGGTGATGTCGGTGACGCGCGCCAGCCTGCCGGCCGCCGACGTCGTGAACAAGCTCGCCGGCAATTCGGTGCTGGGCATGGTGCTGGCCTCGGGGTTGCGTGCCGTGATCGCCGAACCACGCATCACCGAAAGCGCCTTGCGCGGAACGTTCGAGTCGGCCGGCCGCGCCGCCGTGCACCGGTTGGAGCGCTACCTGAACGCGCTGGGCACCATTGCCTCGGCCGCACCGTTGCTCGGTCTGATGGGCACCGTGATCGGCATGATCGAGATCTTCGGCTCGCAGGCGCCCACCGGCGGCAGCAACCCGGCGCTTCTTGCGCACGGCATCTCGGTGGCGCTCTACAACACCGCGTTCGGCTTGATGATCGCGATCCCGTCGTTGATGTTCTACCGCTACTTCCGCGGCCAGGTCGACGGCTTCACGCTCGACATGGAGCAGGCGGCCGACCGCCTCGTGCCGCACTTGCTGCGCTTCACGGTGCCGCGTGCGCCGGCCTGATCCGCGCAGTCGACCCCATGGCGATGAACTTCCGAAAACGCCGGCCCGAAGAACCCGAGATCAACCTGATCCCGTTTATCGACGTGCTGCTCGTCGTGCTCATCTTCCTGATGCTGTCGACGACCTACTCGAAGTTCACCGAGCTGCAGATCACGCTGCCCGTGGCCAATGCCGACAAGGCGCGTGATCGGCCGCGCGAGATCATCGTCGCCGTTGCCGCCGATGGCCGTTATGCCGTGAACCGCAAGCCCGTCGAGGGCCGCAGCGTCGAGCTGCTCACGGCCGAATTGGCCGCCGCAGCAGCGGGCTCGACCGAGATGATCGTGATCGTCTCAGCCGACGCCACCGCTGCGCACCAGAGCGTCATCAACGTGATGGACGCGGCGCGGCGCGCCGGCCTTGCGCGGCTCACGTTCGCAACGCAAACCTCCGCCGGCAGCGAGCCCCGCTGAGGCGCAGCGCCGTACCCGCCATCGTGCCCGCAGGCGCCTCGACGACCTGGGCCGACGCACTGCAGCGCACCTGGCTCACCCGTGGCCCGTGGGCCTGCGCGCTGTGGCCGGCGGCGGCGCTGTTCGGCGCCCTGACCGCGCTGCGCCGCACGCTCTACCGGATCGGCTGGCTGCATGCCACCACGCTGCCTGTGCCGGTGGTGGTGGTCGGCAACCTGATCGCCGGCGGCGCGGGCAAGACGCCGACGGTGATGGCCGTGGTGCAGTTGCTGCGTGCCCGCGGCTTTGTGCCGGGCATCGTCTCGCGCGGTCATGGGCGCGCCGAGGCGGGCTGCCTGCTCGTGCAACGCGCAACAAAGGCGGAACAGTGCGGTGACGAGCCGCTGTTGCTTCACCTGCGCACAGCCGCGCCGGTCTGCGTCGGGCGTGACCGTGTCGCGGCCGGGCGCATGCTGCTCGCGCATCATCCGATGGTCGATGTCATCGTCAGTGACGACGGCCTGCAGCACCTCGCTCTGGCGCGCACGGCACAAGTGCTTGTGTTCGACGCGCGCGGCGCCGGCAACGGCTGGTTGCTGCCCGCAGGCCCGTTGCGCGAGCGCTTGCCGCTGCGCGTGCCGCCGCGCACCGTGGTGCTCTACAACGCCCCCACTGCCAGCACACCGCTGGCTGGCAGCTTGGCACACGGGCAGTTGACGGGTGTCGTGCCGCTGGCGGCGTGGTGGCGCGGCGAGCCGGCATCAATGGTCGCGCTCGTCGAGCTGGCCGAATCGGGCCGCGAGCCGGTTGTGGCGGCTGCGGGCCTGGCGCACCCGCAGCGCTTCTTCGCGATGCTGGGCGAAGCCGGCCTGCGCATCACGCCGCTGCCACTGCCCGACCACTACGCCTACCCGGCTGGCGCCGCCCTGCCCTGGGCCGCCGACACCGCCGACGTGGTGGTGACCGAAAAGGACGCCGTCAAGCTCGCCCCGGCCGCGATGGGTGCAACGCGCGTCTGGGTCGCGACGCTAGACTTCCGACCCGATGCGGCTTTCGACGCCGCGCTGCTGGCGCTGCTGCCCCGGCCCGCAACCGACCCCACCACCGTGACCGGAGACGCCCATGGAAACGCGCCTGCTTGACCTGCTTGTCTGCCCGCTGTGCAAGGGCCCGCTCGAACACCTGCGCCCTCCCGTCCAGGCGCAAGTCGAGCTCGTGTGCCATGCCGACGGCCTGGCCTTCCCCGTGCGTGACGGCATCCCGGTGATGCTCGAAAGCGAAGCCCGCTCGCTCGATGCCCCTGCCGCCCCGCAGCCTGCCGCAGCGACGCCCTGACGGGCCTTGCTTGAACGTGAACTACACGGTCCTGATACCGGCCCGCCTGGCATCGACCCGGCTGCCTGGCAAGCCGCTCGCCGACATCGGCGGGCTCCCGATGATCGTGCGCGTGGCGCAGCGCGCCGCGTTGTCAGGCGCGGGTGCCGTGGTCGTTGCGGCGGATGACGCAAGCATCGTGCAGGCCTGCGCCGCCCACGGCGTGCGCGCCCTGCTCACCCGCGGTGACCACGCGACCGGCAGTGACCGGCTCGCCGAAGCCTGCGTGTTGCTCGGCCTGGCCGGCAATGACGTGGTGGTGAACGTGCAAGGCGATGAGCCTTTGATCGACCCCGCCCTCATCGACGCGTGCGCCGCATTGCTCGTGCAGCGAAGCGACTGCGTGATGAGCACCGCCGCGCACGCCATCGACGCAGCCGCCGAACTCGACAACCCGAACGTGGTCAAGGTCGTGCTCGATGCGCAGTCACGTGCGCTGTACTTCTCGCGCGCGCCGATCCCGTGGTGGCGCGATGCGCGCGCACAGGGCGCGTCAGCCTTGTCGGCAGCGCCTGCGCCGCTGCGCCATATCGGCTTGTATGCGTATCGCGCCGGCTTTCTGCGGGCCTTCCCGGCCTTGCCCGCAAGCCCGCTCGAAGACATCGAGGCACTCGAGCAGTTGCGGGTGCTGTGGCACGGTGAACGCATCGCGGTGCACGTGACCCATGCCCGCCCCGGGCCGGGCATCGACACCCCCGACGACCTGGCTCGGGTGCGCTCGTTGTTCACCTGAGCGAGCGGCCCGAAGCAGCGCGGTTCGCTGTCAGAAACTGACAAGAAGCGCATGTTATTCTCGATTGAACACTGGCAGTCGAGCACCCATTCGCGCGTGCATCGGCCTGCTCACGAGACACAAAACGAGGACAGCCATGAGATTGATCCTGTTGGGCCCGCCCGGCGCGGGCAAGGGGACACAAGCCGCGTTCATCTGCAAGCAGTTCGGCATCCCTCAGATCTCGACCGGTGACATGCTGCGCGCGGCCGTGAAGGCCGGCACGTCGATGGGCCTGGCTGCCAAGAAGGTCATGGACTCGGGCGGCCTGGTGGGCGACGACATCATCATCGGCCTCGTCAAGGAACGCATCACCGCGCCCGATTGCGCGAACGGCTTTCTGTTCGACGGCTTCCCGCGCACCATCGTTCAGGCCGACGCCATGAAGGCCGCCGGCGTGAAGCTCGACATCGTGCTTGAGATCGACGTGCCCGACGACGCGATCATCGAGCGCATGAGCGGGCGGCGCGTGCACCTGGCATCGGGCCGCACCTACCACGTCAAGTTCAACCCGCCGAAGGTGGAAGGCAAAGACGACCTGACCGGCGAAGAGCTGATTCAGCGCGCCGACGACGAAGAAGCCACGGTGCGCAACCGCCTGGCCGTGTACCAGAGCCAGACGCGCCCGTTGGTCGACTACTACGCTTCGTGGGCTGCGCAGGGCGACACCGGCGCACCGCGCTATGCGCGCATCAGCGGCACCGGCACGGTCGATGAGATCACCGCACGTGCGCTCGCCGCACTCGCCTGACCGGGACGGAAAACATGGAGATTGCAGGCAAGGTATTCATCGTCACCGGCGGCGCATCGGGCCTCGGTGAAGGCACGGCGCGCATGCTCGCTGCGCACGGCGCTCAGGTCGTGATCGCCGACTTGCAAGTCGACAAGGGCGAGGCACTCGCTGCCGAACTCGGCGGCGCTGCGGTGGCCAGTTTCGTCAAGTGCGACGTGAGCCAGGAAGCCGACGCGCAAGCGGTCGTGGCAAAGGCCGTGTCGATGGGCAAGTTGATGGGGCTGGTCAATTGCGCAGGCATTGCGCCTGCGGCCAAGACCGTGGGCAAGGACGGCGCCCACGCGCTGGCCCTGTTTGCCAAGGTGATCACAGTCAACCTCGTCGGCAGCTTCAACATGATCCGCCTCGCGGCCGAAGCCATGAGCAAAAACTCGCCCGAAACCACTGGCGAGCGCGGTGTGCTGATCTCGACCGCCAGCGTCGCCGCGTTCGACGGGCAGATCGGGCAGGCGGCCTATGCCGCGTCCAAGGGCGGCGTGGTCGGCATGACCTTGCCGATTGCGCGCGACCTGGCACGCAACGGCATCCGCAACATGACGATCGCCCCGGGGATCTTCGGCACGCCGATGCTCTTCAGCATGCCGCAGGAAGTGCAAGACACGCTAGCCGCTGGCGTGCCCTTCCCGAGCCGCTTGGGCACCCCGGCCGACTACGCCAAGCTCGTGCACCAGATCGTCACGAACGAGATGCTCAACGGCGAGGTGATTCGTCTCGACGGGGCGATCCGGCTCGCACCGAAGTGATGTGCCGGTGGGGCGCTTGCCGCCCCACCGGCAACGCCTGCGTCAGGCCTTGGCCCTGCGCGCGTAGAGTGACCACAACCGCGCCATGTCAGCGGCTCCGTCGGCCCCCGTCACGGTCTTGAGCGTGGCCTGCGCCTTGGCCGCTTCGCCCGCCATGATCTGTGCAATGGCGAGGTGCAGCTTGGCATCCTCAGGCCGCTTGAGGCCGCCCTTGGCGATGCCTTGCTGCATCAACTGCAGGCCCTTGGCCGTCTGCCCGGCGTAGACCAAGTTCATGCCGATGGCGACCAGGTCGTTGCCGTCTTTCGCGGCGAGCGCTTGTTTCTCTTCCTCGGCTTGCGCTTGCTGCGCCTCGGCAAGCTTCTTGGCCACAAGGTCGCCCAGCCGCTTGTGACGCGCGGCTTCCGGCCCGGTGCCCAGCGCGCCGGCAGCGTAGCCCTTGTCCAGCACCTGTTTCGCTTCAGCCGTGGAGCCGGCTTGCAGCGCGAGTTGCGTCATCTCGGAGAAGTCGTTCGCGGCGACCATGCTGCCGGTGGCCAGCGACAAGCGATAGGTATCGAGCGTGAGGCGGTCCGAGAAATTGGGCTTGCGCTGCATGCGGTTCAGCAGCGCCACCCAGTACTCTTTCTTCGGGTAGTAGCTGACCAGCCGCTCGAGCGCGAAGGTTTCACCGGCGATGTCTTTCTGGCGCACCGCCGCGTTCATCAACAGGTTGATGCGGTCTTCGGCAGGCGTGGCGCCATTGCGCTCGGCGGCCTGGATCTCGGCCATCAACTCCTTCGATGCGCCGGCGAAGTCACCCGACAGGTACTGCGTCTGGATCATCAACGTGCGGTTGGCGCTGCTCGTGCCGCCCTCCCTGAAGTAGCGCTGGTACCACTGCATTGCCTTCGCGTATTCCTTGGCGCGGTAGTAGCTGCCGGCAATCGATTCGATCATGCGGATCTTGTCGGCAGCGGGCACGCCACCCGACGCGCTGATCGCTTCGAACGCGCGTGCCGCCGTGTCCACGTCACCCGCACCCGATGCCGCCGCGATGCGCATACGCTCGATCATCAGGCTCTCGTTACCGCTCTTGCCGCCCACGGCGTCGGCCTCGCGCACCTTGCCCAGCGCCTCTTTGTACTTGCCGGCGCGGATCAGCTCCGTCGCTTGCTGCAAGGGCTTGCCCACCTCGGGGCGCAAGCCGCCTTGGGCGTGGGCCTGCCCGCCCCAGAAGCAAATGCACACGGCAAGCGCTGCCGCCAGGCTGTGGCGCGTTTTGGGAGTCGTTCTCATGGGTTCGTGGTCACCACCGTCACATCGTCAAACCAAGGTCACTTGACGAACTGTTCATTGCCGACCATGCCGAGCTTGGTCACGCCAAGCCGTTGCGACTCGGCCAGCACCTCGGCAACGTACTTGTATTCGACGAGCTTGTTCGGGCGCACATGCACTTCGGGCTGGTCGGGCACGGCCGCTGCCTCGCGCAGCTTGCCCTGCAGCGCCTCGCGCGTGGGCATGGTTTCGCCGTTCCAGAGAATCGTGCCGTCGAAGTCGATGTCGATTGTCACGACCACCGGCTCCTTCGTGGGCGGCGGCGGGTTGCCCGCCGGCATGTTGAGGTTCACCGTGTGCAGCTGCACCGGAATAGTGATGATCAGCATGATGATGAGCACCAGCATCACGTCGATGAGCGGCGTGGTGTTGATGTCCATCATCACTTCGGGGTCGCCCCCGCTGCCGGAGCCTAGGTTCATTCCCATCGTGTTCCCTTCAGCCCTTCGCGGGTGGTTCGGTGACGAAGCTGATCTTCAGGATCGACGCGCGCTGGCACGCGAAGATGACGCGGCCCACCGACTCGTACCGCGCCTTCTCATCACCCCGGATGTGCACCTCCGGCTGCGGCGTCATCACCGCGACCTTCTTCAGGCGCGCGAGGAGTGCGTCGCTGTCGGGCACGAGCTGGGTGTTCCAGAACACGTCGCCGTCCTTGTTGACGGAGATCTCGATATTCTCCGGCTTCGTCTGCCGCGCGATGTTGGTCTCTTTCGGCAGGTTGACCGCCACCGTCTGCGTGACCACGGGGATCGTGATCAGGAAGATGATGAGCAGCACGAGCATCACATCGACCAGCGGCGTGGTGTTGATCGACGAGACGACTTCGTCTTCGTCGCCTCCAGAACCTACGTTCATTCCCATGGCAGGTCTCCGCAGCCGCTGATCAGCGGCCCACCGTCTTGAGCTTGGCACCCATCAGCACGCCGTGCAGGTCGGCGCCGAAGTTGCGCACCGATTCCATGTTGACCTTGTTGCGGCGCACCAGCCAGTTGTAGCCGAGCACCGCCGGCACAGCGACCGCCAGGCCGATGGCCGTCATGATGAGCGCCTCGCCCACCGGGCCTGCCACCTTGTCGATCGACGCCTGGCCGGCGATGCCGATGGCGGTGAGCGCGTGGTAGATGCCCCAGACCGTACCGAACAGGCCCACGAACGGCGCCGTCGAGCCCACCGTGGCGAGCACGGCCAGGCCATCCTGCAGGCGGCTCTGTACATCGTCGATGCTGCGTTGCACGCTGCTCGTGACCCAGGTGTTGAGGTCGATGTGCTCGGTCAATGCGCCTTCGTGGTGGTCACCGGCCTGGATGCCCGACTCGGCGATGAAGCGGAACGCACTGCCGTTCTTCAGCGTCTTGACCGCGTCGTTCAGCGAGCTGGCCTTGAAGAAGCCCTTGCGCATCTGCTTGGCTTCGCTGCCGATCTTGAAGCTCTCGTAGAGCTTGGTGATCAGGATGTACCAGCTGCCCATGCTCATGATCACGAGGATCAGCAGCGTGCCGCGGGCGACGAAGTCACCTTGGTTCCACAGGGCGCTCAGGCCATAGGGGTTGTCGACGGTTTCCTTCGACGTGGTGGCTTCGGCCACCGGCGCCACCGCAACCGGTGCGGGCGCCGCCTGAACCGCAGGGGCAGCGGTTGCTGCCGATGCCGCAGAGGCCTGGGCGGCCGCCCATTGGGGCGCGGCAGCGAGGCAGGCAACCAGGCCCATCGCCATGAAAAGGTGTTGCGAGCGCTGGAACAGTGTTTGGGTGATCATCTTGGAAACTCCGTACTTGAACGAAACCTGTGTCAGGTGTGCGAGGCATGCTTCGATGCAATGCCTCAGAAAAAGTCCAAGGCCGCCTTCGTTGAAGGCGACCCACATCGAGGGTCTATTCGGCGAACTTGAACACAAACTCTTGTTCGGCCTTCACTTCTTCATCACCGGCTGCAGAGCAACCGTACTGCATCATTGCCGTGCGAACCGCCGCGTCAAACATGCCGCGCACCGGGGTCGAAATGATCTCGACCGACACCACCTTGCCGCCACGGATCGTGGCGCGGGCTTTCACCACACCGGACACGCCTTCGCGCTGGGCTTTGGCCGGCATCGCGGGTTGCACCTGAGTTGCACAGGCAACGCCGATGGACATCACGGCAGCTTTGGGTGCGGGAGGCGCCGGTGTGGGTGCGGTGGGCGCCGGCGCCACAGGCGCAATCGTCACCTGGGCCGGCGGTGGGGTCGGCGTGGTCGCGGTGATCGTGGGCTGAGGCGGCGGCGGCGTGGCCAGCTGCACTTCGGGCGGGGGAATGAACGGCGGCGGCGGCGCGTCCATCTTTGGCGGCGGCGGCACCACGATCTCGGGCGGCGGCGGCGGCTTCTTGATCTCTTCGATCACCTTGGTCTCGATCGGTGCGCGAATGACTTCGACAACCTTCTTCGCCAGACCGGTGACCAGCGCATAGACGACCAGCGCGTGGAACAGGATGACAAGCGTGAAGCCGATGATGTGCCGGCGTGGATCCGCTTGTCGTTTCGAAAAATTCATGGTCTGGGATCTCCAGAGGGTGAGCACAGGGCTGTCATAAGCGAATCGATGCAATGTCGGGCTCGTGACCCGGAAGGCTGCGTCATCTGGAGTTGCCGACCTTCATGCAAGGCCCGCATTCTAGCCATGCGGTCATCGAGCACTTCCGCGGGCTTGCCCGATGCCCGCGAACTATCACGTTACGGGAATTCGGGAAGGAGCGTCGACATCGGAATGTCGACAGACCGCATTGCAAACAACTGCGGTGCCCAATGAAAAAGCCGCCGACCCGACGGTCGGCGGCCCTGGCCAGCAGAGTCGCTTGTGCGATCCGAATCAGAAGAACTTGTACGACGCGCCCAGCACGATGGTGCGGCCACGCGGGTCAGAGTTCGCCGGGTCGAAGCCGACCGAGAAGTAGCTGTTCTGGTTCGAGCTCGGCGGGTTCTTGTCGAGCACGTTCTTCACCTTTGCTGAGATGCTCAGGTTCTTGATGCCGGTATACGCCACGCCGAGGTCGACTGTCTCGTAGACGCCGACGGTGCGGCCACCCGATGCGTCATCGTAGTGCGATTGCCAGTTGTAAGCGGCACTGGCTTCCCAGCCGGTGACGTTCCACAGGAACTCGGTGCGGTGACGGAAGCGCAGGGTGCCCCCGAACAGCTGGTACTCGCCCACCAGGTTGGTCCATTGCCCGGTGTCTGGGTCTTTCTGACGCTGCGAGATCAGGTAGGTTGCGTCCCAGTTGATGCCGAAGTTGCCGACAGATGTACCAGGCATGCGGTACTTGACCGACACGTCGATGCCCTTCGTCTTCTGGTCGCCCAGGTTCGCGAAGTTTTCGAGGATGTAGTCAATGACCTTCTTGCCGCCGTTGTCAATCTTCGTGAACACATCACCCGCGTACTTCGAGGTGCTGGTCTGCGTGCCGGCGTTGAAATTGTCGATGTAATCCTGCAATTTCGTGTCGGCGTCGACGATGCCGATCAAGCCCTTCTGGGTGACGCTGAAGTAGTCCATCGTGACCGAGAAGTCTTTGGCCAGGTCCAGGACCATGCCCAACGAATACTGGTTCGACTTCTCAGGCTTGACGTTCGGGTTGCCGCCACTCTTTTTGGTGAGCTGGGCGTTGCAATACCGGCCGTCGAAGGTGGTTGCGCAACCCCCGGCGACAGAGTCGTACAGCGGGTCATCGAAGGTGCCGTTGGTATTACCCTTCTGCAGCGGTTGAAACAGGTCGGGCAGGGTCGGGGCACGGAAGCCGGTACCCACCGAGCCGCGCACCAGGAAGCTCGGAGTGAGCTTCCAGCGCAGCGCACCCTTCGGGTTGAAGGTATTGCCGAAGTCACTGTACTTGTCGTAGCGCGCAGACAGCGTGCCTTCGATGTTCTTCGTGATCGGCAGGCTGAACTCGGTGAACACGGCTTGCACGGTGCGCGACGCTTCGACCGGCAATTGCGAACCGGCCCCGCCAATGATGTCGCCACTGTTCAGGATGGGCAGCGGGTTGTCGAAGAAGGCCTCGCGGCGGCTCTCGAAACCGACCGCCAGGCCAGCACTGCCACCAGGCATCGAGAACAAGTCGGCCGTAGAGACCTTGCCGTCGACCGCAGTGCGCGTACTCTTCGAGATGCGCGTGTCGGCAACGACCTTGGCCGAGTTGATGGCGGCCAGCCCGGCAGCATCGTTCGGGCCGAACGGATTGATAGCGATGTCGATCGGCTGCACCGCTGCGCTGTAGCCTGCGTCATCGGGCAGCAGGTTGCCCGTGCCAAGGAGCTTGTGCTCGTAAAGGTAGCCGTTTGTGTAGCGCTCGGTCGCCTTGCTGGTCGACCGCATCACGGCCAGGCCGGTATCCCACTTGCCGAAGGTACCGTCCAGCGTGAACAGCAAACGGTCTTGCGAGGTCGCGACTTCGTTGGTTCGCGGGCCAGCGTCGGTACTGCGCCAGTAAAGGTTCAAGTCCTTTCCGACCAGCGCCGGGAAGTTCGCGGCGATAAAGGCAGTCGGGTAAAACGGGCTGTTCTTAGACAACTGGACCGGGTCACCGTTGAACGTGGTGGCCTCCGAAGCCGGCGTCGGCGAGATAACGAACTTGTACTTGTTCTTGGTCAACATGTACTCGGCACCCAGTTCGAACGGGCCGATGTCGGCAACGCCCTTCAGGAACAGGTTGTCGCGCTTGGACTTGGGGAAAATGTCGATCACCGACGCGTAGTCGAAGCGGCAACGTTTGTCGGTGGCACTGGTGCCGAAGCTGGTCGGGGGCGCACACCCGGCACCGCCGTTGTAGAAATTCGCGGCCGGGTTGACCAACGCCGGCGTCGCAATGTTGGCAGGGAAGGCGTTCGAGCTGAGGCGGTTGACGCCAAGATCCGGGCGATACGCAGTCGACGCGAAGCTCCGGTCCTTGGCTTTCAGAGAGTCGACGTCCACATGCCCGAGGTTGAGCATCACGCTCCACTTGTCGGCGCTCAGGGTGCCCATGCCGACCGTTGCAGTAATGCTCTGCTCGCCCGCACCGCCGCTCTGCGTGGGCTTCGAGCCGCTGATGGCAGCTTCCAGGCCACGGAATTCTTTCTTGGTGATCAGGTTGATCACGCCAGCAATGGCATCGGTACCGTACAAGGCCGAGGCCCCGTCGCGCAGGATTTCGATGCGGTCGACAGCCGCGAGTGGAATGTCGTTCAGGTTGACTGCACCCCCGTCGAACGCGTAGACCGCCAGGCGGCGGCCGTTCATCAGCACCAGGGTGTTGTTGGCACCAAGCGCACGCATGGATACGCCAGCGAAACCGGGGCGGCCGGCATCGCCCAGCGCCAGACCCGTGTTGTAGCCACCACCGTTCGAGGACGAAATCTTGCTCAGCAGATCTTCAACGGTTGCCGCGCCGATGCGCTCGATCTCGGCGCGCTTGATCACGGTCACCGGCAGCGCGGTTTCTGTGTCGACCCGCTTGATCGACGAACCCGTGATCTCGACCCGTTCGAGCTGGGTTTGACCGAATGAAGGCGCCGCCGACATAGCGAGTACGCCGCCGAAGGCAACCACCACCGCTGAACAGACTTGGCTTCGTTTGAACATTTGAACTCCTGTGAATGCGCTGAGGCAATTGATCGATAGACCCTCGTCGAGAGCAAGTCACATGCCGGCTTTGTGAATCGGCCATGACTTGTCTGCAAAGACGTGTAAAAGAATTGTGAGTGAGCCGAAAGTAGGGCCCGTTCAGGGTATTCCTTTAGCGCCTTTGGACGCCCTACCCCAGAGCCTCTGGCACGCCACCTCTGATACCCGCGAAACCGAGCACTGGCGCGGGCTGGCGCCCACTTACCCAGCCGCCGCACGGGATCATGCGCTGCACTCGACAGGGTCTTCAAACCGCGTTCACCGGGCAAAGGGCGCAGCTCGCGTTGGCTCGCAACAACAGCCGCGATGGCGATGCCTCCAGCTTGGTTGACGGGCGCGCTCACCGCCGCCGCCGGCGGGGCGACCCGGCAGCAATTGGCCCGCGTCAGCCCCCGACTCGCCGGGGTCAGCCGGCCAACTTGAGTTGAACCTAGAACCGGCAGTTACCCGGTCGCTGGCAGGGCATTTGGGGGCATGAATGGTCCGAGGGTGGGCGCGATCTTCTCGCTCACGTAGCGCAGCAGCAAGGCCCAAGGGTCGACAGTTCTGAACTGCTCCGCAGTAGCCTTGATGTGTTGCAAGGCGGCGTGGATGTTGGCGATCAATGACTTGAGCAAGTGAGCCTTGCCATGCATGGGTGTCAGGTATAGCGTCGTCTGCCCGCCGCTGTGGGCCGCCCGACCAACCGCGGCCAGCAACAGTGGCCGGCTCGTGACGGCCTCCATGCGCGCCTTCGGATTGGCCGCCCGGCAATACCAACTCCACCAGTTGTAGACCAGCGCGCAGGCCCGAGCCGTGGTCTGGCAGCGGTTGATGTCCTGCGTGGTGAACCCCCCCAGGCCCCACTGGTTCTTCAACTCGTCGAAGCCGTTCTCGCAGTCCGCACGGTCGCGGTAAAGCTGACCGATGGCTTCGATGGGGAACGCTGCATCGGTGACCATCACCGCGTACTCCCACAGCCGCTCACCCTCGTGCACGCTCGGGCCCGCCAGGTCCAGCTTCAGCTGCTTGCCGTCCACGCGGCGTTCGCGTGCGATGCCGCCTTTGATACGCTGGCGCACGACGACCACCCGACGCTTCTTGCTCCAACCGTGCAACTGCAGCCAGTCCTCCACCATCTGGCAGCCCTGGTTGTCCGCTCGGCTCCAGTCCTGGCGGCTGAACTGTTGCGCCACCAGGCGCTGCACGTTGGCGGTCTGGCGCAATCGCAGCAGATACGGCTGGGCTCGGCTCTCCAACTCCAGCAGGATGCCTTCGTTGCCGTAGCCCGAGTCGCCTCTGACCAGCGCCGGGCGCTTCTCACCAAGCTCATCGAGAAGTCGACCCAGCGCGGCCTTGGCATGCACGCTGGTGTGCTGCTTGCCGGAGGTGACTTGCACGTCGAGCACCAGGCGCAGGTTGCCCACCCAGAAGGTGTGCAGCACGTGGCTGGGCCTGCCGGGCTTGCCTGGGTTGTAGCCCAGCGCGGCGCCTTCCTGGCGGCCGTACAGCGGCTTGATGCTGGCGTCGATGTCGAGCACCCAGGGCTTGCTCAGCGCCTCACGCACCGAATGCATCAGCGCCGGGCGCATCCAGGCCGTGCTGGCCGGCTCGTCGATGCGCTCCAGTGCCCGGCGCAACGCGTCTTCGCTGACGACCTTGTTCATGCCCAGGGCCTGCGCGGCCACCGCGTCGCCGCGCAGCGCGGTGATGTGGGCATAGCGCCGATGCCCGGCCAGCATCCCGAGCATCAGCGTGCCCAACACGTCTCGCTTGTCCGGCGCGTTGCCGCTGCGGTACGCCAAGGGGCAGGCCGAGACCCAGCGCTCGAACACGCCTGTTGCGGCGAGGAACTCGGCGAAGAAGACCAACTGGCCATGCGGTGTAGCCGCTGCACCAGAGTCCCAGCGCACATGCATGCGCCCACCCAGCGTGTCCACCACCCGCGCTTGCTCCGCCTCGC
>JANNBF010000032.1:0-20722 GCA_031385155.1 Rhizobacter sp.
CCTGGCGAATCAACTTCTCGTTGTGCGCCAAGAACGGCAGCCGGGTGTCCCAATCGCCCTGCACCAGTGCCTCGCGGATGAAGATCGCGCGTGCCGCCGGTGCGTCGATGCGGCCGAAGTTGACCTTCCGGTTGTTGTAGATCACCAGGCCGTACAAGGTGGCGCGCTCGAGCGCGATGACCTCCCCGGCCTTCTTCTCCCAATGCGGCTCGAGCAGTTGCGTCTTCAGCAAGTGCCCGCCCATGCGCTCTATCCAAGTCGGCTCGATGACCGCCAGGTTGCGCCCGAACAGGCGCGTCGTTTCCACCAGCTCGGCAGCCACGATCCAGCGCCCGGGCCTTTTCGACAGGTTCGCGCCCGGGTGGCGGTAGAAGCGGATGCCGCGCGCACCGAGGTACCAGTCGTCCTCGTCGCTCTTGCAGCCGATGTTGCCGAGCAGGCCCGCGAGCATCGACAGGTGCAGTTGCTCGTACGTGGCGGGCAGCGTGTTCAGGCGCCACTGGTGCTCGGCGACAACGGTGTGCAATTGCGAATGGATGTCGCGCCACTCGCGCACGCGGCGCGGGGAGATGAAGTTGTCGCGCAGCAGCTGCTCTTGCTTGCGCTGCGACACCTTGTGCTCGCCATGGCCACCACGCGCCGCTTCGAGCCACGCCCATAACTTCAAATCGCCGAGGAACTCGGAGCGCTCGTCGTCGAACTTCTTGTGCGCTGCATCGGCCGCCTGCTGGTTCTCGAGCGGCCGGTCGCGCACGTTCTGCACGCTGAAGGCGCTGGCGATGATGAGCACCTCGGTCAGCGCCTCGCGGCTGCGCGCCTCCAGGATCATGCGGCCCACGCGCGGGTCGAGCGGCAGGCGTGCGAGCTCATGGCCCACCTTCGTGAGCTGGTTGTCGTCGTCGACCGCGCCCAGCTCGGCGAGCAACTGGTAGCCGTCGGCGATGGCGCGCTTCGGCGGCGGCTCGATAAACGGGAAGTCTTCGACCGTGCCGAGGTTGAGCGACTTCATCCGCAGGATCACGCCGGCCAGCGACGAGCGCATGATTTCCGGGTCGCTGTACTTCGGCCGCTCGGTGAAGTCTTTCTCGTCGTACAGGCGAATGCAGATGCCGCTCGACACGCGCCCGCAGCGGCCGGCGCGCTGGTTCACCGCCGCCTGGCTCACCGGCTCGACCAGCAACTGCTCGACCTTGTTGCGGTAGCTGTAGCGCTTCACACGCGCCGTGCCCGCGTCGATCACGAACTGAATGCCCGGCACCGTCAGCGAGGTCTCGGCCACGTTGGTGGCCAGCACGATGCGGCGCGCACTGTGCGGCTCGAAGATGTGGTCTTGCTCCTGCTGGCTCAGTCGGGCGAACAACGGCACCACTTCGACACCCGGCGGGTGGTGCTTGCGCAGGTGGTCGGCGGCTTCACGGATCTCGCGCTCGCCGGGCAGGAACACGAGCACGTCGCCCGAACCCTCGCGCCACAACTCATCGACCGCCGCGCTGATGGCGTCGTTCAGGTCGAACTCGCGGCTCTCCTCAAAAGGCCGCCAGCGTTGTTCAACGGGGAACAGGCGCCCCGACACCTGGATCACCGGCGCCGGGCCGTCCTTGCTCTCGAAGTGGCGTGCGAAGCGGTCGGCGTCGATGGTCGCCGAGGTCACGACGACCTTCAGGTCGGGCCGGCGCGGCAAGATCTGCCGCAGGTGGCCGAGCAGGAAGTCGATGTTCAGGCTGCGCTCGTGCGCCTCGTCGATGATGATCGTGTCGTAGGCGCGCAGCAGCGGGTCGGTCTGCGTCTCGGCGAGCAAGATGCCGTCGGTCATCAGCTTGACGCTGGCACCGCTCGACAGCCGGTCCTGGAAGCGCACCTTGAAGCCCACCACGTCGCCGAGCGGCGTGTTCAGCTCCTGCGCAATCCGCTTGGCGACACTCGACGCTGCAATGCGGCGTGGCTGCGTGTGGCCGATGAGCTTGCCGGTGTTGGCCTTGCCACGCCCGAGTTCGAGCGCGATCTTCGGCAGCTGCGTGGTCTTGCCGGAGCCGGTTTCACCGCAGACGATGACGACCTGGTTCGCCTGCAGCGCGGCCGCGATCTCGTCGCGCCGCGCCGAGACGGGCAGCGACTCGGGGTAGGTGATCGGCGGCAGCGCATTTGCGGGGCGGGGCCCGCCGGCGCGCGCGGCCGCAGGCGGGGCATCGAGATTCGGCATCAAGCTCGGATTATCGAAGATGCCGGCGCCCGCGCGTTCGGCCCCACATCAACGCCCGACTATTGCGCTCGCGCAGCGTAGGTGATGACATGGATCACTGCGCCTTGCGGGTCGGCGATCACCGCGAAGCGGCCGACCGTCGGGATGTCAGTCGGCGGCACTCGCACCGAGCCGCCGAGCCCCGCCACGCGCTTGACCAGCGCATCGACATCGGCCACGGTGACGTAGGTCACCCACATCGGCGGCATGCCGGCCGGCGCACCCGGCGGCATGCCCATGATCCCGCCGAGCGCCGCGTCACCCACCTTGACCACGTGGTAAGGCATGCCCATGTCCATGGTCTCCAGTTTCCAGCCCAGCAGCTCGCCGTAGAACCGGCTCGCGGCCTCCGGGTCGGTCGTCATCAACTCGCACCAGCTGAAGGCACCGGGGGTTTGAAATGCATCCATGAGAAGCTCCTTGAACAATGAAGGGCAACCATGCTGACGCGGCCTGTGCGGCCCGTCAACGTATTGGCACTGCTGCGGCTGCGGAGGTAGCCACGGGGGCTTCGGGTCGCCGCACCGCGCGCCAGTCAGCGCGGCAAAGGCGCGCCCGGGCAGGCGTCAGCGCTTCGGTTCCGCAGCGTTCGCAAGTCAATGCTTCACCGCAGAGATCAGAGCGTCGTCCAGCCGTTCGTCACCGCGATCTTCAGCAGTTCGCTGGCCGAGTCGACACCCAGCTTGCGGCGCAGGCTCAGGCGGTGCGTCTCTACCGTGCGAACGCTGATGTCGAGCTGCCGCGCCACCACCTTGTTGCTGCTGCCGTGGGCCAGCATCACCGCGATCTCGTGCTCGCGCGCTGTGAGTTGCGGCGCACCGAGACCGACCTGCGCGACCAGGCTCGCGACCTGCGCGCTGAAGTAGTTGCCGCCCGCGCACACCGCGCTGATGGCGGAGATGATGTCGGCCGTCGGCGACTCTTTCAGCACGTAGCCGCAAGCACCAGCGCGGATGGCGCTGAGCACGTACTCGCGGTTGTCGTACATGCTCAGCATCAACACCTTGACCTGCGGGTGGCGGCGCCGCAGTTCGGTCGCGAGTTCGATGCCGTTCATGCCTTTCATGCCCACGTCCACCAGCATCAGGTCGGGTGCGTCGGCATCGACGAGGGCCAGCGCCTCGGGGCCGCTCGCGGCCTCGCCCACCACCTGCAAGCCGGGCACGACCGACAAGCGCGCGCGCAGGCCGTCGCGCACCAAGGCATGGTCGTCGACGATGACGAGCCGCACCACGCCAGTCGCTGCAGTCGTCATGCGAGGCCGGCGAGCGGGAAGCTCGCCATCAGCACCGTGCGGCCCTGCTCCGACACGAGCTGGAACCAGCCGCCGTTGCGCTCGACCCGCTCGCGCATGTTCGACAGGCCGATGCCGCGGTCCTTGCTCAGTTCGACATTCTTCACGTCGAAGCCACAGCCGTCATCGATGATGCGAAGCATCAAGCGTTCGTCGCGATCGTCGAGCTGAATGCTCACCTGGCTCGCACCGGCGTGGCGTTCAACGTTGCGCAGCGCCTCTTGTGCCACGCGGAACAGGCTCACCGCCTGCAGCTCCGGCAGGTGGTCTTCGTGAACGCGCGCGGCCACCTCGACCTGCAAACCGCTGCGCTGCGCGAGTTCGTTGCCCAGGTGCTCAAGTGCTGCGGGCAAGCCCAGGTCATCGAGCAACGCGGGGCGCAAGCCGTGGGAGATGCGCCGCACCTCGCCAATGGCCTTCGACAGTGCGCCGATCTCCTTGTCGATGGCGACCACCGGCGCCGCGCCGGGGTGCGCAAGCCGGTGGCCCACCAGCTCGAACTGGTACTTGATCGACACCAGCAGCTGGCAGATGTGGTCGTGCAGCTCACGCGAAACGCGCGAGCGTTCTTCTTCCTGCGAGCTGACCACGCGGTGCGCGAGTGCCTTCAGCTTGCGGTCGGCCTGGCGCTGCTCGCTGATGTTGAGCGCCATGCCGCCGGCGAACACCGCAAGCGATGCGAACACCGCCACGGCGGCCAGGCCGATCAGGGTTTCGCGCACGCTTGCGAGCAGGTTGCCGCGCATCAGCGCGGCGGCCGATTCCACGTCGTCCAGGTAGATGCCCGTGCCCAGCATCCAGCCCCATCGCGGCAATTCCACCGAGTAGCCGAGCTTCGGCGTGACGCGCCCGGTCGACGGCTTGGGCCACTGGTAGCGCGTGAAGCCGCCGCCTTCGGCCGCGCGGTCGAGCAGCTCGCGGATCACCCACACGCCGTCTTTGTCACGCATGTTGCGCAGGTTCTGGCCGATGAGTTCAGGCTGGCGCGGGTGCACCAGGTTCAGGCCATCGGTGGTGTAGACGAAGAAGTAGCCGTCGTTGCCGAACTGCATGCTCGACAACACCGCCTTGGCCTGCTCCTTGGCGGCTTCATCTTCGCGCCCCGCCGCGTACAGGTTGGCGATCGACGTGAGCGCCAGTTCCACATAGGAGCGCAGCTCGTCGCGCTTGGTGGCGAGCAGGGTTTGTTCGAGCAGTTGGGCCTGCTGCTCCTCGAGCCGGCGTGTCTCGATCACGAGCAGCGCGCCGATGAGCGCCACCGCCAGCAGCAGTGGGGCTACCGCGAGCGACAGGATTTTGGCCTTGAGCTTCATGCCGCGATTGTGCGGCGCGGCTCCGCCCGAGCTTCGAGCCCGCTTGGAACAGCGGGGCTCGTGGTTTCCCTTAGGCACTACTACGCAGCGCACGCACGCAGTCATGCGCATGCAATCGGCGGCTGCGCGGCCCACAATTCGCCGGTGGTGCTGCGTTGCCCTTGCGGGCCTGCACGCACCCGTCACAACACCATGACCGGAGACTGTCGATGAACCGTTTGACCACCCTCGCCGCCGCTGTTGCGCTGGCCACCCTGAGCACCTTCGCCCAAGCTGCCGACCCGATCAAGATCGGTGTGGCCGGCCCGTTCACGGGCGGCTCGTCGTCCATGGGCGTGAGCATGCGCGACGGCGTCCGCCTCGCCATCGACGAGATCAACAAGTCGGGCGGCGTGCTCGGCCGGCAACTGCTTGCCGTCGAGCGCGACGACGAAGCCAAGAACGAACGCGGCGTGCAGATCGCCCAGGAACTGATCAACAAAGAGAAGGTCACCGCGACCGTCGGCTACATCAACACCGGCGTGGCCCTGGCATCGCAGCGCTTCTTCCAGGAAGCCAAGATCCCGGTGATGAACAACGTGGCGACCGGCTCGGTCGTGACGCACCAGTTCGACAAGGACCCCGACAACTACATCTTCCGCAACGCCGCGCACGACAGCATCCAGGCGCCGATGATCGTCGAGGAAGCCATCACCCGCCGTGGTTTCAAGAAGGTCGCGATCCTGGCCGACTCCACCAACTACGGCCAGCTCGGCCGCGCCGACCTGGAAGCCGCGCTGAAGCTGAAGAACGTCACGCCGGTGGCCGTCGAGAAGTTCAACATCAAGGATGTGGACATGACGGCCCAGTTGCTCAAGGCCAAGGAAGCCGGCGCCGAAGCCGTGCTGACCTACGGCATCGGCCCCGAGCTGGCGCAGATCGCCAACGGCATGACCAAGCTCGGCTGGAAGGTGCCGCTCATCGGCTCGTGGACGCTGTCGATGGCCAATTACATCGACAACGCCGGCCCCGGCGGTGAAGGCGCGCGCATGCCGCAAACCTTCATCCAGGAGCCGACCACGCCGAAGCGCCAGAGCTTCATCATCAGCTACCTCAAGACCTTCAACCCGAAGAACGCGCGCATGGATTCGCCGGTCTCGGCCGCGCAAGGCTATGACTCGATTTACTTGCTCGCAGCCGCCATCAAGCAAGCCAAGAGCACCGACGGCCCCGCCATCCGCGCCGCACTGGAAGACCTGAAGACGCCGGTCGAAGGCGTGGTCACGACCTACAACAAGCCGTTCTCGAAGACCGACCACGAAGCCATCACCGCCAACATCCCGGTGTTCGGCGAGGTCAAGGGCCAACGCGTGGTGTACGCCTACCCCGACGACCAGAAGAAGGCCTCCGAAGTGCGCGTCAAAGACGTGAACGCCAAGGGCGCACTGAGCCAGAAGAAGTAAGGCCGCGCGCCAGCGCGCAAAGCCGTTCAATACTTCACCGCAGAGGCGAAGAGAGCGCAGAGCTACGCAGAGAAAAGCAAAGTCTCTTGCTCTCTCTGCGCTCCTCTGCGTCCTCTGCGTCTCTGCGGTGAACGACTTGTCTTCACCACTTCCAGAGCCGCGAAAGCCACCATGCAAATCCTGACTCAACTCGTGTTCAGCGGCATCGCCCTGGGCATGATCTACGCCGTCATCGCGTTCGGCTACCAGCTGACGTTCCAGACCTCCGACACGCTGAACTTCGGCCAGGGTGACGCGCTGATGCTGGGCGCGCTCGTCGGGCTGACGCTCGTGGGGCTGGGCGTGAACTACTGGTTGATGATCCCGATCGTGTGTGTGTTCGGCGCCTTCCAGGGCGCGGTGGTCGAACGCATCGGCGTGCGGCCGGCGATCAAGATCAAGAGCGAGTTCGGCTGGATCATGAGCACGATCGCGCTGGGCATCATCTTCAAGAACGTGGCCGAGAACGTGTGGGGCCGCGATGACCTGAAGTTCCCCTCGCCGCTGCCGGAGTCACCGCTGCACTTCCTGGGCGCCAACGTGCTGCCGATGGAAATTCTGGTCGTAGGCGGTGCGCTGCTGATGATGTTGGCGGTCGAGGTGTTCAACCGCAAGTCGATCTACGGCAAGGCCGTGGTTGCGACCTTCAACGACCGCGACGCCGCCAAGTTGATGGGCATCAACACCGGCCTCGTGATCACCTTCTCGTACGCGCTGAGCTCGATGACCGCCGCCTTTGCCGGCGTGCTGATCGCCCCGCTCACGCTGACCGGCGCCACCATGGGCGCGGTGCTCGGCCTGAAGGCCTTCGCGGTCGCCATCATCGGCGGCTTGACCAGCGGCATGGGCATCGTGGTGGGCGGCATCATTCTCGGCGTGGCCGAAACCACCACCGGCTTCTACCTGAGCACCGGCTACAAGGACGTGCCAGGCCTCGTGCTGCTGCTCATCGTGCTGGCCGTGCGGCCGGCGGGTCTGTTCGGCAAGACTGCCATCAAGAAGGTCTGATCCCATGAAGCGCAGTCATCTGTTGTTGGCAGTGATCGGCATTGCCGCACTCGCCCTGTTCCCGGTCGGGGTTCACAACCCGTACTACATCCACCTCGTCGAGACGATCATGATCTATGCGATCGTGCTGTTCGGCCTGGACATCGTGGTGGGCTACACCGGGCAGGTGTCGCTCGGCCACGCGGGCCTGTTCGGCGTGGGCGCGTACACGGTCGGCGTGCTGGTCTTCAAGCTCGGTGCGTCGCTGTGGCTCACGGTGCCGGCGGCCATCCTCATCACGGCCGGGTTCGGCGCGCTGCTGGCGCTGCCGGCGCTGCGCGTGTCGGGGCCTTATCTCGCGATGGTGACACTGGCGTTCGGCACGATCATCCAGATCCTCATCAACGAGATGAGCTTCCTGACCGAAGGGCCGCTGGGCATCAAGCTGGAGAAGCCGGAACTCTTCGGCCACAAGCTTGACGAGCGCGAGTTCTACTGGGTCGTGCTGGTGCTGATGGTGCTGGCGCTGATCGTCGTGCACCGCATCCTGCGCTCGCACCTGGGGCGCGCGTTCGAGGCGCTGCGGGGCAGCCCGGTCGCGTCCGATTGCATGGGCGTGTCGGTCTATCGCTACAAGGTCTACGCATTCGTGATCAGCGCCGGCTTCGCGGGGCTGGCCGGTAACCTGTACGCGTATTCCGAGCAGTACATCTCGCCGAACACCTACAACTTCGAGCTGACGGTGCTGTTCCTGCTGGCCGTGATCATGGGCGGGCGCAAGAGCCGCATCGGTTCGCTGGTCGGTGCGACGATCATCGTGCTTTTGCCCAAGCTGCTCGACGACATCGAGATGTTCCGCTACGTGTCGGTTGCGCTGGCGGTGCTGGTGGCTGTGTCGGCCGTGGTGGGCATTCGGCGCGGCAAGAGCACGGCGCAGCAGATGGCGATTCCGGTGGTCGGCACGCTGCTGCTGGCAGGCCTCGCGTTCAAGCTGCAGAGCATGACCGACTGGCGGCTGTCGATCTTCGGTGTGATCACGCTGTTCGTCGTGTATTACCTGCAAGACGGCATCGTCGGCTTCGTGCGCAACGCGCTGAACTTGAAGCAGACATCCGTGGCCGACCAGCAAGCCGCCATCGGCACGGTCAAGGGCGATGCCGTGGGCACGGCGGCGGGCACGAACACATCGCCCGAGCTGCTGACGGCCAGTGGCGTGCTGATGCAGTTCGGCGGCCTGAAGGCGCTGAACAACGTCGACCTCGTCATCAAGCGCGGCAGCATCCACGGCCTGATCGGGCCAAACGGCTCGGGCAAGAGCACGATGATGAACGTGCTCACCGGCATCTACCAACCGACGGCAGGCGGTGTGATGTTTGCCGGCCAATCGGTGGTGGGGCGCACCTCAAGCGACATCGCGCTGTCGGGCATTGCACGCACCTTCCAGAACGTGCAGCTCTTCGGCGAGATGACCGCACTGCAGAACGTGCAGGTGGGCCTGCACCACACCTTCGCGAGCAACCTGCTCGACGTGGCGCTGCACACCCCGCGCTACAACCGCGAAAGCGCCAGCGCCGCCAGCCGCGCGCTCGGCCTGCTGCAGTTCGTGGGCCTGGGCAACCTGGCGTTCGAGGAGGCGCGGAACCTGCCGTACGGCAAGCAGCGCCTGCTCGAGATCGCCCGCGCACTGGCGCTCGACCCGCAGTTGCTGCTGCTCGACGAGCCCGCCGCCGGCCTGACCGCACCCGACATCAAGGAGCTGATCGCGATCATCCGCAAGATCCGCGAGCACGGCGTGACCGTGATCCTGATCGAGCACCACATGGATGTGGTGATGAACCTGTGCGACACCGTCTCGGTGCTCGACTTCGGGCAGAAGATCGCCGAAGGCGTGCCCGCGCAAGTGCAGGCCGACGAGAAGGTGATCGAAGCCTACCTCGGCGGCACCGTTGCAGATTAAGGACCCATCATGCTGACCATCAACAACCTCAGCGCCGGCTACGGCAAGGTGCAGGTCCTGCACGGCATCTCGATCGACGTGCCCAAGGGCAAGGTCGTGACGCTCATCGGCTCGAACGGCGCGGGCAAGACGACCACGATGCGCGCCATCTCCGGAATGATCGCGCCGACCGGCGGCGACATCACGCTCAACGGCAAGCGCATCGAGGGCAAGGAGTCGTACGACATCGCCAAGCTCGGCCTCGCGCACTCGCCCGAAGGGCGGCGCGTGTTCGCCACCATGACCGTGACCGACAACCTCGTGCTCGGTGCGTTCCCGCGCCTGACCGGCAGCCGGCCGAAGGGCGACGTGGCGGCCGACCTCGACCGCGCGCTCGACCTGTTCCCGCGCCTGAAGGAGCGCCGCACGCAACTCGCGGGCACGCTGTCGGGCGGCGAACAGCAGATGCTCGCGATGGCGCGCGCCACGATGCTGAACCCCGACGTGGTGCTGCTCGATGAGCCGTCGATGGGCCTGGCGCCGATTCTCGTGGCCGAGGTGTTCAAGATCATCGAGCGGCTCAAGAGCCAGGGTGTGACGATGTTGCTGGTCGAACAGTTCGCTGCCGCCGCGCTGGCGGTGGCCGACTACGGCTACGTGCTCGAGAACGGCCGCATCTCGGTGCACGGCCCGGCCGCCAAGTTGCGCGACGACCCTGCTGTGAAGGCGGCCTACTTAGGGGGCGGCGGGCACTGAGTCCGTGCCCACGCCGGCCATGGCCCCGCTGCACGCGCTCGCATCGGTCTGGGCTGCGGCAGGCCTGCCCGCCGACGCACTCGCACGGCTGACCTTGACCGGCACCGAGCCGGTGCTGCCGTCGTCGTTCGCGGTCGGCACGGCGGCGCAGGTGTCGTTCGCGGCGGCGGCATTGGCCGCTTGCGAACTCGGCCGCGCGCGCAACGGCGTGCGCCAGCAAGTGCAGGTCGACATGCGCCATGCCGCGCTCGAGTGCACGGCCCGCTTCCTGATCGACGGCCGCGCGCCCGACGTGTGGGACAAGCTCGCCGGCCTGTACGCCTGCGGCCCGCAAGGGCGTGACGGCTGGGTGCGCATCCACACCAACTTCGCGCACCACCGGGACGGTGTGCTGCGCCTGCTCGGCCTGCCCGAAGGCACCGGCACCGAGCGCGGGCTTGTCGCGCAAGCGCTCGCCGCATGGCAGGCCAACGCCTTCGAGCAAGCCGCCACCGATGCCGGCCTGGTGGTCGCCGCCCTGCGCAGTTTCGACGAGTGGGACGCTCACCCGCAGGCAGCGGCGATCGCGGCCGAGCCGCTCGTGGCCATCGAACGCATCGGCGCTGCGCCGCCGCTCGAACTGCCGGCGCTTGCGCCATCGGCCCGACCACTCGGCGGCGTGCGCGTACTCGACCTGACACGCATCCTCGCCGGGCCGGTGGCGGGCCGCATGCTCGCCGCCTACGGTGCGGACGTGCTGCTGGTCAACGCACCGCACCTGCCGAACATCGAGGCCATTGCCGACACCAGCCGCGGCAAGCTCTCGGCTCTGGCCGACCTGCGTGGCGAGCCGGGCCGCCAAGCGCTGCGGGCGGTGCTGCGCGACGCGAACGTGTTCATGCAGGGCTACCGCCCGGGCGCGCTGGCGGCGCTCGGCTTCGCGCCGGCCGACGTGGCGGCGGTGCGCCCCGGCATCGTGTGCGTGTCGCTCAGTGCGTACGGCGAGCGCGGCCCGTGGGCCGGCAAGCGCGGCTTCGACTCGCTGGTGCAATCCGCCGCCGGCTTCAACCATGCCGAAGGGCGTGCCGCCGGCGCCGACCAACCGCGCGCCTTGCCGATGCAGGTGCTCGACATGGCCAGTGGCGCCCTGATGGCGTTCGGCGCACAAGCCGCACTGCTGCGCCAGCAACGCGAAGGCGGCAGCTGGCAGGTGCGCGTGTCGCTCGCGCGCACCGGCCAATGGTTGCGCGAACTCGGCCGGGTGCCGAACGGCTTCAGCGCGCCGCCGCCCGACTTCGCCGCGCTGATGGAAACCAGCAATTCCGGCTGGGGAGAATTGACGGCTCTGCGCCATGCCGCCGCGTTCTCACACACACCGGCCGGTTGGGCCCGGCCTTCGATGCCGCCGGGCAGCCACCCGCTGGCGTGGCCCGCGCATTGACACTCGTTTCGCCCGCGTCAGCACCTGCGTGACAAAATCGCGCCCGACTCGCATTGCACGCCGCGCGCATCGCCAGCCACTCGCCAGCACCCCGCCCCAACCTGCCCCACCCCGCGCCACCCCGCGCCACCCCGCCCCAGAGGCGACCCCAGCGAACACCCCAGAGCGCACCGACCTTGAGCCTCGTCTTCCCCCACACCTTCGTGCCCTGGTTCCGCACCGTGGCGCCGCACATCCACGCGTACCACGGCAAGACCTTCGTCGTCGGCATCGCCGGCGAGCTGATCGCTGCCGGCAAGCTCAACTCGTTCGCGCAAGACCTGGCCATCCTGCAGGCGATGGGCATCAAGCTCGTGCTGGTGCACGGCTTTCGCCCTCAGGTCAACGAGCAGCTGCGCTCCAAGGGCCACGAGGCGCGTTACCACAACGGCCTGCGCATCACCGACGCGGTGGCGCTCGACTCGGCACAGGAGGCCGCAGGCCAGCTGCGCTTCGAGATCGAGGCGGCGTTCTCGCAAGGCCTGCCGAACACACCGATGGCCAACGCCATCGTGCGCGTGGTGTCGGGCAACTTCCTGACCGCGCGGCCAGTCGGCATCGTCGACGGCGTTGACTTCATTCACAGCGGCGTGGTGCGCAAGGTCGACTCCGGCGCCATCCGCCGCGCCATCGACATCGGCGCGATGGTGCTGCTGTCACCGTTCGGCTTCTCGCCCACCGGCGAAGCCTTCAACCTGACGATGGAAGACGTGGCCACAAGCACCGCCATCGCGCTGCAGGCCGACAAGCTGCTGTTCGTGACCGAGGTGCCCGGCATCCACGAAGACCTGGCTGATACCGACAGCCCGATCGACACCGAACTCGCCCTGGCCGATGCCGTCAAGCTGCTGACGCTGCTGCCGCCGCCGCTGCAGCCGACCGACACCGCGTTCTACCTGCGCCACTGCGTGCGGGCCTGCCAGGGCGGCGTGGAGCGTTCGCACATCCTGCCGTTCGCACTCGACGGGGCGCTGCTGATGGAGGTGTTCACGCACGACGGCATCGGCACGATGGTGGTCGACGAAAAGCTCGAGAGCCTGCGCGAGGCCACGGCCGACGACATCGGCGGTGTGCTGCAGCTCATCGAGCCCTTCGAGCGCGACGGCACGCTGGTCAAGCGCAGCCGCACCGAGATCGAACGCGACATCGGCCACTACACCGTGATCGAGCACGACGGCGTGATCTTCGGCTGCGCCGCGCTCTACCCCTACCCCGAAGCGAAGACCGCCGAGATGGCGGCGCTGACGGTGTCACCCAATGTGCAAAGCCAGGGTGACGGCGAGCGCATCTTGAAACGCGTGGAACAGCGCGCGCGCGCCATGGGGCTGGAAAGCATCTTCGTGCTCACCACGCGAACCATGCACTGGTTCATCAAGCGCGGCTTCAACCAGGTCGACCCCGACTGGCTGCCCGAAGCGCGCCAGCGCAAATACAACTGGGACCGGCGTTCGCAGGTGCTCGTGAAGAAACTCGGCTGACGCCGGCCACATCGGGCGCTCCCGCATTCCGCCGGGCCGCCCTGCCACCACCAAGGAGAAAACCATGGCACGCACCGTTCAATGCATCCACCTGAAAAAAGAAGCCGAAGGGATGGACTACGCGCCCTACCCCGGCGAGCTCGGCAAGAAAATCTACAACTCGGTCAGCAAGGAAGCCTGGCAGTTGTGGATGAAACATCAGACCATGCTCGTCAACGAGAACCGGTTGAATCTTGCCGATCAGCGCGCCCGGCAGTATCTGGCGCGGCAGATGGAGAATTTCTTCTTCGGCGACGGGGCGGACGAGCCGATGGGGTATGTACCGCCTCCCACCTGAGTTTTACCGACGGTTGCCATGGAGCGCGCAATCCGGGTTCGAACGGGTATTTTCTGAATCAGTTCGCCGCCTACAATCGCGATTCTTGCAATCTCCCGATTGCTGTCACCAAAGGAATGTAGATGGCCACGTTGAAAGAACTGATTGCCCAGAAGGAAGCCCTGGAGCGGCAAATCGAACTCACACGCAACGAAGACCGTTCGGCGGCCGTCGAGAAGGTTCGCGCCCTGATGACCGAATATGGACTCTCGGTTTCCGACCTTTCCACCAAGCGCGCCAAGAAAACCGGCGGCGGCAAGGTCGCCGCGAAATACCGCGACGAAGCCACTGGTGACGCCTGGAGCGGCCGCGGCTTGCAACCGAAATGGCTCAAGGCAGCCTTGGCCAAAGGGCGCAAACTGACCGACTTCGCGGTCTGAGCCGGGCCTGAATCGGCATCGACCGCGCGCTTTCCGTGCCCGCCGTCGATACCCACCACACAGCCGGCGCCCGTTGGGCGCCGCACTTTTCTCGCGAGTGGCTTTTGCAGATGCTGCTCCTCGCGCTGGCGTGCGCGGCCGGCGCCCGGCTCGCGTTGGTGTTGCCACAAGTGGCGCCTGCGATCCCACCGATCTGGCCCCCGGCGGGCATTGCTCTCGCGGCGCTGCTGCAGTTCGGCGTGAGCCTGTCGCCCGGCATCTGGCTCGCCGCATTCACGACGGCCTTGCTGGGTGGCGAGCCGGTCTGGTCGGCCTTCATGCTCGCCGTGGGCAGCACGCTGGCGCCCATGCTGGGCGCGTTCGCGCTGCGCCGCGAAGGTTTGCATTCCGATCTCGACCGGCGCCGTGACCTGGGCCTGTATGCCGCGCTCGGCATCGCGCTGGTTGCCACCCTGACGGCCGCCAACGGGGCCTTCTGGCGCGCAGCGAGCGGCAGCACGCCGTGGCCCGACATCCTGCGCACCGGCGCCAACCTGTGGCTGGGCGATGCCATGGGTTTGCTGCTGGTCGGCATCCCCTTGCTGACCCTGTCCCGGGCGGCACTGCGCCAGGCGTTCGGGGAATGGCGCTGGCTGCGGTCGTCGCTGCTCGTGCTCGTGACGCTCGCCAGTGCCGCGCTGGCGTTCCTGTCGACGAGCCCCGGAGCCGCTGCGCCGTCACCGCTGTTCTTCGTGCCGCACGTGCTGCTGTGCTGGCTCGGTGCGCGCAGCGGCTTGTTCCTGGCGTCGAGCACGTCGTTCCTGCTGGCGCTGGGCAGCATGCTGGCCGCGCGCTACGGCATCGGCCCGTTCCAGATCAACCCGACCGACTTGGGCGTGGCGTTCTTGATCGGCTACGTTTGCAGCCTGCTCGCCATGCCGCTGCTGACGACCGCGCTCACCGGCGAGATTGCAGCGAACGAGCGGCGCTGGCAACTGGCGCTCGACACCTCGCAGATCGGCGTGGGCGAATGGGACCTGGCGCGCGCCCGGGTCGACCTGTCGGCGCGCTGGCTGGCGCTGCTCGGTTACCAGTCGCAAAGCTTCGGCCACAGCGTGCAAAGCTTCTGGGCGCTGGTGCACACCGACGACCTGCTGGCGCTGCAGCATGCGCTGGAGCCGCTGCGCGCGTCGCACGCCGAGAACACGCGCACCGAGTGCCGCATGCAGTGCCGCGACGGCAGCTGGCGCGCCTTCGAACTGCACGCCCTGGTGGCGGAACGCGACAGCGCCGGCGCCCCGCTGCGGCTCATCACGACGGCGCGCGACATCAGCCACGTGCACGAAGCCCGCGAGCGCCAGGACTTGTCGGAGAGCCTGTTCCAGCACCTGCACGAGGGGCTGCTCATCACCGATTCACAGCAGCGCGTGCTCGAAGCGAACCCGACGTTCTCTGCCATCACGGGCTACCCGCGCGAGGCCTTGATCGGCTGCGTGCCCAAGCTGCTGGAGCCTGCTGCAGCCGGCTCGGAAGCAGCAGCCCGGCAAACGCTGATGCGCGCCGGCCTTGAGGCCCACGGCAGCTGGCGCGGCGAGATGCGCAGCCAGCGCCGTGACGGTGAGCCGTGCCTGCTGCAAGTCACGGTCTCGGCGGTTCGCAACAGCAACGGCAGCGTGCGCAACCACGTGCTGGCCATTGCCGACATCACCCGCGCCAGCCAACAACTCGAACAACTGCAGCGCCAGGCGCACTTCGATGAACTGACCCGGCTGCCGAACCGCGCACGCCTGGCGCAGATGCTGCAAACCGGCATGCAGACGAGCCGCCGCGAAGGCTCGCTGCTGACCGTGTGCTACCTCGACCTCGACCACTTCAAGCCCGTCAACGACCGCTTCGGCCATGAAGCCGGCGACCGCCTGCTGGTCGAATTGGCCGAGCGCATGCGGCGCTCGTTGCGCTCGTGGGCGGGTGGTGACGATGTGGTGGCGCGCATCGGCGGGGACGAATTCGTGCTGCTGCTGCGCACCGCCACGCTCGAAGAGAGCCGGCATGCGGTCGAACGCGTCCTGGCGCAGGTGTGCCAACCCTACGGCCTGGGCGTGGGCGCCGGGCCGGTGATGGTGACGGCCAGTATCGGCGCGACCGTCTTCCCGCTCGACGGCGCCGATGCCGAGACGCTGCTGCGCCACGCCGACCACGCGATGTACGGCGCCAAGCAGGCCGGCCGCAACGGCTACCTGTTCTTCGACGCCGAACACGACCGCCGCGCCGAAGCGCGCTTCGTGGCGCTGGGGCGGGTCCAGGAAGCGCTCGACGCGCATGAGTTCCGCCTGTACTTCCAGCCGAAGGTCGACATGCGCACGTCCAAGGTGCTCGGTGCCGAAGCCTTGCTGCGCTGGAAGCACCCCGAAGAGGGCGTGATCTCGCCGGCGCAATTCCTGCCGCTGATCGAAAACACGGGCCTGGCCATCAGCGTGGGCAACTGGGTGCTCAAACAAGGCATCGAGCAGCTCGCGCACTGGCTGCGCCTGGGGCTGGACATCACGGTCAGCGTCAACATCTCGGCGCGCCACCTGCAAGAGCCGCTGTTCGCGCAGCACCTCGCGGGCCTGCTGTCGCGGCACCAGGCCGCCGTGGCCCACCGGCTCATCATCGAAGTGCTCGAGACCGCCGCGCTCGCCGACATCGACTACACCTGCGAACTGATCGAAGAGTGCCGCGCCCTGGGCGTGCGCTTCGCGCTCGACGACTTCGGCACCGGCTACTCGACCTTCACCTACCTGAAGCGGCTGCCGATCGACATGCTCAAGATCGACCGCTCGTTCGTCACCAACATGCTCAGCGACCGGCAGGACCTGGCCATCGTCGAGGGCGTGATCGGCTTGTCGCAGACCTTCGGCTGCAGTGTGGTCGCCGAGGGCGTGGAAACACCGGAACAGGCGCAGCGCCTGATCGAGATCGGCTGTGACGTGGGCCAGGGCAACGGCATTGCCGCCGCCATGCCAGCCGAGTTGCTGCTGCCCTGGGTGCTCGACTACAAGGGCATGGGCGCACGCAGGACGGACGAGTTGGTGGCGCTGTAGCGGGGGGCGCTGGCGTGGGCCACGGCGTGGGCCAGTGAGGCCGCGCCGTTAGACTCGTGCGGTGATCCCGCCCAGCTTCCTGCACGACCTCTTGTCGCGTGTCGACATCGTCGAAGTGGTCGGCCGCCATGTGCAGCTCAAGAAGGGTGGCGCCAACCTCAGCGGCCTGTGCCCGTTCCACGCCGAGAAGTCGCCGAGCTTCACCGTGAGCCCGAGCAAACAGTTCTATCACTGCTTCGGCTGCGGAGCGAATGGCGACGCCATCCGCTTTCTCACCGAGTTCAGCGGCATGACCTTCATCGACGCGGTGAAAGACCTGGCGCAACAGGTCGGCCTGAGCGTGCCGGAAGAAGACCTCTCGCCCGCCGAGCGCGAGCAAGCCGTCGCGCAGAAGCAGCGCCGCAGCACCTTGAGCGACGTGCTCTTGAAGTGCGCCGACAACTACCGCAAGCAGCTCAAAGCCAACCCGCGCGCGGTCGACTACCTGAAAGGCCGCGGCTTGAGCGGCGAGGTGGCCGGCGCGTTCGGCCTGGGCTATGCGCCAGAAGGCTGGCGCAGCCTCGCGAGCGTGTTCCCGAGCTACGACGACCCGCTGCTCGAAGAGAGCGGCATGGTCATCCACCAGCCGGCGGAATCGGGCGATGAAGCCGACGGAAAGAGGTATGACCGCTTCCGCGACCGCATCATGTTCCCGATCCGCTCGGTGCAGGGCGACGTGATCGGCTTCGGCGGCCGGGTGCTCGATCGCGGCGAGCCGAAGTACCTGAACTCCCCGGAGACGCCGGTATTCAGCAAGGGGCGCGAGCTGTACGGCCTGTTCGAAGGGCGCGTGGCCATCCGCCAGCGCGGCTATGCGCTCGTGGTCGAGGGCTACATGGACGTGGTGGCACTCGCTCAATCGGGCTTCGGCAACGCCGTGGCCACGCTCGGCACAGCGTGCACGGCCGAGCACGTGCAGAAGCTGTTCCGCTTCACCGACTCGGTGGTTTTCAGCTTCGACGGCGACGCCGCAGGGCGCCGCGCCGCCGGCAAGGCGCTGGAGGCCTGCCTGCCGCTCGCCACCGACACGCGCACCGTGCGCTTCCTGTTCCTGCCGACCGAGCACGACCCCGACTCGTACGTGCGCGAGCTCGGCGCGGCAGCGTTCGAGCAATGCGTGGCCCAGGCCGTGCCCTTGTCGCGCCAGATCGGTGAAGCCGCCAGCGCCGGGCTCGACCTCGACACCGCCGAGGGCCGGGCCCACATGCTCGCGAATGCGAAGCCGCTGTGGGCCGCCCTGCCCGACGGCACGCTGAAGAGCCAGATGCTCGGCGACCTGGCGGTTCTGGGCCGCATGGACGCCGGTGAACTGCGCGGCCTGTGGGGTGGCGCAAGTCGCGGCAGCGCGCGCGGTGAGCGCAGTGCAGGCGCGACACCACGCTTGAGCGCCCGCCGCAGCCGTGTCAACCAGAGCAGCGCCAACCTGCTCGACCGCGCGGTGTGGTTGCTGCTGCACCGCTGCGAGATGTGGGCCGAACTGGACGGCGAGTCGCATGACATCCTGGCGTCGCATGCTGCGCCTTACGACACCTTCTTCGGCAGCATCGAACGCGCCGTCCACGAACACGGCGCGATGGCGCCGGCCGCACTGCTCGCCGAGCTTCGCGCGAGCGCGGCCGAATCCGGCGAAGGCGGCGCGGTGCTGGCGCGCATCGCCACTTTCCACGACCCGGAACCGCAAACCGACCTGACGCAGGAACTGGCGCTGGTCGTCGGCAAGCTGCGTCTGCAGGCGGTTGACGACGAGCTGAAGCTGTTGTTCGAGTCGGGCGTGCATTCGCCGGACACCCATCGCCGCAGCCGCGAACTGATGGACTTGCGCAAGCGCCTGAAGCCCTGAGCGCCGCGCGGTACGGCACGGCACGGCACACCGGCCACCAGCACAAAGCAGCGAGCCGGCGAACGCGCACCGGGCGCTGAAGAAGTGGCAAACCGGCACTTCGCGATGTATAATCCTCAGTTGACAACGCGTGCCAAGCGTGACAGCAGCACCTCCGGGCCCCGGCCACCCTCTGACCCAGGGTACCTTCGACGTGGTTCAAAGGCCAACATTTCCCGCAAGGGCTGCACCCCAAATGTTCACCCGAGCTGGCACGCTTGATATCGGCACCGCGCCGATTTGCATACCGGCTTGCCTTGTCTCAAGCCCACAGCGCACCCATCTGCCCATTGCAGAACGTTGCGCCAGTGGGTCAAGAGCCTGTCTGGCCTCTACCACCCGAGGATTTGCATGACCGCGAAGACGAGCGCCCCCGCACCGGCCGCCAAGGCCCCCCATTCCGCAGCCAAGGCAGCACCCGCGCCGAAAACGGCCAAGGCCGAAGAGTTGCTGAAGCCCGTGAAGCCGGTCAAGGCAGCCGCCAAGGCCGTGGCCCCGGTGGTCGCCAAGGGCAAGCCCGCGAAAAAGGGCAAGGCCGACGAGAAGCCCGCCAAGTCGGAAGACTCGGATGTGGACTTGTCCGACCTGGAAGCCGACCTCGAAGGCGAGCCCGAAGTCGAAGCCGCGTCCGATGAAACGAAGGTCAAGGCCAAGCCGCTGCGCATGAAGGTGTCGCGCGCCAAGGAGCGCGCGCTGATGCGCGAGTTCGGCCTGGAGGAAACCGCCCTCACCGAAGAAGAAGCCGCGAAACGCCGCCAGGAGCTCAAGACGCTCATCAAGATGGGCAAGACGCGCGGCTTCCTCACGCACCAGGAGATCAACGACCACCTGCCCGAGAAGCTGGTGAACGATGAGATCCTGGAGGCCATCGTCTCGATGCTCAACGACATGGGCATCGCCGTGTACGAGCAGGCGCCCGACGCCGCCACGCTGCTGATCGCCGGCGGTGGCGCGACCGTCGCGACCGAAGAAGAAGCCGAAGAAGCCGCCGAAGCCGCGCTGTCGACCGTCGACTCCGAGTTCGGCCGCACGACCGACCCGGTGCGCATGTACATGCGCGAGATGGGCACGGTCGAGCTGCTCACGCGCGAAGGCGAAATCGAGATCGCCAAGCGCATCGAAGGCGGTCTGCAGGCCATGATGTACGCGATCAGCGCGTCGCCCACGACCATCGCCGAAATCCTGGTCTATGCCAAACGCATCGGCACCGGCGACATGAAGATCTCCGAGGCCGTTGACGGCTTCGTCTCGGTCGATGAGGCCGACGACTACGTGGCCGAGGAAGACGTCGACTTCTTCGACGAAGAAGACGACGACGACGGCCAGGGCGGCAGCAAGGCGCTGACCAAGAAGCTCGAAGAGCTGAAGGTCTCGGCGCTGGCGAAGTTCGCGAACCTCGAAATCAACTTCGACAAGATGCGCAAGGCGTTCGAGAAGGACGGCTACCAGTCGCCCTCGTACAACAAGGCGCAGCAAGCCATCAGCGCCGAGTTGATGACGATCCGCTTCACCGTCAAGACCATCGAGAAGCTGTGCGGCTTGCTGCGCTCGCAGGTCGACGACGTGCGCCGCTACGAGCGCGAGTTGCGCAAGATCCTGGTCGACAAGTGCGGCATGCCGCAGGAATACTTCATCAAGCATTTCCCGCCGAACATCCTGAACCTGAAGTGGGCCGAGAAGGAAGCGGCGGCGGGCAAAGGCTACAGCGTGATCCTGGCGCGCAACCTGCCGCCGGTGCAAGAGCTGCAGAAGAAGCTGACCGACCAGCAAGCGCGTGCCGTCGTGCCGCTCGAAGACCTGAAGCGCATCAACAAGCGCATGAACGAAGGCGAGAAGGCCTCGCGCGATGCCAAGAAAGAAATGATCGAGGCCAACCTGCGCCTGGTGATTTCCATCGCGAAGAAGTACACCAACCGCGGCCTGCAGTTCCTCGACTTGATTCAAGAAGGCAACATCGGCCTGATGAAGGCGGTCGACAAGTTCGAATACCGCCGTGGCTACAAGTTCTCGACCTACGCCACGTGGTGGATCCGCCAGGCCATC
>JANNBF010000050.1:0-78388 GCA_031385155.1 Rhizobacter sp.
CGTTCTACAACCATCGCAGGCTTCACTCCACGTTGGGCTACATCAGCCCGATGCAGTTCGAAAAAACCTGGCACGCGGCCCAGCAAGACAAAGCCGCGTAATCGAGTGGCTATGGAGTGCGGACAACAGGGGCAAGGTCACTCCAACAGACTTTCAGCTTGCAGGTTCGGATTCTTCGGCCTGATCCCGCTCGTCTCTCCTTCACGGTTGTGCCTCGTTTTCATCTTGGCGTCCCACTGCACCGTGCCGATCCCGCCTTGCTCGCCTTCGTGCTTGACAGACATCCACACGCGAGCGAGTTCGCGATCACGAAACCAAACCACGCCAATCGGATCTGCAACTGGCCTACCGGCCAACCTGAATTTTTCGAACAGCTTTCGCGCCGCAGCCGTCGGAGCGCGCTCTGGATCACGCAAGAGCTGCATCGCACAGAGCCGACGATTTCCCTCGGGCACCACGTAGTGACCAGGGAGGCTTGGGTGATCAATCACCGCAACTCGATCCAACGGGTTTTGGCCGTGCTCGGCCATGTGCTCCGCCAACTTCAGGACGCCTTCGTCTGCGCATAGAACGCTCCGAATTCTCACCTCGTCGTCCATCGGGTCGCGTCGCGGATTGACGGGATCGAAATGAAGCAAGTTGAAGCGCACTGCCCGTTGCTCGTGCTCAGCCTGCACCGCGTTTTTCTTCGTTGCCACCTTGCCTCCCATGTCTGACCCTAGAGTTTATGTGGCTTACGCGAGGAACCCAGCACCGGCATAGGGCCCGCCTGACCCGCGATGTCGTTCAAACAACCGGGATCGCAGGATGCCCGACCGGCTGCGGCGCGGGGCTAGGATCGGGAAGAGAGACACCACGCCGCCTATGTCGCAAGCCCGCAGTCGCGGCCCTTGTGTCGACCATCACGTCGATGACCTATGACTGCGAAGCCATCAATCCTGCCCGCGCACTGGCTTCCGAGCACGTTGGCCGATCGACGCCAATGGCCTTGGTGGCGGCGTGTCTTGGGCGCCGCGCCGCCGGAAACCAAGGTCGCCATCGAGACTTGGAAGTCTCTGCAACGGGCGCTCGGCCATGAATGGCAGAGTTCTGAGGTCTGGCCCGCCGCGCGCAGACCCGGAATCTTCGGCAACTCGATCGTCCACGCTGAGCAGTTGGGCGGCTCCCAGATGGACGAACCACTGCGCCTTGGCCGTCGCGGAAGTACGTACCGGGCGGCCGGCAATGACCAAGTTCAGTGTCCTGAAGGCAGCCTTTGGAAGGAGGTGACGATCAAGGCATTCGACTTCGATGCAAACGAGATCGAAGGCTTCGCAGCCAGCAAGTCTGCCGGTCTCCACTTCGATTCAGTCGACGCGTTCGGTAGGTCTTTTGCTGTCGGGACTGGCACTTCGCTTGACGCATCGGGCCTGAAGAAGATGCTCGCCCATGGAGAAATCCGTATTCGTGCTGACGGGAGCGGAAGCGACCGCGTAAGCGTCAGGATGTGGGATGGTCGGTTGTTCCTGATCAATGGTGGCGGGTCCCACCACCTGGCCGGGGCCGCACACATCGCACGCGTCGTGGGCGCGGAGTTACCGCTGTCTGCCGACCTGACCGTGACAGCCATTCGTCCGCGCGCTGTCGCTTGGCTGACGACCAACCACTATGTCCTCGCCGTGGGGCACCGAACTCATGTTCAAGCCTCGGCCGCCAAACTCGCGGGCGGATGCTATGAGCTTCCCGTCCCTGACCATCTGATGGAGGCATCCAAGATGCTCGTGATCCCGAGGGGCGAGGCCGTGGCAGACGATGTTGCTCGGCTACTCGTAGAGGCCGGGGCCACCGATTTGGCGCCTTGGTTTCGGAATTTACTGGTCGAGCAAGAAGGTCATCTCGCGCGCTGGGCGCGGCGCATTGACGGCACACGACATAGCCCAACGAAGTTGCGCCAGCTACTTGACGCGTAGCCGGCGCTTCGGAGCGTCTTCGAACTGCCGATGATGACGCGGCTTTCGCGGGGAGTGGATTTTCAGGGCGGGCAATTCGTACCGCTCGACAGCGTAGAAATCGCCACCCAGTCCTGCTCTCGTCCTTTGATTTGCCGACCAAACGCGTTGTACTGAATCAGCACCAGCGGCGGCCGGACCTCGATGATCGTTCCGAACGCCGGCTCCATCCCGACTCGTGGCTCGGTGCGCAAGCGCTGCGTGTAAGCCGCCCGCTTCGCGGAGCAATCGTCGCTTCGCTGCCTCGCTGCCTCGCGACTGGTCATGCTGGTCGGCTCTGTCGCCTCCAGACTCGGCCCGGAGATGAAGTTGGCTCGCAGATCGGCGTAGTAGTACATCTGCTCGGCCCACTGGCTCGGGAAGAACTTCGTTTCGCGATACGCCAGGTCAGCACCCCAAACGAACGCAGTGCTTGCTCGGCAGGCCACGCGTGTTGGCAGTGCCAGTTGCGCCTGCTGCAAGCCGGCGCTGCTCACCTTCGCTGCAAACCGGACCTCGGAACGTCCCAACACAACCAGGTCACCTCCATCAACGCGGCAGCGGTCGAACATCGGGCGAGCCAGTGATCGCAAGTCCGCGATTCCGAACAGGACATCCGGATCGCCGCGAGCTGAAAGCTTCGCGGCTCCGAACGCCGCGACCGCCTGCTCGGGCGTGCGAGTGGCATCGACCCGCGGCAATGTCGAACCAGCGCACGCGGCCAGGGTCAGGACGGCGAGCGCCGACACGGCGGAGGCGACGCTCGAAGCGGCCAAGCCCGCGCAGTTTCGAAATCCCCCGTCCGGTGAAGTCGATCGGCCCCACGCGTATGTCTCGCGCACGAAGCCGGCCTTATTTCATCAACAGACCGAGGAACGCTTTGACTCGTCTTCATCTCAGCTCCTTGACGCCTTTGAGTCTCATTTCGAGGGTAACCCTGCGAACTCACTGCCGTCATCCGGCGCGGCACAGCCGTTTAACACGCGCTGCGCAGACAGTGTACCCAAAAGAGACTCAAAGTCCGTGGTCTCTAAGTCTTCGTGAATCGACTATCACGGTGTGATCCAAGCGCAACTGCCAAGAACTGCGGCCCAAACCAAAGACCGCCATCCGTCGACCCCACCAACGCGTCAACCGTCAGCCGCTCGCTCCGGTATCCCGGAAGCGAAGTACCTTCAGAATCTCTTCTCGGGGAATGTTCGACTGGTACGCATCGCTCGCGGCATCTCCCAGGAGGAGTTGGCCGATCGGGCCTCGCTGGATCGAACGTACATCAGCTCCATCGAACGGCGGCTTCGTAACCTGTCGATTCAAAACATCCAGCGCCTCGCTCTCGCGCTCGACATCGATCCGCGCGAATTGCTGAACCCAGACCTTGCGAGCGATACGCGGTATCGACGTTGAATGGGTCTCGAGTGGCAAATCAGCCTAGCTCTGCCCGCAGATATTCGATCACTCCCTCGACAATTGCCCGGTGTTGGTCGGGCGGAAAACGATGCCGCTCGAACATCTGTTCGAGGGATGCCATCCCGGTCTCCAAGAAGTACGCCAAATGCGGCGGCGCCAATTGCCAGCCGCTCGGCTCGACCCGGCTTAGTTCGCAGAGGCAAGCGGCGATCAGCTTGATCGAGTGGTCAATCTGGTTCAAGAAAAAGAACCAGTGCGGCCAGACGGCGTTCACCCTGGAAACGAACTTTCGGACATCGGGCACGGTGTAGAGCGCCCGAGGGTCCTCGTCGTAGCCGTGGAACGAGATCGACAACTTGCCGCGCAATTCCCATGCGGCCTCAGCGTCAGCGACAAGCGGGCTGAGCATCTGTAAGAGTTCGTCGGTGTTGCACGCCTCCACATCACGTCGGTCGACGACGATGTGGCGAACCATTCCCATGGCCGGAAGGAGGTTCAGCTTTGGATGCCCACTGAACGGTGCTTTGGGTCGCCCTGTGGCCCGGGGATCAGTCGCCCCGACCGCAGTCTGCTCCAACCCGTTGCCGCGCATTGCGATGACGGCGTCAATAGTCTCCGTCCAAGGGCCACGCTCGAACCGAACAAGCTTGAACGGGTCCCAGCGAACCGACAGCACCTTTCCACCTTCGGCACCCCAGAGGTCCAGTAGGTTCCCGCCTGAACCGCTGAACAAAGGGGCATGCCCGGCGCGCGAGAGCATGACGGCGATGCCGTTGATCCGAGCCTCAAGCGCTCTTCCGCGAAATCCCAGCATTTGGACAGGCGTGCCGATCCGCTCGACAAGCGGCACCAGCGATTCGACAACGAGTTTCGCGTAGTCGATTCGGTTCACTGAAGTCATCGTCATTCACCTCCACATTTCCGACATACCGTAGTACTTGGCCAAGCGCAGATCGGCGAGCGCCTGCTCGTCGTACTCCCAACCCCAAACCTGACTTCCGTCGGCAGCGCCACTGGCTGTCGCCCGCGCCAATCGCGCCCGCACCAGTTGAGGCGGAAGCCAGTCCAGACGAGTGGGAAGAACTCCGTAGCGGGCGACAAATCGAAGGGCGGTCAAACGCTGTTCCCCGCGGTGTCCCTCGATGTGGAACGAGCCCCGAACCAATGCCGCCAGCAGTGCGCGGCCGTTGGCCATGCACAAGTCTTCGAAGGGATGCACCAATCTCCCGCCGGGGGGTGCCTGCAGGAAGCAGGGCCTGATGTCAGTGAGCCGTCGCGTACAGGCGAGGCAGTAACCCAACGACGCGACGCCTGCTCGCCCTGCCGCCGAATGCTCGATGTCGGCGGGGAACACGATCGGCGCACGACAGTGCGGGCAGACATCTTCCAGAAGGCAATCGTGGATCGGGCAGCGCCGCCACCCGATGAAGCGCCAGTGAATCGGAAAGTACGGCGTCCGCATCTCGGTGAGGCAGCACACGCAGAACCGAAATCGCGACAGGTGCTTGGGCTCAACGGCCATGAAATCTGCGCCGATCGAGCCCATGCTTGCGAGCGAGGTCGCGATCCGATCTGCGATCGCGAACGCGTCCGAGTCGAGGCCCGCGACGGCGCGCACGCGTTGCAAGCGCTCGCCGTACGCGAGGCGGTCGGTGTCGGCACGACCATCCAGGTTCAAGAACCGCAACGCAGGCGCCAGCCGAGCACCCTGGGACAAAGCGAAGCGGCTCGCCCAAACGCTCACCGCCTCGAAGGGAAACGGTTTCGGCACGCCAACCAAACGCGACGGAGGCCGGCGCGGCTTCGATTGGAGGGTGATCATTCGAAAAGGCGCCATTGGCCGCGTCCGTGGCGCCCGCGCATGTCGACATCAGCGGCCTGCGTAATTTGGAGCCCTCGCAAGAGCAACGCGGCGCAGGCGCTGTCGGCGTCGCATGTGGCGTTCGATCGCAGCCGCTCAAGCGCAGGAAGATGAACCTCGTCGACAAGCACTCGCATCGCGGCAGGATCGCCGTCAACGACGGTCAAGCGCCGCAAGCCGCGCTCGATCATCGCCGCGCATCCGCTCGTCGTGCGGGCTGCTGCCGTCGCGCCGCTGGGGGCGTCGTCCGGTTGGCGCAGCAAGCCAAAGGCTTCGACGAGCCGGCTCGCCCCGTCGATACTCAGCCGGCCGAGAAGGCGTGGCAGACACGCGTCTTTCGCGTCCGCGTGTTCCTGGGAGAAGCCCAGCTGCCATTCGATCCATCGGGTCCACGCCGATGCCCGCGTCGAAAGCCCCTCTTCAGCCTGCTCTGTTATCAAGTATCGCCCGCACGTACAAACATCGATCGCCGGCCGATCCCAAGTGATTCGGCGCCCACAGTGCCCGCAGGCGTCGGTCAGTAGCCCATGCTCGGCACATCCAGGGACGGCCCGCATCAGCCAACTGGCCTTGCAATAGCCGCGTTCGCGTACGCATCGACGGCACATTCGCGCCGAGCGACCTGGAGGCGACGCGGTGCTTCGTAGGGCATGACCGGCGAACCGACACCATCTGTCAACGCGCGCCTCGGGGTGCAGGAAGCTTCGATGCGACAGCCACTCGAAGGACGTTTGCGTCGCCCATCCCAGGGTCCGCACATCGGCATCCCTCCAAGGGCGGTTGAGCGCGACGTGCAACCACGTTTCTGCACGCCGAAACGTGGATCGGTTGGCCCAGAGCGTTCTTGCCAAGCGACCGATTCCGGACTCATCGTCCACTGCGGCGACCCGAACGGGCAAAGGCGCGACCAGTTCATTCGACATAGGGGTTTGCCGTTGTCGATTCGACGCCGCGCACGCGCTCAAATGCCAAGCGCATGTGGCTGCTGGTGACCTTCGGCTGGCCGGCGTCGATGGAGACAAGAACCGCCTCCGTCACCAGTCGGCGGAACGAACGGCGGTTGCCGGCTGTCGCCGCGTGCGTGGCGGCCATGCCGGTGTCGCCCGTCAGAAAGGTCAAATCACACACAGTCGCGCTGGAGACGAAGCTTGTCAGGAACGCGACCCAGTGGCCGTCGTTCGAGAAGTGGCTCAACGACAGCCGAACCGACACACGGTCGGCCAGCGCGGGATCGACCTGTTCCAGTGTCGTGAACGATGAATCTGCGAGGATGACCAGACCGACGTTGGTGGCGTCCATCATCTCCCGCAGCGTGTCGGTCGCTGCGTTCTCATGAACGTCCGTCGCCTTGGGCTTGGCTTGAGTCGCCAGACAATGACCCTGGTCGACGAACACCAGCTTGACGCCTTTGGCGCTGATGGCTTCGAAGGCCAGATCGCGCATCGTGTAGAGGCGGCTCTTTCTCACTTCTGTGAACGGGTACTTCAGGGCGCGCAGAAGAAGCGAAACGATGAGTCCTTGAACAGGATTCGCGCGCAAACGGATGGCGATCGCACCGCAATCCACCTCGAAGAGATTGCTCGGCGGAAGCGACTTCACAAAGTATTCCGCCAGCGTCGTCTTGCACGATCCCGGCGGGCCGCTGACCAGTGCTCCCTGCGGCGTCTGAAGATGCCGCGACAGTTGATAGATTCGGTCACACGCATCGAGCGCGGACTTGAACTCCTCAAACATCACATAGACGCGCTCGACGTTCTCCGCAGCAGCCAGGGCTGCTGCGGAATAGGTGAACAGGCGCCGCTCCTTTGTGCGCCGCTCCTCCTGGTCGACTGGTGATTCGAGGTCTGCGAATTCAAAGACTTTTCCCATTCGTCATCCCATCTCAAAAGCGTCGAACGACGGAACGACGCGTGGCTTTTCCAAGGCGACTTCCGCGTCCGACAGCAAAATCTTCGGCGTCGTCGGAACGATGATCTCGGTCGGTGGCGTGAAGACGCGCGCCGACGTTGCGCCCGAGAAGCGAGCCGCCAGCAGACCGTCGGCCGTGGTCTTGTGCGAAGTCGCTTCGATCCAGTGGTCGTGCAGGCGCAAACGTGCGGCCTGAAGATGCTCGTAGGCACCGCTGAGCTTCAGTTCGGCACGGGCGAACTTGCGGATCACCAGGTGCTGGTTCCAGCTCAGGCCGGTCGCGTAGTCCGGCCAGCGGCATGGACTCTCGACCCAAGACAGATCGACCGGATGCTGAACCCAGATCGAGCGCAGGTCGTCCGGATCCCACTTGATCAGCGTCTTGAACTTCGCGCCCAATTGCTTGCGCATGGCGAACAGTTCCTCGCGGCCGTAAGGCAGACCCACCAGTTCAACGCCACCGGGGCCGACTGTGAGAACTTTCGACAACGCCGATGTGAGCCGCAACGCGTCCATGTCGCCGGGGTATGTCGCCGGAGGGCAATCGATCAGGCCCTCCTGCATCAGGTCGAAGGGGCGCGCGAGCTTGCGCTCGTTGACTTCGAACGGATGCACGTCCACGGCAAACATCACCAAGCCCATGACGAGATCGGTGAAGCGAATCGCCGCATCCTTCCTCGGATCGAGGTTCATCACGTTGGCGACCTGCTTGCGGATTCGGCCACGGGCCAAGGTCAGGAAATTGAGCGTTGCAAAAAACCGCTCGACGTGCGGTTTGAGCCAAGGCGTGCGCACTCGGCAGTACGTGATGTCCGACGCCAACTCCCAGCTCATGAGCTTGAAAGAGGCCGCGTGAAACTCCATGCCGTTGTCCAACATGAATTCATCGGCCACGCCGTCCCCGAGCCATCGGTGGTCAAGTTTGATGCCTCGCACGAAGTCGCCCTTTGGCATCAGCGAGTGGCGGATCACGCCGCTGACGCTGCTCAGGCCCGGCCCATAGAAGCTGAGGTACATCCCCAGGAGGTAGCCACTGAACGCGTCGATCGCGACCGTCAAGAGCGGCCTGCCAAGCGGCAGGCCGGTCACGTCGCACACGACCACCCAATTCAACGGCGTGTGGTCGATCTCGACGCGTTGCAGCGGATAGCTCGCACCGCCGCCATCCATCACGGTGCGACACAAATACCGAGCGCGCGCGACGCCCTCGCGCGCCGAAATGCGCCGGAAAATGTCGATCTCCTGCACTCGGCGCGAGAGCGTCGCCAGACTGACGTTCGCCTTGGCGGCTTCCAGCTGCTTGGCGTCGACGAGTTTCTTGGCTTCGCGCCGGATGCAGTCGAGTGTGTGCGTCAGCGAGTGACGATCCCGGGTCAGGTAGACCGTTCGGATCATTTTGGAGACGAGCCTGTCCATGGCCGGCACAATCTGCCGCTGGCGGGCGCGGCAAGTGTTGCCGTTGCGCAGGGCGAACGGGTTGTGCCCGGTGTTCTCGTAGTCGCGGGCCCACGTCATGACCGTGCTTGCCGATGGCGGCCTCGGGTCTCCGATGCGCTTGGCAACCTTGCCGATGATGGTTGCGATGCGCCCCCGCTGTCCTCGGGTCACATGCCCCTTCTGCAGGGCATCGAGGTAGCTTTTCCTGTATTCGATGCCGGCGCGAACTTCCTTCTTCAACGAGCCGATGTCGATTCGTACACCGTCCGGCGGCAGCTTGGATGACGCTGCTTCACTGCCAGCCGGCAAGACGATCTTGTAGGTCTTGGCCCAGATGCGCTTCAGGAGCGTCAGCCGATCGATGATCGTCGGGTAGCGGGTGACGCAGTCCTCGAGTTGGTATTTGACGTTGTCGCTGTCTTTGTCGTCGTCAAGCTGACGAACGATCTCAAGCGTTCTTTGGCCAAGGCGCAACACCAAGCCAGCGTGCAAGCTGAATTTCATCACTCATCTCCGAATGGATCACAGGTAAGGACACGACCGCGCTGTCGTCGAGTGACAGTCGCGGACCCGTGGTCAGAGCCTTGTGAGCGATGAGGTGAAGAATCAGGTCGCGCTTGAGCTGCGTCTTCTTGAGCAGGGTGCCCATGGGCAGCCCTTGCTTTGCCGAGCCGACACAGTCGACCGCGCAGTCCTTGTCGACAGTCGGATACATCGCCTTGGCGTACCTCAAGATCAGCGCGGCGCGTTCATGAAGACGAGCATTTCGAATGGTCTTCTCGGTCGCGACCGCGAACGTCATGCGGCGCTCCGCCAAGCATGCGGCCGCCCGGTCGAACAGTTTTCGGTACTCCTCGACCCTTCGGTCCAGTTTGACCTCGACCACCATGGGCCGGTCTTGCAGTGTGTCGAGCAGGAAGTCGGGCACGTAGCCCTTCGGCGACACGGGCAGCCGGAAAGCCTGGGCCGTCACGGCCCGCAGCACGCGGCTCAGCGCTGCCTGCCGCACGAAGTCAGCTTCGAGCTTGGATTCGGCTTCGACCGGTCGCGGCAGCACCCCTCGCAAATTCAACAGTCGAACCGTGCGCGGTGGCGCCGGTTGCACGACCTTTCTGGCGGGCTTGTTCAAGTGGTTCTCCCAGCAATCAAGGCACTGCGTGTTCGCAGGGCGCACTTGACCGGCGGCGTCCGCTGGGAGATACTTTCGTTGTCTAGACGTTGGGAATTCTCCCGGCGAAAACGCCGGTCACTCGAAAGGGTGATCGGCGTTTTACTTCATGGCGCTGCCCTCCTTACAAACTGGAGGGGTCCAGTGGTTTGATTGGGAACGGCCTCGGCGAGGCGGTCGACCATCAGAATAGGCAGCTTCGCTTACGTGGGCACGTTCATGACGTGCCACCTCAGTAGTTGATGCGAGGTTCGGCTTCGGAGGGTGGGTATCAGTCTCACCGAGCGCCATGCACCTCGGTTTTACACGAAGCAAAAGTTGATGCCTCATGGTTGTCCGCCCGCGTCAGCAGACACTTCTCCGGCGTCCTCGCTCCAGCGAGGTTTGAGCCCGAGTTCAATCGCGATCAAGTGACACTGGCCCCGGCTCGCCCGGCTGCGGCCGCTGAGCACCGAGTAGACGTTGCGCTCATCGAAGCACTTCAGCCGAGCCCATTCCGCGACGCTCTCGCCGCGAAGGTAAAAGCGTTTGCGGACCGCATCGAGATGGGAGGGATCGAGTGTCGACATGATCATGACAGGGAATGGCAAGACTGTACGCTATTGGAGACCTATCCTCAACAACGTCCTAGCTCGTTTTGCAGATGATAGAAACTTCTTGATGTACTCAAAAGAACTCCTACTTGTATAGAGTCCTATACAATGAAGAACATGAAGTCGACGGAACTGGCTTCGCCGGACGACGCAGAACGGCGGCGTGACATTGGTATGCGGCTACGCATCGAGCGCGAGCGCCTCGGACTCACACAACAGGCGCTCGCCGACGCCATGGGAATACAACGCCAGGCGCTCCTGCGCTATGAGATGGGTGAGCGATCCCCGCACGCGGACCGACTTCACGCATTGGATCGTCTCGGCGGTGATGTCAATTTTGTCGTGACGGGGCGCCCGGCCGGTGCACTTGACGATGCTCACAAGGAAGAACTTGCGCTTGCCCTGTCGACAGTCGTACTGATGTGCCGCAATGAACCAAATCAGCTGTCAGATGTGCAAAGACTGGGCCTTGCAATTGAGCTCGCTCAGGACCTGCGACTTGCCAAACAGCAGCGACTCACCGAAGCGGCCGCGTTCGCAAGGCTGAGGAAGGCGATAGACGGTGCAAATGCCAGCCGTTAAGCCAATCCACCGAACTTGTTTGGCCGCCTGCGCCGTTCGGCCGCAATCCCTAAGATCGAAGGGTTCCGCAGCTATCGAGCCTGCTACAGAATCTGAGCAAGCGGTCGAAACGTGGCGATACACAGCAGCTCTGTTGTCCGAGGCGGCCGATTTCGCCTCACGGGATGATGAGTTGAGGGATTCTAGTGGACGCTAATCCACGTAGTGGAAGTCTGCTGGCGGCTGGCTGTCCCCCCCAGTCTGGTCGGCGCGCTCCGCCTCTGGAGCAGTCTCCAAGTCTATGCAGCAACCGGAAGATCACAATGAAGCTGACCGTCGAAGCCGTGAATCATGTCTGTGTCGTGGTCAAGGACATGGCGGCAGCCGAAGATTTCTACATCGGCGTGCTGGGCTTGCAGCGGCACCATCGCATCAAGAGCTGGCTGCTGTTGAACGAAATCAGCACACTGCACTTGGTGCACATTCCCGAGGCCACCGTCGACACCTCGCTGCACCACGAGATCCAGCATTTCGCGTTGCAGGTGCCCGACTTACGCGGCGTGGTTCGCCACCTGTTCGGCAAGGAACGCGAGATGTTCCAAATGGACTTCGAAGGTGTCGAGAAGTCGATCGACGCTGCGGAAGCGCCGCTCGACCATGGCCTGGGCACCGTCTTCACGCGCGACCCCGACGGGAATCTCATTGAGTTCCTGGAGCTTGGGCAGGGCATCTTCAAGGGAGAGAATATCCGCAACGTTGCCGCCGAGTAACACGCGCCTCCGTCCATCACACATGTCGTTCGGAGCGCGCACCATGGCGTCTGCATCTCAGGTCTGGTTGTACGAAGTGGTCTCCGGACAGATTCTTCTCTCGGCGCGTGAGCAGTTCTTCCAGCTACACAGCGAAGTGCTTCTGCCCATCATGAAAGAGGTGGGCATCCAGCCGCAACTGTTGTTGCTGACCGAGATCGGTCGTTATGGCCGCTTCTTGGATGTCTACCGCTACGAGAGCCTCGCCGAGTACCAGCGCCTCACGGACAAGCTGCTGGCGGACCCGCGAATGGGGCCGTACTACGTGCAGGTCGGCACCTGCATCCAGGGCTCGATTTCCGTCGAGATCATGAGGGAGCTGCCCTATGGCAAACACTGGACAAAATGACGCCCTGGCGAACGGCAAGGTCAGTTATCTGACCGGCGGCACGACCCGCGAAGCCCGGGTCGTCAGCTACGACGCGGCGCGCTGGCGCCAGGTGGTCGGGGTGAAGGCCAAGCTGCTTCAGGCGCACGGCCTGGGCGCGCAGGCCCGCGTCGCGGTGTGCCATCCGTTTTCGCCCTGGTCGGTGGGTCAGGTTCATGTTGAAGGCGCGCTGCTCTGCGGCTGTGAGGTGGTTCCCTTCGGCCTCAACGCACACACACCCGAGATCCTGCACATCCTGGCGCGGCTGGCGCCGACACACATCTGCGGCGGCGCCAGCTACCTGATACGGCTGGCGAAGCTGGCACAGCAGCTGAAGCTGCACCTACAGCTTCCTGCCGGCGGCGCCGTGTTCGTCGCTGGAGAGCGTCTGGAGCCGGCCAATCGGGCCGAGTGCGAAACCCTCTGGGGCGCGCCCGTCATCGACGTCTACGGCATGGCGGAGTTCGACGCACTGGGCATCGAACGTGTCGCAGGCGCGATGTCCCTGGTCGACGACTATGAATACGCGCTCGTTGACGGCGCCGCTGCTGCGCCCCTGGCCTCGGGCCGCACCGGAGAGCTGTTGATTCGCCAGCGCGGTGACACGGCATGGCATGCCAGCGGCGACCAGATCCGGGTGCTGTCGGCCACCGCTTCCGGCGGATTCGCGGCCGAGGTGGCGATGCTGGGACGACTGGATCTCACGATCAACTTCTCGGACGGGAGCGCCATCTCCGAGACCCAGGTGCAGCAACTCGCCGCCGCCTTTGGCGACGACCTGCAAGCGCTGCAGATCCAGGTCTTCAGGCCGCCCGGCGGCGACATCATTCGAGCGGTCTGTGTGCCACGCGGCAATTCGTTGGCGGCTATCGATCATGCGGCGATCCGCGCCGGGGTGATCAACATCAACGTCGACGTCGCGGACAGCTACCAGCAAGGTGTCATTCGAGACTGCATGGTGGACGTCTATCCCAGCGACCGGGTGTTCGTTCACACCGCCCGCGGCAAGCGGCCGCTCCTTGTTCGGATGGAGTGAACATGCTGCTGCAATCCCTGGTCAACCACGCCCGCTTCGCAACCCGCGAGAGCGACTACATCCGCTGGTACCCGAAGACGCTGACACCGTTCACGCGCGGCGGCTTTGCCGACACCCCGCGTCCCAACGGCATCTACGTCCATGTGCCATTCTGCGACAGGCTGTGCCGCTTCTGTCCCTTCAACAAACAGGCGACCGAGGCGCAGGATGTCGATGCCTTCGTGAAGGCATTGCTGCTCGAGATTGACCTCTATGCCACGATGTCGGACAGCCCCGGCCTCGAATTCATCTACTTCGGCGGAGGTTCGCCCTCGGCACTGCCCGCGGCAACCCTCGGTGCCATCGTCGAACACATCCGGCTGCGGTTTCCGTTGCGCGAGCACATCGAGATCTCTGCCGAGTGCCACCCGACCCATCTCGACCGGCCCTTCGTGCGCGGGCTCAAGTCTGCGGGCTTCACCCGTATTAGCACCGGCATACAGTCCTTCGACGCCGAGGCGCTGGTTCGCATGGGTGCGCAGCACACGGTCAGCGACGTGCGTCGTTCGATCGACAGTGTCGGCGAGGTCTTCGGTTCCCTGGCCATCGACCTGCTGTTCCGCTGCCCGGGCCAGACCCTGGAGCACTGGTTGTCTCAGGTGGAACAGGCGTGCAGCTTCGACGTGATCGACCACCTCAGCCTCTACAGCCTTGTCGCCAAGGACTCTTCCACGCAGCCGTCCATCGAGATGGAGGCGGAGATGACGGTCCGTGCCTACGAGCTGCTGAATGGCAAGGGGTTCCACCACTACGCCTCCTGTGCCAGCGGAGGTTTCGACTTCGCAAAACCAGGCAGGCACTGCGCCTACGAGGAACGGCACTGGGGCGCGCCGCAGGCCGAATTCCTCGGATTGGGCCCGGGCGCCCTGGGCTTTGCGGCAGGTTGCACCACCGTCAACGGCCTGGGTCTGGACAACTACGTGGCCAGTTTGCATGCGGGGCGGTTGGCCGTGGTCTCTGCGACACCGACCGATGCCGACGAAGCGATGCGGCGCTACTTCGTTCTTGGCGTGAAGACGCTCGACGTTCCGCTGGCACCGTTCAGAGCCCGCTTCGGCACAGACCCATTGGTGCACTTCGCGCGTGAGATCGGGCAGTTGCAAGACATCGGCTTCGCGACGACCAGCCATGAATGGCTGCGTCTGACAGCACTGGGTCGCCTGTTCGTCGACAGTGTCAGCGCCGTCTTCTTCAGTGCTGCGGAAGCCGAGGTGCCGCATCCCGAGGAGCCGCAGATCCGTCGGGTCGAGGTGGCCCTGAAGCGCGCCGCGTCAATGCAGGCAAGCGCCTGAGATTTTCTTCAACACTGGCAATAAAGGGTCGACATGCTCCCCATCGAACCGATCTTGGCGCGCGAGATGCTTACGCGCATGCCGCTTCACGAACTGGGTCAGATGGCCTTCGACGCCAAGCGGTCGCGCTTCGGCGACGCGGTGACCTACACCGTCAACCGGCACATCAACCCGACCAACTTGTGTGTGCACGCGTGCAAGTTCTGCGACTTTGCGGCCAAGCCGAAAGATGCCCACGCCTACATGCTGGACGAGGCGACGATCCTGCAGTCGATCGAAGGCCCGGAACTCAACGAGGTGCACATCGTCGGCGGGCTCTGGCCTAACTGGGGGCTGGAACGCTCCCTGAAGCTCGTCAGAGAGATTCGCGCCCGACGGCAAGACTTGTGGATCAAGGCCTTCACGGCAGTGGAGATCGCGTTTTTTGCCAAGCTGGAGCATGTCACGACACGCGAGGTGCTGCTGCGCTGCAAGGAGGCCGGGGTCGATGCATTGCCCGGCGGTGGTGCGGAGGTGCTCAACGACCGCATTCACCGCGAACTCTATGCCGACAAGATCGGTCCGGCGCAGTGGCTGGCGATTCATGCCGAAAGTCACGCGATCGGCCTGCCAAGCAATTGCACCCTGCTCTTCGGTCACATCGAAACCGACGAAGAGATCATCGCGCATCTGGTGACGCTTCGAGAGCAGCAGGAACGCAGCGGCGGATTCGACGCCTTCATCCCGTTGGCCTACCAGCCTGGCAAGACACGCATCGTCTCGCGCATGGCGTCGCCCGAGCGTTGCCTGCGGGTCATTGCACTGTCCAGGCTGATGCTCGACAACATTCCTCACATCAAGGCGTACTGGCCCACGCTCCAGATCGAGACCGCCGCCGTCGCGCTCAACTTCGGCGCTGACGATCTGGACGGCACCTTGGGGCTGGAGCGCATCATGCAGCTCGCACAGACCGAGGCGCCGGCCGCCATGACATTCGAGCGTCTGGAACAGTTGGTTCGGGATGCGGGCCAGAAGCCGGTGCGGCGCGACGGGCGGTTCCGCCACCTGCATACCGCGCTGGCGCACTGAGCGGCACACCATGATGGCCGCCATTGCCGACATGAGCGCCGGGCCGGGGCATGGAACCGGTGTCGCCTCGGTGGTGCTGGTGAACAACGTGTCGGTCGAGCCGTTTCGGCTTCTCGCCCCGGCCTTCGGCGTCACGCTGCGCCGCGACTTCCCGCCCTCGGAGGCATGGGCGCTGGCGGCGGGGGGTGCTGCCGACCTGGCGGTTGTTCCCGTCGTCAAGCTGCCCAATGTCGCCCAGGTCATGGAACCGATCGGCGACTTCGGGGTGGCCTGTCGCGGGCCGGTCGGCAGCGTGCTGCTGTTCGGCACGGCGCCCCTGGCCGACCTGGCCAGTCGCGGCCTGCCGATCCATCTGACCACGCAGTCCGAAACATCGCGGCGGCTGCTGCGTCTGTTGTGCTGGCGTGAATTCGGCATCGAACCCGTGCTCTGCGCCGACACTTCGAAGGCCGCTGCCTGGCTGTGCATCGGCGATGAAGCGCTGCGGCGCCGGCAGGATGCGGGTGGTCCGCAGGTCGTTGCTGATCTGTGCGAATGGTGGGAGCAGCAGACGCAGCGGCCCTTTGTCTTTGCCCGATGGATGGTCCGGCGCGCTGCGCCTGCTGCCTTCAAGGAGCTGGCAGTGAACTGGCTTGACGACTGTGCCGATGCAGCGCGCACGGCAGCAGGCCGCAATACGATGGCGACCCGGACGGTGCAGGCCGGGCTCTTTGCTGACCACGGTGCCGCGTTGGCGTACTTCGATCGCATCCGCAGCCGCTTCGGGGCGGACGACAAGGGCGGCGAAGCCCTGTTCCTGAGTGAACTGGTGCGTTGCCATGCGCAGTGATCGCCTGTCCCGGGACGAAGCCATCCGGCTTCTCATCGAGAGTCCGCTGGTCGCGTTGATGGCACGGGCGCATGCGTTCCGCATGGAACTGCATCCGCGCAACGACGTGACATTCGTGGTTGACACCAACCCGAACTACACCAATGTCTGCGTCACCGATTGCACCTTCTGCAGTTTCTACCGCCGCCCCGGCGCTGCCGACGCCTACCTGCTGCCGCCCGCAGTTGTCGCCGAGCAGGTCGCGACCGCACAGGCCGCCGGGGCCACCACCGTTCTCATCCAGGGTGGCCACCATCCGCAGGTGCGCTGGCGTTACCTGGATGCGTTGCTGATGGCCATACAGCAGCGCGCGCCCGGCATCCATCTGCATCCGTTCTCTCCCTCGGAAGTCGCTCACGTGGCGTCGACCTCCGGCCTGTCGGTGCGCCAGGTGCTGCAACGGATGTGGGACCGTGGTGTACGTACCATGCCTGGCGGCGGCGCAGAGATCCTCGTCGACCGGGTGCGGCGCAAGCTCGCGCCCAAGAAACTGCGCTCGCAGGAGTGGCTGGACTGCATGCGGGCCGCCCACGAGATCGGCATGCTGACCAGCGCGACCATGACCTATGGCCATGTCGAGGCGCCCGAGGACATCGTCGACCACCTGCTGGCGCTGCGGCACCTGCAGGACGAGACGGGCGGGTTCTATGCGTTCATCCCATGGAGCTTCAAGCCCGGCAAGTCGCCGCTGGCCCGCCGCGTGCCAACAGCCCGGTCGCCCAGCTTCTACCTGCGCGTGATTGCGCTGTCGCGGCTGGTGCTCGACAACGTGCCGCACATCCAGGCTTCCTGGTTCGGCGAAGGTGTGCGAGCCGGCCAGCTGGCCCTGGTGGGCGGCGCTGACGACTTCGGCGGTGTCCTGCTCGAAGAGAACGTTCTGCGCGAAGCGCGACACGCGGTGGCGACCAGCATTGACGCCGTGGTCAAGATGATCGACGAGGCGGGCTTCGCGCCGGTGCAGCGCAGCACGCTTTATGAAGCCGTCCGGCGCTACGACGGCTTGCCCGAACCGACCCGCCCGCTGAACGGCCCTCTGGTGCACCACCGCCTGGGCCGCATTCCGATTCTGGTTGTCTGAAGGAGCGATTTGTGATGGCCGACCCAACATGCTCTCGAACCATCCGCATCGGCCACAGCCCCGATCCGGACGATGCCTTCATGTTCTACGGCTTCGCCTGCGGCGCAGCGCGCATCGAAGGCTGCGAGATCGAGCATGTGCTGCGAGACATCCAGAGCCTGAACATCCTGGCTGCGGGACCTGACGCGCTCGAAGTGACGGCCATGTCGGCGCACGCCTACTTCGGGCTGGAGGAACGCTACGCGCTGCTGCCGGTGGGTACCAGCGTGGGCCGTCGTTATGGGCCGCGTGTGGTCTCCCGTGTGCCGATGTCGCTCGGCCAGCTCGAGGGGGCGACACTGGCGCTGCCCGGGCCGCTGACCACGGCGACACTGGTTGCGAGAGGGCTGCTGCCGCCGTTCAACGAGAAACATGTGCCGTTCACCGAGGTGATCGAGCAGGTCCAGTCCGGGGCCGTTGATGCCGGCGTTCTGATCCACGAAGGCCAGCTGACCTACGCTTCACTGGGTTTGCATCTGGTTGCCGATCTGGGTGAGGAATTCGCGCTGCGCTTCGGCGGGTTGCCATTGCCGCTGGGCGTGAATTGCGTGCGGCGCGACCTCGGCCCAATGATGTGCCAGCTCATCGAGAGTGCGTACCGCCAGTCCGTTCAAGTGGCGCTCACGCGCACGAGCGAGGCTGTCGATTACGCCATGCAATTCGGGCGCGGGCTGTCCGCCGAACTGACCGACCGGTTTGTGCGGATGTACGTCAACGAAGACAGCCTAGCCTTGTCCGACGACGTGCAACTGGCGCTGTCTCAGTTGAAGCAGATGTACGGTGCGCACAGGGATCGGCAGTCCGGTACCTCGGTTGCTGCCACGGCTGCTGCCTGAGACGCTGCTGCTGCGCATGTCAGCAATGGCGTCCGATGGCACCACACGGCAGCGCCCGGCAGGCTTCGGTGTGCACCTGACGCTGGATCTCGAGCAGTGCGACGCGGCCTTGTTGCAAGACCTGCGACTGACCCACGATGTGCTGCGAACACTCGCCGCGCAACTGAAGATGACGGCGTTGACGCCACCGATCGCGTTTCACTACGACGGCGGCGCAACTCCGCAGGATGCGGGTGTCACCGGCTTCATCGTGATTGCAGAGAGCCACATCTCAGTGCACACATTCCCGCACCGGCGCTTCGCCTTCGCGGACGTCTTTTCATGCCGCCCCTTCGACATCGATGCCGCGTCGCTATTGCTGATTCGTGCTTACGGCAGTGAAACGCAAAGCGCTCACGTCATCGAGCGCGGCAGGAATTTCCAATGAGCAGGAGGACGGCTGGCAAGGCCGGTGAATCAAGGCCGGACGGTAGCCGTGCACAGGCCGGCCGCCGGCCTGTGCATGCCGCAGGCGACCTCGCGCAAACCGTCGACACGCTGTACACACTGGCGAAGTCGGACAACTGGACGCAGCGCGAGGACGCGGGCTTCACGTTACGCAATCTGATCGAGCAGAACTTCGACGAAGGCATGTCGCTGACACAGGCCTGGCCGACGGATGCGTCGAATTTCGTGCGGCGGGCGGCATGCCTGGCGTGCATGCAAAGGAAAGCGTTTACCGATGCGTCCCGCGCGCGCCAGGTTCTCGAGAGATTGAGCACCCTGATGGCGGACGATGACCTCTACGTGCGCAAGTGCTGCGGCCCTTTCGTTGTCGGCTACATGGGTTACACCTATCCGTCCATCACATTGCCTTGGCTGCGAACCATGGGCAAGAGCCAGGACTTGAACGTCCGGGCCAACGTCGCCAAAGCTTTCAGCCAGGCGCTTGGCAAGCACCACGGCGAGGCCGGACTCGAAACTCTGGATCAGTTTGCTTCCGATACACGACACCGTGTGCGCAGCGCGGTGGGTTCCAGCCTGCGCCACATCGTCAAGCACCTGGGCGTCGAGGCCTCGGCGCACCTGAAGCGCTATCCGGAACTCGCGGCGATGGTGCATGCCACGAAAGGAAGGTCGAGATGAAGCATGCCGATGCGGCCGCCTTGGACAAGCTCGAAGATCTGTTGCAGCAACTGCGAACGCTGGAGGTGCTGCGGGAACGCTCCCGCGGCGTTTTCTACCGCAAGTCAAAGCCCTTCCTGCACTTCCACGACGACCCCACAGGGCTGTACGCGGATCTGCGGGCAGGTGCAGACTTCGAGCGTTTCCAGGTGAACTCGGCCGCGCAGAGAAAGGCATTGATGGTCGCGGTCAAGGGTCAGCTGGCACCGTCGGCCTGATCTGCCCGCAAAGGACAATGCGCGCCGCCGCTCCGCATCAATGGACGCCGAAGCCTTCGCCGACTCCTTGCAGCCCGTCTGCAGCATCGCTGCATTCGATCAGTGGGCGCGTGAGACCTTGCCCCGGTTCGTGCCGCACGCGATGAGCATGTTCGGATTTGCAGTCCGCCACGCGCTTGGTTTTGCCATCGAGCGGGTGGTCACTGTCAATCTGCCGCCTGAGTACCTGCGCAGCATCTCAGGCCCCGCAGGCGCACTGATGTGCCCCGTGCTGTACGACTGGTTCCGATCCAGAGAACCGCAGATTTTCGAGGTGGACGCTCCGCATGGCGATGGCGTCGACGCCAAGTGGCTGGCGACGTTCAGGGCATTCCATCTGCAATCTCTGGGTGTGCACGGGCACACCAGTCCCTGCGGGCGCATGGTGACGTTCGTCGGCTTCTACCGCTTGCCCAATGCGCAGACCGAGGGTCGGCAGGCATTGCGTCTCGTCGCGCCGGCGGTGCACGAGGCCCTGCTGCGTTCCTGTGCACCTGCGCCGGCCCTTGCGCACAGCGCCGATGCGCTCGACGCCAACGCTCCGCCCCGCATGACGGAGCGTGAGCGCGAGATCGTGCGCTGGCTGGCTGCCGGCAAGACGAACTGGGAGGTTGGACAGATCCTCGGCATCAGTGACCTGACGGTGAAAACACATGTGCAGCGACTGCTGAACAAGACGGGCACGAGGAGCCGCACCCAGATGGTGGCGCACATCGTGCGGGGCGAGTCGCAGTGGTGGCAGGCCGCGCCGGGTGAGGCGTCCCGCCGTTGACGCGGCAAGCGCGCAGGGGGCAGGCGATCAAACAGGCGGCATCGCGGCCACGTCGGTGCCCGCCATCGATGTGGTGCCGAACTGTTGCCGCTGCAGCAGCGCGATCAAGCTCGCGGACGTGGCCAGCGACTCGGCACGCGGGTACCGCAGGCTGGAGGTGCAGTAGTGCGCGAAGGAGACAATGTTCTCGGCGCGCCGAAGTTCGTCCGGCACAGCGTGCTCTACCACACGCGTCCAACCCAGGCGGTCACGGCCGGCGTACAGGCGCAACAATTCCTCCGGCACCGCCACGTGGTAGTTCTCTTCGTGCAGGTGGGCCGCCAATGGCAGGCGGTCGCGGGCTTCCGGCGTTTCGTCGGCATGGCCGACAGCCAGCGTAGTCACCGGTACACAGCCGGCAGGCAAGCCGAGGAACGCGCAGATCTCGGCACAGCGGTCCAGCGTGGTACCCATGAAGCAGATGCCCAGCCCCGCCGCTTCGAGCCCCAGGGCCACCGACTGTGCCAGAAGGGCGGCATCGATGGCAGCCACCATGAAACCATGGAAGTTGTCGAAGTTGTCCGGCGCACCATGCAGCGCCAGCCAGGCGCGCAATCGCGAGACGTCGGCGCAGACGGTCAGCAGCAGCGGCGCGCTGGTCGCGGTCGGCTGATTGAAGTGCAGCTGGCGCAAGATAGCCAGCCGCTCCTGTGCCCGGGTCGCGATCACCGTCGCGCAGTTCAGGTTGCCGTACGAGGACGTGCCTTGAAGCGCAGTTTCGACCACATCGCTGATGACCGAGGCGTCGACTTCGCGCGATTGAAAGCGGCGAATGCTTCGGTGCTGGGCTAGTTGCTCCTGCACCGTCTTCCGGGTGCTGGTGTCGGCGGGACGCTGCGCAGCGGGCGCGGCGCTCACGCGATGGAGAAGAAGTCGGAAGCGACCACCGGCCGCCGCAGGAACTGCAGCCGGGCAGTACATTGGCGGTAGGCATGACTGAGCGTCAGCAAAGGCTCGCACGTCACCACAGTGTCGGGGTAGATCTCGCAATGTCGCACATGCTGCATCACCTCATCTTCAGTTCCGCAGCCAATGAGGATGCCGATCTGCTGCCCCACCGGGTTGTGATCTGCGAACTCCAGCTCATGGTTCTCGTGTGCGTCCTGTGAGCGCACGGTCTTGCGGAAGATCTCGTCCTGCACCGACTCGGGCAGGAGTGGGCTGAACGGCCGCACTTCCTTGGTGACGAGCAGGTAGTTGCGCTCTTCGCTCGCCGGCCGAAGGGGATGCACCAGTCTAGCTGCGCGTTCGACGGGAATGATCTCTTCCTTCAGATAGGCCTGTGCTTCCCGGATGAGCCACTCGGTGTCGATGACCGGGGTCACGCTCACATGGCAGTAGGGAAACAGGGGATCGTTCTTGACCAGCGCGTCCAGTTCCGTGTTCAGGTCCGTCTGCACCAGCATCAGACCCACCGCGGCATCCCGCAGGTAGAAGGCATAGGCCAGGAGGCTCTGGTTCAGCAGCAGCTGCCGGTAGTCCAGGGCCTTGGCCCTGATGCGCAGCATGGCTGCCTCTTCCTGCGCGTCGGCATGGCGGCGCTCCTGCGCCCGGACCAGAAAGCTGTTCTTGCTCATTCGATCAACTCCTTGGTGGGTCCGGGGCTGGCCAGCAGTTCCTTGAAATGAATGCGCTCGCTGGGCGACAAAACCTTCTGCACGCCCAACTCCAGCGGCGCGGCAGCTGCGGCCGACGACAACCGGCGAATGAGAGACAGATGGAAGGTCGCGTAGGAGCGGCCGCTGAAGGCAAACTCCTCCTTCAACAATGCATGGGCCGCCGGCAGGTACCGGGATGGAATGCGCGGAAAGATGTGATGGTCCGCGTGGTAATTGCCGTTCCAGTACAGGTAGGAAACAGCCGAATTCGACGTGACCGTGCGTGTATTGCGGCGCCAGTCCGTGCTGTGGTCGCAGCCATAGTGCTCGGGCAGGCTGAACAGGAACACCATCGGAAAGAACAGTATCAGAGGCACCCAGTAGCTCACGAGAATCAGCTTGGGCGCAAGCACGGTGCAGGCGAGCATGCCGCCGAACCAGACCACCAGCGCTAGGTCGTCCAGCAGGACATCGCGCCGCTGGGTTTCGTTCCGGATGAAATGGGGGAACCGGCCCCGCAGTGCGTTCACTGACATGCGCCAGAAGGTGTAGAAAAAGTGGATGGTCGGCAGGCTCGACAAATACGACTTCAGCGAATCGAACTCGCCAGCGGGTTCCGTGTCCTCATCGGTCCCAACAAACTGGTGATGGTCGAGGTGGAAGTGTTTGTACAGCGTGAAGTTGACGCTGGTGATGGTGGCCCAGAACATGCCAGCCAGACGGTTGGCCAGCGGGTGCGTGTAGTGCACCCGGTGGCCGCAGTCGTGCGAAGCGCCGAGGAAGCCGGCAAGCAGGAACGCCTGCAGAGGCCAGATCAGCAGCCACGCCACGACGTGATCGAGCTGCCATGCCGCCGCTGCCAATCCGAGGTAGGCACCTGTGCAGACGAGTGACTGCACAACGGTGTAGCCGTTGGAGATGGCGAACCTGCGCTTGCGCTGCAGTTCGTCGTAGGCCTTGCGAACAATCGCATCTGCAACAGGGCTGTCCATCGGCAAGTGCTCCACAGTTTGGCAGGCGCCCCCGAGCCGAGGGCAACTTCATCTTATTGGGTCACCTGCGGCGACGCGCTACTCCGTTTGGAGTACCGGCTTGACCATCCGCTGCTCTGCACGGGCGTGCCTTGGCGTCACCGATTCGGTGACAGGTCGACCTGGGCAAGCGGCTTCTCGGAGAGCATGTGTTCGGTGAGGCTCTGCGCCTGGTCCAAGGTCAGTAGGCGCTCGAGGCGGCACACGAGGTCTGCGTACAGCGCGCAGCTCTGGACATAGGCCTCGACTGCCTCCCGTGTGCCTTCGCCGACAAGGTATCCGACCATGCGGCCGACCGCGTTCAGGTCGGCGAACTCCACTTCGGGACACACCAGTTCCTTCGACTCGATCGTGCGCAACAATATGTCGGACTGGCTATCCTTGGAACTCAGCGGGTCCAGCGACGGAAGCTCCTTGCGCACACACCAGTAGGAGCCGTCTTTCCGGACGTGGCGGGCTGGGGCGACAAGGCCGGCCGTTGGCGGGTCGTCGGACCGGATCTGCAACGCGGACCTGATTTCGGTCACCACGGCGTCGGAGGTGACCACCGGCAGCACCTCGGCAGTCGAGAACGAGAATAGCGGACTCGCCTTCAACAGCGAGTCGGCGTCTTCCAGACGCGAACACTCGATCAGGCAGAGGTGCCGTGATGCGTCACCGAAATAGAAGACCCATTGCAGCAAGCCGTGCGAGATCAACTGGCGCTGTCGCTGCAGCGTGCGCAGGCGATGCTCGAGCATCGCCTGCGTTGCAAGCCTGCCGCCGCAGCGGCGTTCCTTGATCTCGGCTAGCAGTTTCACTGCACCTCGGCCAGCAGTTTCACTGCACCTCGGCGCGCAGGGCCGTTGCGTCGTGCACCGATTCTTTGCTCACCACCGCATTGCAGCTGCCCGACACGCAATGCTGCGGCTCGCCGAAGATGTCGACGGGCTGCTCCAGACATTGCAGCCGCAATTCGCCCACGGACCAGTCGGTGTGGGCCAACAGCTGTTGCGCGTACTGCGCGCGTGTCATGCCACTGCGCGAGACGAGCTCCTGTCCGAGCGCCCAACACAACACCGGCGACACGCAGAACGGCGGAACTGCTTGCATTGCGTACAGGTGGAACTTGAAGTCGAGAAACCCGAGCCCGAACACAATCCATTGCACCTGCGGAATCTCGGCCAGCGCCTGCCACTCGCGTTCAAAGTCGACTGCCGAAGGCCAGTCCCGTGCGATGACTTGTTGCGTCAGCGGGCCTGCCTGTGCCGGGCCGGACACCTGTTCCAGGAAGAACTGGGCGAGCATGGCGCGGTTCTGTGCTTCGACGAGGCCGGCCGGATCGCCCCTTTCCGCCAACCCGCAGGCGGCATCATGCTCGGTTGCCATCAGCGCCCACGCAGCGGGCTCGAGCCAGCTGCCGGCAGGCCTGGGGAAGGACAGGCGCATCATTGTTCCGTCAGGCGGCACTGTGGAACTCCCAGGTCTCCAGCGAGGCGAGGCGCTCGGACTGAAGCAGGGCAGTCTGCAACGGCGCGACGTCAGGGCGCTCCCAGAACTCGAACACATTGCCCTCCACGTCGACGAACGCAGCGCGCTTGCCCACCTCGTCGGGCTCCGGCCGGCTGATCTCCAGGCGCCGCATCTTCAGCGACTGCATGCGTTGCACCGCCGAGGCGAGTTGACGCACCTCGAACATCGCTATCCCGCCGCGGCCGGCAACCAGCAAACCATTGGCGCGCGCGTAGCCGTCGTCCGGCGACGCCAGGCGGAACTCCAGCGTGGTGCCGTCCACATCGAAGCGCAGGCGTTGCGCTGACGCATAGACCAAGGGCAGGCCCAGGGTCTCGCCGTAGAAGCTCTTCGTGACGTCAAGATCCGGCTCATAGAAGGCGGCGCTGTAGGCCAGGTTGCGGCCGTCGCGCAGGTTGGAGCCCACCATCACTTCCTTGGTTGTGACGTAGCCCCAGCGGTGTGCCGGATCGTCGTTGGTGGTGCCTAGGGCGCCGACAATCGCCGCCTGGTTCCCCGACGCCGTCTTCAGCATGCCGGCAGCTTTCTCCGGCTGCATGAAGCTGCCGGCCATCTCTGCGTTGCGCGCTGCCGCCAGCACCGCCATCTTCCCGGACTTGAAGCGGGGCTCATAGAGTTGCACCGCGCGCCCGGTCGGGTCCTCGAAGATCGAGATCACCTCCATGCCGCCGGTGCAGACCAGCGGCTCGCCCTTGAAGCGGCAACCCTTGGCAGCGAGCCGGCGTATCGTCGCTTCGGTGTCCCTGACCTCGAACGACACGGTGACGCCGGCGCCAGGTCGGGCCTCGAGGAACTCGTTCTCGCCGCGCGGATGGATCTTGGTGGTGGCTTCCGACTTGCGAAACGACAGCTCCATGCCGCCGACGGGCACCTCAGCCCACATCAGGCCCGGGCTTTCGACCTGGGCGCGCCGGGCCGGCACGTTCAGCAACTCGCTGTAATGGTCGGACAGTCGTTCGACGTCCGGGGTAACGTAAAAGATGTTGTCGACGCGGATCGGCATGACTTTCTCCAGCTTGGGGCCACTACAGGGCATCCCACTCGCATTCAGTGCGACCAGGACGACTGCGACAGGGGTGTGTGCAAGCGCGCGTTCGGCCGAACGCGCAACGTGCGATGCGAACTAGATGAAAACGGCCACGCGTGCCGCGTGATTGAAGCTCACCGTGCGCACTGAGGCCGACATGAAACGCTCCACTTGCTGCGGCAAGGGCAGCCGCTCGGTGCGCGCCATGTCGAGCGCAAAGTGTTCCTTGGATCCGGTCCGCCGGACACGGGCGACCAGTTCACGGACGGCCGCCAACTGCCGCGGGCTGGCCAAGTCTTCCAGCGAGGAGGCCACTCGCATGTTGACACTGCGGGCCGCTGCAAACAAGTCGACAGTCACGCCGTCGATGTCGGCGGCAAGGCCGATCACTCCATTGCTCGTGACAGAGGCCACGGCGAGTGGCGTCTCCGCCTCCACCGTAGCCTCCATCAGCGCCCGCGGCATGAGCGCAGTGCCCAGCCCGGCATGGGCGGCGGTGGATGCGAGTGCACCCAGCGCGACGCCGGACTGCAAGATCTTTCTTCGATTGAACGTCATGGTTCGTTCCTTCGCGTGTGTGATGACACAGGCTCCTTAGAGCCCCATCGCGGCAGCGGTCCGCTGCACGTCGAGTCATCTTAGTAGTTGCCGCCGAGATGCGCGCTACTCCGTTCGGAGTAGCGGCCACGTGGCGGGACGCCGGGGTGCGGTCCTATAGTGAAGGCACGACATCATGACCGACAGCGTGGCTCGCGGGAGCCCCTGGACTCTGCGAAGGAGGGTGCGTCACGTGATCTTCAAGCTTGTATTTCGGTATGCGCTGCAGGGGCCATCCAGGGCGCTGATGTGCGCGCTGAGCGTGGCGATGATCGCCGGTGCGTTGCAACTCGCCGACCATCTTCGTCGGTCATGGACCGTGTCGTCCGACGTCGTATCGGCAAAGCGACTTGTCACACGCAACCTGATCTCGATCACGCAGACCCTGCCGCTGACCTACGCGGACACGATTCGCTCGATTCCAGGTGTCAAGGCGCTCACCTACAACAGTTGGCTTGGCGGATATTTCCGAGAGCCATCGAACACGCTGGACTCGTACGCGATTCCCGACGAAGGTTTCTTCTCCATCTATCCAGAGTACGTCGTTGCGCCCGACGTCATGGCGCGGTTCCTCGAAGACCGCACCGGCTGCCTGATCAGTGAAGCTTTCGCCAGGAAACATGGCTTGCGTGTGGGCGACACGCTGAGCATCGAAGACGCCATCTATCCTGGGCCGTGGCAGTTCCGTGTCAGCGGCACCTATGCGGCGGCCGATGAAGCGGGGACCGTCCGGCAAATCTTCCTTCGCTGGGTGTACTTCGATGAACGGCTCTCGCAGTTGCTGCCGCATATCGCCCACAACCTGGACAATTTCACCGTCGAACTGCGGGATCCGTCCGCCCTGGGCTCTGTCGCCAAGCGCATCGACCAGGCGTTCGAGAATGCATCGAGACAAACCTACAGCGAATCCGAGGAAGCCTTCTCCGCTGGCTTCGTGGCCATGCTCGACTCGAAGATCGCTGTGCTTAACGTCCTCACCGTGGTCGGTGTGGTCGCTTGTGTGCTGATCCTCGGTTCGGTCGCGGCGATCTCTGTGCTGACGCGCAGGCATGAATTGAACCACCTGCGTGTCATCGGCTTCCCCGAGCGTTTCGTGGCTGCGGTGATCATCCTCGAACCGGTGCTCGTTGCATTCCTCGGGGCCTACATCGGGCTCGCCCTGGCGCGTCTGGCGGCCCCTTACCTCAACGGCGTCCAGGGGCTGTCGCTGGCCGCCTCGATAGCTGTCTCGTTGTCTGCGGTACTGCGGACCTCGATCGTCGCGCTGTGCGTCGGTGTGTTGGCAGGATGCATCGGCTGCGCCGTGGTCCTGCACAAGCGCCCGGCCGACATACTGGCTCTGCCCGCATGATGCACCTGCCCTGGACGTACATTCTGCGCGGGCTCTCGGCCAGGCCTTTGCTCAGCCTGCTGTCGGCGACGGTGATGTCGTTGGCGGTGCTAATGTTGTCAGCAGGCCAGATGGTGTTTCGCGGTGTTCAGCAAACCTTCGAGTCGTCGGGCAGCGAGCCGGAGCGTGTCATCGTGCTTGGTCGGGCCGCCATCTCCGAAGTGCAGAGCACCATCCGCCCCGAGCAGGCTGCAATCGTCGAGGCCGCGATCGCCGACGTGCTGGGCGGCAACGCAGCCGAGGTGTCGAAGGAGTCGGTGATCGTGTTGTCGATGCGGCAGCGCATTGCAGCCAACCGCCTCAACGTCGCCATACGCGGCCTGCCGACGCAGCATCTGCCGGCATTCCGCGCCGTTTCCCTGTCGGCTGGCCGCATGCCGAAGCCTGGCCTGCAGGAGGTGCTGGTGGGTGCCTCGCTCGCCGGCCGCATCGAGGGGGGGCAGGTCGGGCAATCGATCCAGATCGGTGCATCGACCTGGGCCGTGGTCGGCACCATCGCTCGCCGTGGCGACATGACGGACTCGGAGATCTGGTGCGACGTCGACCTGCTGAACAGCGATGCGTTGCACGGACCCTTGTTCTCGTCGCTGCGGACCTTGCTTCCCGGCGCTGCGCCTCTGGCGAAGCTCAAGGAAACGCTGGAGCGCGACCCCCGCTTGAGTGTGACGGTATGGCAGGAGTCGGCATATCACCGCCGCTTGTCCAGGAGCCTGATTGGCTTTGTCCGCGTCTTTGGCATCGGCGCGGCCGGGTTGTTTGCAATCATTGCCGGACTCGGCGTATGTGCGCTGGTCTGGGCATCGTTGCCATGGCGCCGCCGCGACCATGGTTTGATGATGGCGCTCGGCTTCACACGTTCCGATGTCGTCGGCAGCGTGCTGGTGGAGCAGCTGATTCTGGGTGTCGTCGGGGCCATCGGCGGGACGTTGCTCGCTGCGTTGCTCAGTTGGTTCCCCTTCGTCGGCTACAGCTCCGAGACATTCTCGGAGGCCGCTTTCGACCTGCGTTTGACCCCCGTCATGGCCCTTGTGTCGGGGACATTCGTGGTGGTGGTCGCTGCGCTTGCCGGGGTGCTTGCATCGATGCGCGTGTCTCAGGCGATGCCGGTGCTTGCGCTGCGCGCCAAGTAGCGCAAGCCCCTTTGACCGCAGGCGGCCGCGATGATGCAAGACCGACCAAGGTGGAGCCGGAACCAGGACGCGTCGGAACATGAAACCGCTGCGCCGCCGATGCCTGCGCATGCCGGAGCGGCCTTGCCGTCGGCGCTGCGGATAGCGATCCCGCGCGCCGATCGGTCGCAACTGCCGCGCTGGCGGCGTTGGTGGCTGGTTGCCCTACTGACATCGGCAGTTTTTGCTGCGGGCGCCTTCTACGCGTTTGCAATGAGCCGGCTCATCCCGGTTCAAACGGCCCCTGTCGTGCTGATGAGTTCTGGAGGGGACACGCAGTTGCTCTCGGCCTCGGGATTTGTCGTGGCGCAGCGGCGCACCGCGGTGGCGACCAAGGCCAGCGGCCGCCTGATGGAGTTGAACGTGCGCGCTGGCTCGGTGGTCAGGCGGGGTGAACTGATCGCTCGACTCGATGCCAGCGACGCGCAGGCGGTTGTTGCGGCCGCCATCGCCGCCGTCGGGAAGAGCCGTGCAGATTTGGCGCAGGCTGAGGCCAAGGCGCAGCAGGCGCAGTCGGAACTTGCCTATGCGGCAGCGCAGACCGAGCGCACGGAAGGGCTCGCCCGACAACGCTTCGTCTCCGATCAGGCGGTCGAGGACCAGCGCCGCCGTGTGTCGGCCGCCAGCGCCGATGTCATGGTGGCGCAGGCCGCAGTGCGGCAGGGACGGGCCGCTGTCCAACAGGCCGAGGCGCAGTTGGCGTTGGAGCGGGTCAACCTTGGTTTCACCGACATCCGGGCTCCCTTCGATGGCGTCATCCTGCTCAAACATGCCAACGTGGGCGACATCATCACGCCGTTCTCTAGCGCGAACGGCGCGCAGGGCGCGGTTGTGACGATGGCAGACATGTCGTCTCTGGAAGTCGAGGCAGACATCGCCGAGAAGAACCTGCCCAAGGTGCAGGTCGGGCAACCGGTGACCATCCTGCTGGATGCGATCCCCGGCGCCCGGTTCACGGGCAGCGTGATCGGCGTTGTGCCGACCGTTGACCGGGCCAAGGCAACGGTTGCCACCACCGTTGCGTTCGACATGCTCGATGCACGTGTTCTTCCTGGCATGAGCGCAAGGCTCACCTACCTGCAGCGGCAAAGTGCCGTGGCGGTGCCAACGCGCACGCTTGCTGCCGACCCCTCTGCAGTGGTCGACCGGCACGGCGAACGGGTCGTGCTTGTCGTCAAGCGCGAAGGAAGCAGCGCCACCATCGTCGAAGTGCCGGTCAGCAGCGGCCGCGTGATCGGCAACCTGGTGGAGGTATCGGGCAACTTGCAGCCTGGTGATCTTCTCGTTAAGGAGCCCGCTGCAGGCCTGACAGCCGGCGCAGCGGTCAGCGTCATTGCCCAATAGAGGAGGCACCATGTCCACGCCTGTTTCCCTGACACCGACGTCCTTCATCATCCGCGCCAGTGGCCTGGTCAAGGCCTACCGCAGTGGCGGCGGATCGGTGACCGTGTTGAACGGCATCGACCTTGTCGTGCCGCGCGGGGAGTTTCTTGCCATCATGGGACCCAGCGGATCGGGAAAGAGCACCTTGCTCAATTTGCTGGGCGGCATCGACAGACCCGACTGCGGTACCGTTCAGGTCGATGGAGTCGACATTGGCGCAATGAGCGCCGGCCAACTGGCCGCCTGGCGTGCATCCCACATCGGATTCATCTTCCAGGCGTATCACCTCGTACCGGTTCTCAACGCCTTCGAGAACGTCGAGTTGCCGCTGCTCCTGACGCCGCTGTCGCGTCAGGAGCGAAAGGAGAGGGTGCATGCGGCACTCGCCTCATTGGGTCTGGACCAGCGATCGCATCACCGGCCGAGCCAGCTCTCGGGTGGCCAGCAGCAGCGTGTTGCCATCGCCAGGGCCGTGGTCGCGGACCCGCAGCTGATCGTTGCCGACGAACCGACAGGCAACCTCGACGGTGAAGCGCGTGACGAAGTGATGTCGCTGATCAGCGACCTCAATCGTTCGCTGGGCAAGACCATCATCATGGTGACGCACGACACCAAGGCGGGGGCCGCAGCCAGTCGCATCTTGCATCTCGACAAGGGATCGCTGCAGTCGGAAGTACAGTTGGGTGCCGCCGCCTACAAACTGGCCGCTGCGGGAGAGCTTGCTCTTGATCGGCGTAGTCCATAGCCACTTGGTTACGCGACCTTCTGCAACTCATCAGCCAAGACCCCGGCCTCTCCGGGGGAATCGGACAGCTTTGGCAGTGTGGCACGGTTGTGAAGTTTCGGCGTTGGCGCCAAGCTTGCAGAGACTGAGGATGCATGTTGGTTGGTTGCATCGGCAAGGGGTTTGCCATGCGCAATGCGTTCGTTGTTAGGCTCGTATGTGCGGCTGCATACTTTGGCCCACCACCTGACGACTGAATGGATCGACCACAGCTGCCTCAGACGGCAGCCTCCACCGCCCGGCGCTGAATACGACTTCCTACTTCGTTCGGCGGCCGCCTGTCGGTCAACTTTCTTGCCCATGCAAGTTGACAAGAGCAACCGAGCGATCGCGAATGACCATTTCAGCGCCGCCAGATGCGTCAACAGCCATTGCAAGCATTCCAGCGGCTTCGTCGCCGGACAGACCGCCCTTCGACTCATCGAAATTGAGTATTGAGGCTGCCTCACGGATTTCTCGTAGGGTGCGCACGTGCACGAGAGTTGTAGACGGCCATCGTTAGCACTAAGAGCTTGTCGATCTACTTGATGCTGCGCCATGGCATGGTGGATCGGGCGATGAGTTTGGCATTGCTCGACCGAAGCCCTCTGTTCGATGAGCTTGCGCTTGCCTGCATGAGAAAGCGCGAAGTTCAGAACTGGCTGCAAGAAGTTCGAGACTCGATGAGAACCGACATGAAACCGGGCCGATGAAAGGCCCGGAAAGACCGCCCATTGTCTACGCGGAGAGCACCGAAACCCGCTTCGTCCGAGGGTAGCCGCGCCATGCTTACCCGGCAGAAACACTGAATCAGCACTCTTCCTTGTCGAGTGCTAATATGAATGCAACTGAATAGGAGTTCAGCATGTCTGTAGCTTCCATGAACACCACCGCCGCTCTGACCGTCCGTGACCCGTGGGCCCTGGTGCCCTCGCTGGGCAACCTCGACGCCTACATCTCGGCCATCAACCGTGTGCCCTTGCTCACCCACGAGGAAGAGCTGACGGCAGCTCGCCGCCTGCGCGAAAGCGGTGACATCGATGCCGCGGGAAAGCTCGTGCTGTCGCACCTGCGCCTGGTGGTCTCGATCTCGCGCAAATACCTCGGTTACGGCCTGCCCCACGGCGACCTGATCCAGGAAGGAAACATCGGCCTGATGAAGGCCGTGAAGCGCTTCGACCCCGACCAGGGCGTGCGCCTCGTGAGCTATGCGATGCACTGGATCAAGGCCGAGATCCACGAGTACATCCTGAAGAACTGGCGCATGGTCAAGGTGGCCACCACCAAGGCGCAGCGCAAGCTGTTCTTCAACCTGCGTTCGATGAAGCAGAACCTGAAGAACGATGCCGCCGACGTCGACACGCACCGCTCCACGCTCACGCAGGGCGAGGTCGACACACTGGCGCGCACGCTCAACGTGAAGCGCGAGGAAGTGCTCGAGATGGAAACCCGCCTGTCGGGCGGCGACGTGGCGCTGGAGCCGCAGACCGACGACGGCGAAGAGAGCTACGCACCCATCGCCTACCTGGCCGATGACGCCGGCGAACCGAGCCGCGTGCTCGAAGCGCGCAACCGCGACTGGCTGGCCGGCGACGGCATTGCCATGGCACTGGACGCGCTCGACGCGCGCAGCCGCCGGTTCGTCGAAGAGCGCTGGCTCAAGGTCAACGACGACTCATCGGGCGGCATGACGCTGCATGACCTGGCCAGCGAATATGGCGTCAGCGCCGAGCGCATCCGCCAGATCGAGGTGGCCGCGATGAAGAAGATGCGCAAGGCGCTGGCCGAATCGGCCTGAACCGGCGCCTCCGCCGGGTGGTGCGGGTGCGGGCACAGTTGGCATCGAAGCGTCTCGTGTCACCCACACGGCGCGCACATCCGCACGACACGCCGGAAAGTTTCTAAGCGCTGCGGCTGCTCGCCCCGACATGGCATGACACTGCCCCCATAAAGAAGGGGACACCATGATCTGGTCCAAGACGGATGCTGGCCGAGCGGCCTTGATTTCAGGGCAAAGCTTCACCGAACGCATGCACCGCAGCGCGTTGCTTGCTGTGGACGGCCTCACGACACAGTCAGCATTGATCGCGAGCATGAGCACCAGTGTGCAAGGCATTTCGGAAGCCACGTTCCAGACCTTGTTCGTGCGAGGCCTGATTGCCCCGGTCGCCGTGCAGGCCGCAAGGCGCCGGACAGTAGCGGAACAGCCTGTGCGCGCGGCCGCATCGACGCGAAGTGTCGAGCGGCGCGGGAGTCAGCGGTTGTCGAGTTCGCCCTTGCTTGCCTACACCGACCTGTCAGCCGAATTGACACGCTTCATCTCGCGCGAACTCGGTGTGCGCGGCCTGCCGCTGCTGCTGGCGCTCGAGCGCGCCTCCACCATCGGCGAACTACAGAAGGTCCGGCAGACGGCGATCACCCGGGTGCGGCACAAGGGTCAGAGCCGTGTCGCAGCGGTCTCGCCGCGGCTCGCACCGCGCTCGGCAGCCTGATCAAAGCCCGCGCGGCCTGACGCCGCCCGGGCCGACCCTCAAGCCGGCGACAAGAGCGCTTTCAGATCGGCGCTCAGCGCTTCCACGCCGCCCCCGTAACGCACAAACAGGCGGACCTTGCCGTTGCCGTCGAGGATGTACGAGCCGGCGGTGTGGTCCATCGTGTAGCTGCCTTCGGTCTTGCCGGGCACCTTGGCGAAGAACACCTTGAACTCCTTGGCAGCAGCCAGCGTCTGCTCCGGCGTGCCGCGCAGCGCGATGAAGCTCGGGTCGAAGCTGGCCATGTAGGCCTTCAGGATCTCAGGCGTATCGCGCTCCGGGTCGATGCTCACGAACAAGCCCTGGACCCGCTCGCCGTCGGTACCCAGCGCCTTCTTGACCTGGGCCAGTTCGACCATCGTGGTCGGGCACACATCGGGGCATTGGGTGTAGCCGAAGAACACGACCACGACCTTGCCCTTGAAGTCGGCCAGGGTGCGCGGCTTGCCGTATTGATCGGGCAACGAGAGGTTGCGCGCGTACTCGGCGCCGGTGATGTCGATGCCGCGAAACTGCGGCGCCGCCGAAGGTGCGGCGGCCTGGTCGCAGGCGGCGATACCGGCCGCGAGCAACACGGCCCCGCCCAGTGCTGCGAGCCGTGCAAACCGTGAACCGAGTGTTGCGCGCTTGATGTTCATACGGACCCTTCGATGAGCGGCATCAGGTAGTGGTCGAGCAGCAGCGCGGCGAACAACAGCGACAAGTACAGGATCGAGTAACGGAAGGTCTTGCGCGCGAGAAGGTCGGAGTAGTTGCGCCACAGCTTCCACGCATAGCCAATGAAGACGGCGTTGAGCGCGACAGCGGCGATGAGGTAGATCCAGCCGTTCATGCCGGTCACGTAGGGCAGCAGCGTGCCGGCGAAGAGCACCAGCGTGTAGAGGAACACATGCAGCCGCGTGAACTCGGCACCGTGCGTGATGGGCAGCATCGGCAGGCCGGACTTGCGGTAGTCCTCGGCGCGGTACAGCGCCAGAGCCCAGAAGTGCGGCGGCGTCCAGAGGAAGATGATCAGGCACATGATGAGCGCCTCGTACCCCACCTCGCCCCGGATCGCGGCCCAGCCCAGCACCGGCGGCATGGCGCCCGAGGCACCGCCGATCACGATGTTCTGCGGCGTCATGGGCTTGAGCACCACGGTGTAGATGATCGCGTAGCCCACGAAGGTGGCCAGCGTGAGCCACATCGTCAGCGGGTTGACTGCCACGTAGAGCAAGGCGCCGCCCGCAGCACACAGCAGCGCAGAGAACGTGAGCGTCTGCGCGTTGCTGAGCTGGCCGCGCGCGGTCGGCCGCCAAGAGGTGCGGGCCATGCGCGCATCGATGTGTTGTTCGACGAGGCAGTTGAAAGCTGCGGCGGCTGCAGCCACCAGCCAGATGCCGACGAACGCGGCGCCGGCGACCCGCCAGTCGGGCAAGCCGGGCACAGCGAGCAGCATGCCGATGACGGCACAGAACACGATCAGCTGCACCACGCGCGGCTTGGTCAGCGCGTAGAACTGGCGGGCACGTGACGGCAGCGAAGTGCTGGCCAGCGGCGGGTGGGCGACGGTATCGGTCATGGTGTGCAGCGCATTTTACGGAGCCGGGCGCATGCGCCCCCGGGGCGCGGCCGGCGACGGCACCGGTGTCTGCACCAACGTCGGCGTCGGCGCCACCGCGTTCGATGGCCGGGCGCGCGCCAGCAGCAAGGCCAGCAAGGTGATCAGCGCGGCGGCGCCCCCGGTGTGGGCCACCGCCGCGAGCAGCGGCCAGCCGAGCAACACGTTGCCCAGGCCGCTTGCGAGCTGCCACGCGGCCACGCCGACGAGCGCGAGCGCCCAACGCCGCAGCACCGGCGCGCCGGTGGCGTTCAGCCGCCAGGCCAGCAGCAGCAGCGCGGCCAGCACGGCATACGCCATCAGCCGGTGGGTGTAGTGGATGGCGGTGAGCGCGGCGAATGGCAGGTAGCCACCGCCCTTGCCGGCGCCGAGTTCGCGCAGCACGGTGAAGCCGTGGTCGAAGTCCATCGGCGGCCACCACTGCCCCTGGCAGGTGGGGAACTCGCTGCACGCAAGCACGGCGTAGTTGGTGCTGACCCAGCCGCCGAGCGCCACCTGCACGGTGGAAAACAGCGCCACGCCCCAGGCCGCGCGATACAGAGTGCGAGACAGGGGCAGCGGCGCGGGGCGCAGGCTCTCGGCCTGCAAGGCCAGCAGCACCAGCAAGCCGATGCCGCCGAGCAGGTGCAAGGTGACGATGGCCGGGTACAGCTTCATCGTGACGGTGAGTGCACCGAATGCGCCCTGCCCGCACACCCACACCAGCGTGGCCGCAGCCCACCACGGCGCGCGGCCGGTCACGCTGTCAGACGATGGGGCCAGGCGCGCGGAAGGTGCGCCGCGCAGGGCCACCAGGCTCATCACCAGGCCCAGCGTGATGAGCGCACCGACCCCTGTTGCGAGGTAGCGGTGCGTCATCTCGATCCAGGCCTTGCCATGGGTGACCGGGCCGGTGGGCAATGCGCTCTGCGCGCTGCCGATGGCGCCGCCCGCACCGAGCGGGCTGGCGCTGCCGTAGCAGCCCGGCCAGTCGGGGCAGCCCAGTCCGGAGTCGGTCAGGCGCGTGAAGGCACCGAACAGGACCAGGTCGAAGGTGAGGAACAGCGTCAGCACGGTCAGCGCCCGCAGCCGCCCTGCCTGGCCTTTGTGTCGCTGGCGGCGCCAGACCCACAGGAACGGGACCAGCGCCAGCAGCGCGCCGAACAGCGCGATGGCGGTCAGCGGCGCAAGGTCGTAGGCGGGCGCGTTGATCACGGGGTGGCCGGGGTTGCTGACAAGGGCGCAGGCCGCATCAACGGCCCGGCTTGTCCCAGCCGGCCGATGCGCGCAGCAGCTTCTCGACATCGCGCTTCAGCTTGGCCGGCTCGGCCTCGGGGGGCACGCGCATCATCCAGTTGCCGAGCGGGTCGACGATGTACAGGTGATCGGTGATGGCCTGACCTTTGGCAGGCTGCAACCACGCCGCCAGCGCGGCCGGTGGCACGCGCAGCACTGCCGCCTGCGTGTTGGTGCGGATGGCGTCCAGCGTCTGCGTGCGGGGCGCGGCGGCGTCGTTGATCAGCCAGACCTTGTCGAGCCGGTCTTTCTCACGGCCGAGGGTTTCGCGCAGCTGGCGTTGCAACCACAGGTGGCGTTCGCAGGTGGCGTCGCACGCCCCACCCGACACGACGACGAGCAACCACTGGCCCTTCAGCGTGTCGGCGCGAACCGGGCTGCCTTGCAGGTCGGTGAGTGGCAGGTCGGCGGGAATCGGCCGCATGGGCGCCAGCAACTCGCTGTAGTTGGTGCGGCCCTCGGGGCGAATCACGAAATACGTGAGGTACGAGGCCACCACGGGGGCCGCGCAGACGAGCAACACCAGCAGCATCTTCAGCCGCCCACTCGCCGTGCGGCGCTGCGCGTCGGCAAGCGCCGGCGCGGGCATCGAGTGCACGGTGAAGCTCAGCGGCGAAAGCGCGTCAGCCGCTGTGCTGGCGCTGCTTGCGGATGCGGGGGCGGACGAGTTGGAACCAGACATACAGACCTGCCATCAGCGCACACAGGGCGAACCACTGGAACGCATAGCCATAGTGCTTTTGAACATCCACCGCCGGGAGCGGCCACTGGCGCAGCAGGCCGTCGCCAGCGGTGGCGATTGAATCGGCCTGCTGGACCGACAACGGGGCGAGCGCCAACCCCGACTCGACGGCGAACCCGGCGAGATCGAGATTTTGCCGGATCACGCCGCTCGCGGCACCCGCGAAGTCATAGAGCCGTGCGGGCGGCGGGGCGATGTGGCCCAGGACCTGGACGCTGCCGCGAGGCGTGTCAATTCGCGGCAGCAAGGTTCGGTCGAGCAGGTTGCGCCCGACCCAGCCGCGCTGCACCAGCACGGCTTCAGGCCGGCCGTCGAGCTGCAACGGTGTCACCACATAGAAGCCGACGCGGCCGTTCATCTGGCGGTTCTCGAGCACCACCGTGCTGCGTTCGACCCAGGTGCCGCGCAGGCGCACCGGCCGGAAGTGCTGGGCCTGCGCGTCGGCGTCGGTTCGCGCCAGGTCGCCTGCGCCCAGTTCGGGCAGGCGTGCGCGCGTGTCGAGTGACTCCTGCAGCGCGAGCTTCTGTGCCGCACGGCGCAACTGCCATGCGCCGAGGTTGGCAGTGGCCAGCAAGCCGAGTGCGGCGGCAACCGCCACCACCGCGGCGCGCGCCGCGTTACTCAAGGGCATGCGCAAGCGCCGGGCGGACACGAAGCGGATAATTCGCACGCATGAAATTCATCATCGCTTTCGCCTTCGTCGGCATCCTCGGCGCGCTTGCCCTGGCCGGTGTCTTCATGATGAAAGACGGCCGCAACGGCAAGCCCAAGACGAGCAACATGATGCGCGCGCTGGCGCTGCGGGTGGCGTTGTCGATCACGCTGTTCGCCTGCATCCTGATCAGTTACTGGGCGGGCTGGATCCAGCCGACCGGCATACCGCTGGGCAAGTAGCCGCCGGCCTCGAAACACAAACGCCGCTTCTCGCGGCGTTTGCTTTGGGCAACGGGCTGGCTACAACCAGTACACCACGATGTACAAGCCGAGCCACACCACGTCCACGAAGTGCCAGTACCACGCGGCGCCCTCGAAGCCGAAGTGGCGCTGCGGCGTGAAGTGGCCCTTCATCAAGCGGATGGTGATGAACAGCAGCATCAGCGTGCCGATGAACACATGGAAGCCATGGAAGCCGGTGAGCATGTAGAACGTGGAGCCATAGGCGCCGGAACTCAGCTTGAGGTTCAGCTCGCTGTAGGCGTGAACGTACTCATAGGCCTGGAAGCCCAGGAAGGTGGCGCCGAGCAGCACCGTGACCCACATGAAGAAGATGGTCCTGGCGCGATGGCCCGCAATCAACGCATGGTGCGCGATGGTCAGCGTGACACCCGAGCTCAGCAGCAGCAACGTGTTGATGGTCGGGATCGGCCACGGCCCCATCGTCGTGAAGGGCTCGACGATGTTCGCCGGCGACCCGGTGATGCCCACGCCCGAACTCGGCCACACGGCCTTGAAGTCCGGCCAGAGCACGGCGTTCTCCAGGCTGCCGAGGTTCGGCAACACGTGCACTCGGGTCCAGAAGAGCGCGCCGAAGAAGGCGCCGAAGAACATCACCTCGGAGAAGATGAACCAACTCATGCTCCAACGGAACGACACGTCGATGCGGTCGCTGTACAGGCCGCCTTCGCTCTCGCCGATGGCCGCGCGGAACCACTGCTGCAAGATGAACGCGACCAGCGCAAAGCCGGCGAGCAGCACATAGGCACCCCAGGCGTGGCTGTTGATCCACTGACCCGCACCGAAGATCACCAGCAGCAAGCCCAGCGAAGTGAGAACCGGGAAGCGCGAAGGCGCGGGTACGAAGTAATACGGTTGTGCCCCGTGGGGCGTCGCTGCCGACATGTTTGCTCCTAGTCCCTGAATCTGTCGAATCTGATCATTGCCAAGCGCAATGCTTGATGTTCACTCACTTCGCCACACCGGTGGCGAGCACCCAATTCACCAGCAGCAGCAGGGCGACGATGAACAGCGCCGCGCCGATCACCCCGGCGATCACCACATGCACCGGGTTGAGCTGGCTCACGTCTTTCTCGTACTCGCTGCCCTTGCGCACGCCGAAGAACGACCAAGCGACCGCACGCAACGTCTGCGCGAACGAGCCCTTGCGCTGCACGGCCTCGCGCAGGCCGTTGCCGTTCGCGTCACCGCTCATGACCTGGGCCCCAACGCATTCACCGCACTGGCCCCAGCCGACTTGCCTGCCGGCTCGGGCGGCACCTTGCCGCCGACCTCGAAGAATGTGTACGACAAGGTGATGGTCTTCACGTCTTTCGACAACTTCGGGTCGATCACGAACACCACCGGCCATTGTTTGGATTCACCCGGCTTGAGCGTGTACTCGTTGAAGCAGAAGCACTCCAGCTTGTTGAAGTACGGCATCGCCTGCATCGGCGCGTAGCTCGGAATGGCCTGCGCAGCCATGGTGCGGTTCTGCGTGTTCCTGAACTCGTACATCACGGTCGTCAGCTCACCCGGGTGCACGACGACCGAGCGCGTCGCGGGCTTGAACTCCCACGGGCCGCGCGAGTTGGCGTCGAACTCGATCGTGATCGAGCGGCTCAGGTCGACCTGCGTGCTCTTGTAGCCGGTGCGTGAACCGCCCTGGACCCCAAGCTCCGCGAGCGACAACACGTTGATGCCCAGCGCGTCGCAGATGCTTTTGTAGATCGGCACAAGCGCGTAGCCGAACCCGAACATCAGCGCGGTGACGACCGAGAGCTTGCCGACCATGCGCCAGTTGTCGCGCACGAGCGCACCGGTCTGGGTCATTTTCGTCGAAGTCGTGGAAGCCGCCATCGCGCTTGCCTGCTCAACGGCTGAGCACAGCGCTCTTGACGATGAAGCCGACGAAGATGGCAACCGCGATCGACGCCAGGATCAGCGCGAAGCGCAGGTTGGCCTTCTTCTGTTGCTCAGGCGTCATGGTGCGTGTGTTCTCGGCGTGCTCAACCGACGATCTTGGTCGCAGCCAGGTTCAGCTTCGGCGGCGTCTCGAAAGTGTGGAACGGTGCCGGCGAAGGCACTTCCCACTCCAGCCCTTCGGCGCCCTCCCACGGCTGCTGCGGCGCCGGCTCACCCTTGCCGCGCATCACCGGCAACACGACGAAGAAGAAGAAGTAGACCTGCGACAAACCGAAACCGAATGCGCCGATGGTGGCGACCATGTTGAAGTCGGTGAACTGCATCGGGTAGTCGGCATAGCGGCGTGGCATGCCGGCAAGGCCGAGGAAGTGCATCGGGAAGAACGTGATGTTGAAGAAGATCAGCGAAGCCCAGAAGTGGATCTTGCCGCGCGTCTCGGAATACATGACACCCGTCCACTTCGGCGCCCAGTAGTAGAAGCCACCGAACATCGCGTAGAGCGAACCTGCCACCAAGACGTAGTGGAAGTGGGCGACGACGTAATAGGTGTCATGCAGCTGGATATCGACCGGCGCCATCGCGAGGATCAGGCCAGTGAAGCCGCCCATCGTGAACACGAAGATGAAGCCCACCGCGAACAGCATCGGCGTCTCGAAGGTCATGGAGCCGCGCCACATGGTCGCGATCCAGTTGAAGATCTTCACGCCGGTAGGCACCGCGATGAGCATGGTCGCGTACATGAAGAACAGCTGGCCCGTGACCGGCATGCCCGACGTGAACATGTGATGCGCCCAGACGATGAACGACAGGATCGCGATCGACGCCGTGGCGTACACCATCGAGGTGTAGCCGAACAGCCGCTTGCGGGCAAAGGCCGGGATGATGGCGCTGACGATGCCGAACGCCGGCAAGATCATGATGTAGACCTCGGGGTGGCCGAAGAACCAGAAGATGTGCTGGTACATCACCGGGTCGCCGCCGCCGGCGGGGTTGAAGAAGTGGGTGCCGAAGTGGCGGTCGGTCAGCGTCATCGTGATCGCACCAGCGAGCACCGGCATCACGGCGATCAGCAGGTAGGCCGTGATGAGCCAGGTCCAGCAGAACAGCGGCATCTTCATCAACGTCATGCCCGGAGCGCGCATGTTGAGAATGGTGACGACGATGTTGATGGAGCCCATGATCGAGCTCGCGCCAAGGATGTGCAGCGCGAAGATACCGGCGTCCATCGACGGGCCCATCTGCAGCGTCAGCGGTGCGTAGAGCGTCCAGCCCGCCGCGGGCGCACCGCCGGGCATGAAGAATGAGCCGACGATCATGATCGCCGCCGGGATCAGCAGCCAGAAGCTGAAGTTGTTCATGCGAGCGAACGCCATGTCCGCCGCGCCGATCTGCAGCGGGATCATCCAGTTCGCGAAGCCCACGAACGCCGGCATGATGGCGCCGAACACCATGATCAGGCCGTGCATCGTGGTGAGCTGATTGAACATCTGCGGGTTCACGAACTGCAGCCCGGGCTGGAACAACTCTGCGCGAATGATCAACGCCAGGACACCGCCAATGATGAACATCGTGAACGAGAACAACAGGTACATCGTGCCGATGTCTTTGTGGTTCGTCGCGTACAACCAGCGGCGCCAACCGTGCGGCGCGCCGTGGGCGTGATCGTCGTGTGCTTGGTGGCCGTGGCCGGGGTGATCGATGACTGCGCTCATGGCAATTCCTGTATTCCGTGCGAACGAATTTGATTACTTGCGGGCGGCAACAACATCGGCCGGCTGAACCAGCTGGCCGGTCTTGTTCGACCAATTGTTCTTGGTGTACGTGATCACTGCAGCGAGCTCCGTGTCGGTGAGTTGCTTCCAAGCCGGCATCGCGCCGTTGTTCTGGCCATTGAGCAGAACATGGATCTGTTTGCCGACATCGGCGTCGAGCACCACGGCTGCGCCATCCAGTGCTTTGATCGGGCCGCCGCCCTTGCCGTTGGCTTGATGGCAGGCCGCGCAATTGCTGGCATAGACCTTCTCGCCGCGAGCGATCAGTTCGGGAAGAACCCAGACTTTGGCAGGATCGTCCGCCAGCGCTGCGGCCTGCTTCTGCTTGACATTGACCCAGGCCGCGTAGTCGGTCTGAGACAGCACCTGGACCTGGATCGGCATGTAGGAATGCTCTTTGCCGCACAGCTGCGAGCATTGGCCGTAGTACGTGCCAACCTTTTCGGCACGGAACCAGGTGTCGCGCACGAAGCCGGGGATGGCGCTTTGCTGCACCCCGAGCGAGGGGACGTAGAACGCATGAATCACATCGCTCGCGGTGGTGATGATGCGGACCTTTCTGTCCACCGGCACGACGAGCGCGTTGTCGACCTTGAGAAGGTAGTCGTCAGCAACTTGAGGGCGGCCGGAGCTGGAATCTTCGCGCTGGCTGACGTCAATCGAGGAGACGAAACCAATGCCAGCGCCCTCGCCCGTCAGGTAGTCGTAGCTCCACTTCCATTGGCTGCCGGTTACCTTGATGGTCAAGTCAGACGCGCTGGTGTCTTTCATCGCCACGACCGTCTTGGTCGCGGGCAACGCCATGAGGATGACGATGATGAACGGCACGATGGTCCACGCGATCTCGACCTTCACGCTCTCGTGGAAGTTCGCCGACTTCGCGCCCTTCGACTTGCGGTGCTTGAAGATCGAATAGAACATCACGCCGAACACGGCGAGGAAGATGACCGTGCAGATCACCAGCATGAAGTAGTGAAGCCAGCGTTGGTCGGCCGCGATGCGAGTGACCGGCGGGTGCAGGTCGAGCTGGTTCACGGCGGGGCCGCCGGGCAGGTCGTTCACGGCCATCGCGGCGTGCGTTGCGAGCAGCGCGCCGAAGGTCAGGCTCCACTGCCCGAGCTTGCGCCAGCCGCTACAAATGAGTGCCTTCATCGTCTTCATGGTTGCCACTTCAGTTTTCAGATTTTTCACGGGGCGCGTCACCTTGCCAACGGCGCAGCGCCCACCTCAATTCATCGGCAAGCTGGCGGCGCAGTTCGGGGCGCACGAAGCGGCCCACGCAAATGCGCTGGCCTTGGCCCGACAGCTCGACGAGAGACCGCCCACCGTGCGCCGGCTCGACCCGCACCCACGACGGCACGAACTCGGCCCGCTCGGTGACGCGGCCGGACACAAGCTCGACGATGAGGCGCCCGCGCTGCAGGCAGATGGTTTCGCGGTCGGTCGCGTGGCGCGCATACAGCAGCAGCGCCACCGCCACAGCCGCCAGTTCGAGCCAGGCGAACGGCATGACGAGCGTGGCGCCTTGAACCCAGAAGAATGTTCCGATCACCAGCGACAGCACCGTGAGCGACGCGTAGAAGCCGATCATCTGCTGCGGTGTGGCCGAGCAGTTGCGCTTGAGCTGCCAGGTGACCGAGCGGTCGGCGCCCGGATCTTCTGCGCCAAAGCGCAGCGGGCCAGGGGCGGCTGTGCCAGCGAGCGTTGGGTGCGAAAGAGATGCTGACATGCCGCGCTGATCGGTTGGAGCTGGTGCCTGGAACGGCTGCCGAACGGGCAGCACGGAGATGCGTTGTCGAGCCGGTGCCGGGGTCGCGCTGGTCGCACGCCGACATCACAGGCAGGCTTGGGTAAACCCGGCTTTGGAGTTTACCGCAGAGGATCGCTTCCCTGCTCTCGACTGCGGCTTGTGCGCACAAGGGCCTGCATGTCCGCGAGCGACACGGTGGTGAGCGCGCCCGCGCGCAGCTTCGGGGCCGCCTTGAAGGCATGGCCGTAGGCCACCTCGAAGCTCATGCCGATCTTGCCGTCGGGCCCGGCCAGCGCGGCGAGCTCGCGCTCCAGGCGCCAGCGCCAGCGAGGCGTGCGCAATCCGGGCATGCGGTCGGGCGCGGTGTTGCCGCCCAGGCCGTGCAACTCGGCGAGCAGCGCAGCCGGCGAGGCCCACTGCAGCGTCAGCGTTTCCTGGTCCATCACCGGGTCGGCAAAGCCGGCGCGCACCAGCATGTCGCCGAGGTCGTGCATGTCGATGAAGCCCGGTGTCGGCGCGGGCCAGCCGAGCCGTGTGTAGAGCGTGCGCAGTTCGCGCAGCGTGCCCGGGCCGAGGCACGAGAACATCACGAAGCCATCGACGCCCAACAGGCCGTGCCAGCGCTCGAACAGCGCCGGCGGGTCGGCCACCGCGTGCAGCATCATGTTGGCCCAGACGAGTTGCGCGCCTTGCGGCAAGGCATCGGTCTCGGCCGCTGCGTCGAGCGCAGCACCGGCCCACCGGGCGGCCGACCACCAGGGCCGGTGTGTGGCCTGAAGGCTGCGCGCAAGCCACTCGGCGCCGGGCTCGACGACGATGCGCCGCGCCTTCGGGTAGCGCCGCGTAAGGTGCTCGGCGCCGGCGCCGAGCGCGCCCCACCAGTCCAGCACCAGCTCGGGTTTCAGCAGGATCACTTCGAGCCGCTCGGCCATGCGGCGCGCCACTTCGGTGTGCAACCAGGGCGGCTGTGGCGAACGGGCGAGGCGGTGAAGAGCGGCGCTGACCGCAGTGGCGTCGAGGCGGCGCGCGGCGCTGGGCAGGGTGTCGGGCATGGCGCGCCAGTATATTGACCGGGTGCCGCCGCCTATCGCCCCTACCCGCTCTCGCAGGCTGCAGCGTTTGTGGCCGAGCCTGCCCAGCCTGTGCGCGGTATGCCACGGTTGGGGTCGGGGGCGCGTCTGCACCACCTGTGTGGCGCGCTTTGCGCCCGCGCTGGCACGGTGCCGGCGCTGCGCCCTGCGCGTGCCGCCCGGCGTGGTCACGTGCGGCGCGTGCCTGGTCGACCCACCGGCGTTCGAGCGCACGGTCGCGGCCGTGGAATACGGCCACCCGTGGGACGGGCTCATCACGCGCTTCAAGTTCCACGCCGCGCTCGACATGGCGCCCATCCTTGCGCAGCTTCTGCTTCAGGCGGTGCGTGCCAGTGAGGCGGCCGCTCCCGCCCCGATGCCGACCTTGTTGCTGCCGGTACCGCTCAGCACCGAGCGCCTGCGTGAGCGCGGCTGCAACCAGGCCTGGGAGCTGGTCAAACACCTCGGGCCGCACTTCCCCTGCCGCACCGACGCGCATCTGCTGCTGCGCGTGCGCGACACGCCGCATCAACTGGCGCGCCCTCTCGACGAGCGCGCCGCCAACGTGCGCAGCGCCTTCGCGGTCGAGCCGCGCCGCACCAACGAGTTGCGCGGCCAGACGGTCACGCTCGTCGACGACGTGATGACCACCGGCGCCACCGCCGCCGAGATCGCCCGTGTGCTGCTGCAGGCCGGTGCGGCTCGGGTTCACATCTGGGTGGTCGCGCGCACGCCCAAACCCGGAGAGGCGTGACCGTGTTGGCCCCCGGGCGCCGCATGACAATCCGCCCATGTTCAACATCGTTCTGGTCCAGCCCGAGATCCCGCCGAACACCGGCAACGTGATCCGCCTGGCCGCCAACACCGGCTGCGCACTGCACCTGATCGAGCCGCTCGGCTTCGACATGAGCGACCGCCAGTTGAAGCGCGCCGGGCTCGACTACCACGAGTACGCGCCGGTGCGTTGCCATGCGTCGTGGCAGGCTTTCGTCACGCAGATGCAACCCGCAGCCGAGCGGCTGTTCGCCTTCACCACCCGAGGCAGCCGCCCGTTTGCCGAGGTGACCTGGGCGCCCGGCGACTGGCTGGTGTTCGGCTCCGAGACCGCCGGCCTGCCGCCCGAGGTGCGCGACACGTTCGACGCCGCGCAGCGCGTGCGCCTGCCGCTGCGCCCGGGGCAGCGCAGCCTGAACCTGAGCAATGCCGTGGCGGTGGCGGTGTTCGAGGCGTGGCGACAGAACGGTTACGCGGGCGGGGCCTGACGGCGCGCTTGCCGCGTCAAGCCGCCCTCGGTCAAGCCAGTTCCGACCGCGCGCCGCGCCCCATCAGCTGTTCAAGCGCTTCGGCCGGCTGCACGCGGCCTTCGAGCACCGCCACCACAGCCTGCGTGATCGGCATGTCGACGCCGAGCGTGCGGGCGCGGGCCAGCACCATCGGTGCACTGCTCACACCCTCGGCCACATGGCCGAGTTGCTGCAGGATCACCGGCAAGGCCAGGCCCTGGGCCAGCAGCCGGCCGACGCTGCGGTTGCGTGACAGGTCGCCAGTGGCCGTGAGCACCAGGTCGCCCAGGCCCGACAAGCCCATGAAGGTTTCAGTGCGTGCGCCCAGCGCCACGCCCAGGCGCGTCATCTCGGCCAGGCCGCGCGTGATGAGCGCGGCACGGGCGTTCAGGCCCAGGCCTTCTACACCGGTCGAAGGCCCGCGCATGCCGTCGGCAATGCCGGTCGCGATGGCCAGCACGTTCTTCACCGCGCCGCCCACTTCCACGCCGATCGGGTCGTCAGACGTGTAGATGCGCAAGGTGTCGCCATGCAGCGCCTGCACGGCCTCGGCGCACAGGGCGGTGTCGTGGGTCGCCACGACCAAGGCGGTGGGCTGGCCGCGCGCCACTTCGGCTGCAAAGCTCGGGCCCGAAAGCACGCCGACGCGGGCTTGCGGGCACACGGCCTGCGCGACCTCGTGGCCGAGCCATCCGCTGCCTTGTTGGAAGCCTTTGCACAGCCACAGCACGCCGCAGTCGGCGCCGCCCGCCGCCGCTGCCACCACCGCCAGCATCTCGGCCAGCGCGGCCATCGGCGTGGCCACCACCACCAACCCGCCGCGCGCATGGCTCAGCGCGTGAGCCAGCTCATTGGTGACGTGCAGGGCGGCAGGGAGCGAGGCCCCGGGCAGGTAGCGCGTGTTGCAGCGCGTGGCGTTGATCGCGGCGGCCTGTGCCGCATCGCGTGTCCACAGCACGGTGGGCTGGCGCAGCGCCGCGTTCGCGGCGAGCGCCGTGCCCCAGGCGCCTGCCCCCAGGACCGTGAGGTTCATGGTGCCGGGCGGAGCGCTTCTCGGGTCGAGCCGGCTCAGTTCACCGTCGGGCTGATGTCAGCACCGTTGGCCTGTGCGGCCTGTGCCTGCTGGGCTTCGAACATGGCCTGGAAGTTCACTTCCGACAACAGCACCGGCGGGAAGCCGGCGCGCGTGCACACGTCGGAGACGATGGCGCGCAGGTACGGGTAGATGATGCCGGGGCAGGCGATGCCGATGATCGGCTGCAGCTGGTCGTCGGGGATGTTGCGGATCTCGAAGATGCCGCCCTGCTTGGCCTCGACGAGGAACAGCACCTTGTCGTTGACCTTGGTCGTGACGGTGGCGGTGACGGTCACCTCGTACACGCCATCGGCGATCGGCGCCGCACCCAGGCCGAGGTTGATCTCGACCTGCGGCTGCCCTTGCTCGCGCAGGATGTCGGGCGAGTTCGGTTGTTCGAGCGACAGATCCTTCAGGTAGATGCGTTGGATCTGGAACACGGGGGTTTCGTCAGCCATGGAATTCTCAGGTTGGAAAAGAGGGTCCGGCCGCGGGGCGCGGCGGGCAAGATGCGGCGGCGATTATGGCCGACGCCCTGTGAAACTCAGGTACCGGAACCCGCCAGAAGCGGCACAAGTTCACCGCGCCGGTCGAGTGCCATCAGGTCGTCGCAGCCGCCCACGTGGGTGGCGCCGATGAAGATCTGCGGCACCGTGTAGCGGCCGGTGAGTTCGATCATCGTGCCGCGCAGTTCGGGCCGCTCGTCGATGCGCAAGTCATCGATGGCATCTACGCCGCGCTCACGCAGCAGCGCCTTGGCGCGAATGCAGAACGGGCACGAACGGGTGCTGAACATCTTGACGGCTTGCATCGCTCGACTTCCGGTCGGGTGTGATGGAAATGGATGGGCGTGGGCGGGCCTGGGCGGGCGTGATCAGGCCGTCTTCTCGACCGGCAGGTTGGCATCGCGCCAGGCGTTGAAGCCGCCGGCCAGCGCCCGCGCGTTCGCGAAGCCGAGCTTGTTCAAGGTGGCGACGGCGCGGCTGGCGCGGGCGCCTGTCGGGCACACCACCACCAGCGGCAAGGCCTTGTTCTTCGGCAGGTCGGTGGAGGCTTCGAGCTTGCCGAGCGGCACGCTCTTGGCACCGGCAGCATGACCGGCGGCGTACTCGGCCGGCTCGCTCACGTCGATCAGCACGGCGCGCTCGCGGTTGATAAGCTGAACAGCATCGTTCGTCGACAGCTTGCTGCTGCCGCCCGCGCCCTTGTTGATCAAGGGCCACAGCAGCAACCCACCCGACACGGCAGCGGCTAGGAACAAGAACCAGTTGTCGATGAAGAACTTCACGAGGGCGCCAGTGCATTTGCGAGAGGACCGCGATTATAGAATTCCGCAGATGCGAGGCCGGTGGCCCCGGCCTTCCCCCTGCAACCAACCGGCGCGCCCCATGCACAAGCTCGTCCTGATCCGACACGGCGAATCGACCTGGAACCTCGCCAACCGCTTCACCGGCTGGACCGACGTGGACTTGACAAAGCTGGGCGTGCAACAGGCGCAGCAGGCCGGGCAGTTGCTGAAGGCCGAAGGCTTCGAGTTCGACATGGCCTACACCTCGGTGCTCAAGCGCGCCATCTGGACGCTCTGGCACACGCTCGACCAGATGGACCGCACCTGGGTGCCCGTGCTCAACGACTGGCGCCTGAACGAGCGCCACTACGGCGCGCTGCAAGGCCTGAACAAGGCCGAGACGGCGAAGAAGTTCGGCGACGAGCAGGTGCTGGTCTGGCGCCGCAGCTACGACACGCCGCCGCCGCTGCTCGACGCAGCCGACCCGCGCAGCGAACGCAGTGACCTGCGCTACGCCCGGCTGAACCCGAGCGACGTGCCTTTGACCGAGTGCTTGAAGGACACGGTTGCGCGCGTGTTGCCGCTCTGGCACGAGTCGCTCGCACCGGCCATCCGCTCCGGCCAGCGGCTCGTGATCGCCGCGCACGGCAACAGCATCCGCGCGCTGGTGAAGTACCTCGACGGCATCTCCGACGACGCCATCGTCGGCCTGAACATCCCGAACGGCATCCCGCTGGTGTACGAACTCGACGCCGACCTGAAGCCGATTCGCAGCCGTTACCTCGGCGACGCCGAGGCCGCCGCGAAGGCCGCCGCCGCGGTGGCGCAGCAGGGCAAGACGGGCTGACGCCGGCAAGCTAGCCCCCCTGCTGCGTTGCGCGGCAGGGCCACGTCGGCGGGTCGTCCTACACCGGCGGCGCGCGGCCGGCAGCATGCTCAATGCCATCGGCCGGGCCTTCGCCACGGCAAGCGGGAGTTGCCATGATCGTTCGCCATCGTCACCTCACGGCGGCCCTTGCGTTGCTGGCCCTGGCGCCATGGGCCCATGGGCAAACTGCGCCCGAGCCGGTGGCATCGGCGCCCGCGCCGGCCGCCTCGGCGCCGCCCCTCAAGACCATCGGCCCCCGACTGCTGACGCCGGAACAGAAGCGCGACAACGCCGAACTGACCGCTGCGCCGGAGTCGCGCCCCGACCGCGCGGTGGCGCCGCAGCTGACGATCCCGCTCGGCCGCAAGGCCACACAGGCGGCGGGTGGCCCGGCCACCGTGCGCGGCAGCAAGCCACCTTCCGCGAGCGGTGCGGTGGACGACGCTGCCGCGCGCTGCGACGCCTTGTCCAACAAGCAGTCCCGGCTGGTCTGCCTGGACCGCGCGGCGCGCGACACCAAGGCGCACTGACGCGCCAGCGCACCGCCCGACCCGCCTTCAAACGGCTGTCGACGCGCTGCGTTGCAACTGCGTTGCGATGTCGTCGCGCAGCGCCTCGGCCAGCGCCCGGCGGTCGTGGTGGGCGCTGGTGTGCGGCGCGAGCAGGGTCACGTTCGCGGTGATGCGCTGACCGCACACCACGCGCCACAAGCTCTCAACCAACGTCGTGTCGCCGATGAACTCGACCGCGCGGCTGTACGCATCGGTGGCGTCAGAGAAGCGCAGCGCGACCGGCTGCACCACCGTTCCGGTGGCGATGGCGGCCTGCAGCAGGTTCGCATGGAACGGCAGCAGCGCGCGCCCGTCCGACGTGGTGCCTTCCGGAAACACCGCCACCGTTTGACCGGCTTGCAGCGCTTCGGCCATCGCGTGCACCACGCGCAGCGCGTCGCGCTTGCGCTCACGCTCCAGGTACAGCGTGCCGCCGGCCTCGACCAGGTGCGACAGCAAAGGCCACGCTTTCACGTCGGCCTTCGACACGAAGCGCGCATGGGGCAGCACCGCATGGATCGCCAGGATGTCGAGCCACGAGATGTGGTTGGCGACCAGCAGGCTGGCACCCGCGGCGGGCGTGCCCTGCACACGCAGCGACACGCCGAGCACGGCCAGCATCTTCCCGGCCCACCAGCGGATGCGCGCATGGCGCTCGGCGGCGCGCAAGCGCGGGAACAGCAGCAGCGCGACCGCCATGCCGTGCAGCACGTGCACGGCGCAGCGCAACAGGCGCCACACCGCCCGAAGCGGCTGCAGACCCCCCGCCCGCAGCGGCGGCTGCCCCGGCATCAAGCGAGGGCGTCGAACGCCACGCGGCCCGCCACCACAGTGCAGCGCACTCGGCCCGGCAGCTCGTAGCCGGCAAACGGGGTGTGCTTGCCCTGGCTGCGCAACGCGCCCGGCTGAACCGTCCAGTACGCGGCGGCGTCGAAGAGGCATACATCGGCCACGCCCCCTTCGACCAGTTGCCCGGCACTCGCTGCGAGAGAGCCCAGCGCATCGCCCAGCACCTTGACCGGCGCACTCGTGACAGTCGCCAGCGCCTGCGCCAACGGCAGCCTGTACTCGGCGCCCCACTTCAGCGCCAAGCTCAGCAGCAGCTCCAGCCCGGTCGCGCCCGGCTCGGCTTCGGCGAAAGGCAGGTTCTTCGCATCGGCGGCCACGGGCGTGTGGTCGCTCACGAGGGCGTCGATGCTGCCGTCGGCGAGCGCAGCGCGGATGGCGTCGCGGTCGCGCTGCTGGCGCAGCGGCGGGGTCAGGCGCATGGACGCGTCGAAGTGGCCGATGTCGAGGTCGGTCAGGTGCAGCTGGTTAATGCTGGCATCGCAGGTGACCGGCAAACCCTCGGCCTTGGCGCGGCGCACCAGTTCCACGCCGGCCGCGCTGCTGATGCGGCATAGGTGCACCCGCGCGCCGGTGTCGCGCACCAGCTCGAAGATCGTTGCCAATGCAATCGTCTCAGCCACCACCGGCACGCCCGACAGGCCCATGCGCGTGGCGAGCGGCCCCTTCGCGGCCACGCCGACACCGAGCCAGGCGTCGTTCGGCCGCAGCCAGGTGGCGTAGCCGAAGGTGGCCGCGTACTGCAGCGCGCGGTGCAGCACGAGCGTGTCCTTGATCGCCGCCTCGGCCTGCGAGAAGCCGACGCAACCGGCTTGCGTGAGCACCGTCATCTCGGTCAGCGCTTCGCCCTGCAAGCCGCGCGTGAGTGCACCGAGCGGGAACAGCCGCGCGCGGTTCAGGTTGCGCGCGCGGAACTTGAGCATCTGCACGAGGCCAGGTTCGTCGAGCACCGGGTCGGTGTCGGGCAGGCAGACGAGGCTCGTCACGCCGCCCGCCACAGCGGCGGCCATTTCGCTCTCGAGCATGCCCTCGTGCTCGTGGCCGGGCTCGCGCAGCCGCACCGCCAGGTCGACGAGGCCGGGGGCCACGACGAGGCCCGTGGCATCGATGCGGCGCTCGGGCTGGAACTCGGCACTGACCGCACCCGGCGCACGGATGGCCACGATGCGCCCGGCCGCAATGGCCACGTCGGCCGGCTCGTCGCGGCCGCTCAACGGGTCGATCACGCGCCCGCCGTGAATCAGGACCTTCATGCGTTGTTCCCCGCGATGATCGACATCACCGCCATGCGCACCGCGATACCGAAGGTCACCTGCGGCAGGATCACGCTTTGCGCGCCGTCGGCCACGGTGGAGTCGATCTCGACCCCGCGGTTGATCGGCCCGGGGTGCATCACGATGGCGTCGGGCTTCGCCAGCGCGAGCTTGTCGGCCGTGAGGCCGTAGTTCATCGAGAACTCCGCCGCGCTCGGCAGCACCGCACCGTTCATGCGCTCGTTCTGCAGCCGCAGCATGATGATCACGTCGGCATCGCGCACGCCTTCGCGCATGTCGTGGCACACGCGCACGCCCATCGACGCCAGATCGCCCGGCACCAGCGTCTTCGGGCCGACGGCGCGGATCTCGGGCACGCCCAGTGTGGTGAGCGCGTGGATGTCGGAGCGGGCCACGCGCGAGTTGACGATGTCGCCGACGATGGCGACCGTGAGCTGCGTGAAGTCTTTCTTGAAGTGGCGGATCGTGTACATGTCGAGCAGGCCTTGCGTCGGGTGCGCATGGCGCCCGTCGCCGGCGTTGACCACGTGCACGTGCGGCGCGCAGTGCTGCGCGATCAGGTACGGCGCACCGCTCTCGCTGTGGCGCACGACGAACATGTCGGCATGCATGGCGCTGAGGTTGGCGATGGTGTCGAGCAGGCTCTCGCCCTTGGCCGCGCTGGAGCGCGCGATGTCGAGGTTGATCACGTCGGCGCTCAGGCGCTTGGCCGCGATCTCGAACGTGGTGCGGGTGCGCGTGCTGTTCTCGAAGAACAGGTTGAACACGCTCTTGCCGCGCAGCAACGGCACCTTCTTGACCTCGCGGTCGTTGACGCTGAGGAAGGTGCCTGCAGTGTCGAGGATGTGGTGCAGCACCGACGGCGGCAACCCTTCGATCGACAGCAGGTGGATCAGCTCGCCGTTCGCATTGAGCTGCGGGTTGCGGCGGGCCATCAGGTGGCCTCCCGGATGTCGAAGCTGAAGCGGCCGGCGTCGTCGCGCGCGAGCGACAGCCGCTGCCCGCGCGGCAAGGCGATGCGCGCCGCCGACACCGCCGCTGCGATCGGCAACTCGCGCCCGCCGCGGTCCACCAGCACCGCGAGCTGCACGCTCGCCGGGCGGCCGAAGTCGTACAACTCGTTGATGACGGCGCGGATCGTCCGGCCGGTGTAGAGCACGTCGTCGATCAGCACGATGGGCCGGCCCGCCACCTCGAACGGCAGCTTGGTGTGGTCGGTGCCGGCGGCGAGGCCGCGCGAGCCGAAGTCGTCGCGGTGCAGGGCGCTGGAGATCACGCCCGGCGCGCCGGGGAGTTGCAGGTCGCGGTGCAGGCGCTCGGCCAGCCACGCGCCGCCGGACCAGATGCCGACGAGCACCACATCGGGTTGCATGAGGCCGCGCACGCCGGCCAGCAGGTCGGCGTAGAGCGCTTCGGCGTCGAGGTTCAGGCTGCTCATTCGGTGGGCTTGGTGTCGGGTGCGTTGATGGTGGCGGGCATCTGCGTGGCGAAGAACTGATCGAGGATGATCGCCGCCGAGGCGGCATCGATGTCGCGCGCGCCCATGCTGTGGGCTTCGGTCGTGGTGTATCGCTCGTCGACCTCGTGCACCGCGAGCTTGAAGCGGCCGTGCAGTTGGCGTGCGAAGCGCCGCGCGCGCTGGGTATTGTCATGCGCCGCACCATCGGGGTGGAAGGGCACGCCGACCACGAGCGCATCGGGCTGCCACTCGGCGATCAAGCGGCCGATGGCTTCGAAGCGCGCATCGCCCTGGGCGGCTACCGTGCGCAGCGGCTGCGCGTTGCGCGTCAGCGTGTTGCCGGTGGCCACGCCGACGCGTCGGGTGCCGTAGTCGAAAGCGAGGAAGGAATAAGTGGCGGGGCTTGTCATGAAGGCAGTGACCGACTCATGCGTGCCCCGCCTCCTGGCTCAGCGTGCCCGACGCGATGCCCAGCAGCCACAGCGCCTTGTCGTAGCGCTGCTCGACCGGCGTGTCGAAGATGATGGCGCGCTCGGCGCCGACGTTGATCCAGCCGTTGCGGCTCATCTCGTCTTCGAGCTGGCCCGCGCCCCAGCCGCTGTAGCCCAGCGTCACGAGGATCTTCTTCGGCCCGGCGCCACTGGACAAGGCTTCCAGCACGTCCTTGCTGGTGGTCATTTCGAGCCCGCCGGGGATCTGCAGCGACGAGTTGTAGTGCCCGCCCGCGCCTTCTTCGCCACCGAGCCGTTCGTGCAGCACGAAGCCACGCTCGGTTTGAACCGGGCCGCCGAAGTAGACCGGCGACTCGGCCAGCTCGAGCCGGTCGAGCGAGAGGTCGACCTTCTCGAACAGGTTCTTCAGTTTGATGTCGATCGGCTTGTTGATGACCAGCCCGAGCGCGCCCTTCTCGGTGTGCTCGCACAGGTAGATCACGGTGCCTGCAAACGTGCCGTCCCGCTGCCCCGGCATCGCGATGAGGAACTGATTGGCGTAGCTGACCGGGGCACCTGACATGCCTGAATTTTAGACCTGCGGCAGACTCGCCCTCATTCGACTCCTCATCCGACACCTCATGCAACACCCCATGGCACACCGAAGTCTGAACTCTGCCCTCATGTGGTTTCGCCGCGACCTGCGCGCCGCCGACAACGCCGCGCTGCACCACGCGCTGCGCAGCGCACGCCAGGTGTGGTGCGTGTTCGTGTTCGACACCGACATCCTCGCGCCACTGCCGCGCCGCGACCGGCGCGTCGAGTTCATCCTGCGCAGCCTGCACGACCTGGACGCGCAGCTCTGCACGCTCGGCCAACAACACGCCCACGCGCATGACCGCCCCGACGTGCAGCTGATCGTGCGGCACGGCCGGGCCATCGATGAGGTGCCGCAACTCGCCGCGCGACTCGGCGTGCAGGCCGTGTTTGCCAACCACGACGACGAGCCCGACGCGCTGGCGCGTGATGCAACCGTGCGCGACGCGCTGGCTGCCCAAGGCATCGCCCTGCACACGCACAAGGACCACGTGGTGTTCGAGCGCAGCGAGGTGCTCACGTTGGCGGGCAAGCCTTACACCGTGTTCACGCCGTACAAGAACGCGTGGCTGAAGAAGCTGGACGCGTTCTACCTCAAGCCGTACCCGACGGCGCGACACGCCGACGCACTCGCTGTGCCGCCCGCAGCAGTGGCCACACCGCTGCCGACGCTCGCGGCACTCGGGTTCGAGCCGAGCAACCTGGCCGAGCTGCCCATCACGCCGGGCAGTGCGGGCGCGCAGGCGCTGCTGCAAGACTTCCTGCCGCGCATCGACGACTACGGCGCTGCGCGCGACTTCCCGGCGGTCAAGGGGCCGAGCTACCTGTCGGTGCACCTGCGCTTCGGCACCGTGTCGATCCGCGAGCTGGCCGCGCTGGCGCGCGAGCGCGTTGCGCCCGGCACCGAGGCCGCGCGGCCCGGCGCGATGGTGTGGCTGTCGGAGCTGATCTGGCGCGACTTCTATCACCAGATCCTGCACCACCACCCGCATGTGGTGGGGCAAAGCTTCCGGCCCGAGTACGACCGCATCGAGTGGGAATCAGGCCCCGAGGCCGAGGCCCTTTTCGCGGCCTGGTGCGAAGGCCGCACCGGCTACCCGCTGGTGGACGCGGCCATGGCGCAGATCAACCAGACCGGCTACATGCACAACCGCCTGCGCATGGTGGTTGCGAGCTTCCTGACGAAGGACCTGGGCATCGACTGGCGCTGGGGTGAGCGCTACTTCGCCCAAGTGCTGAACGACTTCGACCTCGCCGCGAACAACGGCGGCTGGCAGTGGGCGGCCTCCACCGGCTGCGATGCGCAGCCCTACTTCCGCATCTTCAACCCGGTCAGCCAGAGCGAGAAGTTCGACGCCGAGGGCAAGTTCATCCGCCGTTACCTGCCGCAGTTGGCAGCGCTGCCCGACAAGGCCATTCACGCGCCGTGGCTGGCGCGGCCGATGGAGCGGCTGGCAGCGGGCCTGGAACTCGGCCGCGACTACCCGCAGCCGGTGGTGATGCACGACGAAGCCCGGGCCCGCACCCTGCAACGCTTCAGCGTCGTGAAGGGCGCGGGCGCGCCGTCATGACACGGTCGTCGGCGCTGTGTGCATTTCCCGCGTTGCGGTGTAGCGCCCGATCAGCGCCAGCAGGTCTTCTTCGGCGTACGGCTTGCCGAGGTAGTGGTCGACGCCGAGTTCGGCCGCGTACTCGCGGTGCTTCTGCGCGATGCGCGAGGTGATCATGATGACCGGCAGGTCGCGCAGCCGCGAATCGGCGCGGATGTTTCGAACCAGGTCGAAGCCGTCCATGCGCGGCATCTCGATGTCCGACAACACGATGGCGGGCACCCCTTCGGCCAGCCGCTCGAGCGCGTCGAGGCCGTCCTTCGCGAGCACCACGCGGTAGCCTTCACGCAGCAGCAGGCGCTGGGTCACGCGGCGCACGGTGAGCGAGTCGTCCACCACCATCACGAGCGGCGCCAGCGGCACGGCCGGCGCGGCGTCGGCCGGCAACATGGTCTGCGCGCCGGGCAGTCGCAGCGCGGTCAGCGTGGCGTGGCGTGCCGCGTCGCCGTACAGCGCGGCCAGCGCCACCGGGTTGTAGATGAGCGTGACCGCGCCCGATGCGAGCAGCGTGATGCCGGCCAGGCCGGGCAGACGCGAGAGCTGCGGCCCGAGGTTCTTGACCACCACTTCCTGGTTGCCCAGCACTTCGTCGACGTGCAGCACGATGCGCTGCTGTGCACTGCGAATCACGACCACGGTACGCGTGCGCGCCGCGCTCGGCGCCGGCAGCGGGCTGATCTGCAGCAGCGCGCCGAGCCAGAAGAACGGCAGGGCGCGGTCACCGACGGTGTAGGTGCCCGCTGCATAGACGCTGTCGATCTCGGCCGGCGTGGCGCGGCGAACGACCTCGACCAGGGTGGACGGCACGCTCACGCGGGTGTCACCGCAGCGCAGCATCACGACCTGCGTGACGGCCGTGGTCAGCGGCAGGATCAGCTTGAACGACGTGCCCTGTCCGGCTGCCGTCGCGGTCTCGATGCGCCCGCCCATCGCGTTCACTTCGGCCCGCACCACGTCCATGCCCACACCGCGGCCGGAGAGTTCGGTCACGACCTCGGCGGTCGAGAAGCCGGGCGCGAAGATCAGGTTGGCCAGCTCCGCATCGGTCGGGGTCGCGTCAGCGGCAATCACGCCCAGCGCCACGCCCTTGGCGCGGATGCGCGGCAGGTCGAGGCCGGCGCCGTCGTCGCGGAACTCGACGCCCACTTCGTTGCCCTCTTGCGAGAGCGCCACGATGATCGAGCCCGTGGCTTCCTTGCCGGCTCCGGTGCGTGCTTCGGGTGCCTCGATGCCGTGGCCGACGCAGTTGCGCAGCAGGTGTTCGAACGAACCGGTCATGCGGTCGAGAACACCCCGGTCGACTTCGATCGAGCCGCCGACGATGTCGAGCCGCACCGACTTGCCGGTTTCCTTCGCGGCCTGCCGTACCACGCGGTACAGGCGGTCCGACAAGCCTTCGAACTCGACCATGCGGGTGCGCAGCAGGTCATCCTGCAGGTCACGGGTCATGCGGGCCTGGGCGACCAGTTCGTCTTCGGTTGTCTCCAGCGAACGTTGCAAGGTGCGCTGCACGGTGGCCACGTCGCTGACCGACTCGGCCATCATGCGCGTCAGTTCCTGGAAGCGCGTGAAACGGTCGAACTCGAGCGGGTCAAAGGCTTGCGACGCGGCCTTCGCGGCCTCCAGGCGCGAGGTCATCTGCGTCTCGCCGTGGAATTCGATGTCGCGCAACTGCGCGCGCAGGCGTTCCAGGTTCTCGGTCAGGTCGCTGAGCGAGCCCTTGATCTGCGCCACACCCGACTCGATGCGCGAGCGCGTGATGCTCACCTCGCCAGCCTGGTTGACGAGCCGGTCGAGCAGCGGCGCGCGCACGCGCACCGCCGACTGCGAGATCGAGGCCCGCTCCGGCGCCGTTCGCGCTGCGGCCAGGGTCGTGGGGAAGCGCGACCAGTCGATCTCGGCAAACGGCTGCAGCGAGGCTTGCGGCACCGCTGCGGCGGGTGCTTCTGCGACGGCCGGTGGCGCCGCTTCTGGAGCCGGTTCCGGTGACAGGCCTGGCGCAGGTTCCGGCGCCACGATCGGCGCTGCATCGGTCGCGACGGCAGCAGCCAACGCATGCAGCTCTGCGGGTTCCGCCGCATCAGACGCGGCTTCTTCCAGCAACTCTGCCGGCGCTGTGTCGGCGGCTTCCGATGCGGGTGCTGCTTTGGCAGCGGCGGCCGTTTCGGGTGCGCTCGTGAGCACGGCGGGCGGCGCAGCGGCCTCCAGCGCGGCGGGTTGAGTGTGCGGATCGGTCAGGGCATGGGAGCCGGTCGTCGGCTCCGTGCTGCGGCCGCGCAGGGCGTCCAGCGTCTGCGACAGCCGGTCGCCGTAGGCTTGCAGCAGCTCGACATCGGCCGCCTCGACCTTGGGTGCCGCCAGCACCTGTTCGATGCGGGTTTCCAGGCGGTGCGCCATCTCGCCCAGGCGCATGGCGCCGGCCAGGCGCGAACCGCCCTTGAGCGTGTGCAAGGTGCGCATGCAGGCGGCCGGGTGGGCGGCGTCGCCGGGGCGGCGCACCCAGTCGCGCAGCCGCGCGGCAAGTTGCGGCAGCAACTCGTCGGCCTCTTCCTCGAAGATCGGGAACAGCTCTTCGTCGACCGCGTCGACTGCGTCGATCACGTCGTCGGCATCGACCAGGCCGTGCGTCGGCTCGGCCGAGCGCAGGCCTTGCGTTGGGGCGTGTTCGAAAGGCTTGAGCTCGGTCAGCCCGAAGCCGTCGAAGCGGGTTTCGACCGCACCGTAGGCGGTGTCTGAAACCAAGGCTGCAGGCGCCATGTCGCTGACCGGGAACGCCGGCTCTGGCGTGGGAAGCGGCGCTTCGCCGGCCGGCTCGGGTGCCACCAGCGCGGCAACGTCTTCGGGTTCGGCGAACGCCGTGTCTTGCACTCCAACAGGCGCCGCATCGGGCGCCAGGTCGACCGTCAACAGCGGCAACGCAGGCTCGGGCGTGAATGCGGCCGCCTCGCTGACAGGTGGCAGTTCGGCCGCAGCCGTCGCGGCTTCAAGGCGGCGCGCCGAGCTCAGCTCATGCTCGGCCAGCCGCTCCAGCAACTCGGGCGATGGCTCCTTCAGGAAGCCGGCTGCAAATTGATGCAGCAGGCGGCGGATGTCTTCGGCCGCGTCGACGAAGAGGCGCGCCTCTTCGTCGGTGCCATGGCCGATGGCCAGCGAACGCGCCTGCGCATGCTCGAGCGAACGCGCCAACTGCGACAGCTCTGTGAAACCGACCGTGGCCGAGCTGCCGGCAAGCGAATGCGCCAGCGCGATCGGCGCCTCGCCGATCGGGCGGTGCAACTCCATCGCCCACTCGGCCACTTCGGTGGTCAGCCGGCGCGACAGTTCGTCGGCCTCGTTGAGGTAGATGTTGAACAGCGGAATGCTGATCCGCAGCGGGCCGACAACCTTGACCAGCTCTTCATCGAAGCCGCTGACCACGGTGTCGGCGTCGGTCGGGAGCAGATCGTGGTGTTCGGCTTCGGCTTCGGCTTCTGGCCCGGCTTCGGGTGCGGCTTGGGCCTGCGTCTCGTCGAGGTCGAACGCGAGGTCGAGGTCGATCACGTCGATCTCGTCGAGCGGCAGGTCGGTGCCAGCCGCTTCGGTGACGTCCGGCAGCGGCAGGATCTCGGTCGGCTCGGCGTCGAACGGGGCGTGCAGTTCGGGCACGCTCATGTCGAGCGGTGCGTGCGCGCTGACCACGTCGAAGTCGGCGCTGGCCGGCTCGGCCTTGGGCGCGTCATCGACCCCGAGGTCGAGCTCGAACGACACTTCGGGCATCAGCGCCGATTCACCGAACGCATCGAGCCCGTTGTGCACCGTGGCCTCTTCGCCAACCGGCGTGGCTGCGGTGACCGCAAGCGACAGGTCGAGGTCGGCGGCGCTCGGCAGGTCGGGCGGGAAGCCGAGTGGCAAGGCCAGGTCGGCCAGTTCGCGCGTACCAGCCAGCCCCTGCTGCGCACCCACCTGGTCGGCGGCATGTTTGACCGTGGCGGCGTCGTGCAGGCTGCTGCGGCGCGCGGCGATGTCGTCGACCCAGCCCGACAGGTAAGCCACGCTCCAATCGGTGAAGTCGAGCAGCGCCTCGGAGGCGGCGCCCTGATCCGCCAGGTGGCCGTTGTAGAGCTGTTCGCAGGCCCACGCGGCTTCGCCGAACTCTTTGAGCCCGACCATGCGCGAGCTGCCCTTGAGCGTGTGGAAGGCGCGGCGCAAGGTGGTGGCCTGCGCCAGGTCATCGGGTGCTTGCGCCAGTTCGGCGTGAGCGGCGCTTGCGTTGTGCAGCACCTCGCGGGCTTCCTCGAGGAAGATCTCGCGCATCTCGCCGTCTTCGGCGAGATCGGCCACCGCGTTCGGGTCGGCCGGCAATTGAACGGTGAGCTTGGGCAGGTTGGGCGCAGCCGCCGAAACGGCCTCGAGATCCAGCCCGACCGGGTCGGACGAGGTCGACACGAAGTCGACCAACGCTTCCGAGAGCTCGTCGCGCACTGCGGTGGCGCGGGCGGCGCTGTCGGCCTTGTCGAGCCCTTCCTGGGCCTTCTGCACGGCTGCGGCCAGCGCCGGCTGATCGGCGGCGTGGGCTTCATGTGACAGGCGAACGAGGTCGCGCACCACGTCGGCGTCGGAGACGTCGTCGCGTGCCGATGCGAACGCCAGCGTCTGCGCCTGCTCGATGAGGCGCTGCTCCACCGGGGCGGGCGTGGCCTGGCTGGCGATGGCGGGCGCGCGCTCGGCGCTGCGGCCCATCACCGGGTTGAGCATGCCGGCTTCAGCGTCGAACACGAACAGCGACTTGGCCAGTTGCGGCTGCACGCTGAGCATGTCGATCAGGAAGCCGAGCGCACCCAGGTTGCCGGCAAGGCGGTCGAACACGCCGGTCTGGTGGACACGCGACGGGTCGATCTCGGTGGACGCCAGCGCATCGACCTCGTCACGCATGCGCAGCAGCGCGGCCGAGGCGTGGTCCATGCCCAACACCGACAAAACGCCGCGCATCGCCGACAGCTGGTTCGGCACCGGGATCAGCACGTGGCGGTCTTCGGGCTTGCGGAAGTACTGATCGATCAGCTTCTCGGACTCGGACAGCGACGCCCGCAGTTCTTGCACCACGCTGCCCATGGTCTGGCGGTCGGAGACGCGGCGGTACAGCTCCTCCATCCAGCCTTCCAGTGGCTCCGGCGCGCGGCCCTGGCGCACGGCCGCCAGGCGCTCGGCCAGCCGGCTCACGCGGGTGGCCTGGTCGGGGTGGTCGAAGTCGGCGTCTTCGAGCGCGGCCTCGATGTAGAGCAGGCTGGTCGCCACTTCCATGGCCAGCGGCGCAGCCGGCGCACTGTTGCTCTGCTGGGTCTGCACCACGGCGCGCTGCAACTCGACGGCAAAAGTGTCGCCGAGCGGGAACAAGCGCTTGAGCGATTCGCCGACGAGCGAGAACTGTTCTGCCAGGCCAGCCAGGCGGTGCATTTCACCGCCGGCGATGGCGGACCACGCCTCCTTGGCCGCTGCCACGCGCTTGCGTGCCTGCGCAATCACGGCCGGGTCGAAGTGGCCGAGCATGCTCACCGAATAGTCGACCGGCGCGTGACTTGCCAGGCCGTAGGCCCCCCGCACGGCGGCCAGGCGCGGCGACTTGCGGCCAGCGCCCGGTGATGCGCTCTGGGCGCAGAAGAACAGCAGGTCTTGCGCCAGCCGCTCCGACACGTCGGAGCTGCCACGTTCGAGGATGCGGAACTGCGCCAGCAGGCGCGACGCCACGCGCTTGCTGAACACGTCGAAGCCGAGCAGGCCATGTGCCTGGGCTTCGAACACGGCAGAGGCCAGCGTCCAGAGTGTCGAGACCGGGCCCGCCGCGGCGCCCGCGCCGAGGCCGGCGCAGATGTCGCTCATGCTCGCCGCCGCCAGCACCGGGTCGAGGTTGCGCATCAATGCGAGCAACTGCCCTTCGAGGGCGGCATGGGTCGCGGGGTCGGGTTGGCGCGGGATGACCATCGGGTCGGCGGGCAAGTCGCGCCATTGCCAGTCGAGCGGCCACAGGTCGGCCGGGTGCACCCGGTCGGCACCCGCCGCCTCTTGCACGGCGCGGTACTGCGGGAACAGCGACAAGGTCGAAACCGGCCGCCCCGCCAGAAGGCGCGCCACGTAGTCGAGCAAGGCGAACGACGCGCGCTCGATGTCTTCGACGACCGCCAGGCTCAGCTTGTGCGGCCGGCTCACGTAGCGTTGAACCGCCGCTTCGCTGGCGCGCAGCACGGTGGCCACGGCCGGCAAGCCGACGAGTTCGAGCGCGCCCACGCCTTGGTGGATCTGCGAGCGCGCGGTGCGCAGCACGGCCGGGTCGACGGCGTCGATGTCGGACGCGCCGAGGGCTTCGGTGTCCTTCACGAACCGGCGCAGCGCCTTGTGGGCCGCGTCGAGCGAACGGCGCAACTCCTCGTGGACCCACGCCAGGGCGCTGAGGTCGTCGCTGCCGCCGGGGTTGGCTGCAGCGCTGCTTGCGCCCGGGTTGGCGCTCAGGTTTGCGCTCATGCGTTCGTCACTCGATCTTGAACCGCGCCACCGACTGCTTCAGCTCTTCGGCCGTGCGCGACAACTCGCGCACCATCTGCGCCGTGGAGCGTGTGCCTTCACCGGTTTGTTCGGTCACCGCAAAGATGTGCTGGATGTTCGCGGCCACCACGTTCGCCGACTGCGCTTCGCTGAGCGCCTGGTTCGAAATGTTGGCGATCAGCTCAGAGAGCTGGCGCGTCACGCGGTCGATGTCGCCGAGCGCCGAGCCGGCCGCATCGGTCAGTCGGGTTCCTTCGACCACGCCCTGGGTGCTGCGCTCCATGGCGCCGACCGCATCTTGCGTGTCGGTTTGAATCGTCTTCACGAGTGCTGCGATCTGGCGCGTTGCGTCACCGGAGCGTTCGGCCAGACGCTGCACTTCCTCGGCGACGACCGAGAAGCCTCGGCCCGCTTCGCCGGCAGAAGCCGCCTGGATGGCCGCGTTCAGCGCCAACACGTTCGTCTGCTCGGTAATGTCGGAAATCAGCTCGGTGATTTCGCCGATCTCCTGCGACGACTCACCCAGCCGCTTGATGCGCTTGGACGTCTCCTGGATCTGGTCGCGGATCGAGTTCATGCCGCCGATGGTGTTTTGCACCGCGCGCAGGCCCGACTCGGCCGCCTCCAACGACTGGCGCGCCACTGCAGCGGTTTCCTGTGCCTGGCCCGACACGTCGTTGATTCGACCCGCCATCTGCAGCACCGACTCGCCGGTGTCGCGAATCTCGCGCAGCTGCTCGCTCGATGCCGCAAGCAGCTCGGTCGACGTGGCTTCCACCTGCTGCGTGGTGTCGGTCACCCGGCCCACCGTGCCCTGGACCTGCGACACCAGGGTGCGCAGCTCTTCCACGGTGTAGTTCACCGAGTCGGCGATCGCGCCGGTGATGTCTTCGGTCACGGTGGCTTGTTGTGTCAGGTCGCCCTCGGCCACGGCTTGCAGCTCGTTCATCAATCGCAAAATGGCCGCCTGGTTGGCGTCGTTCACGCGCTTGGCCTCCTGCTGCTCGCGCTCCGCTGTCTGGCGCTGGCCTTCGGCGGTTGCGGCGCGGTCGGTCTGCTCACGCACATAACGGCGCTGGAAGCCGAAGCCGCCGAGTGCCAGCGCCAGGGCCGACAGCAGCAACAGCACCAGGCTCAGGGCGCTGAAGCCGGTTTCGCGGCTCAAGCGGCTCTGCACGGCCTCCAGGCCTTTGCGCAGCGGTTCGCTGTCGGCAATGATCCCGGACTGGGCTTCGCGCGCGGCCACCAGGCCCTGCAGGTTGCCCAGAATCGCGCTCGCCTGCGTGCGCGTCTCCTCGTACTGCTTCATCAGTGCGACCAAGCGCTCCTTGGTCTGCGGGTCGCGCGTGCCGGGCAGGCGCAACTCGGGGTTGCCATCGGCCAGACCCTGGGCGATTTCGCGGAACGAGTTCAGATCCTTGCCGAGCAGGAACACGGCCTCGGGGCTCACGCCTTCCATCGTCAAGAATTCGTTCGCCGACTTGCCGATGCGCTGCGTCAGCATCACGAGCTGGCCGGCCGCCGACAGCTCGGCCGGTGAGGCCTCTTGCTGCTGCTTCAGCGACGACACCGTCTCGGCAATCTCCAGCAGGTCGGACGACTGGCGGTTGATGGCGCGCAGCGCCTGCCCGACTTGCGTGAGGATCTTCTGCTGGTCGAGCACGACCTTGGCGTTCTTCTCGGCGCGCTCGACCATCGGCAGCACCGGGTCCAGCACCTCTTGCACGCTGGACGGCGCTGCAGCGATGTCACCTTCACCGGTCTTGAGGCTGCGCACGTTGCGCGCCAGAACGTCGGCGCTTTCGCGCACTTCGGGGAAGGCCGAGGCACTGCCGATCAGCGCCTGCGACACCGACTTCGCGAGCCGCTGCGACTGCATCAGCGCCTGGCCGCTGGCGCCCACCTGGGCCGAGCCGCGGCTGGCGGAAAGCACCGACAGCACCGTCATCACCAGCAAGCCGATCACGCCGATCACGATCAGCGCAATCAACAGGCGCTGCTGCTCGGCGACGGGGCGGTTGCCGATCAACGGCAGGCCACTGCCGGCAGCCGCCGCAGCGACATCGGCCTCGTGCATGCGGGTCTCGGAGAAGTCGGCCATCTCGGACGGCGCGGCCTCGGAGATGATCGAGGTGTCGAGCTCCATCGTCTGCTGCATGGTCGGCACGTCGAGCGAGAGGGCGGCCGCGCCGCCGGTGCCCGGCAGCTCGGGGGACATGTTCGCGGCGTGCGTCGCGTCGGGGCCGAAATCGTCGACGAAGGGGGCGTCGTGTGGCGCCGTCGGCTCGGCTGCGGCGCCGTCTTTCTGGCCCCAACCTTTGATCTTGTTCAGGAAGCTCATGTCGCCCTCTCGCGGTCTTGACTTGTACGGGGGCACCGAATGGTGCTCAACCCACGATCTTCAGAAATGCGTCGTCGGTGGCCAGCGCCGACAGGTTCAACTCTTGCCACAGGCGGCCTGCCGCGTCACGCAACCGCGCCCCGACGAAGCGGGGTGCCGGCCCCGCGAGCGCCGGCTCGGCGGTCAGCTCGTCTTCGCTGCGCAGGCCCGACAGGCGGTCCACGGCCAGCACACAATTGAGTTCGAGCGTCTGGTTGAACCCGACCAGCCGCGTCTGGTCACGCAGCAACTGGTCGGGCCCGACGGCCGGGCTCGACACACCCAGGAAACCCGCCAGGTCGACGACCCCATGCAGGTGGCCACGCAGGTTGGCCACGCCGAGGAACCAGCGGTGGCTGTAGGGCACCGGAAGCACCGGCGCCAGGGCAAAGATCTCGCCCGCCTCGCGCAGCGGGAACAGGAAGCCGCGCCCGCTGCATTCGACCGCCAGCCACGACTGGCCGCGGCGCTGGGTTCGGGCCGCTTGCAGGCGGTCGGCCAGGCGGCTCTGGAGCTCGCGCAGGGCTTGTTTATTGGCCATTCGGGAGTCCGGCGCGGGTCAGGCTGGCATCAAGGCGGTGGCGGGTGCGCGCCGCTCAGTCGAACGCGTGGATTTTCGCGACCAGCTCGTCGGCGTTGACCGGCTTGACGATGTAGTCGCGTGCGCCCTGGCGCATGCCCCAGACCTTGTCGGTCTCCTGGTTCTTGCTCGTGCACATGATCACCGGCACAGCGGCGAACCGCGGGTCGCGCGTGATGGCGCGGGTCAGCTGGAAGCCGTTCTGCCCGGGCATCACCACGTCCATCAGGATGAGGTCGGGCTTGTCTTCGCCGAGCCGGCGCAAGGCCTCTTCGCCGTTCTCGGCCGTGCGCACGGTGTAGCCGCGCTTGCCGAGAAGGTCGGACAGGTAGTGAAGCTCCGTCTTGGAGTCATCCACCAGCAGGATTTTCTGGATCGCCATGGTCTCGTCCTCTGTCGTCACCGGTCGCGTCGGTGCGCGGCTGCGCCGGGATCAAAGCCCGGCGCAGGTCACGCTGAGCGCCGGTGTTGTTCAACTGCCTGCAGCAGTTGGTCTTTGGTGAATGGTTTGGTCAGGTAGGCCTCGGAGCCCACCATGCGCCCGCGGGCCTTGTCGAACAAGCCGTCCTTGCTGGACAGCATGATCACGGGCACGCCGGCGAACTTGGCGTTGCGCTTGATGATCGCGCAGGTCTGGTAGCCATCGAGCCGGGGCATCAGGATGTCGCAGAAGATCAGGTCGGGGTCGTGGTCGTTGACCTTCGACAAGGCATCGAAGCCGTCTTCGGCGAGCAGAACCTCGTGGCCGCCCTGCTTCAAAAAGATCTCTGCGCTGCGGCGAATCGTGTTGCTGTCATCGATGACCAGCACCTTCACGCCCACGCTATCGGCTGTGGCCAGATTGCTCAACAATCGTTCTCCTCAAGCGGGGTTGTCATCGGCCGGGCAGCGGTGGCCTCGGCGGCGGTCGGCGGCTCCGGCAAACCTGATTCGTCAGATCTGGACCATCTCAAAATCTTCTTTCCGGGCACCGCACTCGGGGCAGGTCCAGTTCATCGGGACGGCGGCCCAGGCGGTGCCGGGGGGGATGTCATGCTCGGGGTCACCAGCGGCCTCGTCGTAGATCCATCCGCAGATGAGGCACATCCAGGTTTTGGGGTCGCTCACGTTTGATCTTCGCTCAATGGCGACTCGTTGGTTCACTACAATGGAGCCAGATTGTAGCCATCGCATTTGCGAAAAATTCAAGTCTTTGTAGGTACATACGCAACATTCTTCACGTTCGGCTAGAGGTTTGATCCGGCCCGTGAAACGCTGCAGACCGCCCCCTCAAACCCCCGCTTCGGGCCCCTCCAATGACTGCCGAAATCCTCACCCCCGACGCCGAAGAAGCGCCGCTTCAAGAGCAGCCGGCGCCGGCCTGCGAGATGACCTTCAACGCCAGCGAACCGAGCGGTGCCGGCGGCATTGCCGGTGATGTGGCCACCATCGCGGCGATGGGCGCGCACGCGCTGCCGGTCGTGTGCAGCATCGTGATGCGCGACACCGCCGAAGTGTTCGACCACCACCCGATCGACGCCGACGTGATCGCCGAGCAGGCCCGCAGCATCCTCGAAGACGTGACCATCGCGGCCTGGAAGGTCGGCTTCCTCGGCTCGACCGAGGGCGTGAGCACCGTCGCCGAGATCCTGTCCGACTACCCGGACGTGCCACTCGTGGCCTACATGCCCAACCTGTCGTGGGTCGAGGACGACGCGCAGCAGGCCTACCTCGACGCCTTCCGCGAGCTGGTGCTGCCGCAGACCGAGGTGCTGGTCGGCAGCCATCAAACCCTCACCGACTTCCTGTTGCCCGACTGGGACGGCGAGCGCCCCGCTTCGCCGCGTGAACTGGCGGTGGCGGCCGGCGAGCACGGCACGCGCTTCGTGCTGGTGACGAGCGTGCTGATCCAGAGCAGCAAGACACCGGATCAGTACATGGACAACGTGCTCGCCTCGCCGCAAGGCGCCATCACCGGCGAGAAGTTCGAACGCTTCGACGTGAGCTTCGTCGGCGCCGGCGACACGCTGGCGGCCGCACTCGCGTCGCTGCTCGCATCGGGCGCCGAGTTGCACGCTGCGGTCGGTGAAGCGCTGGCCTTCCTCGACCAGGCGCTCGATGCGGGCTTCCGCCCGGGCATGGGCAACGTCGTGCCCGACCGCTTCTTCTGGGCCCTGCCGCCCGGCGAAGACGAAGACGACGACGGCGCACCCGACGACGCGGCCGACACCGGCACGCCGCCGAAGAGCCCGCGCCATATTCACTGACTGATCTGCTGGCCCCCCACCGGATCGCCCCACTGACCCCTTGCCGCGCCGGCAAGCACCACGGCACCCTGAGTCCATGAACAACCACGAGCTCTTCGAGCGCGCCCGCAAGGTCATCCCCGGCGGCGTCAATTCACCGGTGCGCGCATTCCGTGCCGTCGGCGGCACGCCGCGCTTCATTGCACGGGCCGAAGGGCCGTACATGTTCGACGCGGAAGGCACGCGCTACATCGACTACATCGGCTCCTGGGGTCCGATGATCCTGGGCCACGGCCACCCGGCCGTGCTCGCTGCAGTCCAGAAGGCCGCGCTCGACGGCTTCTCGTTCGGCGCACCGACGGAGCGCGAAGTCGAGCTCGCCGAAGAGATCCTCGGCCTCGTGCCCAGCATGGAACAGGTGCGGCTCGTCAGCTCCGGCACCGAGGCCGCGATGAGCGCACTGCGCCTGGCGCGCGGTGCCACCGGCCGCAGCAAGATCATCAAGTTCGAGGGCTGCTACCACGGCCACGCCGATGCGCTGCTCGTGAAGGCCGGCTCGGGTCTCGCGACCTTCGGCTTTCCGACCAGCGCCGGCGTGCCGGCCGAGGTGGTGCAACACACGCTGGTGCTCGAGTACAACAGCGTCGCCCAGCTCGACGAAGCCTTCGCACTGCACGGCCGGGAACTGGCCTGCGTGATGATCGAGCCGATCTGCGGCAACATGAACTTCGTGCGTGCTTCGGTACCCTTCATGACGCGGCTGCGCGAGCTGTGCACCCAGTACGGCGCGCTGCTGGTGTTCGACGAGGTGATGACCGGCTTCCGCGTGGCGCTCGGCAGCGCGCAGTCGATCTTTGCCGCGCTCATCCCGGGCTTCGCGCCCGACATCAGCGTGTTCGGCAAGGTCATCGGCGGCGGCATGCCGCTGGCGGCTTTCGGCGGCTCGCGCGCGGTGATGGAGCAGCTTGCTCCCCTAGGGCCGGTGTACCAGGCCGGCACCTTGTCGGGCAACCCGGTCGCCACCGCCTGCGGCCTGGCCACGCTGCGCGAGATCCGCAAACCCGGCTTCTTCGAGGCGCTGAGTGCCAGTACGCGCACGCTGGTCGACGGGCTGGTCGCTGCCGCCACCGACGCCGGCGTGCCGATGGTGGGCGACTGCGAAGGCGGCATGTTCGGCTTCTTCTTCGCCAGCGAATTGCCGCAGAACTACCCCGCCGTGATGGGCACCGACAAGGAGCGCTTCAACCGCTTCTTCCACGCGATGCTCGACCGCGGCGTGTACCTGGCGCCCGCCATGTACGAGGCGGGGTTCGTCAGTTCCGCCCATTCGGCGGCCGACCTGCAAGCGACCATCACCGCTGCGGCACAGAGCCTGCGAAGCTGAGCCTGCCACACTGAACGGGTGCGCCGCATGGCGCTGCCCAGGCGCTGCGCAGGCCACCTCTGGAACCACCCGATGCACATCCACATCCTCGGCATCTGCGGCACCTTCATGGGCGGCCTGGCCGCACTGGCGCGCGAAAGCGGCCACACCGTGACCGGCTGCGATGCCAACGTCTACCCGCCGATGAGCGACCAGCTCCACGCCCTCGGCATCGAACTGATCGAAGGCTTCGGCGCCGACCAACTGGCATTGAAGCCGGACCTGTTCGTGGTCGGCAACGTGGTTGCGCGCGGCAACCCGTTGATGGAGGCCGTGCTCGACGCCGGCCTGCCCTACACCAGCGGCCCGCAGTGGCTCGCCGACCACGCGCTGCAAGGCCGCCACGTGCTGGCCGTGGCGGGCACGCACGGCAAGACCAGCACCACCTCGATGCTGGCGTGGGTGCTCGACCAGGCCGGGCTCGCGCCGGGCTTCCTGGTCGGTGGCGTGCCGCTCAACTTCGGCGTGAGTGCCCGGCTCGGCTCTTCGAGCCAAGGTGCTAGGCTCGGCGCACCGACCGCCCCCTTCGTCATCGAGGCCGATGAATACGACAGCGCCTTCTTCGACAAGCGCAGCAAGTTCGTGCACTACCGGCCGCGCACCGCGATCCTGAACAACCTGGAGTTCGACCACGCCGACATCTTCGACGACCTGGCCGCCATCGAGCGCCAGTTCCACCACCTCGTGCGCACCGTGCCCGCGCACGGCCGGCTCGTCGTGAACGCGCGCGAAGAGAGCCTGCAGCGCGTGCTCGCGATGGGCTGCTGGAGCGAGGTCACGCGCTTCGGCGCGCGCAAGGAAGAGCCCGGTGCGCTGCGCGCGCGCGGCGAGCCGCATGCGTTCGACGTGTTGCGCGGCAGCTTGAAGATCGCCCGCGTCGATTGGGCCGTGCTCGGCGAACACAACCAGCTGAACGCGCTGGCCGCCATCGCCGCCGCCGAGCACGTGGGCGTGGCGCCCGATGTGGCCGGTCGCGCGCTGGCCACGTTCCAGAACGTGCGCCGCCGGCTCGAACTGCGCGGTGAGGCGCGCGGCATCAAGGTCTACGACGACTTCGCGCACCACCCGACCGCCATGCGCACCACCGTCAACGGCCTGCGGCGCAAGGTCGGGCTGCAGCGCATCCTCGCCGTGTTCGAGCCGCGCTCGAACACCATGAAGCTCGGCGCGATGAAGGCGCAATTGCCCTGGTCGCTCGAGGAGGCCGACCTCGCTTTCTGCCACAGCGGCGGCCTGGGTTGGGACGCGGTGCAGGCACTTGCGCCGATGGGCAAACAGGCTGTGGTCAGCGACACCATCGATGACCTGGTCAAGCAGGTCGTGGCCGCGTCGCGCCCTGGCGATCACATCCTGTGCATGAGCAACGGCGGCTTCGGCGGCATCCACGCGAAGCTGCTGGACGCGCTGGCCCGGCCGTGACACCTGTGCAGAACCAGCAGCCCGTGACGCGGGTGCTCTACCTGCACGGCTTCCGCTCGTCGCCGCAGTCGATGAAGGCGCGGATGTTTGCCGCGTGGATGCAGACGCACCGGCAGAGCGTCGAGTGGATCTGCCCGCAACTGCCGCCCTCACCAAACGACGCGATGGCGCTGGTGCGCAGCGCCGCCGGCGATGCGCCCACCGAGCAACTCGCCATCATCGGCAGCTCGCTGGGCGGCTTCTACGCGACCGTGCTGGCCGAAGCGCGCGGCTGCCGCGCCGTGCTGCTGAACCCGGCCATCGACCCGGCTCGCGACCTCGCCCGCCACATTGGTAAGACGACCGCGTGGCACAGCGACGAGCCGTTCTATTTCCGCGCCGAGTTCGTCGGCGAGTTGCGGGCGATGACGCCAGCCGCCGTGACGCAACCGGCGCGCTACTTCACCGTGATCGCCAAGGGCGACGAGGTGCTCGACTGGCGCGAGATGAGCGCGCGATACCAAGGCTGCCCGGGCAAGCTGCTCGACGGCGGCGACCACGCGCTCAGCGACTTCGACGTGCACCTGCCCGATGTGCTGCGCTTCATCGGCCTGGCCGATTGATGCGCCGGCCGGTCACCAGTGGATGATCGTCAACATCACCCGGCCCCAGACCTCGACGTTGAACCACAGCAGGCACGCCAGGTAGGTACCGCGCCGGAACGTGCGCGCGCGCTCCAGCCAGACCTTGATGTCGAAGGCCATGAACAGCACGAAGCTGAGCACCGAGCCCACCGCCAGCAACGCGGCGATCACGCCGATGATCCAGCGGAAGATGGTCATCCGGCGGCTTTCAAACGATCTTCACCATGGTCTCGAGGATCAGCACGGCAAAGAACGCGAGCCCGGCGATCACCGTCCACTTGACGATGCGGATGCCCAGCACCCGGTAGCGTTGCTGGCCGGTGCCGATGAACATCGCGAAGCAGAGCAGGCCGGCGACCAGCAGCAGCAGAACGATCCAGCGAAAGATCAGCATCGGTCGGGGCCGCCCCTACCAGGCCGGGGCCAGCTCAGCCATGCCGGCGGGGGCCGAGCTGGCGTCGTCGAAGGTGACGATCTCGAACGCGGCCGTGTCGGCGAGCAGCGCGCGCAGAAGCTTGTTGTTGAGCGCGTGGCCCGACTTGAAGGCGCTGTAGGCGGCCAGCAGCGGGTGACCGGCGAGGTACAGGTCGCCGATGGCGTCGAGCATCTTGTGCTTCACGAATTCGTCGTCGTAGCGCAGGCCTTCGCTGTTGAGCACCTTGTGCTCGTCGAGCACGATCACGTTGTCCATGCTGCCGCCACGGCCGAGGCCGCGCGAGCGCATCAGCTCCACGTCTTTCGTGAAGCCGAAGGTGCGGGCGCGCGCGATCTGTTGCTTGTACTGGCCCGAGCCCATGTCGAACTCGACGCGCTGGCCGGTCTGGTTGAGCGCGGGGTGGTCGAACTCGATCTCGAAGCTCAGGCGGTAGCCCTCGAACGGGTCGAGCCGCGCCCACTTCAGCGTGGCGCCCTCGCCCTCGCGCACCTCGACCGGCTTGATGACGCGCATGAAGCGCTTGGGTGCGTCTTGCAACGCGATGCCCGCGCTTTGCAGCAGGAACACGAACGACGCCGCCGAGCCGTCGAGGATCGGCACTTCTTCTGCGGTGATGTCGATGACGAGGTTGTCGAGCCCGAGGCCGCTGCAGGCCGACAACAGGTGCTCGATCGTCGCAACCTTGGGGCCGCCCGGGTCGCCGCCGGCCGAGATGGTTGTCGCCATGCGTGTGTCGCAAACCGAGGCCGCCGTAGCCTGAATGTCCACCGAGCGCGGCAGGTCGACGCGCCGGAACACGATGCCGCTGTCGGCCGGCGCCGGCCGCAGCGTGAGCTCGACCCGCTCGCCGCCATGCACGCCCACGCCGACGGCGCGGGTGATGGACTTGAGGGTGCGCTGCTGGATCATCGGTGCGATTGTCGGTGATCCGGCGCGGGCAGCACGGCCCACAAAGGCATCGCCTCGACGCGCTCGTGCAGCCGGTAACGCCGCTCGCCGGGGTACACCACATACAGCGCGTCGAGCGCCAGGTCGGTGAGCGCGGTGCGCATCGACGGCGTGAGCTGCGGTGCGTCGGCCCGCTTGAACTCGACGCCCACACGCCGGCCGTCCTTGAACATCAGCAGGTCGAGTTCGGCACCGGCATGCGTGGCCCAGAAGTACGCCTCGTCAGGCTGCGCGATGCGCAGCACCTGCTCCAGCGCGAAGCCCTCCCATGACGCGCCGCTCTTCGGGTGGCGCAGCAGTGCGTCGGCGCCGTCGATGCCGAGCAGCGCATGCAGCAGCCCAGGGTCGCGCACGTACACCTTCGGCGCCTTCACCTGGCGCTTGCCGAGGTTCACGAACCACGGCTGCAACTGGCGCACCAGAAAAGCCTGCGTGAGCCAATCGAGGTATCGGCGCACCGTGCTTTCATTGACACCGAGCGAGCGCGCCGGGTCGGCCGCGTTCCACGTTTGCCCGTGGTAGTGCGCGAGCATCGACCAGAAGCGGAAGATCGCCGGCGCAGGCGCGCCGATGCCGAGCTGCGGCAGATCGCGTTCGACCGTGGTGCGGATGAATTCGCGGCGCCAGATGCTGCTGGCCGCGTCGCTCGCCGCATCGAACGAACGTGGGAAACCGCCACGCCACCATAGCCGCGTAGTCGCCGCCGTGCCCACTTCATCAAGCGTGAAGCCTGCGGTCTCGATCACCTCGATGCGCCCGGCAAGCGACTCGCTCGACTGGCGCAACAACGTGGGCGACGCGCTGCCCAGCAACAAAAAACGCGTGGTGTTGCCGGGCCGGTCGATCAGCACCCGCAGCACCTTGAACAGGTTCGGTGCGAGCTGCACCTCGTCGATGACGACAAGGCCTTGCAGGTCTTTCAGCGCCATCAGCGGCGATGCGAGCTGCGCCTCGACCTGCGGGTCTTCGAGATCGAAGTAGTTGGCCGAGCCCGGGTCGAGCAGAGCCCGCCCGAGCGTCGTCTTGCCCACCTGCCGCGGCCCGACCAGCGCCACCGCCGGGCTGCGCAAGAGCGCAGCGCGAACAGCTGATTCCAGAGTGACGCGGTAAAGCATCAAACATCGTACCTTGAAATTCCCGCATTTCATGCGGGAATTTCAAGGTAGTTTGTCGGGCGTCAACCGCCCGATTGATGCCGTCATGAGCGTCGCGAGCGGCTGGAGTCGCGTGCGCAGGAGCGGAGCCGTACTCCTGTACGGCGAGCACCTCCGTGCGCGAATCCGGCCGCGCAGCAGCTCAGGGCGGCATCAATCAGCTTGTTTGCGGAGGAAGGCCGGGATCTCGAACTCATCCATCCCGTTGCTCGCCAGCGCGTCCACCTTCGCCGCTGCCGTGCGCCCGTTTCGCCATACGCTCGGCGTGGTGAGCGCGCTGTAGTCGTGCGCTTGCGACACGGCCTGCACCGGCTGCGTGAGGATCGGCAGGTCGTGCGTTCCGGTGCGCTGCATCGGCACGCTGTGGACCACGCTGATCGGCGTCTGCGCGCGCTTGGCCGGCGACAAGCCCGTGGCGATCACGGTCACGCGGAGCTGGTCGCCCAGGCTCTCGTCGTACGCGGTGCCGTAGATCACGTGCGCATCATCGGCGGCGTAGCGGCGGATCGTGTTCATGGCGTTCCGGCTCTCGGCCAGCTTGAACGTGTTGCGGTTCGCCGCGATCAACACCAGCACGCCGCGTGCACCCGACAGGTCGATGCCTTCCAGCAGCGGGCAGGCCACTGCGGCTTCGGCCGCCTTGGTCGCGCGGTCGGGGCCTTGCGCTTGCGCGGTGCCCATCATCGCCTTGCCGGGCTCGCTCATGACCGTCTTCACGTCTTCGAAGTCGACATTCACGAGGCCGGGCATGTGGATGATGTCGCTGATGCCGCCGACCGCGTTCTTCAGCACGTCGTTGGCGTGCGCGAAGGCCTGGTCTTGCGTGATGTCGTCGCCCAGCACGTCGAGCAGCTTGTCGTTCAGGATCACGATCAGCGAGTCGACGTTCGCTTCCAGTTCGGCCAGGCCCGAGTCGGCCGCCTTCATGCGGCGCCCGCCCTCGAACTCGAACGGCTTGGTGACCACACCGACGGTCAAGATGCCCATTTCCTTCGCAACGCGCGCGATCACCGGCGCCGCACCGGTGCCCGTGCCGCCGCCCATGCCGGCGGTGATGAACAGCATGTGCGCGCCGTCGATCGCCTGGCGGATGCGGTCCACCGCTTCTTCGGCGGCGGCCTTGCCGGCTTCCGGTTTGGCGCCTGCGCCGAGGCCCGTGCTGCCGAGCTGGATCAGCTCGTGCGCGGCCGAGCGGTTGAGCGCCTGTGCGTCGGTGTTGGCGCAGACAAACTGCACGCCTTGAACGCCTTGCGCAATCATGTGGTCGACCGCGTTGCCGCCGCCGCCGCCCACGCCGATCACCTTGATCTGCGTGCCCATGCTGAACTCTTCAATCATTTCGATGGCCATTTGTTTCTCCAATTTCAGTTGCAGTTGCCGTTGTGTGTCTAGCTCTCGATCCCGCTGGTTGTTCTTCGTCGCTTGCTTCTCGTGCCGCGTGGTGGGTCGTGGGTGCGGCACCTGAATTCATTCACCGCAGAGGCGCTGAGGACGCAGAGGTTCGCAGAGGAATACAAATCAATGCATTGGCTTTTCTCTGCGCACCTCTGCGCTCTCTGCGCCTCTGCGGTGAATGAATTGGTCTTCATGTCGCCCCCGATTCAGAAGTTGCCCAGGAACCAGTCTTTCGCGCGGCCGAAGAGCGTGCGCACGGAGCCCGCCTGCTGCGCTGCGCGCATGCCGCGTGAGCGGGCGTGGCGGGCTTCTTCGAGCAGGCCCATGACCGTTGCCGAACGCGGGTTCGCGACCATGTCGTGCAGCGCGCCGTGGTACAGCGGCACGCCCTTGCGCACGGGCTTCAAGAAGATGTCTTCGCCCAGCTCCACCATGCCCGGCATCACCGCCGCGCCGCCGGTGATGACGATGCCGCTCGAAAGCAACTCTTCGTAGCCGCTCTCGCGGATCACCTGGTGCACCAGCGAGTAGATCTCCTCGATGCGCGGCTCGATCACGCCGGCCAGCGCCTGGCGGCTCAGGCGGCGCGGGGCGCGGTCGCCCAGGCCCGGCACGTCGAGCTCGTCGCTCGGGTCGGCGAGCAACTGCTTGGCCACACCGAACTCGACCTTGATCTCTTCCGCGTCTTTCGTGGGCGTGCGCAGCGCCATCGCGATGTCGCTGGTGATCAGGTCGCCGGCAATCGGGATGACCGCCGTGTGGCGGATCGCGCCGTCGGTGAAGATCGCCACATCGGTGGTGCCGGCGCCGATGTCGACCAGCGCCACGCCCAGGTCCTTCTCGTCGTCGGTCAGCACCGCGTAGCTGCTGGCGCTCGGGTTCAGCACCAGTTGGTCCACCTCCAGCCCGCAACGCCGCACGCACTTCACGATGTTCTCGGCCGCGCTCTGCGCGCCGGTGACGATGTGCACCTTCACCTCGAGGCGCCCGCCGCTCATGCCGACCGGCTCTTTCACTTCATGCCCGTCGATCACGAACTCTTGCGGTTCGACCAACAGCAGGCGCTGGTCGTTCGGGATGTTGATGGCCTTGGCGGTCTCCACCACACGCGCCACGTCGATGGGTGTCACTTCCTTGTCGCGCACGATCACCATGCCGGTGCTGTTCTGGCCGCGGATGTGGCTGCCGGTGATGCCGGTGTAGACGTGCGTGATCTTGCAGTCGGCCATCATCTCGGCCTCTTTCAGCGCCTGCTGGATGCTTTGCACCGTGGCGTCGATGTTCACCACCACGCCGCGCTTCAGGCCGTGCGACGCGGCACTGCCCAGGCCGGCGATGCGCAACTCGCCATCGGGCAGCACCTCGGCCACCACCACCATCACCTTCGCGGTGCCGATGTCCAGGCCGACCACCAGATCCTTGTATTCCTTGGCCATCTCGTTCCTTATCTTGCTGCGGGCGCGGCCGCTGTGGGGCGCGCATCGGTCGAGGTGGTGATGCCCTTCAGGCGCACGGCGTAGCCATCGGTGTGGCGCAGGTCGGCCGACTCCATCGGGCGCTTGTACTTCTGCGTGACCTGCGTGATGCTGCCCACGAAGGCCTGCGTGCGCGCGAGCAACTCGTCGTCGGTGCCGCGCCCGAGTTCGACTTCGGCACCGCTGTCGAGCTCGGCGCGCCACGAGCCGCGGCCCGAGAGTTCCAGCGTGTCGATGTGCAGGTCGAGCCGGCTGAAGAGCGGCTGCAGGCGGCCGAGCATCGCGAGCATCGCGACCGAGCTGCCGTCGGGGCCACGCAGGGTCGGCAGGTTGTCGTCTTCCACATCGCCGAGGTTGGCCTCGAAGACCTCGCCGTAGCTGTTGACGAGCCGGTCGCTGCGGTCATCGGTGCTCGCCGCCCAGAGTGCCGTGGCACGGTGTTCTTCGAGCCGCACGGTGAGGTGGTTCGGCCACACGCGGTTGACGACCGCGTGGCGCACCCACGGCACCGCCTCGAACGCGCGCCGGCCGGCGGCCAGGTCCATCGTGAAGAAGTTGCCCGCCAGGCGCGGCGCGGCATTGGCGCGGATCGTCAGCACGCTGTTGTGCGCCAGGTCGCCTTCGACGCGGATGCTCTTGACCGCGAACACCGGCTGGCGCACGACCCACATCAGCGCCATGCCGGCCAGCGCCAGCGCGCCGATGGCGGCCAACACCAGCGCGGTCGCATTCATCAGCCGGATATCGGGCGGCAGCGGGTGGGGGGCGTAGGCGGTGACCATGCGTCGTGTTGCGTCGTGTTGCGTCTTGTGCCGTTGGAGCGGGTCAGGCCTTGGCAGGCGCCGCGTCGAGCGCCGCGCCTTGCAGGATGCGCACGCACAGCGCTTCGTAGCCGATGCCCGCCGCTTTGGCCGACATCGGCACCAGCGAATGCGTCGTCATGCCGGGCGACGTGTTCATCTCCAGCAGGAAGGGCTTGCGGTCGCTGGCGCGGATCATCAAATCGGCACGCCCCCAGCCGCGGCAGCCGAGCGTGCGGTAGGCCTGCAACACGATGCGCTGGATCTCGCGCTCCTCGGCCTCGGGCAGGCCACTCGGGCACCCGTACCGGACCACATCGGTGAAGTACTTGTTCTCGTAGTCGTAGGCACCTTCGGGCGCGTCGATGCGAACCACCGGCAAGGCCTGCGCGCCTTCGCCGGCACCGAGCACCGGGCAGGTCACTTCGATGCCTTCGATGAACTCTTCGCACAGCACGTCGGCGTCGTATAGCGCGGCGAGGTCCACCGCCGCCTGCATGTCGGAATACCCCGCGACCTTGGTGATGCCGATGGACGAGCCCTCGCGCGGCGGCTTCACGATCAACGGCAGCCCGATGTCGTCGGGCACCGCGCGAACGCGTTCGCGGGTGCGGCCTTCGGGCGCGAGCCACACGTAGCGCGGCGTGGGCAGGCCTTCGGCGATCCACACGCGCTTGGTCATCACCTTGTCCATCGCGATGGCCGAGGCCAGCACGCCCGAGCCGGTGTACGGCAGGCCGAGCAGTTCGAGCGCGCCCTGCACGCTGCCGTCTTCGCCGTGGCGGCCGTGCAGCGCGATGAAGCAACGCGCGAAGCCGTCGCGCTTCAACTCGACCAGCTCACGCTCGGCCGGGTCGAACGCATGCGCATCGACGCCTTGCGAGCGCAACGCGGCCAGCACGCCAGTGCCCGACATCAGCGAGATCTTCCGCTCGGCCGACGTGCCGCCCATGAGCACGGCGACCTTGCCCAGTTGCTGGAAGTCAGTGGTCATCGAAAGGCCCCTTGAATGCATTCACCGCAGAGTCGCGGAGGACGCAGAGGAACGCAGAGGAAGAAAAAGACATTGCGTTGCTTTTCTCTGCGCAACTCTGCGT
>JANNBF010000053.1:0-48153 GCA_031385155.1 Rhizobacter sp.
GTGGCCGGCGGCGGCGGGGGCGGCGGCGCGGGGGGCGGCGGCGCCAGCGGCAAGGGCGGCGACGGCACGGGCACGGGCAACGGCGCGGGTGGCAACGGAGCTGGCAACGGCAAGGGCGGCACGTTGCAGCGCGGCGGCAGCGGCAAGGCCTCGCGTTCCATCGAAGAGATCAAGCTGGTGTTCGAGCGCAACAAAGGCGCGATCTACGCCGTCTACAACCGCGCGCTGCGCGAAGACCCGGGCCTGCAGGGCAAGGTGGTGGTGTCGCTCACCATCGCACCGTCGGGCAGCATCGTCGACGTGCGCATCGTGTCGAGCGAACTGCGCGCGGCCGAGCTGGAAAGCAAGCTGCTCGCGCGCATCCGCCAATTCGATTTCGGGCCGAAGGATGTGGACCAGATGATCGTCACGTGGCCGGTGGATTTCCTCCCTTCATAGCGTGATTCAACGCACGTGCATCTCACTACATTCTGATGTCGTCCCCAGTTTGCGAACCCATTGGAGCGCTTGCCATGATGATGAAACAAGGTCTCGTTGCAGCGTGGCTGGCGGCCATGAGCGTGTGTGCGGTGGGCGCCGAGTCGGTCTACTTGTCGACGCCACGCATGCCCACGATGCAGCGCGTGTCCGCCGCCAACAACGAGCGCGAATACCGGCTCGATGCGGCGCGCCACCTCTACGACGCGTACTCCCCGCGCGTGTTCAAGGGCCGCCTGCCGCCGCTCATCCACGCCGTGCTGGTGCTCGAGATGACGGTCGATGCAAACGGCGTGACCAAGGCCGTGCGCGTCGTGCGCGGCCCCTCCCACGCGCCTGACGTGACCGCCGCCGTCATTGAGATGATCAGCCGCGCCAGCCCGATGCCCGTGCCCGCGAAGCTGGGCGACACGGTGACCTACACCGAGATCTGGCTGGTGCACAAGGACGGCCGGTTTCAGCTCGATGCGCTGACCGAGGGGCAGAACTGAGCAACTGCGAGATCGCTTGCCGCGGCGGTGCTGGCGAGCCCATCGGGCGACCGGCTCCGTTCATGCCCGGTGCAGAGCCCCGGGCATGAGCGGAACACAACGGCCCGGCGCAGCGCTCATGCGCCAACCGCGCCTGTATCAAGCGAAGCGCGTCGATTCATCCGCCGCCCGCGCAATCGCCCCCGGCGTCGTGATCCACACCTCCGCGCGCCGCGCAGCGATGTGCTGCAGCGCGCGGCGCAAATGGCGCAGCCGGTACGGCTGGCCGACGATGTACGGGTGCAGCGCCACGCCCATCACCAGCGGCTGCGCAACCGACTGCGCCAGCATCTCGTCGAACTGGTCGATCACCATCTGCGCGAAGGCCGAAGCGTCCATCAGCCGGCCCACGATCATCGGGATGTCGTTCAGCTCCTGCGGGTACGGCACGGACCAGATCGGCCCGGAGCGAGTCGCCATGCGCGTGGGCTGATCGTCGTGGCACCAGTTCAGCGTGTAGCCGAAGCCGGCCTCGTGCAGCAAGTCGGGCGTGTGCAAGCTCTCGGATATCCACGGCGACAACCAACCGGCAGGCGCCACGCCGTGCGCGCGTTCCATGCGCGCGCGGCAGTGGGTGATGAGGGCGCGCTCGTCGGCCTCGCTCATCGTGCCCTGGCGCTCGGCGTTGGTGTGGCCGTGGGCGATGAGCTCGTCGCCGCGCGCAGCGAAGGCCTGCACGACTTCCGGGCAATGGTCGTACAGGGCCGTGTTGACGATGGCACCGACCGGCAGCGCGAGCGCATCGAACAAGTCGAGGCAGCGCCACACGCCGACGCGGTTGCCGTACTCGCGCCATGAATAGTTCAGCACGTCGGGCTGCGGTGACGCGGGCGCGATGTTCGCGCCCAGCCCTTCACCGAATGCGAAGTGTTCGAGGTTGAAGCCGATGTAAACCGCCAGCCGTGCACCCCCGGGCCACGCCGGCGCCGGCCGGGTGGTGATGGCCGAATAGCCGAAGCGGCCGTGCGTGCGCAGCGGGCCGAACGGGCCGAACGGGCCGGCGGGGTTGGGTGCATCCGTCATGTCATCACCTTCACGTCTGCTTCCGATAGGCCTTGAACACGTCGCGCAGCGGGGTGCCGTCAAGCTGTGCGGGTTGGGTCAGCGAGCGCTCGATCTCGTTCAGGTGGCGGCGCATTTCGACAGCAGCCTGCGCGCCCGGCTTGACGCTGAGCATGCCCAACAGCTTGCGGTGGCTGTGCGCCACACACATCGGCTCGCCGGGCGCCTTGTACAGCGCCATCAGCAGCGACGTGGTCGGCAGCAGCTCTTCGAGCAGGCGCACGAAGATCGGGTTGCCGCTCATGTGCGCGAGTTGAAGGTGGAACTCGCCGGACAGGCGAATCGCCTCCTGCTTGTTCTGCGACTTGGTGGCGCGGTCTTCCGCATCGACGATGGCCTGCAGCGACCGAACCTGCTCGGGCACCAGCTTGCCGGCCAGGCGGCGCACCACCTCGCACTCGACCACGCGGCGCGCGTCGAACACATGCTCGCCATCGCGCCGCGTGGGCTCGGGCACCACGGCGCCGCGGTTCGGCCGCAGGGTGATGACGCCGTCTTGCGCGAGCTTGTGCAGCGCCTGGCGCACCAGCGTGCGCGACACCGCGAAGCTCTGCGCCAGCTCTTCTTCGCGCAGCCGCATGCCGGGTGGCAGCCGGTGGTCGAGCACGGCGGCGTAGATGGCGCCATAGACGCGGTCGGCCGCACCGGTGGGTGCCGCAGGCTCTGCCGCGTCGGCGGCGGCGCGCCGCTTCAACGCGGGCTTGTCAATGGCCGCCACCGCCACCCCTGCGGCCGAGCACCTTCATCAGCGCGAGCGTGCCGCCCATCACCGCGAACGACACCACGGTGGTCACTGTGCCGAGCGCATAGATGGCCGGGTTGGTGACGGTGCTGGTCAGGCCTTGCAGTTCGAGCGGCAAGGTGTTCACGTCACCGATGGCTTGCGAGGTGCGGGCGATCTCGTCCCAGCTGAGCGTGAAGCCGAACATGCCCACGCCGACCAGGCTCGGTGCAATCAACGGCAGCACCACGTAGCGGAAGCTCTGCCACGGTGTGGCGCCCAGGTCGGCGGCGGCTTCCTCGAAGGCCGGGTTGAAGCGGTTGAACACCGCCAGCATGATGAGCAGGCCGAACGGCAGCGTCCAGGTCAGGTGCGCGCCCAGGGCCGAGGTGTACAAGCCCATCGCAGTGCCGTAGTTCTCGACCAGGCTGCCCAGGCCGACCGCATCGAGCACGTTCTTGAGGCCCGTGTCGATCAGCCGGAACTGCAAGCCGATGCCGAGCGACACCACGATCGACGGCATGATGAGGCTCGCGACCGACGTATAGAACAGCAGCGCCGAACCGGCGAACTTCTTGCGGAGCGCCAAGCCCGCGCCCAGGCTGAGCAGCACGGTCAGCAGCATCACCACCGCGCCCAGCGCCACCGAGCGTCGGAACGCAGCGGCGATGTCGACGACGCCCATGCCTTCCCAGAGCTTGCCGAACCAGTGCAGCGACACGCCGCGCATCGGGAACGTGAGCCCGCCTTCCGGGCCCTGGAAGCTGAGTACGAAGATCGTCAGCATGGGGCCGTAGAGGAACAGCACGAAGGCTGCGAACACGGCGGCCAGCGCATAGAAGCTGCGGGGGCGTTTGCCTTCGTTCATGGCCATGACGTGCTCACAGTTCCTTGCGGATATCGACCAGCCGCGTGAGGCCGAAGATCATCATCAGCGTGATCAGCAACAGGATCACCGCATTGGCCGCCGCCATCGGGAACTGCAGGTAAGAGGTCTGCACCTGGATGATCTTGCCGACCGATGCGATCTGCTGCCCGCCCATCACGCCGATGGTGACGAAGTCGCCCATCACGATGGTGATGACGAAGATCGAGCCGATGATGATGCCGGTGCGGCTGAGCGGCACGACCACGCTCCACACGGTTTGCCAGCCGCTGGCACCGCAGTCGCGCGCGGCCTCGATCAGCGCGCGGTCGATGCGCATCATCGAGTTGAAGATCGGCACGATCATGAACATGGTGTACAGGTGCACGAAGGCCAGCACGACCGAGAAGTTGCTGAACAGCAGCCACTCGATCGGCGAGTCGATCAGCCCCGCGCCCATCAGGCCCTGGTTGATGACGCCGTTGCGCCCGAGCAGCGGCACCCACGAAATCATGCGGATCACGTTGCTGGTCCAGAACGGCACGGTGCAGATGATGAAGAGCAGCGTCTGCGCGCCGACCGAGCGAATGTGGAACGCCAGGAAGTACGCCACCGCAAAACCGATCACGAGCGTGATGAGCCAGACGAGGAAGCAGAACTTGAACGTCGAGATGTAGGTCTTGAGCGTGACGCACATGTCGGCCGTGTTGGTGCAGCCGCTCCACACGTCGATGTAGTTCTGCAGGCTGAAGGCCGGGATCAGCTCGTAGTCGGTCGCCTTCCAGAAGCTCACCGCCGCGACGAGCACGAGCGGCAGCACCAGGAACAAGAGAAACACGAGCGTGAACGGCGTGGCTTGCAGCCACGCACTCGCACCCGCACCCGCACCCGCAGATTTGTGCTTCACGCTCGCGCCCTCAGCCCGTCAGGCCGCTACGAATTCGTTCCACTCTTGGACCATGTACGCGTTCTCGTCCATGATCGCGTTCCAGCAGGCAATGCCGCCCATGCGGGCTTCGTAGCTGCCGCCGTCGCGCAGCGCGCCGGTCTTGGCCAGCACGTCACCGCCCGGTGACTTGATGTCTTGCGACGCAGGCTTGCCTTCCATCCAGTAGGCCCACTCATACGCTTCCATCTTGGCCTTGGCGGTCTCGAGCACGGCGCTGTAGTAGCCCTGGCGGTTCAGGTACGCGCCGGCCCAGCCGTCAAGGAACCAGTTGATGAACTCGTACACGCCGTCGGCGCGTCTGCCGGTCACGCTCTTGGGCACGCCGAACCCCGCCGCCCACGCGCGGTAGCCCTCCTTGAGCGGCTGGAACGTGCAGGCGATGCCCTTGGTGCGCACCGCCGTCACGGCCGGCGACCACATCGACTGAATCACCACCTCGCCCGAGGCCATCAGGTTCACGCTCTCGTTGAAGTCTTTCCACAGCGCGCGGAACTGGCCGACTTTCTTGGCTTCGATCAGCGTCTTGATCGTGAGGTCGATTTCCTTCTTGGTCATGTTCCCCTTGTCGGGGTACTTGTACAGGCCCGAGGCCTCGACGACCATGGCCGCGTCCATGATGCCGATGCTCGGGATGTTCAGGATCGCGGCCTTGCCCTTGAACTCGGGGTTCAGCAGTTCCTTCCACGAGTCGATCGGGCGCTTGATGAGGTCGGGGCGAATGCCCAGCGTGTCGGCGTTGTAGACGGTGGGGATCAGCGTCATGAACTGCGTGGGCGTGGCGCTGAAGGTCTTCGAGTCGGGCTTGTCGAGGTACATGACCTTCTTCGGTGCGGTGCCCTGGTCACCCACCTTCTTGCCGCCCACTTCGCCCTTGGTGAACAGCGAGGTGATCAGTGAAGCGTTCTTGATGCGCTTGGTGTCGATGCCCAGCAGGTTGCCGGTCGGGATGATCTTCTTGAGGCTGAAGTACTCGGTGTCGATCAGGTCGAAGCTGTTCGGCGCCGTCACGGCGCGCTTGGTCACGTCGTCGGTCGTGACCGGGATGTACTGGATGGTGATGCCGGTGTCGGCCTTGAACTTGTCGGCAATGGCCTTGTCCTGGTTCACGGCCGTGCCGAGGTAGCGCAGCGTGATGGGCTCTGCCGCGCGCACGAACGGGAAGGCCAGCGCGCCGGTGGCGGCGGCCGCACCCTTGATGAGGCTGCGGCGGGAGGTGTGCTTCGGGGTCGACGAATCGGTCATGGGTCTCGCTCCTGGGGTTGGTTTGGTGGAACTCGCTGCAGGTGTCAAGCGGGGATCAAGCGGGGATCAAGCTGAGGTCATACAAGCGCGTGGGCCGCGTCGGGCGCCCACGAGACGAAAGCCGCGTCGCCCGCGGCCAGCGGCGCGGCATCGAACGCATGGTCGGGCACGGTCACGGTCCAGTGCGCATCAGCCAGTGAACGCGGGGCCACGCTGACCTGCACGTAGGTGCCCTGGTACTCGACCGCGCGCACGTCGACCGCCTGCGTGCCGGGGCCGGCCTGGCGCGCAAGCAGGAGCCGGTCGGAGCGCACCGCCACCTTGCCGGCGGGTGTCGCGATCACGTTGTGCGCGCCCATGAAACGCGCCACGAACTCGGAGCGCGGCGCGTTGAACACCTCGCGCGGCGAGCCGGTCTGCTCGATGCGGCCGTTGTTCATGACCACCACCTGGTCGGCCAGGGCCATGGCTTCTTCCTGGCTGTGGGTGACGTGCACGAAGGTGAAGCCCAGCTCCTGCTGCCAGCGCTTCAGCTCGGCGCGCATCTGCACGCGCAGGAAGGGGTCGAGCGCCGAGAGCGGCTCGTCGAGCAGCAGCACGCGCGGCTCGGTCATCAGCGCGCGGGCGAGGGCCACGCGCTGCTGCTGGCCGCCGGAAAGCTCGCTGGGCAGGCGCGCGAGGTAGGGTGTCATGGCCACGAGTTGCAGCAGCTCCTTGGCGCGCGCATGGCGCTCGGCCACGGGCTTGCCGCGCATCTTCCAGCTGAAGGCTACGTTGTCGAGCACGCTCAGGTGCGGGAACAGCGCGTAGCTCTGGAACATCATCGCGGTGCCACGGTCAGATGCGGTGGCGTGGGTGATGTACTTGCCGCCCAGCAGGATCTCACCGCTCGACGCCAGCTCGTGGCCGGCGATCATGCGCAGCGTGCTGGTCTTGCCGCAACCCGACGGCCCGAGCAGGCAGCAGTAGCTGCCGGACGGAATGGTCAGGTCGATGCCGGCAACCGCCTGCGTGTCACCGTAGCGTTTGACGAGTGCGGTCAGAACCAGGGTCGAGTCGATGGCCATGGTTTTCGTGTATGCAACACACGTGCCATGCTGCAACGCGATGCAGCGTCAAACACGCACGCATTCCGTGCCGTTGCCCAGCCAACATGCGCGAGTTTGGGGCGCACGGGCAGACCGAACGGGCGCGCGATATGCTTGTTCGGCAGCTGCCGTTTGTATACAAACCGAGTGCCTTGATTGGCGCCCCACCCGCATGAAGATTCGCGTCATCAACCCCAACACCACCGCATCGATGACCACCGCCATCGGCGCCGCCGCGCGCGCCGCAGCCGCACCGGGCACGACCATCGAGGCGGTCAACCCGAGCTTCGGCGCGCCCAGCATCGAGGGCCATTTCGACGACGTGTGGGCGGCCGCCGGCGTGGCTGAGCAGGTGCACGCGGGTGAGGCTGCGGGCGAGGCGGCAAGAGCGCACGCCTACGTCATCGCCTGCTTTGGCGACCCCGGCCTGCACGCCGCGCGCGAACGCGCCCTGGGCCCGGTCATCGGCATCGCCGAGGCCGCCTTCCACGCCGCGAGCTTGCTGGCCGCCGGCTTCTCGGTCGTCACCACGCTCACCCGCACCTGCGTGATCGCCGAGCACCTGGTGGCGCAATACGGCTTCGAGCGCCGCTGCCGGGGCATCCACGGCACCGACATCGCGGTGCTCGAACTCGACGACCCGAAGAGCGACGCGTTCGCGCGCATCCTGGCCTGCGCTGAGCAAGCCCTGCTGGCCGACCGCAGCGGCGCCATCGTGCTGGGCTGCGCCGGCATGGCCGACTTGTGCCACGCACTGCAGCAGCGCCTGGGCGTGCCGGTGATCGACGGCGTGGGTGCAGCCGTCAAGCTGGCCGAGATGCTGGTGAGCCTGGGGTTGGCCACGAGCAAGCGCGGCGACTATGCGGCGCCGCTGGCGAAGGTGTATGCGGGGTTGGCGGCGCCGTGGTCCCCGGGGACGCCGTCGTGACGCACCCTGATCGGGGGCGAGCGCTGGGCTGATCAGCTTCGTCTTACGACGTAAGCCGAGCTATGATGTTCGGCAATTGTTCAGCCCAGGAACCAGCATGTCAACGCTCTTAGTCTCCTCGAAAGGCCAGATCGTGTTGCCCGCCGAATTGCGGCGGCGGCTCGGCATGGGCGCAGGCGCCCGGATCGAAGTGCTCGAAGAACCGGACGGGCTGAAACTGCGTGTCGTGCGCTCGGTCGCAACGGCCGACATCGGCAGCATGGCGGGTATGGTCAAGGCACCCGTGCGCGGTGTGCCACGCCGACTGGCGGACTTCGACCCCGCGTCACTGCTGGCACGGTCAAGGCGCGAAAAGCCTTGAGGGCCCTCGATACGAACGTCTTGGCGCGGTTCTTCGTCGATGACGCCGACGACGCTCAGGCTGCCAAACAGCGGCCAGCAGCCGTCGCAGCGCTCGCAGAACGATCGTTCGTTTCGGTGACCGTGTTGCTCGAACTGGAGTGGGTCATGCGGGGGTTCTATGGTTTGCCCCGGCGGGACATTTCCCGCGTGCTGAGAGCGCTGGCGAGCATCGAGCACATCGCACTCGAAGACCGCGACGCGGTGTTGGCGGCAGTCGATGCATTCGACAAGGGCCTCGACTTCGCCGATGCGCTGCACGTGGCCCGCAGTTCCCGTGCATCCGGATTTGCGACATTCGACAAGCGGCTGGCGAAGCGGGCCAAGGCTCTCGCGCTGACGCCACCGGTCGAGTGGCTGGGCTGAAGCTGCTTCGTTGCCGGCAGGGGGCTCATCGCGTTCCGGTCTGACGCTGCGGCTCAAACCGCAGCAAGCTGACGAGCCCGGCGGTCAATGTCAGCACCGCGCCGATCCCGAGGCCGACTCTGGGCGCCGACTCGACGGACGTGACGGCAAAGAGCAGGCTCATCACGACACCCCCCGCTGTTTGGCCTGTCAGCCGAGCGGTGCCCTGCATGCCTCCGGCAGCGCCGGCTCTTTCGCTCGGCGCCGAGAGGAACATGTTGCGGTTGTTCGGCACTTGAAAGAGGCCGAAGCCCAGGCCACACAGCATGGTGAACGGCACCAGCGGCAAGGCGCTGCCTTGCAGCGACCAGAGCGAGGCAGCCGTGAGCCCGAGCGCAAGACAGGCAGCGCCAGCGGCGCAAAGCCAGGCTGTCGGAACGCGATCAGCGAGGCGGCCGGCCAACGGGGCAGCGACGGCCACAGTCAGCGGCCAGGGCGTCATGTAGAGCCCGGTCGTCAAGGCGTCCTGGTCGAGACTGTGTTGCAGGTAGAACGGCAGCGCCAGCAAGCCCATGGTCACGCCGGCAAAGCAGCAAACCGAGGCCATCACCGAGGAGCGGAAGGACCCGACCTGAAGAAGGTCCAGCGGAATCAAGGGCGCGCGCTTTGGCGCCTCCCGCCGGATCAGCGCCGCCAGGCTGATGGCCGCCGCAACGAGCAGCGCCGCAGCCAGCACCGGCTGCTCGATCAGCACTTCCGCGCCGACCACCAGCGCTGCAAAGACGACGGCGTTCAGCGCCACACTGAACCGGTCAAGCGGCTGTGCCGTGCCAGCGTGGTCGGGCAGTGCACGGCATGCGAGCAGCACCAGTCCGCCCAGTGGCAGGTTCAACGCGAACAGCCAGGGCCAGCTCGTCGCTGACAAGACCACCGCGCCAATGGTCGGGCCGGCCGCAGAGGCCAGCGCAACGGCGAGCGCGTTCCAGCCGATGGCCGCGCCGAGCTGGCGCCGGGGAACGACCAGGCGCAGCAAAGCGATGCCCAGCGCCATGACGGCGGCAGCGCCGAGCCCCTGAAGGCAGCGGGCCGCAACCAGCCATTGCAAAGATGGGGCGAGCGCACACAACGCGGACGCAACCGTGAACAGCGCAACGCCCATCGTGAACACACGGCGATAGCCCAGACTTTCGCCGAGCGCGGCGCAGGGCAGCAATCCCATCACCAATGCCGTCTGGTAGGCGGTGATGATCCACACTGACATGCCTGGCGCCACCTGAAGGGAACGCGCCATGCTGGGCAGCACCACGTTCGCGATGGCTGCGTCAAGCACGGCCAACACCATGGCCGCCAGCACGGCCGCAATCGCAGCGTTGCGCTGCGGCCCTGGCAGCCCAGACCCAGCATCGTCTGCGTGCGATGGGCGCCCCACGGCCAAGGTGAAATGGCCGATCACGGCATCCCCACGGTCCAGACGCCGTCGCGCTCGACGTACCTTGTCACTCGGTGCTGCTCTTTGTCCTCCTTCTTCAGGTCTCGTTCCGTGAAGCGGAACAGCAATGCGGGACCCGTCATGCACCGCGTGTCGTGGATGTCTCCGGGCAGATACACCTGAACCTGGCCAGGCCGCACCCGCGCTGAACCCCTCTTCACCAGCCTGACGCTGCCGTCCGGCGCCGCCAGCCGAGCGTAGGTGCCCATCTCGATTTCACCTTGCTGCATGGCATAGATCACCCAACCCCGGCCGTGGTCGTGGGGCGGTCTGTACAGGCCCTCGGGTTCGGTATGCGCCAAGAGCACGAACCCGTGCGTCGGGTCGCGGTAGAGCTCCTTGTTTGCCGGCGCTTCCCTGTGCAACGCCGCCAACCAGTCTTCTGTCGGGGGCGCTCTGAGCAGTTCTTCCAGGTACCCGCGACAGGCGGCGACCACTTCGGTGCTGAGCGGTCCCCAGGCCGACCTGATCCCCTCCATCGCCGTTTCGAATGTGTCAAATGCTTTGCGAGCCATGAGTTGTTCCTCCCGTTCCGCTCGAACGAAACCCGTTCAAGCGCACGTCCAGAAGATAGTCAATCGCCCGAGACGGCGGAAGGCGCATGATTTGCACTCAATACATGCGTCTCACGCCATGTCAAGACCGCAACGCTCGGAGCGACAGCTTGGCCAGACCTGATCTCAACTTGCTTTTCACCCTGGACGCGTTGCTGGCAGAAGGCAGCGTGGTACGCGCTGCGCGGCGACTGAACCTGAGCCCGTCAGCGATGAGCCGCGCTCTGACGCGACTGCGAGAGGCCACTGGCGATCCCCTGTTGGTGCGCGCTGGGCGCGGCCTGGTTGCTTCGCCCCGTGCGCTCGAGCTTCGGGAGTCCATCAGCCAACTCGTCCATGACGCCGAAGCCGCCCTGCGGCCCGCCGGCCAGCTCGACCTCGCACAGCTTGATCGAACGTTCACGCTGCGCGCCAGCGAGGGCTTCGTCGAGAACTTCGGAGCCAAACTGGTGGGGCGCGTTGCCGAAGAAGCGCCCGGTGTTCGCTTGCACTTCCTGCACAAGCTCGAGAAGAACAGTGGGCCGCTGCGCGACGGCTCGGTCGATCTGGAAACCGGCGTGGTGGACAACGCCATCGGCCCTGAAGTACGCGCGCAGGCCCTGTTCCGCGACCGCTACATTGGCGTCGTGCGGGCGGGTCACCCGCTGAGCGCGGGGCACATCACCCCCGCACGCTTTGCTGCTGGAAGCCATGTCCACGTGTCACGCCGGGACGGTGACAACGGCCCCATCGACAAGGCCCTGGCAGTCATGGGCATGGAACGACAGATCGCCGCGACCGTCGGTGGTTTCGCGGCCGCGCTTGCCTTGGTTCGTGCCTCGGACTTGGTCGCCTGCGTCCACGAACGGCACACCGGGGTTCTGTACGCAGGGATGCACAGCTTCGCTTTGCCACTGCGCATCGCGCCGTTCACGGTGTCCATGCTCTGGCACCCGCGCCTGGACGGCGACCCTGCACATCGCTGGCTTCGAGGGTGCGTGCGGGGGGCCTGCGCTGAGCAGCTTCCGACTGAATAGCCGATCATGACGATCCCCTTGCTCGCCACCAAGCTGTTCGCGCCCCCGCCGCCGTTACGCAGCGTCGAGCGCCAGCGGTTGATGCAGCGCTTGGACGCAGGCCTGCACGGCAAGTTGACGTTGGTGTGTGCGCCCGCCGGTTTCGGCAAGTCGACTCTCGTGGGCGCTTGGGCCCAGGCCTGTGAGCACCCGAGCGCGTGGTTGTCGCTGGACGAAGGTGATCGCGATCCGAACCAGTTTGCAGCGTACTTGACCGCCAGCCTTCGGTCAGTTTCTGCCGACCTTGGCGACGGTGCCTTGGCGCTGGCCGAAGCCCGACCCAGGCCGTCGCCAGAAACGGTGTTGATCCATCTGATCAACCGGCTGGCCATGCGGCGCGGCAGGCTGATGCTCGTCCTCGACGACTATCAGTTCGCCGGCAGTCCTGAAGTTGATGCATTGATTGCTTTCCTGATCGACAACCTGCCCGCGCAACTGCATCTGGTGATCGTTTCGCGCGAAGTGCCGGCCATCGAGTTGGCGCGGTTGCGCGGCCAGGGCCAAGTGCTCGACATGGGCCCGCAAGATCTGCGTTTCGTTGCCGAGGAGACCAGGCTGTTCCTGAAGCAGTCGATGGCGCTGGGGTTGACCGAAGCCCAAGTTCAAGCTCTGCAAGCGCGCACCGAAGGTTGGCCTGCGGGCTTGCACATGGCGGCCGTGTCTCTGGCCAGGCAAAGCGACGCCGAGTCGTTCATCCGGTCGTTCACCGGCAGCCATCGGTTGGTGCAGGACTACCTTCTCGAAGAAGTGCTGCAACGCCTGCCCGCAGACGTTCAGGCGTTCCTGTTGCGCACCTCGGTTCTGGAACGCATGTGTCCTGAGCTCTGTGACGCTGTCATGCAAGCCCAAGGTGGCCGCGAATCCCTAAATAGCCTGGCCCTCAACAACTTGTTTGTCGTGCCGCTCGACGAGGATCACCGCTGGTACCGGTACCACCATCTGTTCGGCGCGATGCTGCAGCAGCGCCTGCATGAGCGCGAAGCGGTCTCGCCTTTGCATTTGCGGGCCAGCGCCTGGTTTGAGAGCCAGGGCATGTTCAGGCAGGCCCTGCACCACGCCGTGGCTGCTGGCGACACGTTGCGCGCCGCCCAGGTGGTGCAAGGGCATGGGATGCCGCTGTACTTTCTGGAGGGCGCCGAGCCGGTGCTCCAGTGGCTGCAGGACCAGACGCCGGCGTACCTGGACGGCCACCCGCCGCTGTGGCTGATGTTGGCGTGGGCGTACCTGGCGACCAGTCAACACAGCCGGATGCGGGCCCCCATCGTCGGCGCTGAAGTAGCGATCAAAGCGGCCGCAGACCAACCGGCCTATCGAAGCTGGCGCGGCGAATTGAATGCCGTTCGCGCCTGGGAAGCGGTGGCACTTTGTGACCCGGTTGTGATCGAGCGGGAGGCCACCCTGGCCCTGGAGTGGCTGCCCCCGGACCAGCTGGCCGTGCGCACGACGGCCCACTGCGCGCTGGGTGTGGCACACCAGTTCAGTGGCGACCGCGTGGCGGCCAAACGCATCTATGGCGAGGTCGTGCCGATGGCCGAGGCCTGCGGCAACCGCATGTTCACCATCGTGGCCTGCATTGCGCTGGGGCACCTGCAGGAGGACGACAACCAACTGCACCTGGCGGCACGCACCTATGGACGAGCGTTGCAGGTGCTGGGCGATCAGCCCCACCTGGTGGCCTGTGAGGTCCACCTGGGCCTGGCGCGCATCAACTACGAGAGGAATGACCTCGACGCCGCCGCCCTGCATGCAGAAACAAGCAGCCGTCTGGCGGCGCTGCTGGAATGCGACTCCGCACTGGGTGCAGACGCGTTGCGGGCGCAGATCCTGTTGTCCCGCGCCGAGCCCGATGCGGCACTGACCCTGCTGACCCAGGCCAGCTCGGCAGCTCAGACCAAAAACCAGCAGGGTGGCAGGCTCACGATCGCGCGGGTGCAGGTGCAGGCGCTACTGCAAACCGGTGAGGTCATTGCTGCGGGCCAGATCGCGCAAACCCACGCACTGCCCCTGGCGCATGCCTGGGTCATGCTCGCCCGGGGCCAGGCATTGCAAGCGCATGAGTGCTTGACCGCGTTCATGGATGCCTCACGGGCCACTGCGCCCGCATCCGAGGTCTTGCGTGCGCTGCTGCTCGACGCGCTCGCGCTTGACGCCTTCGATCCATCGGACGCAGCCCTGGCCGCGCTCGAAGAGGCCATGGCTTTGGCGGAGCCGCAGGGCTGCGTGCGCGCGTTCGTCGACCTGGGCGGGCCGATGCAACGTCTCTTGAGCAAGGCGACTCATGGCGCCCGGCCACGGTATACGGCCATGCTGCTGGAGGCGATGCACGCGCATCTGATCGCCATCGCGCCAACGCCGCCACCGCCCGCAGTTGCAGAGCAACCATCCGACAACGTTCGCGCTCTGGCAGACCCGTTGAGCCAGCGCGAACTCCAGATCCTGACCCTGATCTGCAAGGGTCTTTCCAATCAGGAAATCAGCCAGCAGGTCTTTCTGTCGCTGAGCACCGTGAAGTGGCACAACCAGAACATCTTCGACAAGCTGGATGTGCAAAGGCGCACCGAAGCTGTTGCGCGCGCACGGGAGCTGAATCTGTTGTGAGCCGGCGGGGCTCTGCAGAACCGCACTTAAGTGCGGTGACATGGCTAGGCAGGGCAGCCGACACTGCCTGCCAGGCGGTCAGCATCGGGTTGGCGCCACGGTCCATCTCCGGTCTTGCCCATTCGCCATGTTGTCTTCGCGCCGCCTTTCCTGGAAGCTGCTGAGCTCGCTCTTGATGCTGAGCTTCGTGCCCGTGATCGCCGGCGTGGTGCGCCTGGCGGGGCTGATGAGCGGTGGCGGCGCAACACCAGAGAACGCGCGATTCATGGCGGTGCCGGCGCCCATTGCGTTGCACATCGTGTGCGCCAGCCTGTTCTGCGTGTTGGGCGCACTGCAGCTCGATTCAGCGCTCCGACAACGCTTGCCGAGACTGCATCGCATCGCCGGCCGGGTGGCCGCGCCCTGCGGCATCGTGGCTGGCTTGACAGGCTTGTGGATGACCGCTTCGTACGCGATTCCTGCGGAACTGCAAGGCCCGCTGCTGTACGGTGTGCGCCTGACGGTCGGGATTGCCATGACGCTGGCCATCGTCGTGTCGGTTCGGGCAGTGCTGAAGCGCCGCATCGCCCAGCACGAGGCCTGGATGGTCCGGGCCTATGCGCTCGGGCAAGGCGCCGGCACGCAGGTGCTCATCCTGTTGCCGGTGAGCTTGACGGCCGGCGCACCGACCGGGTTCTTCCGCGACGTCCTCATGGCTTCGGCCTGGGGGCTGAACGCGCTCTTCGCCGAATGGATCATTCGGCGCCACTTGTCTTCCGTTTGACTTCACGAGAAAAATCCCATGCGCAATTCACTTCTTCCATTCGCCGCGGTCACGTTCAGCGTGATGGTCTGCTCCTGCGGATTCATGACCCCCGCACAACAGTACGCCGGTGATCGCAAAAACCTGTCCGAGATTGCGGTGATTCAGAGCAACCACGGCAGCGTGCTGGGAGACGAATACCACGCCACGATTTCGGGCTACGCCACCGAGCCCGAAGCGGGCCCGTCAGTGGTCAAGCGTTTTGGTCTGCCGGGCTTCACCGACTATCCGCGAGAGATTCAGCTGAACCCGGGCGTCTATGCGCTTGAGTTGTACTGCTTCAAGTCGCTGACCAAACCCACGTTCCGTCCGACCATGGAGATCGCAGTGAAGGCGGGCTACGCCTACACAGTGAAGTGTGACGCGGCTGAAGGCAAGGCCGCCGCGTTTGTCAGTTCAGAAATGCGCATGCTCTAGGCGCGCCCACCGCGCAGAGCGGCTTTTTCAGCGACCACACGGCCCTGCCTGGGCGCCAGATGAAGAATCCGCGAGCCTAGCTTTCTGCCATTTCGAGCAAAAGACTATCTTGTGGACATGCGCCGGAACGAAATCCGTCCGGGCGGAATTGGAAGGAACACCCCATGTACCGCTGCCTAGTTCGCATCATGGCTTCGCTGGCCACCCTGCTGGTCGCAGCGCACGCGCACGACTTCGAGGCCGGCTGGGTGCCGATCCAGACCGCTGGCGCAACACCCCGAGCGCTGCTTCGACGAGCGGCCGCGGCAAGCGTGTCGCGTCATCGACGCGATCCTGGCCGATCCAGCCTGGAAGGCTCGCATCGCGACCGACAGCCTGGGGCCTCGCATCGGTGCGTTGGGGCACTCGGCCGGCGGCTACACGGTGCTGGCCCTGGTGGGCGCCATGCCGGACTTGTCCCGGATGAGTGACCCACCCACACCCGCAACACGGGGCCGGTGCACACGCTCATGCTGCTGTTCCCGCCCGACGCGTTCCGTGCGCTGACCGGCATCGATGTGGCCGCCCTGGTCAACCGCAGCCTGCGCCAAATCGAGCGACGCGTGAAGGCATGGGCCGGCGTGCCGATGCGCGAGCTGCGCGCTGTCTCGCGCGCCGAGCGAGCCTTCCTGGCGGTGGCGGCGAGCGACGTCGAATCGGCCGTCAACTGGGCCCAGATTGCGGCCGACACCGATTACGCCGACGAGTCCCACCTTTGCCGCGAAACGCGCAGGCTCGCGCATTGCCTGCAAATCACGCTGAGTGATCACTCTGAACGAAATGCATGGACGCTACCCGTGGCGGGCGGCTTAGTCCCCATGGCCGCGACTTGCCTGACATCGTTCTCTTCCCATGGTCAGCTCAGCGTCGCATCGCTGACATTCGAGCCTCGACGACAGCTGTCCGACGTGAAGGCGACTGGCAGTCACCTGGGAAAGACGCGCTGTCGTTTCAGCGTTGCGGCGTTCGGTGGCGCGCCTGATGCCGATGGCCCCCTTCCAGGGCAACTGGTCGCATGGCGGCATGCTTCGTTTTCCGGCCTTGCACGCGGTCGCGCCACAGGCGGAATGATCCCGGCTTCAGTTGCTGACGCATCAGTGTGATGACGGCGGCTTCGTCCAGCCCAAACTGGATCTTGATCGCCTCGAAGGGGGTACGGTCCTCCCAGGCCATCTCGATGACCCGGGACACGTCAGCGGCATCGAGAGCACGGATCGGCTTTGGCATGTCGAATGGTAAGCACCAGCCGGGCCACCGATCTGCACGACCATCGAGAGACGCCAGCCGCCGGGTGCACTTTCTTGGCGAAACCGGGTTCCGCGGTGCTGCCGGGCTGGCGATGTGCATCGCACGAGGGTCTTTGTCCTGGCGGCTGTGATGTTGCGCGGGTTCTGAATCTGGAGCGGAGACATGCGCGGGACTGACCGTGGCGCATCATCACCAGCCATGAGACCTATTCCTGAATCCGGCGCCGCAGTGCCAGCGCCCAATCGCGGCACGCCAAAGAACCCGCTGAGCCCGAAAAAGCTTCTGCTGACAAAGTGGACGGCGGTGACTCCGCGCAATCGCGAGAAGCATTTCGTGGTGCTGCGGGTCATCGAGCCCGAGCTGCCGTCGCTGCGCGTCGAGCAGGTCGAACTGGAAGCCGTGCATTCCGGGCAGGTGTATCTGTTGCACTGGCGCGAGCTGACCGACGTCAGGCTGTGGCGCCAAGGCTGGGTCTGACGCGACGCCGTCCGGGCTTCTGCTGTTTCGATCCGCGGACCGGCGCTCTCGACCCTTCAGGCGTCACGCCCGGCTGGTCGAGGATGTCGGCCAGCGCCTGCAGTGGTTCCGGCTCCACGAAGCCCACCAGCATCGCCAGCCGCTGCTTCAGGAACATCGACCACAGCGCCGCGCGCAGCGTCCGCACCATGCCGCCGAAGAAGCTGTCACGGCCTTCGCCGCCGCCGAGCACCAAGGTACCCCGTGGCGCGAGCGCCTTGCGCAGCACGCTCAATGGCCGGTTGCCTGCGAGATCGAGGATCACGTCGAAGCGGCCATCGGTGGGCAACGGCACCTGCGTGTAGTCGATGACCGAGGTGGCGCCGAGCGCGCTCACGAACTCGACCTTCGAGCTGCTGCACACCGCCGTGACGTGAGAGCCGAAGTGCCGCGCAAGTTGCACGGCCCACGAGCCGACGCCGGCGGCCATCACGCGGATCAGCACTTCGTTCTTAGCGCGGCGTCGGGCTGTTCCACTTCGTGTTCATACGCTTCGTCCATGTCGGTGCTCGTGGCTTGCGCGAACGCATGACCACTCGGTCGATGGGCCGGACCGCTGCCGCACGCGCGCCGACCGTTCGTCTCATGGAGCTGTGCGCGCGCCGCTGCACCGCCGAAAGTGCAGCCATCGAAGACATCCCATCATCGATGCAACCCGAAGGAACACCACCATGAATGCCACTCAGCAATTTCCCTGCAACTGCACCATGTGTCCCGGCACAGGCTGCCTGACCTCGCGAGGCGGTCCAGCCCCGCTTCCATGCGAAGGAACCTGTCCGTGAACAGCTTTGTACTGGCCTCTCTCAGCGGCATCGGCGGCGCCACCGTGAAGTCACGGTGTCGCCGTCAGTCGCCTGTAACGAGCCCGAACTCGCGCAGCAGTGCGCCAATCTGAGTCTTGTCGAGCTTGTTCATCAGCAGGTTGCGCACAAGCGCAGGCCCCGGGATGTCGATCGCCTTGCCGTCGCGCAGGCGCCCGATCGCGGCCAGAAGCCTGCGGATGTCGTAGGTGGAGTTGAATACCTCCGGCACGCCGCGCTCGACGCCGAGCAGTGTGTAGACAGCTTCCATCGGCGTGCGCACGGAGTACTCGGTGGTGAAGATGCAGTCGCGCTCCTTGGATTCCGCGAACTGGCCGATGAATGCGAAGTTGACCGCGCCCGGGGGCACCACGTCCGGTCGATCACCGGCTTGACGTGGCATGAAGAACGCAGTGATGTACGGCATCATCACCGGCACAGTCATGGCGCCGTTTGCTGCCAGTTCGGCGATGTCCTCGACCGGCACGCCCAGGTGATAAAGCCATTCCTGGGTGATCTCTTGGCCAGTGCAGTCCTGCATCGGCTTTTTCACGTGGTCGCCCGGTTTCTCGACGAAGAGGCCATAGACCCAAACCACGATCTGATCCTTCGGCTGCTGCTTGAAGTGCGGCTGCCGGTTCACCGTCCAACTCAGCAGCCAGGATGAGTCTTTCGCGGTCACGATGCCGCCCGTCACCACCTTGCCGCTGAACGGGTCGCGCTTGGCGATCTTCTGGATGTACTTCGGGATGCGTTCATCCAGCGTGGTGACGGTCGCAGACTCCCATTTGGTCTCGGCGATGTGCGCGCCGAAAACGTCCGGGCGTCCGAACGCCGGATCTTTCGCGGCGATGTGCCGCCACAGGTCCCATGCCGGCGCGGGCCCCTCGTTGAGCTTCGCTGGCGTGTGGTGGTCGCCGTTGTCGGAGTTCTCGGTGAGCGAGCCGATGGTGATGAATACCAGGTCGTCGGGGCCGAGATCGACGCCGCCTTTTGCACCGTCCCGGCGCCAGTGGATGCGTGTGGCCTGCTTGCGAGCGGGCGTGATGTCGAAGTCGACATCGGTGACCTCGGTGCCATAGCGAAATACCGCGCCATGGCCCTGCAGCCACTTCACCAGCGGCTGCACCAGCGATTCGTATTGGTTGTATTTGGTGAACTTCAGTGTAGAGAAATCCGGCATGCCGGCGATCTGGTGGACGAAGCGGTGCAGGTACAGCTTCATCTCCAGCGCCGAATGCCACTCTTCGAAGGCGAACATCGTGCGCCAGTAGAGCCAGAAGTTGCTGCTCAGGAACTCCGCACCGAACACCTCGTTGATGCGCTTGTTCTCCATCTCGGGGCGGGTGGCCAGGAAGAGCTTGACGAGTTCCTTCTGCGCATGCTCGCTGAGCGTGAACAGGCCGTCGGTCTGTGCGTCCTCGCCGCGATTCACGGTGGCGCGCTGCAAAGAGGAGTTCGGATCGTCCTTGTCGAGCCAATAGAACTCGTCGAGAACGCTGGCCCCTTCGATCTCAAGCGACGGGATCGAGCGGTACAAATCCCAAAGGCATTCGAAGTGATCTTCCATCTCGCGCCCGCCACGGATCACGAAGCCTTTCTCTGGCTCGTTCAAGCCATCCAGTGCGCCACCGGGCAGCAGCTGCTGCTCCAAGATCGTGATCCGGTTGCCTGGCATCTGGCCGTCGCGGATCAGGAAGGCCGCGCCTGCCAGTGCTGCCAGGCCCGAGCCGACGAACCAGGCTGACTTGTTCTCGACGCCCTTGGGTTTGCGTGGGCGAGCGAAGGCTTCGTAGTTGCCATTGCTGTAGTACATGCGGATTCCTTTGCGGGAGGTTGCCGCAATTTGGGGCAGCCAGAGACACGAGGGTAGTGATCCGCGCGCGGGCCGTCGGTGCGGTGTCCAACGCAAGGCAGTGTTTGGCTCGGCCGCGCGGTGAACGTGGGCCTGGGCTTGGCCACGAGCAAGCGCGGCGCGCTGTGCGGCGCCGCTGGCGAAGTTGTGCGCGGGGCTGGCGGCGCCGTGGTCGCTGGGGCGGTGTGGGACTCGCATGCACAAGCCCAGCCACCCGTGCACATGTATCCTCACCGGCTTCACTCTCAAAGGAATCAAGATGGCACTGTCAAAGAAGAAGCGCGTGGGCAAGAGAACCATTTCTGCCAAGCAAGTCAGGAAGACGGCCAGTGGCCGAAAGCGCCACAAGTCGGACGGCACCCAGCCTGCGAAGTCGGTGACGCCGGCTGCGGCGCCAGCGGCGGCCTGACCCGATAACCCCATCTGTATGCCAGCCGGCCTCGAACGCGGCTAGGCTCACACCACCGCTCCGCACGGGGCATTGCATGGTGAGCGCATGAGCGATTCGAACGCCTACATCCCCCCCAAGGTCTGGGCCTGGCAACAGGGCAATGGCGGCCAGTTCGCCAACATCAACCGCCCGGTGTCCGGCGCCACCTTCGAGCAAGACCTGCCGGTCGGCCGCCACCCCTTGCAGTTGTATTCGCTGGCCACGCCCAACGGCGTCAAGGTGACGGTGATGCTGGAAGAGCTGCTCGCCTTGGGCCACAGCGGCGCCGAATACGACGCCTGGCTCATCCGCATCAGTGAAGGCCAGCAGTTCGGCAGTGGCTTCGTGGCCGCGAACCCGAACTCGAAGATCCCCGCGCTCGTCGACCGCAGTGGCGCCGAGCCGGTACGGGTGTTCGAGAGCGGCGCGATCCTGCTGCACCTGGCCGAAAAGTTCGGCGCCTTCCTGCCCAGTGGCGCGGCGCGGGCCGAGGCCTTGAGCTGGCTCTTCTGGCAGATGGGCAGCGCGCCTTACCTGGGCGGTGGCTTCGGGCACTTCTACGCCTACGCGCCCAGCAAGATGGAATACCCCATCGACCGTTTTGCGATGGAAGTCAAACGCCAGCTCGATGTGCTCGACCAGCGCCTGGCCCACACCCCCTACCTGGCGGGGGCCGACTACAGCATCGCCGACATCGCCGTGTGGCCCTGGTACGGCGCGTTGGCCAAAGGCCAGCTGTACAGCGCGGGCGAGTTTCTGGACGTGGCCAGCTACACGCACGTGGTGCGCTGGGCCGACCAGATCGCGCAGCGCCCGGCCGCCCGGCGTGGGCGCATGGTCAACCGGGCCTGGGGGCCGCTCGACACACAGCTGCATGAACGCCACGAAGCGAGCGACTTCGACACCCAGACCGAAGACAAGAAGCAAGCACCGAAAGCGAGTTGAAGATGTTCACGCTCTACGACTGTTCCACCGCGCCGAGCCCGCGCCGTGCGCGCATCTTGTTGGCCGAAAAAGGGGTCGCGCACGCCACGGTTCAGGTGGACTTGCGCAGCGGCGAACAGCTCGGCCCGGCCTACCGTGCGATCAACCCGCAGTGCACGGTGCCGGCCCTGCGCTGCGACGACGGCCTGCTGCTGACCGACAACGCCGCCATCGCCGCGTACCTGGAGGCGCGCTTTCCCGAGCCGGCGCTGATGGGCGTCACGCCCGCCGAGAAAGCCGACATCGCCAGCTGGAGTTGGCGCGTCGAGTTCGAAGGCCTGATGGCCATCGCCGAGGCCCTGCGCAACAGCTCGCCGGCGATGGTGGGCCGCGCGCTGCCGGGGCCACACAACTACCCGCAGATCCCCGAGTTGGCGCAGCGCGGCGTGGCCCGGGTGCAGCAGCTTCTCGTGACCTTGGATCACCACCTCGAAGGGCGCGAGTTCGTGGCCGCCGAATGCTTCAGCCTGGCCGATATCACGGCGGTCGTGGCCGTGGACTTTGCGCGCGTGGTGAAGGTCAAACCTGGCGATGCGCACCCGCATCTGCTGCGCTGGCGGGATCGGATGGCGACCAGGCCGTCGATGGCGCTGTAAGGGCAGCGAACCGGCCACGCTTCTGACAACTGTGCAGTGTTTTCAGCACGCCACCCACGTGGCTTGCGCACCTGCGTGATCACCGAGCGCCGTGGTCGCCGGCTCGACGGGGTGGAGCGGCGCTCTTTTCACACTTCGAGTTTGCGCATTTCGGGTCGTTTCTGCGCATGGTCGCTGTCGGAGATTCCGGCCTGCGCGATAAAAACAGCGGGTCAGTGTCACCACGTCAGATTTTTTGTAGAGGTGCGTTCATGAGTTCAATCTCCGGTGCTGCTCCAAAAAGCCAACGCCTTTCCATCGACCCACCGGGCCGCCGTGCGGAAGACGAATCAAACCGGGCCACGCAGAGCGGCAGCGGCGCCGTCCGAACCCGGATCGGGAAGGACGCCCCAGAGGGCCATGGGCCGCCGTCTCTTCGTCCCAATGCATATGCGCAGTCGCTGTTGGGCCCGCGCCTCGAGACTCAAACCGCTTTCGCGACACCCGGCGCCGCGCCGAAGGCTCCCCGTGGGCACACCGCTACCAAACCACGGGTTAGCTTCAATACCGACGCAAACACCGTCCACCACTTCGAGATTGCAGACGGGAACCACCTTCGTCCGGTCGGTGCGCCGGCACTGAAGCCGCCTGCCCTGGCGCCAGTCAAGTCGGGCACGGCCGGGGCCGGCGCTGAGCGGGGCGAGCCCGGTCGGCGCGTCGCGTCTGGCGGTGCGCGGCTCGCTTCGAAGGCTGCCGAGGCCGAATGGGAGTTCGCGCTCCCGGCGAAGAAAAAAGGCATCTTCTCGCGCATCGCCCGCGCACTGACCGGCGCCGGCAACCGCAACTGACCGGCTCCCGCAGCCTGATTTGATCGGCGGCCTGCAGAGCCACGCCCGCGCTTGTCATCATCAAGCCGTGCTACTGCGCAGCGCGATCAGCCCTTGCCACCACCCACCCACACCGCCACACTCAGATACAAGTCAACACAAGCCCGGGAGACACACCCGCATGGACCAAGCGTGGGCCTTCGAGAGTCTGGCGTCGCGCCGCGCCATTCTCTTTGCCGATCTGGTGGAATCGGTGCGTGTGTTCGGCCAGCAGGAGGCGCAGACCTTCAACCGGTGGCAGCGGTTCGTGGCGCTGGTCACCGACCAGATTGCGCCCCAACACAAGGGCCGGCTGGTGCGGGTTGCCGGTGACGGGCTGCTGCTCGATTTCGACACCGCCACCAACGCCACGCTGGCCGCGTTCGACCTGCACCACCGGCTGCTCGATTTCAACGACCCCGGCAATCCGAACGCCGCTTTCTGCTTGCGCATCGGCCTGCACCTGGCTGACGTGGCGCTGAACCAGAACGACTTGTGGGGCGCCGGCGTGAACGTGGCCCAGCGTCTGGGCACGCTGGCCCAGCCTGGCCACACGGTCGCCAGCGCCGCCTTTCGCAGCGAACTGGGCGACGGCGTGCAGGCCGACATCGAAGACATGGGCGAGCGCATCGTCAAGCACCTGGCGGAGCCGCTGCGCGCGTTTGCGCTGGCGCCACCCGGCGAACTCAAGACCACGGGGCAGCTCCCGCGCACCGAAGACATGCGGCCGGGCGTGGCGGTGGTGCCGTTCGTGGCGATGCCCGCCGACCCCGAGCACGACGCCCTGGGCCACGCCATGGCCGACGACATCATCGCCAGCTTGTCGCGCCACCCGGGGCTTCGGGTGTTGTCGCGCAACACCACGGCGGTGGTGCGCGGGCAGGCGCTCGAGCTGCCGAGGCTGCGTGAACTGCTCGGCGCCACGTTCTTGCTGACCGGCCGGTTCTATGTGCGTGGCGGTCGGGTGCGGCTGTCGGCGGAGTTGTGTGAACTTCGCGAAGGTCAGGTGTTGTGGGCGGGCAGCGTCAGCGGCGGCGTCGATGCGTTGTTCGAAGGCCAGGATGACCTGGTGCCACACCTGGTGTCACAGGTCTCGCAGCAGGTGTTGGCCCATGAGCTGGCGCGGGTGCGCTCGTTGCCGATGGATTCGTTGGCGTCGTACTCGCTGCTCCTGGGCGCCGGGGGCTTGCTCAACAGCCTGGTGCTCGCCGAGTTTCAGCGCTGCCGGGAGGCACTTGAACACCTGTGCGACCGCCATCCCCGTCAAGCAACGCCGGACGCGATGCTGACGCAGTGGTACGTCTTCAAGGTTCTGCAGGGGTGGGCCGACAACATCGACGAAGAGGTCGCGCGAGCCGAGCACCATTCGACCCTGGCCATGGACAAGGAGCCGGAGCAAAGCGCGAGCTGGGTGGCCGACGGCACGGCGAAAGTCTTTGCGCGGCGCGACTTCGATGGCGCAGCCCGGTCCCTGACCCATGCGCTGCGCCTCGACCCAAACTGTGCGACGGCCTGGGCGCGGCTCTCGGAATGCCAGTCCGAGGCCGGTGAGCACCAGCTGTCGCTGGCCTCGGTCAACCGGGCCATCGAGTTGTCGCCGCTGGACCCGCAGCGCTTCATCTACGAGTGCTATGCCGCGCGCACCTGCTACGTGATGGCCGACTACCCGCAGGCCGCGCAGTGGGCGCGGGTCTCGGTGCGGCGCAACGCCATGCATGCGGTGCCGCACCGCTTGCTCGTTGCGTCGCTGTGGCTGTCGGACCAGGTCGATGCCGCGCGTGCAGCCGCAGCCGACTTCATGCGCTTGTTGCCCAAGGCCCGGGCCACCGATGGGCTGAGCGCCGGCAGCGTGCAACCGAAGATCACGCCGTTCATGCGCGTCTTGCACGCCGCGGGCGTGCCGCTGTGAACGCCACCTTCCCAACCCGCAGCGGCCAACGCTGCAGGCCGCCGCTTCCCAACGCCGCATGCCATGAACAACTACACCGTCACCTCCGTCACCTTCCTCAGCGGCTTGAGCGCTGATTGGTCGCCCATCGGCCCGCGTGCGGGCCAAGGCGCGTTGTCACCCATCGGGCCCGGCCACCTATCGCCGTGGTCACCCATCGGCCCGGGGCATCTTTCGCCGTGGTCGCCCATCGGCCCGGGGCATCACTCGCCGTGGTCACCCATCGGGCCTGGCCACCTCTCGCCCTGGTCGCCCATCGGCCCCGGCCGATCCAGCGCCAGCTCGTCGCCCTTCGGCGCCGAGGCGGCCGATTCGGCGGCCATGCCGGCTTGGCAAGGCATCGACCCCGAATGGGTTTACGCCGACGGCTCGACGATGTTGGCGCAGGCGCTTCGCAAGTCGCGTGCGAAGACGGCGCGCATGTCCGACCCGGTGGCCATGGATGCGGTCGTTGTCCCGCGCGACACGCGCGTACCGCTGCGCCAGGCCTTGTGGCGTTGGGCGCCCGAGTTCCGGATGATGGCTGTCACCGGCGAGCTGCTCAGCCGCGTGCAGGCGCATGGGCTGTCGGTGTGGTTGACCGAGCCACCGCGCCCTGATGGCTCATGCGCCGGGCCGGCGACCTTGCTGCTGGAGTTGCCGGCTTCGCTCGACGCCGTCGATTGGCAAGCCCAGGTCGACGACGTGATTCGCGCAGCCGTCGAGCGTGAAGACCGGCTGCCCGAGATCCTCAGCCAGGCCACCAGTCTGTGGGCGTTCTTCGAGTCGATCACCGGGGTGTCGCTTCAGCAGGCGCCTGCGTTCGGTGAACTGTTGCTGGCGGCGGAGGACTGGGCGCTGAAGATCCTGATGCTGCTCAAGCACAACGTGGCGGCGCGGCGGCCCGTCCACCGCTCATCGCTGGTGCGGCCGGTCATCGCCACCCCAGGGCACGGCTCCTTGCCCAGTGGCCACGCCACGATCGCCGCGATGAACACCGAGTTGCTGCGCCTGATGATGTACCCCGGCGGCCCTTCCGCACGGGTCGAAGCGCTCGACCGTCTGGCCCGCCGCATCGCGTTCAACCGGGTGGTCGCCGGGGTGCACTTCCCCGTCGACAGCCAGGCGGGCTACGCGCTGGGGCACCAGCTGGCGCGGGTGCTGGCGGCATTGGCAGGCCACCCGACAACCGAGCTTAGGTCACTGGCCGCCAGCGATGTGATCTACGGCGAGCACAAGCTGCCTGAGATCGCACCCGTTGCGAATGTCGGCACTTCGCAAGGCCCAGCCCGAGCCCGACCGCCCGCCATCTCCCCGAGCCGCGCCGATGCCTTGGCGCTGCTTTGGGAGCAAGCGGCCCTCGAACTGAGCCGCCTGCGGGTGTGACGCCATGAACTCACGCTGGGATTCCGATGAAAAGCCCGACCGCTCGGTGAAGGGCCCGGCCCGCAAGGATGCGCCCTGCCCCCATGGGCTGGACCCGTACTTCCGCTGGGCGGTCCATACCGAGTGGCGCGGCTTTCAGCGCGTGGCGCGTTGGGACAAGCTGGGTGACGATCAGCGTCGCATCCAGATCGTCGCCAGCGTCGACAGCGACGAAGAGCTGAAGGTCGCGCTGCACGACCCGGTGCTGTCGCAGGCCCTTCCGTGGAGCTATCTCCAGCCCATTCCGGGCACCGGAAAGCCCACGCGCCACTTCACCGCGCAATTCACGTTCGACCAGCGAGACTGGCTTTCAGCGAACCCGCTGAACTTGCGATGGAAGCTGGCCATGCCGCTTCGAGACGCGCAGGCGGCGGCGGATGCATCACCCAAGGGCCTGTTCGGCCCCGACCGCGACGCCGCCGACATGCAGGCGAAGAACGTGGTGGCCGATGCCGTTGCGGTTGCCGTTGCCGTTGCCGCTGAAAAGTCGAAGCCAAGCGGGCCCGACCCGTCGGCACCCACGCTGTCGGCAGCCATTGCCGTCATCGATTTCGGCTGCCCGTTCTTGAACACCTGCTTCGAGAGCGCCGATGGCGGGACCCGCGTGCGTGTTGTTTGGGACCAGGGCTCGAATCCCGGCAAGAAGCTCAGCGATGCGCCCAAGAACAGCTGGCCCTGGCAGGCGCCGCAGCAGTTCAATCACGGCCGCATGCTGCACCGCGCGGCCGCAGACGCCATGTGCGCAGCGGCGCGTGCGCCCGGCGGGCCCGAAGAGGCGCTGGTCTATCGCGGCATCGACCACCTCATCGTCTACAGCGACCCGAGGCGCCGTATCTGGCAGGCCACGCATGGCGGGCATGTGCTGGGCATGGCCGGCGCCGCACCCGACCCGTTGTCTGGCGAGATGGACGCAGCTTCAACGGCCGATCTGGTCTTCGTGCAACTGCCGTCGTTGACAGCCACCGACAGCGCGGGGGGCTCGCTCGCCGCTCACCTGCTGGACGGCGTGCGCTTCGCCATGGCCCAAGTCGCCGAAGGCGGGCCACTGGCCGTGGTCATCAGCTACGGCAACCTGGCCGGGCCGCATGACGGAACCTCGCTGATCGAGAAGGCCCTCGAAGAACTGCTGTTGAGCCGCCCCGACAACTTCGCCGTCGTGCTGGCCGGTGGCAATGCCAGGGCGTACCGTGGCCATGCCCGACGCACGGTGCGCAAAGACCGCAGCGTGCTGCTCAGGGTTCAGGTGGTCGCTGACGACATCACCGACACCTTCGTCGAAGCCTGGTACCCGAAGGCGGGCCCCGCCCTGCAAGTGCGCGTGCGCGGGCCAGGCCAGGTGTGGAGCGGCTGGGTCGACCAGGGCGGCGAGCAGTTGATGCGCGCAGGGTCGACCGACCGCGATGTGGTCGTGATGGTTCGCCACGACCGCACCGCCCCCAATGGCGACGGCGCACAGATCTTGCTGGCGCTGGCGCCCACGGCACCACCTCCGGGGGTGGACTGCAGCCTCGTGGAAGCGGGCCTCTGGGAGATTGAACTTCGACTTGCCGACACCTCAATAGCCTCATCAGCCGTGCTCATCGACGCGTGGATCGAGAGAGACGACCCGCAGCGCGGCTCGGCCGGCGAGCGCACGCACTTCCTGGACCAGACCGACGAGGACGAATACGACACCGTCAGCTGCATTGCCACCGGCAGCAGCACCGTGAAGGCCTTTGGCTTCAACCGTGCAAGCGGGTTGGCAGCGCAGTACTCGTCCTTGCCGCGCAAGAGCGGTGATGACCTTCGAGCGCTGGTGGTCTGCGAGGAAGACGACATCGACCCCAACTTGACCGGCCCCGCAACGCGCAGCAACGAGGTCTACCGCATGAAAGGCACGAGCGTTGCCGCGCCGGTGCTGGCCCGGCAGTTGTTCAACGTGATGGCGCTCGCCCCTGCCGGCGCGCCGATCAAGCGAACCCAGTGGGCACAGGTGCTGCAAGCGCTGTTCGCAGACACCGCCCAAGACATCATCAAACCCTTCAGCGCAAACTGAAGCCGCGAGGCCAGGCAACCAGCGCCCGAGCGTTGGATTGATGGGCGGCACGGTTGCAGGTGGCATGCCCCTTGCTGCCGACCCATCCATGACCGCAACCGCCAGATCGAGCGCCAGCGCCAGCCTCGGGCCGGGCTCGCCCGCGAGCGACCGGGTGGCCGCTGAACGCCTGTCGCTCCTGCTCGAGTCGACCGGCGAGGGCATCTTCGGCGTCGACAACGCCGGCTGCTGCACCTTCATCAACCGCGCCGGTGCCACCATGCTCGGCCGGCGCCCGGACGACGTGCTCGGCTGCAACATGCACGCGCTGATCCACCACTCGCACCCCGACGGCCGCCACTACCCGGAGCGCGACTGCCCGATCTTCAACGCCTTCCGCGAGGGCCTGGCGTGCCGGATCGACCGCGAGGTGCTGTGGCGCGCCGACGGCAGCTCGTTCTTCGCCGAGTACTCGTCCCACCCGATGGTCGAGGGCGGCGTGGTGCTCGGCGCCGTCGTCACCTTCGTCGACATCACCGAGCGGCGCCTCGGCGAACAGCTGCTGCAGCAGGCGCAGGGCGAGCTCGAGGCGCGGGTTGCGGCGCGCACCGCCGAGCTCTCGGCCGCGCTCGGCCAGCTGCGCGACCTGTCGGCCTACCTCGCCACCGTTCGCGAGGAGGAGCGCACCCGCATCGCACGTGACATTCACGACGAGCTCGGCTCGCTGCTCGTCGCGCTGAAGATGGACGTCAACTGGCTCGGGGCCCGCGTCGCCGACCGGCCGGCGCTGCAGGAGAAGTGCGCGGCGATGACGGCAAGCGTCGGCAGCGCCGTCGACAAAGTCGGCCGGATCATCACCGACCTGCGGCCGAGCCTGCTCGACCACCAGGGCCTGTGGGCCGCGCTCGAGTGGCAGGCCGGCGAATTCGCCGAGAAGGCCGAGCTCGCCTGCCGGCTGCGCTTCCATGTCGAGGCCGGCGCCGAGGTTCCGTCGGGTGTGGCCGGCGAGCGCTGGGCGACCGCCGTGTTCCGCATCTTTCAAGAGATGCTCAGCAACGTCGGCCGCCATGCCCGCGCCACGACGCTCGGCGTCAGCCTCTACGTCGACGGGCCGCCCGAGCCGGAGCTGCACCTGGAGGTCCTCGACGACGGCGTCGGCGCGCCCGCCGAGGCACTGGCGCGCGCCGACAGCTACGGCGTGATGGGGATGCGCGAGCGCGCCGGCCACTTCGGCGGCCGGGTCGAGTTCGACGCTGCGCCGGGCGGCGGCACGCGGGTACGGCTGCGCATGCCGTGGCCCGAAGCCGGCCCGCCCGGCGGCGCGAGGCCGCGATGATCCGCGTCCTGATCTGCGACGACCATTTCATCGTGCGCCAGGGCCTGCGCCAGATGCTGGCCGACGCCGGCGACATCGTGGTCATCGCCGAAGCGGAAAACGGCCCCGAGGCCGTGCGCCGGGTGCGTGAGGCGGCCGGCGGCATCGACGTGGTGTTGATGGACATCGCGATGCCGCACCGCGACGGGCTCGACGTGCTGCGCCAGTTGCGCGGCGAGTTCCATCGGCTGCCGGTGCTGATGCTCTCGACCTACCCCGACAAGCAGTACGCCGTGCGCAGCCTGAAGCTCGGCGCTGCGGGCTACCTCGGCAAGGGCGCCGACCCGGCGACGATGCTCGCGGCGATCCGCAAGGTCGCGGCCGGCGGGCTGTTCGTCACTGCAGCCGTCGCCGAGCAGCTGGCCTCGGCCATCGGCGGGCGCGACCGGGGCGATGGCGCACCCCACGAGCAGTTGTCGCACCGCGAGTACCAGGTCTTCTGCCGGCTCGCCGCCGGCCGCAACGTCGGCGAGATCGCCGAGGAGCTGGCGCTGTCGTCGAACACCGTGAGCACCTACCGCACGCGCATTCTCGACAAGACCGGCGCCCGCAACGATGTCGAGCTGGCGCTCTATGCGGTGCGGGCCGACCTGGCGCCGCTGTGAAGCCGCTGTGACGCCGCAGTGAAGCCGCTCTGACGCGTCGGCCCGTGTAGGGCCAGCACTACACGAAGACGCCGCGAACCGCGATGGCGCAGTCCTCGCGGGGTGCGTAAGGTTCACCCATTCAGGAGCCCGTGATGCCAGCCTACGACCCTTACGACGCCGACCGACCGTTGCGCCTGTCCTGCGCCTGCGGCGGCGCACACGACGCGGCCGACCACGGGCGTGAACCCGCCGCCGGCACGGCCTTCAGCGCCAGCGGCGCTTCCGCCATGGCCGAGCGTGTCGAGGCGACGCTGGTGCGCGCACTGCTGCCGAACGAACGGCTGCGCCGCCGCTTCCTGCAGGCAGTGGGCGCGACGACCGCGCGGGCGGCCATCGCCTCGCTGTTACCGATCGGCGCGCTCGAAGCCATGGCGCAAGAGAAGGGCCCGCTCGAGAAGAAGGAGCTGAAGGTCGGCTTCATCGCCATCACCTGCGCAACGCCGCTGATCATGGCCGGCCCGCTCGGCTTCTATCGCCAGCAGGGGCTGGACGTCGCGCTTACCAAGACGGCGGGCTGGGCACTGATCCGCGACAAGATGCTCAACAAAGAGTACGACGCCACGCACTTCCTGTCGCCGATGCCGCTCGCGATCTCGATGGGCCTCGGCTCGGTCGCGCAACCGATGCGGGTGGCGACGATCCAGAACATCAACGGCCAGGCCATCACGCTGGCCAACAAGCACAAGGACAACCGCGACCCCAAGAACTGGAAGGGGATGAAGTTCGCGATCCCGTTCGAGTACTCGATGCACAACTTCCTGCTGCGCTACTACTTGGCCGAAGCGGGCATCAACCCCGACACCGACGTGCAGCTGCGCGTGGTGCCGCCGCCCGAGATGGTCGCCAACCTGCGCGCCGGCAACATCGACGGCTTCCTCGGCCCGGACCCGTTCAACCAGCGGGCGGTGTATGACGAGGTCGGCTTCATCCACCTGCTCTCGAAAGACATCTGGGACGGCCACCCGTGCTGCGCCTTCGGCACGAGCGAAGCCTTCATCCAGCAGAACCCGAACACCTTCGCGGCGCTCTACCGCTCAGTGCTCACCGCGTCAGAGATGGCGCGCGACCCGAAGAACCGCGAGTTGATCGCCAAGGTGATCGCGCCGGCGGCTTACTTGAACCAGCCCGAGACCGTGCTGACGCAGGTGCTCACCGGCAAGTACGCCGACGGCCTGGGCAATGTGAAGAACGTGCCCGACCGCGCCGACTTCGACCCGGTGCCGTGGCAGAGCATGGCGGTGTGGATGCTCACGCAGATGAAGCGCTGGGGCTACATCAAGGGCGACGTCGACTACAAGGGCATTGCCGAGCAGGTGTTCTTGCTTACCGACGCGAAAAAGCAGATGAAGGCGCTGGGCGGGAAGACGCCCGACGGCGCCTACCGCAGCTACAAGGTGATGGGCAAGACCTTCGACCCCGCGAAGCCGGCCGAGTACGCGGCGGGCTTCGCGATCCGGAAGGCCTGAGGCGATGACGCCCACGTTCCGCGGAAGGCTGCAATCGTCGCTGCTGTCGGCCGCCGTGCTGCTGCTGCTGCTCGTCATCTGGCATGTCGCGACGTTGCCGACTGCGGCGGCGCGGGTCGCGACGTCGCTCACGCAGGAGCAGGTCGAATACCAGAAGCTGCTCGGCAAGGACCCCGCCGCGGCGACGGCCAAGACGGCCGGCTTTCCGACCCTGTCCCTGATGGGCGAGACCGTGGTGCGCAACCTCGCCCACCCGTTCTACGACAACGGGCCGAACGACAAGGGCATCGGCATCCAGCTCGGCTGGTCGCTGCTGCGCGTCGGCCTGGGATTCGGTCTGGCGGCGATCGTCGCGATCCCGTTCGGCTTCCTGATCGGCATGAGCCCGCTCATCTACCGCGCGCTCGACCCGTTCATCCAGCTGCTGAAACCCATCTCGCCGCTCGCGTGGATGCCGATCGCGCTCTACACGATCAAGGACTCGTCGGTCTCCGGCATCTTCGTGATCTTCATCTGCTCGGTCTGGCCGATGTTGATCAACACCGCCTTTGGCGTGTCCAACGTGCGCCGCGAGTGGCTCAACGTGGCGCGCACGCTGGAGGTCACGCCGCTGCGCAAGGCCTTTCAGGTGATCCTGCCGGCGGCCGCGCCAACCATCCTCACCGGTATGCGCATCTCGATGGGCATCGCCTGGCTCGTCATCGTCGCCGCCGAGATGCTGGTCGGCGGCACCGGCATCGGCTATTTCGTCTGGAACGAGTGGAACAACCTGGCGCTGTCGAGCGTGATCTTCGCGATCCTCGTCATCGGCGTGGTCGGCATGGCGCTCGACCTGTTGTTCGCGCGCGCACAGAAAGCGGTTTCGTATGTCGATTGACACCCCCCCCACCGACCCCGCCGCGAAGGCCGACTTCCTGCGCGTCGAGGGCTTGGGCAAGTCTTATGCGCTCGGCGCGGAGCCGGTGTTCGAGAACGTCAACTTCACCATCGCCCGCGGCGAGTTCGTCTGCATCGTCGGCCATTCCGGCTGCGGCAAGACGACGATCCTGAACGTGCTCGCCGGCCTCGAGCAGGCGAGCACCGGCAACGTCTTCATGGGAGGCCGGGAGGTTGCCGGGCCGAGCCTGGAGCGCGGCGTCGTGTTCCAGGGCCACGCGCTGATGCCGTGGCTCACGGTGCGCGGCAACATCGCCTTCGCGGTGCGCAGCAAGTGGCCCGACGCCACCCAGGCCGAGATCGACACCCAGGTCGAGAAGTACGTGGCACTCGTCGGCCTCGGCGAGGCGATCAACAAGAAGCCTTCGGCGCTGTCGGGCGGCATGAAGCAACGCGTGGGCATCGCCCGCGCCTTCGCGATCGAGCCCAAGATGCTTCTGCTCGACGAGCCCTTCGGTGCGCTCGACGCGCTCACGCGCGGCACGATCCAGGACGAGCTGCTGCGCATCTGCGCCGAGACGCGGCAGACCGTGTTCATGATCACGCACGATGTCGACGAGGCGATCCTGCTCGCCGACAAGGTCTTGCTGATGAGCAACGGGCCGCGCGCCGGTGTGGCCGAGATCGTGGCCAACACGATGTCGCGCGATCGCCAGCGGGCCACGCTGCACCACGATCCGCAGTACTACAAGATCCGCAACCACATGGTCGACTTCCTGGTCGCCCGCTCGAAGGACTACTCGCACGGCCGCTCGCCGGCACACGCGCCCGTCGTGTCGCCGGGTCTCGACGCCGATGTTGCCGTTGCCGAGCCCGCCCCCAACGTCGTCCGCATCAAGGTGCGGACCTGATCCGTTTCCCGTTTCTCAAGGAGTTTTCATGAGCCGCATCGCCGTCACCGAAAAAATCGTTCTCGCCAAGGTTGCCAAGGGCCTCAAGTGGTGCGACGTCGCCGCCAAGGTCGGCCTCAGCAAGGAGTGGGTCACTGCCGCCTGTCTGGGCCAGATGACGCTCACCGAGGCGCAGGCCAGGATCGTCGGCGAGATCTTCGACCTCGACGAGCACGAGCGCACCTGGCTGCAGGTCGTGCCGTACAAGGGCTCGCTGCCCACCGCCGTGCCGACCGACCCGCTGATCTACCGCTTCTACGAACTGATCAGCGTCTACGGCACGACGTTCAAGGAACTGATCCACGAGGAGTTCGGCGACGGCATCATGAGCGCGATCGACTTCCACATGGACATGCAGCGTGAGCCGCACGACAAGGGCGACCGTGTGTCGATCAAGATGTCCGGCAAGTTCCTGCCGTACAAGACCTACTGAACCCGCGCGCGCCGGCCGCGTTCCTAAGGGAGCGTGAACGGCAGCGAGGTCGTCTTGATGCGGATCGGCGGCGGGGCGGCGCGGTAAGGCGCGGCCGCCCTGCCGACGATGCGGTCGGCGATCACCCTCGCCTGGCGGCCGATCGGTTCGATGAAGCGGCCGGGCCGCCCGCCGATGCTGATGCAGTCGCCCAGCGCGTGGATGTTCTCGACACCCGTTGTCAGGGTGATCGGGTCGACGACGATGCCGCCGTCGAAGTCGAGGCCGGCGCTCGCCGCGAGACGCCCCGGCGTTTGCAGGCCGGTGGCCGCGATGACCTGGGCGGCACGGAACACGCGGCCGTCTTCCAGCGCAACACGAAGCGACCGGTCATCAACGCGCTCGACGCCGCGGATGCCCACGCCCCCTTCGAAGCGGATCGGCAACTCGCGCCACGCGGCGAGCAGTCGCGCCGAGGCCTCGGCGTCGAGCAGTGCGGCGAGCGGGCGCGTGGCCACGTCGAGCAGGGTCACGGCGTGGCCGGCAAGCGCGAGGTCGTTGGCCAGCTCGCAGCCGACGAGGCCCGCGCCGGCGATGATCACGCCCGCTTCCGGCACCGCCGCCGGCGCACCGAGCGCAGCGCGAAAGCGCCGGTAGGCGTCGAGGTGGTTGAGCCGCCAGCACAGGCCGGCCGGCAACGCGGCGACGGCCCGCGCCTCGGCGCCGTGAGCGAGCACCAGATGCCGCCAGCGCAGCGCGCCGCGTGTGGTGCGCAATTGGGCCGCCTGCGCGTCCACACGGATCACGTCGGTGCCGGCGAGCAGGCGCGTGTCGAGCCGCGCCGCAGCGGCTGCCGCGCTTTCCCTGGCGAGGGCCGCGACGTCGAGACCCTTCGCATGCACGACCGACAACATCGGCTTGTCGTAGACCGACGCATCGCATGCGCTCACGATCGTGATCGGCAGGTGAGCATCACGCTCCCGCAAGGCCTCGGCCATGGCCCAGCCGGCACGGCCGGCACCGACGATGACGACACCGGCATCACCACGGCGGCCGGTCACCGCCGCTGCCGACACCGCCGCGCTTGCGGCGCGCCGCTCGATCGGCGCATCGTCGTACGGCTCGAAGTCGGCCTTGGTGACGCCGCACAGCGGGCACACCCAGTCGTCGGCGATGTCGGCGAAGCGCGTGCCGGCGGCGAGGCCGCTGTCGGCATCACCCAAGGCCTCGTCGTAGACCAGGCCACAGGCGCGGCAGATGAACTTGCGCCACGCCTCGGCGGCTGGGGAAGCGCTCATGCGGGGTAGTCGGGCGCACTCAGGCGCGCGATTTCCTTGCGCAGGTGTTTCAGCGCCGGCGTCACGATGGCAACGAAATGCGACTCGCGCACCCGCCGCTGCACCGGCGACGTCATCAGGTAGCCGCGTGCGCCGGCATGCAGCAGCGCCGACTGCGCCGCGCGCAACGCGATCTCGGAGGCGTGCGCGCGGGCATCGAGCACGTCGATCAGGAACTCGCGCCCGCTCTCGAACGGCGTGCGCGCGAGGGCGAAGGTTCGCGCCGAGAGCGCGTCCAGCTCGCGCTGCAAGGCGTCGGGCCGGTCTTCGAGAAACTCGTTGACGTGACCGAGCTGGCGCTCGACCTCCCACATCGAATCGATGGCACCCTGCGCCACGCCGAGCCCGAAGCCGCACTGCAGCAAGATGAACGCGGCGCGGATGCGGCCGATGAATGGCCGCACCGGGTCGGCGATCAGATCATCGGCGCTGATCAGGGTGTCGGTGAAGCGGACCGACCAGGTGCTCGTGCCTTCCATCGCCGAGAACGTCGGGCAGTGGCGCAGCTCCACGCCGGGTGCGTTGCAGCGGGCCAGGAACATGATCTCGCGCGCCGGGCCATCACCTTCGCCTTCGATCAAGGCAACGGCGCCGAAACAGTGGTCCGGCCCGAGGTGGCTCACCCACGGCAACGCGCCGTTCACGACGTAGCCCGCCGGGGTTTTGCGCGCCTTCAGCAGCATCGTCTCGATGCCGGCGAAGGTCTTCATCGGGTTGCTCATGCCGGTGCCGCCGAGGGTCTCGGCGCGGGCGTGCGCGAGCAGGCGCGCACCGGTCAGCGCAGGGTTGCCCGACTGCTCCATGTAGGTGGCGCAGACGGCGTGGCACCACATCATGAAGCCGGTCGAGCCGCAGACGCGCGACACCTCGGCGATGGCCTGGATGCCGGCCGCGAAGTCGGCTTCGCGGCCGAGATCGGCACCGAGATCGAGGTGTGCCGCGAATGCGCCGGCCTCGCCGAGCTGCCCCAGGATCGACCTCGGGTACGTGGCGTGGCGGTCGATGTCTTCGGCGAGGGCGGCCAGCGGGCCGTTCGCAATAGCGCGTACGGCGGCGAGCATCGCCACTGGCTCGGGCGGCCACGCGGGCTTTGTCGTGATGCCCAGCAGCTCACGGCTGCGGTCGAGAACGGCCGACATGTCGGCCTCAGGCGAGACCGACTTGCATCGGAATCGGGTTGCGCATGCTGTTGGCCACCGGCGAGTAGCTGTTCGCGTGCTGAACGATCTCGTCGAGCAGCTCGCGGGGCGCGTCGCCCTCGATGACGACCTTGACCCGGATCGCCTGGAACCCCATGTCGGCGGGCAGCTTTTGCGCCCCGCCAGCGCCCCATGCGGCCGGGTTGCCGATGTCGCCTTCCAGGAAGAGTTCGAGCTTCGACAGGCTCACCTGCTTCCAGGTGGCGACCGCGGTGATGCCCACCGCCAGGCAGCCGCCGAGTGCTGCGAGCACCACTTCGCCGGGCGCAGGCGCGGTGTTCTCGCCGAACAGATGCAGGGGTTCGTCGACGACGACCGGCGCGTGGTCGCCCACGTAGCTCAGCGTGCGGTACTGGCCATCGACGACGGTGTGGACCCTGTTCGTGCCGCGTGATGCGGGGTTGTTGCGGCCCTTCTCGGCAAAGGTCATGAGGCCGTCGCGATCAATCGGCCGCAGGTGGGCCTTCACGGTGGCGGGCGGGTTGGCTTCGGCAATGTCGGACAAGGTAGGTCTCCTTGGATCGGCGTCAGGTTCGGGGCAGCTCAGGCTCAGGCGGCCATCTTCATCGGCGCGGCCTTCTCGGCGAACGGCAGCCCGGTCTCGATCGGCAGAGCCGGGTCGCGCGACCATTCGTTCCACGAGCCGAAGTACATGCGCACGTCGTCGAAGCCGGCCTGCTTCAGCGCGAGGAAGGTGTTCGAGGCACGCGCGCCCTTGAAGCAGTAGAGAAAGACGGTGTCGTCGGTCGTGATGCCGGCGGTCGCGCACTCGGCCTTCACCTCGTCGGGCGACTTGATCATCGGGCCCTGCGCCGACGGCTTCATGAAGCGATACCACTCGACCCATTTCGCGCCCGGGATGCGGCCCTTCCTCGGCGCGTAGTCGCGGCCATAAGGCGACGAGCTGTCGCCGATCCACTCGTCGATGTCACGCACGTCGAGAAGCACGGTGCCGGTGCCGAGCGCACCCAGCATGTCTTCCTTGGTGAGCATCACGTCAGCGGGGGTCAGGTCGCTCGGGAACGTCGCAGGCTTCGGCTCGGCGGCCTCGGTCGAGGTCGGCAGGCCGGCGGCCTTCCAGGCGGAGAAGCCGCCGTTCAGCACCTTGACCTTCGGGTAGCCGAGCCAGGTCAACAGGTAGTAGCCGCGGCACGACTGGCCGTAGCCGCCGTTGAGCGAATCTTCATAGAACACGGCCGTTTCCTTGCCGGACAAACCGGCGGCGCCGAAGTGGCTGGCAAACGTGTCTTTCAGCTGCGCCAGGCCTTCGGCCGTGGACGTGGCGAGGAAGGTGAAGATCTCGCGCAGGTTGACCGCGCCGGGGATGTGACCGGCGGCGTAGGTGTCGGCATCGCGGGTGTCGATCAGGACGACGGGCTCGGCCTTCGTCAGGGCGTCGAGTTCGGCGGAAGAGATGAGAACGGCAGTGTGGGTCATGGCGCGGGCTCCGGTGGTGAATGTCGGTGAGGGTCGGTGAGAGAGGGGCGTTGAAGAGGCTGCTGGCCAGCTCTCATCGCAACACCTGTGCCACTTCACGGCAGGCGCTTCGCAGCGCCCGATTTACCTCGACAGAGCCCTCTGCGCGACCCTCGCGAGCGACCGCAGCGCCGCCTCACACGCGCGACACAGTGTCGACACTTTGTCGACACTGTGTCGCGCGTTCACGCCACTAGCTTTCGGAGCCGGTAGCCGAACTGCCGCGCGGTCAACCCGAGCGACTGCGCCGCGCGCGACTGGTTGCCGCCGTGGTGTGCCAGTGCCTGTTGCAGTTCGGCGGCGCTGTGCGAACGCAGCTCGCGGTACTCGCGCACGAGCGGCATGCCGTGCGCCGCCGGCGCCGCACCCGGCTCGGCCCGTGCTGGGGCGCTGTGCGAAGGCGTTGCCGGCAGGAAGCGTGTTGCCTCTTCGGCGGAGACCAGCGTGGCGTCGGTGAGCAGCACGAGCCGCTCGATGACGTTGCCGAGCTCGCGGATGTTGCCCGGCCACGGGTGAGCCTCGAACACGTCGAGCGCGCCGGGCGACAGGTTCACGTTCCGCTGGTTCGCCTGGTTGATGCGGCTGAGCGCGTGCAGCGCGAGCGGCCGGATGTCGGCGCGCCGCTCGGCCAGGGACGGCAGGCGGATCGGCACGACGTTCAAGCGATAGAACAGGTCGCGCCGGAAGGTGCCGCGCTCAGCCTCGGTGCCGAGGTCGCGGTTGGTCGCGGCGACAAGGCGCGCATCGACCGCGATTTCGCTCTTGCCGCCGAGGCGCACGATCGTGCCGTCTTGCAGCGTGCGCAGCAACTTCGCCTGCATGGCGAGCGGCAGTTCGCCGACCTCGTCGAGGAAGATCGTGCCGCCGCGCGCCTGCTCGAACCAGCCGGGCCGCGCCGCCGTTGCGCCGGTGAACGCACCGCGCTCGTGGCCGAACAGCTCTGACTCGAACAGCGTGTCGGGGATCGCCGCGCAGTTGACCTTGATGAAGGGCGCGTCGCGGCGCGGGCTCGCGAGGTGGACCGCGCGGGCGAACAGCTCCTTGCCGGTGCCCGACTCGCCGAGCAGCAACACGGTCGCGCCCGCCTGCGACACGCGCTCGAGCTCGCCGAGCGCGCGCAGCAGCGCCGGCGAGGTGCCGATGATCCCGTAGCGCGCCGCTGCCGATTCGAGCGCGCGCGTCAGCACCGCGTTCTTCGCTTCGAGCGCGGCGGTCTTCTCCTCGACCAGCGAGCGCAGTTGCAGCAACTGGCCGGCGAGCGTGGCAACGATGCGCAGCACCGCGACGTCGTCGGCGATCAGGCGGTGGCGGCGCCGGATGCGGTGCACCGCGAGCACGCCGACCGGCCGCCGGTTGACCTCGATCGGCATCGCGATGAAGGCGACCGTCTCCTGCGGCAGCCGGGCCCGGTCGACAGCGCGGGCCAGGAAGCGCGGCTCGGCGTCGATGTCCTGAACGATGATCGGCTGGCCGGTCGCGAGCACGGCACCGGTGATGCCTTCGCCGGCGGCGTAGCAGCCGCGCGCCACCTCCGCCTTCGTCAGGCCGTAGGCATGGCGGATCGACGACGAGCCGTTGCCGCCGGGGTCGGCCAGCACGATCCGGCCACGGTTCAGGCCGAGCAGCTCGGAGAGCAGGTGCAGCATCTCGCGCAGCACGACCTCGGTGGCCAGGCTCTGGCCGACGAGGCGCATGACCTCGCTCATCAGCAGCAGTTCCTGATCGCGCCAGGGCGGGTCGTCACCGGCGGGGCTGAGGCGGGGTTGGGCGGTCATGGGCAGGTCGAGCAATAAACCGGCCACCCGCGCGGGCGCTTGCGCTGCGGGAAGGCGACGCCGCGTTCAACGACCCCGGCTGTTCGCCACCGTCCAGTCGTACGGCGTGAACCGCAGGGTGTAGTCGAGCGGCGCTGCTTGCGGCGCGTAGCGGTTCGCATACGCGACGAGGCTGGGCGCGTGCTCAGGCACGAAGTCTTCCGGGTAGAAGTTCAGGATCTCGCTCAGCCACACCGTGCGCGTGGTGTCGTCGATGCGGAAGTTGCGCGGCAGGGCGAAGAACGCCCGCGTCTCGCGTTCGAGTTGCTCGCCGATCTGCGGGCCGCTGAACGGCACGCGCGGCAGCACCGGGCAGGCACGCGCGCTGCAATTCAGCGCGAAGTGCACACGCGGCTCGCCGATGCGCCGGGTGAAGGGGCGGATCACCTGGTTCTCGAAGGCGTAGAGCGACATCACCTGCCCGCCCACCGCGAGCTTGCGCAGGTAGAAGAACCCAACCTTGTTCAAGCCCGCGTGGGTGGCCGGGATGCCGCTGGCCACGACGTTGAACATCGACAGCGCGTTGTAGGCATTGATCATGTGGGCGAGCTGCGCAGCCTGCGCGCCGCCGGCGAGCCCCGACTCGGCCAGCGGCGTGTCGGCGACGAAGCGCACATAACGGTCGAGGTCCGACCGGTCTTGCGACAAGGCCTCGAAGTCGACCTCGCCGCGCTCATTGACGAAGCGTTGCAGCACGCGGGCCCACGCGGCTTCGGCGTCGGTGGCGCTGGCCGGCGCGGCGGCCGGCGGGGGCACGACCGTGGCGCAGCCCGCAAGGAACATCGACACCGACACAACGATCATCGACAGTACGCGCAGCATCATGGTGAGACCTCGGCTTGTTGGGGCGTGGGGGGGGTGGTGGTTGATGCGGTGGTGGTTGGCGCGGTGCGGGGGCCACGGTGGGACGCCAGCCACGCCTCGCGCGAGCGGCCCCTGAGCACCTTGATCGGAAAGACTGCGGCGCCCATGCCCGCACCACTCTCGCCGGTGCCGCCAGTGCTGCCGACAAGCGGCTGCCATTCACCGCCCGCCGTCTTCAACGGGCGCAGCAGGTACTTGTCGCGCTGGGCGTTGTAGGCGCACATGCTCATCGGCCCGTCTTGCGTGATCGCCATGAACACGCAGGCGTCGATGCGCTCGCGGTCGAGCGAGCAGGCGTCCATGAAGTTGTGGGTGAACAGCGTGAGCTTGTGAACCCGCCCGCGCGCCGCCACCAGCTCGGCCCGCGCCTGCCACGCGAAGCGCGCTGCCCACAGCAGCGCGGCGCCCGCCAAGCGCGGCCTGCGCGCCAGCGCCAGCAGCAACGAGCGCGCGCCGCGCCAAGGTGTTTCGCGGTCGATGGTGACGCCGGCGGTCTCGTGAATCGCGCGCTGGATGAAGGCCACGTCGGCGAAGGCGTCGAACGCGCGGCCGGCCACCACCAGCATCACGGCACTGCGGTTGCAGTTGCCGTGCCCGGCCATCAGCACATCGAAGCGGAGCGGCGTGCCGGCACCGCGTTGCAGGTGCGCGGCCACGCTGTCTTGCGTGATGGCGTCTTCGCGCGTGCCGAGCACGCCACGCCCGGTCTCGGCCTGGAGCTGGAACGAGGCGAAGCGCACCACGTCGGCGTGGGCAGTGAAGAACGCCGTGAGCATCGGCACATCGGCGAAGTTGCCGGTGTGCACCGTGGTGTTGAAGAACACGCCGATGGGCAGGCCCCGTGCACGCTCGATGTAGGCCAGACGCAGCGCGTTCAGCGCAGCTTCATCGGCGTAGCCGGCGCGCTGCTGTGTCATGTCGACATGAAAGGCCACGTCGGTCAGGCCGGCCTGCACCAGCTCGCACAGCAGCTCGCGCGTGGCCTTGATGCCGTTCGTGAAGAGCGTGGCGCGCAGGCCGCGCGCCTTGATGTGGCGCACGATGGCGAGCAGCTCGCTGCGCTCGCGCAGGGTTGGCTCGCCGCCCGACACCTGCACGTCGGTGCCGGGGCCGTAGTGGGCGTGGATCAGGTCGACGCGGCGCAGCACTTCTTCGAGAGGGAAGTCGCGCACCGCCTCGGCGCTGTCGCTCAGGTAGCACAGCGTGCAGTCGAGGTTGCAGCGCTGCGTGATCTCGAGCGACACACAGGCCACGCCCCAGCGCCGGCCGGCCGTCTGCCCCGCCTGCCACTGGCCGGTGCGCTGCATGCGCGCACGCATGTCGGCAACGGGGTCGGCGTGCGGCGTGTGCGGCGGGGCCATCGCGTCGATCTCGGCCGCGCTCAACAGCGGCGATGAGCAGCACGTGGTCACTGGGGCACCCTACGGCCTGCGGCCGGTCCCGCCGAGCGGGAATTCGCCCTCGGGAAACCCTCGGGTCTCATGCGCCCACCCCGCCACGCAGCACATCGCCGAGCGCATGCGCCACGCCGGTGCTGATGCGCGGCCAGTACGACGTGTGTGCCGCGCTGCCGACGGGCCACTGCGCGAGGAACCGCGCATGCCACTCCGGCTCATCGAACGCCACCGCGATGCCGTCCATGAACAGGCCACCGCGCTCGATGCCGAAGCGGCGCTCGGGCCCATCGAACGGCGTGGTGGCGATGCGCGTGAGCAGGCCTTCGCGCGCGCCGGCGAAGTTGGGCATGCCGGCAGCGCCGTTGTTCAGCACGGTGGGTGCGAAGGGTGCGCCGCGCGCCGGCAGCGTCTGGAACACGGGCAGGCAGGTGTGGGTGCAGGCGAACACATCGACCTCGGCCGCATCGAACCAGCCGCGCGCGCGTTCGCGTTGCGCTGCGTGCTGCAAGGTCTCGGCCGCGAAGCCCCAGCCGGCCAGCGACTCGGCGTCGCCATGCACAACGGCGATGCGCCGGCCGCCGACATCGACGCGGCGCCACATCGGCAGCGCCTGCAGCGCGCGCACGGCGGCGGGCGCACGCTGCGCCGTGGCGCGCAGCCGCGCCATGATCTGGTTCGAGCGCTGCACCACGTCGTCGCCGACCCAGGCGGGGTAGGCGCAGCCGCAGCCGGCATCGGTCAGGGCATCGACACGGGCATCGACGCAGGCATCGACCAATTCGGTCTCGACATTGCCGCGCGTCGCATCGAAGTCCAGCACGGCAGCGTTGATCGCGGCGAACGCGGCGTCGCTCACGTCGAACCAGTGGAAGTCGCCGTTGAACACCATGCGCTTCTCGCCGCGTTCGCGCGCGAACAGCTCGAGCACGCGGGCCAGCGCCGGCTCGTTGCCGTAGAGGCCGCCGACGACATAGAGCACCTCGCACTGCGTGGCGGCGGGCACTGCAAACACGCTGGGCTCGTAGCGGTAGTGCAAGGGGCAACTGCGGCCCGGGGCGAGGGGTACGTTCATCGGGGTGCTGCCTCGGCTTGCGGTACTGAACGGGAAGGCGAACGAGAAGGAGGAGAAGAAGACGAGGTGGCAGCACCAGCGGCACCGCACAGCGGCAACACGCCCTGCGCATCGGGCCCGTACAGCGCGGCCAGCCGGTGGTCGTCGAGTGCAGCCACCGGCAGGTCGAACGCGAGGCGGCCGGCCTTCAGGCCCAGCACCCGATCCGCCAGCAACGGGATCAGCGACGGGTTGTGCACGACCGTGATCAGCGTGGCGCCGACAGCCGCTTGCGCGAGCAGGCGGCACACCTCGGCCGCCGCCAGCGGGTCGAGGCTGGCAGTGGGCTCGTCGGCCAGGATCAGGCGCGGCCGCTGCATCAGCATGCGGGCGATGGCCACGCGCTGGCGCTCACCGCCGGAGAGCCGATCAGCACGCTCACCGGCCTTGGCCAGCAGGCCGACGGCGCGCAGTGCGGCCTCGGCCTCGGTCACGTCGGCTTGCGCCGGGCAGCGCCACCAGCCGCGCCATGCGGCCCAGCCGCGTTGCCGGCCGAGGCCGCCAATCAGCACGTTGTCGATGGCGCTGAGCCGCTGCACCAGGTGCAGGCCCTGCAGCACCTGGCCGACCTCGCAGCGCAGCGCGCGCAGTTCGGTGCGTGGCAGGCGCGCGTGCGGCCTGCGCATCGCGTCGCCGACCATCGCGTGGCCCAGCACCACCAGCGTGCCGTGGCTGGGCCGCGCGAAGCCGCTCAACGCCCGCAGCAAGGTGGACTTGCCGGTACCGTTCGCGCCGATGATGGCGATGCGCTCGCCGGTGTGCACGCACAGGTCGTCGAGTTCGAGAACACTGCGGCCACCGGCCCGGCAGATGAGCCCGCGCAGCGCGACAGCCGCCGGCGCGGGTACGGTCACCGCCATCACAGCAGCGCCCGCCGGATGCGCCGGCTCATCGCGTCGAACAGCGTGACGAGCGCGATGACGACCAGCAGCAACGTGGCCAGCCGCCCCCACTGGAACAGCGACGTCGCTTCGCTGATGAGCAGCCCCAGGCCGCCCGCGCCGATCAGCCCGAGGATCGTCGAGTCGCGGATGTTGTACTCCCACACGTACAGGTGGCTGGACACGAACTGCGGCAGCACCGTCGGCCACACCGCGCTGAAGAACACTTGCACCGGGCTCGCGCCGACGGCACGTACCGCCTCGACGGCGCCCATGTCGAGCGTCTCGATGCCTTCGCTGAAGAGCTTGCCGTAGGTGCCCATCGAGTGCAACGCAATCGCCAGGATGCCGGCGGTCGGGCCGAGGCCGACGATGCCCACCAGCACCAGCCCGAACACCAGCGTGTGGATCGAGCGCGCCACGTTCAGCCCCCCGCTCGCAAGCCACGCCAGCGGGGCCGGTGCGGCGAGGTTGCGCGCCGCGAGCACGCCCAGCGGCAAAGCCAGCAGCGCGCCGAGCAGCGAGCCCAGCGTGGCGATGCGCAGCGTGGTCCAGGTGGCCTCCAGAACCGCGACGAGGAACCGGCGTTCGACGACGCGCCGGTTCTCGACCCGCAGCACGCGGCCGTCGTCGCTGCGGAACTCGAGCTGCGGGTTGCCGAACCACACATCGACGAAGCTCGGGCGCGAGAACTCGCCGACCGACTTGACGAGGTTGGGCCACGGGTTGCGGCCCAGGCTCAACTCGCCCTGCGCAGCGAGCGTGCCCAGGCACACGGCGACCAGCGCGGCGTAGGCCAGCAAGAGTGCCGCGAAGCGCAGGCGGGGGCTCGCGAGGGCCGGGCTTGCGAAGCGCGAGCTTGCGACAGGCCGGTGCATCACGGCGGCAGCAGCTTGCCTGTGGCCAGACCGGCGTCACGAATCGGCTTGTAGAACGCGTTGTCTTGCGCGGCGAAGCCGGTGTAGTGCGCCGGTAGCAGGCCCGGCTGCGCCGCCAGCGCGGGGCCGACACCGGCGAGCGCGGCGCGCAGCTTTGCGACGAAAGCCTGATCGGCCCACAGCGCCTTGCTGACGGCCACCGCGTCGTTCGGCAGCGGTGCCGATTGCCAGATCACCTTGGATCGCTCGGCCTTGATCAGGCCCTGCTCGATCATCGCGTTGCGGTTGCGGTTGTAGTCGGCGCCGGCGTCGAGCTCGCCGCTCGCGACCTGCGTTTCGATGGCCTGGTGCTTGGTGTAGAGCACTTTGCTGAAATAGGTGTCGGGGTCGATGCCCTGCGTCATGAAGTGGTGCAGCGGGATCAGGTAGCCGGAGGTCGAGCCCTTGTCACCGAACGCGAAGGTCTTGCCTTTCAGGTCGGCGAGGGTCTTGATGCCCGAGTCGGGGTGCGTGACCAGAATCGCGAAGTACTCGGGCTTGCCGTCATACAGGATGGTCGACACCGCTTGCGCGCCCGCGTGGTGGTTGGCCAGCACATAGCCCCACGGCCCCATCAGCGCCACGTCGGTCTCGCCGCTGGCGAGCGACTTGGCCAGGCCTTCCCAGGTGTCGACGGTGCGCAGTTCGACCGGCCGGCCGAGCTTGGCTGCCAGGTACGCGGCCAGCGGCTTGTAGGTGGCGTCGTTCTTCTCCTTGTCGGGCTGGAACAGGCCGACGCCGAACTTGATCGCGGTGGGTTGGGCACCCGCGCCGAGTGCAGCAAGCGCGAGCGCGAAGGTCGTCAAGAGACGCGGAAGCGAGGTCATGCGGAATCTCCTTCAGGGAACGAATGGGGCGTTTGCAGCTCAAGCCGGCAACGCGGACGGCACGCCCGCCACGCGCATGCGGTCGAGGAACTGCTGATCGAGGTGGTCTTTCCATCGGGCGACCCAGCGCCCGCGCGCGAAGAGGTGGCCAAAAGACGCGATGGCCGCGCCGTCGGCGGTAGACAGCAAGGCCAACGTGTAGCGCTGCGGTGTGTGCGCTACTGCTTGGCCCACACCGAGTGCCGCGCGCAGGTTGTGCGTGAGGACCGGGCCCATGCGCACCGCATGCACGCCCGACTTGGGCAGCGGTGGCGCCCAGGCCGCGCAGTCGCCCACGGCATGGACGTTGAGGTGCGACACCGAGCGCAGGTTCGAATCGATGCGGATGAAACCGTCTTCGCTGACGGCCAGCCCGCTGCCGCGTTGCCACGCATGCGCTTCGGCGCCGGTGGCCCAGAGCAGCAGGTCGGCCGGGCCGACTTCGGGTGCGTCGAACTCGGTGTTCAAGCACAAGGTGACACCGGCCCGCGCCAGCGCGGCACGCATCGCGCGGGCGGCTCCTGGGGCCAGGCCCGGCAGCAACGCCGCGCTGCGCGACACGAGCGTGCCGTGCACTGCGCGCTTCGGTAAGCGGTGGCGCAAGTGGGCCAGCACGGCAAGCAGCGACTCGGCGCCGGCCGCACCACCGCCGACGGCAGTGATGCGCAGCGGCGTGGATGACTCGGTGGCCTCGAGATCGGCCTGCACCACGTCCCACGCGCGCTGCAAGTGCCCGAGCGGGCGCAGTGCGAGCACGCGCGTGTTCGCGACCACCGGCGCCGTCAACGTCGAGCCCACGTTGAGCGAGAGCAGGTCGTAGCCCAGCACGGTGCCGCTGCGCAGGTGCAGTTGTTGTTGCGTGGCGTCGAGCCGGTCGATCTCGTCGTGCATGAAGCGCGCCCCGGCGGCGTGTGCGAGTGCTGCGAAGTCGATACCGATCTGCTCGAACGCCCAGCGCCCCGCCAGCCAGCCCGGCACGCGGCCCGAGTACGGCGCAAGCGGGCCGGGCGAGACGAGCCACAGGTCGACACCGGGCAGCGGTGCGGCCGCCCAGGCCTTCAGCACCTGCGCATGGGCATGGCCGGCACCGGCGAGCACGAGCCGCTTCATGGCGCGGCCGGCGCCAGCCAAGCCGGTGGCGCGTGCACCAGGTCGGCGGGCTCGTCGATGTCGGCCACCGCATCGAGCTCGGCGCAGCGCAAGCCGAGCGCCTCGATGCGCTCGCGCGTCTGGGCCATGACCGTCGCTGTGCTCCATGCAATGCCGTCGAACAGGCCGGGCGCGGGGCGGCGCAGGCCGACGAGGGCATAGCCACCATCGAGCGCGGGCACGAACGCAGCGTCGTGCGACGCGAGCGCATCGCGGGCGCGGCGCAGCATGGCCGCATCGAGCGCGGGGGCGTCGGTGCCGATCAGCAGTACCGCATCAGTGGCCGGCAAGCTGCCGTGCGCCAGGCGGCGTGCAAAGGCGCGCTGCATGCGCGCGCCCAGGTCGCCCGAGCCTTGCTGGGTGAGCGCCACCCTGAACGTGGCGGCGAGGCTGCCGAACGCGGGGTGCGAGGCATCGGGCGCGCAACACACCTCGACCGGCCCGATGCCAGCGGCCACAGCCTGCCGCACGGTGTGGCCGAGCATGCGCTCGGCCAGCCGCGCCGCGCCCTCCACACCCAGCGCGGGGATGAGGCGGGTCTTGGCATAACCGGCGATGGGGGCCTTGGCGAACACGATCACGGCGCAGGCCGTGATGGCGCGCGGGCCGACCTCGCACGCGGTGATGGCGCCGTCGGGCCCGCCCATGCCCGCAGGGGCGCTCACCGGTACAGCCCCGCCAGGTCTTCGGCCTTGGTGCCGCGCCAATAGCGCCAGCGCAGCCGCCACATCAGGGCCATGGTGCGCCACACGCCGAACTCGTCCCAGCGCCGGCCTGAGGTGCGCACGCGCAGCCGCAGGCAGGCCGGCGGGCCGGCGCGGCGCAGCCGGCGCGAGAGCTCGATGTCTTCCATCAGCGGCTGATCGGGGAAGCCACCGACCGCATCGAACGCCGCGCGGGTGACGAAGATGGCCTGGTCGCCGGTAGCGATGCCGGTGAGCCGCGAGCGCAGGTTCATGAACGCGGCGATCACGGGCAGCAGGGGCGACACGCCGTCGATCGCCACGTCGAACCGGCCCCAGGCGTGGCCGTGCTGCGCGCGCTGCACGGCGGCGGGCGCGCCGGCCGGCAAGCGCGTGTCGGCGTGCAGGAACAGCAGCACATCGCCCTGCGCGCGCGCGGCGCCGGCGTTCATCTGCCGCGCGCGGCCGCGCGGGGCGAGCAGCACCGCGTCAGTCAAGTCGGCGCAGGCGGCGCGGGTCGCGTGGTGGGCATC
>JANNBF010000071.1:0-13402 GCA_031385155.1 Rhizobacter sp.
GTCGGTGCGGATGTCGAGGAACACGGTGCGGTCCTTCAGGCGGATCGCCTCGCGCAGCGCGCCTTCCACATCCGATGGCTTCTCGACCTTCAGGCCGACGTGGCCATAGGCCTCGGCGAGCTTCACGAAGTCGGGCAAGGCGTCCATGTAACTGTGCGAGTAGCGGCCGCCGTAGTCGATCTGCTGCCACTGCCGCACCATGCCGAGGTAGCGGTTGTTCAGCGAGATGATCTTCACCGGGGTTTTGTACTGCAGGCAAGTCGAGAGCTCCTGGATGCACATCTGGATCGAGCCTTCGCCGGTGACGCAGAACACGTCTGCATCGGGCTTCGCGAGCTTGATGCCCATGGCGTAGGGCAGGCCCACGCCCATCGTCCCCAGACCACCGGAGTTGATCCAGCGGCGCGGCTGGTCGAAGCGGTAGTACTGCGCGGCCCACATCTGGTGCTGGCCCACGTCGGACGTGATGTAGGCATCGCTGTCCTTGGTCAGTTCCCACAACTTCTCGACCACGTACTGCGGCTTGATCACCTCAGTGCTGTTGGTGAACTTCAGGCAGTCTTTCTTGCGCCACTCGTTGATCTGGCTCCACCACGCCGACATGGCCTTCACGTCGGGCTTGGTGTGTGCTTCGCGGATCTGCGCGATCAACTCGACCAGCACGTCCTTCACGTCACCGACGATGGGAATGTCGACCCGCACGCGCTTCGAGATCGACGACGGGTCGATGTCGACGTGGATGATCTTGCGTTCCACCGACGCGAAGTGTTGCGGGTTGCCAATTACGCGGTCGTCAAAGCGGGCACCGATGGCCAGCAGAACGTCGCAGTTCTGCATGGTCATGTTGGCTTCAAAAGTCCCGTGCATGCCCAGCATGCCGAGGAACTTCGGGTCGCTTGCGGCGATGGCGCCCAAGCCCATCAACGTGTTGGTGCAAGGGAAGCCCAGCATGTCGGCAAGTTCGCGCAACTCGGTTGACGCATTGCCCAGCACCACACCGCCACCGGTGTAGATGTACGGGCGTTTCGCGGCGAGCAGCAATTGCACGGCCTTGCGGATCTGCCCGCCGTGGCCTTTGCGAACCGGGTTGTACGAGCGCATCTCGACGCGGTCCGGGTAGTGGAACGGTGCGGTCTTGAGCGACACGTCTTTCGGCACGTCCACGACCACCGGGCCGGGGCGGCCGGTGCGCGCGATGTGAAACGCCTTCTTCATCGTCATGGCGAGGTCGCGCACGTCTTTGACGAGGAAGTTGTGCTTGACGATGGGCCGGGTAATGCCGACGGTGTCGCACTCTTGGAATGCATCCAGGCCGATGGCTGCCGTCGGAACCTGCCCGGTGATGATCACCATCGGGATCGAGTCCATGTAGGCGGTGGCGATGCCGGTTACTGCATTCGTGACGCCCGGGCCGGAGGTGACCAGTGCAACGCCCACTTCACCGGTGGCGCGCGCATAGCCGTCGGCGGCGTGTACGGCGGCCTGCTCGTGCCGCACCAGCACGTGCTCGATCGTGTCTTGCTTGTATAGCGCGTCGTAGATGTAGAGAACTGCTCCTCCGGGGTAGCCCCAGAGGAACTTGACACCCTCGGCCTGCAGGCTGCGAACCAGGATCTCGGACCCGTTCGGTTCTGTGCCAGGTGGGGCGGGTTGGGCCGATGCGGCCCGCTTGACTTCTGCGGTTGAAAATTCCATGTCGGGAACCTTTGTGAATTTCTCTGACGAAAAACCATCGGTGCACCTCTGCGCGTCCTCGTGAGACCGTTGTGGTGCCTGAGAGTCGAGTCGCGTCACGCCCCGGTTGGGTGTGCAGCTTTCGACCAAAACTGTTGTGCAACCTGCGATTATGTCATTGCCTGAACACAAAGCGGCTGCGCTGGCGGGCGGATGAGATAATCAAAGTCGCGCCGGGTCTTGGCGCCCTGCGACCCCACATCACTTGGCTTCCGACAAAGAACTCTCCGACTTCCTCAAGAGCGTCGAAAAGCGTGCCTTCAAGCGCGCGGTGTATGCCGTTCGCGACGAGGACGCTGCTCTGGACATCGTTCAAGACACGATGATCCGGCTTTCCGAAAAGTATGCGGATCGGCCAGCGGCGGAACTGCCATTGCTGTTTCAGCGCATCTTGTCGAACGCCACCATGGATTGGTTCCGCCGCCAGAAGGTGCGCAACGCTGTCGTGCGGAACTTCTCCGACTTCGAATCCGCCGGCAGCGATGGCGACTTCGACATTCTCGAAACCCTGGAAGCCCTGGGCGGCTCCATGGCCTCGGAAAGTGCCGCAGACTCGGTATCGCGGGAGCAGATCTTGCTAGCCATCGAAGCGCAAGTGGCCGAACTGCCGGGCCGTCAACGCGAAGCGTTCCTGCTGCGTTACTGGGAGGAGCTCGACGTTGCCGAGACGGCCAGTGCCATGGGGTGCTCCGAGGGCAGCGTCAAGACACACTGCTCCCGAGCTGTGCACGCGTTGGCCAAGGCTCTGCAGGCGAAGGGGATCACACTATGAATCAATCGAACAAAATTCCTTCGCCCAACGCGCTTGACGCAATTCAGGGGCGCTTCGCGCTTCGCGTGGCGGCACACCTGACGGAACGCTCTGACTCTCTCGCGGCCGACCTCGGTGAGCGTTTGCGATTTGCTCGCGAGAACGCTCTCGCGCGTGCACAGGCAGCACGCGCTGTTCAGTCATCTCAACCGGTTGGCGTCAGCGCCGCCGGCGCCGCTGTTCTGGGCCGCAGCGGCTGGGGCTGGTGGTTGCGCATTGGCGCCGTTGCCCCGGCGTTCGCCCTGGCGGCGGGCTTGTTCTTGATTCAAGCGTGGCAAGACAAAGCCCAAATCTCAGTTGCCGCAGAGATCGATGCTGCGTTGTTGGCTGACGACCTGCCACCGACCGCCTACAGCGACGCCGGCTTCGCCGAATTCCTGAAGACGCCGAACGAGTGAGGGGTCGGTCGATGACCCGCGAGCGCGTCCGCAACCTGGTCGGCAGCAGGCTCGACTGCGGCGTCTTGATTGCCGGGCTGACCATTGCCGCACTGCTGGCAATTCCGCATCTCTCAAACGCTCAAACCTCAAACGCTCAAGCGCCTTCCGCGCCGCGCGCATCGGTCAAACCGCCGACTGCGGAACAAGGGGTGCGCTGGGCTGATTTGAAGCCGCCTCAGCAGGTCGTCCTGCAGCCATTGCAAAGTGACTGGGCCAGCATCGACTCGCCGCGCAAGGAGAAGTGGCTGGAATTGGCAGCGCGCTTCCCGAAAATGTCACCGACCGAGCAAAGTCGGGTGCAGGCGCGCATGGTCGAGTGGACCAAGTTGACGCCGCAAGAGCGCGGTCAAGCGCGGGTGAACTTTCAGGAAGCCAAGCAGCTGCCCGCGCAAGACCGCCAGTCCCGCTGGGACGCCTATCAAAAGCTTCCCGATGAGCAAAAGCGCGAGCTGGCTGCGCGAGCCGTGCCAGCCGCCCCCCGCGCCAGCGCCGAGGCGAGTGCCAAGACCTCGCCCGCCGCACTGACCGGCCGAAGTGATAAGCCCGGGCGCGAATTGCCGCAAGCCAAGTCGAACCTGGTGCCGAACCCCGCGTTGTCTGCGGCGCCGAAACCCGTGTCACCCACCATTGTGCAAGCTGGCCCAGGTGCCACAACCACAGTGATGACCAAACGCGCGAACCCACCGCCTCACCAGCAAGCCGGCCTGCCCAAGATCGCCGCGACATCCGAGTTCGTTGACAAGGCCACGCTGCTTCCCCAACGCGGGCCACAAGGCGCGGCCACCCGGTCCGGGTCGGCCAGTCAACCCAGCCCGCCGAAGCAACCATGACGGCGGCAGCCGTCGTGGCGGCCGGTGCGCAGCGCGCGCCGGGCCTGCAGCGCCGCATGGCATCGTTCGTTTACGAAGGCCTGCTGCTGTTTGGTATTGGCCTGGTGCCTGGCGCCATCGGAGCGCTCTTCGTCGCCCTCACCGGCCACCAGCACCCACTGCACAGCGACACCTCGCTGCGCATCATCACACTGCTGATCTACGCCGTGTATTTCACTTGGTTCTGGTCGGGCACGGGTCAGACCTTGCCAATGAAGACTTGGCATCTGCGGGTCGTCACCGTGCAAGGTCAACGCTTGACGCAGGGGCGCGCATTGATGCGCTTCGTTGCGAGCTGTGCCTGGTTCGCGCCGGCAGCGCTGCTCAGTGCGGTGAACGGTTGGACGGGTTGGCAAGGCCTGGGAGCCGCAGCCATCGGGGTGGTCGCGTATGCGCTGCTGGCGCTGCTTCACCCGCAGCGCCAGTTCTGGCATGACGCGCTCTGCGGCACCCAAATCATTGATTCAAAGCCAAGCGCTGCGGCTTGAGTCTGCGGGCAGAATCGGCGCCCATGACGAACCCCCACAAAGGCCGGACCGGCCTCGACCGCGTGGCACACGCCGCCGGCTACTCGATGCAAGGCCTGCGCGCCGCCTATCGACACGAGAGCGCGTTCCGGCAGGAGTTCTGGCTGGCGGTGGTGATGCTTCCGCTCTCGCTGTGGGTTGGCCGCACGTGGGTGGAGACGGCGCTGCTCGGCGGCTCGGTGCTGCTGGTGTTGATCGTGGAGTTGCTGAACACAGCCGTCGAGGCGGCCATCGACCGTATTTCGTTCGACGTGCACGACCTGTCGAAGCGCGCAAAAGACATCGGCAGCGCGGCGGTGCTGCTGGCCTTGCTGCTGTGCGGTGGCATCTGGGCTGCGGCACTCTGGCAGCGCAGCAACATCTGAAGGGCTCAGCAATGGCAAGCTTCTCGGTCTGCGTCTATTGCGGCTCACGCCCCGGCGAACTGACTTCATACGCGGCAGCGGCGCGCAGCGTTGGCAGGTTCATCGGGCAACAGGGCTGGCAACTTGTCTATGGCGGCGGGCGCGCAGGCCTGATGGGCGCCATGGCCGATGCTGCCCTCGCAGCTGGAGCCACCGTCGTGGGCGTCATTCCCGAGTCGCTGATGGGCCGCGAACTTGGGCACGGCGGCTTGAGCGAACTGCACGTGGTCGAGACCATGCACCATCGCAAGATGATGATGGCCGAGCGCAGCGATGCATTCCTGGCGCTGCCGGGCGGCATCGGCACGTTCGAAGAGTTGTTCGAAGTCTGGTCATGGCGGCAACTCGGCTACCACGACAAACCGCTCGGCCTGCTCAACGTGGCGGGCTCCTACGACGCGCTGCTGGCCTTCCTGAAAAGCGGCCGCGAACAGGGCTTCATGACCGAAGCACAGATCGATTTACTGCAGGTCTCGGACGACCCGCAGGCCTTGTTGGCCCGCCTCGCGGAAATGGCACTGCGGGCCACTGCGCCTGACGACTACCGGCGCACCTGAGGCGTCGCGAAACGCAAAGAGCCCGCTCATAGCGGGCTCCGAATCAGAAGAAGCGGTGATCAGACGGCGTCGTCGTTCGACTCGCCGGTGCGGATGCGCACCACTTGTTCGACAGCCGTCACGAAGATCTTGCCGTCCCCGATCTTGCCGGTCTTGGCGGCCTTGACGATGGCCTCGACACAGCGGTCGAGGTCGGCGTCCTTGACAACCACTTCGAGCTTCACCTTGGGCAGGAAGTCGACCACGTATTCAGCCCCGCGATACAACTCGGTGTGACCCTTCTGGCGGCCGAAACCCTTTACCTCGGTCACGGTCAAGCCCGTCACGCCGACCTGGCCCAATGCCTCGCGCACCTCTTCGAGCTTGAAGGGTTTCACGATTGCGGTGATCTGTTTCATGGCCGGCTCCTGCAAAGATTGATCGCTCGTAGTTTACGCGCGGAACTTCGAGGTGATGGGGTAGCGCCAATCGCGCCCGAACGCGCGGTGGGTGATTCGAATGCCCACCGGCGACTGGCGGCGCTTGTACTCGTTGACCTTGATCAGACGCGTCACACGCTCGACAACCGCACGATCAAAACCGTCGGCAATGATCGCTTCGATGCCTTCGTCGCCCTCCATGTAGCGTGCCAGGATGGCATCCAGCACCTCGTACGGCGGCAAGCTGTCCTGGTCGGTCTGATCCGGCCGCAACTCGGCCGAGGGGGCTCGCGTGATGATGCGAATCGGGATGACCTCCGCGCCCGATGCGCACTGCGCGTTGCGCCACTCGGCCAGCCGATACACCAGCGTCTTGGCCACGTCCTTGATGACGGCGAAACCACCCGCCATGTCGCCGTACAGCGTGCAGTAGCCGGTCGCCATTTCGCTCTTGTTGCCGGTGGTCAGCACGATGGAGCCGAACTTGTTCGACAAGGCCATCAGCAAGGTGCCGCGAATGCGCGCCTGGATGTTCTCTTCGGTCGCGTCTTCCTTCAGTCCCGCAAACTCGGCGGACAGGCTTTGCAGGAACGCCTCGAACATCGGCACGATCGAGATCTCGTCATAGCGCACGCCGAGCCGCTCGGCCATGTCACGGGCATCGATCCACGAGATGTCGGCGGTGTAGGGCGAGGGCATCATCACCGTTCGCACGCGGTCGGCGCCGAGGGCATCGACCGCGATCGCCAGCACCAGCGCCGAGTCGACACCGCCACTCAGGCCGATGATGATGCTCGGAAAGCCGTTCTTGCCGATGTAGTCGCGCACGCCGACCACCAGCGCGGCCCAGGCCTGCGCCTCGAAGGCCGGCACTGGTGCAACGGGGCCGACTGGCTGCGCTCCGGTGAACTGCACGAGTGTCAAGGCCTCGTCGAACATCGGCGCACGCGCCGCAACGGCACCAGCCGCGTCAAGCGCGAACGATGCGCCATCGAAGACCACTTCGTCCTGCCCGCCCGTCAGGTGCGCATAAAGCAGTGGCATCTGCAACGAGCGGGCACGCGCGGCCATGCGCTCTTCGCGCTCGGCCAGCTTGCCCAGGTGAAACGGTGACGCGTTGAGCACGCAAAGCACCTGTGCGCCCGCAGCCTTGGCCGCAAGCCCGGGTTCGTCGAACCATGCGTCTTCGCAGATGTTCAGGCCGAAGCGCAAGCCCTGCACCTCGAACACCACCGGTGGCTGGCCCGCATCGCGCCCCGACGCGAAGTAGCGCCGCTCGTCGAACACCTGGTAGTTGGGCAACTCACGCTTGCAGTAGGTTGCAGTGACGCGCCCGCCAGTCAATACCGAGGCCGCGTTAAAGCGCAGCGGCACCGAAACCGAGTTCGACCTAACATCCCCCTGCGCCCCGAACTGATGCGGATGACCGACCACCACGACCAGCCCCTCGCAATCGGCCAGTTGCCGCGCGCAATCCACCAACGCCTCTTCACACGCCCGCATGAACGCCGGGCGCAGCAACAAGTCTTCGGGCGGGTAGCCGCAAAGGCCGAGTTCAGGGGTGAGAACGAGGCGCGCGCCTTGAGCGAATGCCTGGCGTGCGGCGCTGGTGATCTTGCGCACATTGCCTGGCAGGTCGCCCACGGTCGCGTTGATCTGTGCCAGCGCCACGGTCACCACGGGTTGATCGATTGAGGCCACGGATCGGTGCAGGAATGAATGTGAAAAAAGGTTCGACAAGCGATGCGGAACGACGCGAAAACAGCAGTGGATTCGGCCTTGAACGATTATGTCATTCGGGTCTTCGATGACCCGGCTCAACTCGACGCGCAGCAGTGGGATCACCTGTTGGCAAGCCAGCCCGATGCGAACCCTTTCATGCGCCACGCCTACCTTGCGGCGCTGCACGAATCCGGCAGTGCGGTGGCCTCCGCCGGCTGGGCCGCACAGTTCATTGCGGTGCTGCAAGGCGATGAGCTCGTCGCGGCCTGCCCGCTTTACTTGAAAGACCACTCATACGGCGAGTACGTGTTCGACTGGGCCTGGGCCGACGCCTACCAGCGCCATGGTCTGGCGTACTACCCGAAGCTGCTCGACGCCGTGCCCTTCACGCCCGTGCCCGGCCCGCGCTTGCTGGCGCGCGACGCGGCCGGGCGGCGCCTGCTGCTGCGCGCGATGCAGCAGTTCGCACGCGAGGCCAAGCTCTCGTCGGCGCACCTGCTGTTCTTGAACGAGGCGGACGCCGAAGCCACGCGCACCGAGGGCTGGATGATGCGCAGCACCGTGCAGTTCCACTGGACGAACCGCGAGCCGGCGCCCTACGCGCACTTCAGCGACTTCCTGGCCAGCCTGCAGCGCGACAAGCGCAAGAAGATCCAGCAAGAGCGGCGCAAGGTGGTCGATGCTGCGGTCACGTTCAGCACGCTGCAAGGGCCGTCAATCACCACCGACGACTGGGACTTCTTCTACCGCTGCTACTGCCAGACCTACCGAGAACACCACTCGACGCCCTACCTCAAGCGCGAGTTCCTCGCTCTCATGGGCAGCAAATTGCAGGACAACTGGCTGCTCTTCATCGCCAGCCGCGCCGGCACGCGCATTGCTGCGTCGTTGATCTGCATCGACCCGTCAACCCGCGTGGCGTTCGGCCGCTACTGGGGTGCGATCGAGCACGTGCCCTGCCTGCACTTCGAGGCCTGTTACTACCAGCCGCTCGCCTGGTGCATCGAGCACGGGTACACCCGTTTCGAAGGCGGTGCGCAAGGTGAACACAAGATGGCGCGCGGCTTGCTGCCTGTACAGACGTGGTCGGCGCACTGGCTCGCGCACCCGCAGTTCGCGCAGGCGGTGGCTGACTTTCTCGACCGCGAAGGTGCGGGTGTGGCCAACTACATCGACGACCTGAACGAACGCCGACCCTTCAAGGCTTGAAGTCGCCAGCGAAGCCCCAGACAAAGGCGTCGGGCGTGACGTACTTGCGCAGTGCTGCATTGACCTGATCGAGCGTGAGCGCAGCCAGCGCAGCGTCGACTTTCGCCGACACGGCAAAGGTCCGGCCGAGGTAGAGGTTGTTCACCCATGCGCTGGCGATGCCGGCGTCCTGGGCGCGCCCGAGCTTGCGGAAGTTCAGCAGGCTGGCCTGCCCTTCGGCCAGTTCCTTCGCCGTGAAGCCGTCGGTGCGTGCGCGCGCCACTTCCTCGCGGAACGCGGCCTCGACCCGCGCCCGGTTCTGCGGCGCGAAGATGGCGCTGCCTTGCCAGAGCGAGTTGGCGTCAAGGCTGTTCCAGTCGATGAAACTGCGTACGTCGTACGACAGGCCTTCGCTATCGCGCACCCGGATCCACAAGCGCGCGCTGCTGCCCGCGCCGAGCAAGTAATTGGCCATCGTCAACGCGGCGTAGTCCGGGTCGAGTTCGGCCATCGGCACGGCGAGGCGGACCAGCATCGTGGCGTTCTGCTGGTCGGGCGTTGCGAGCATCAGCGTCTGCGGCGCCACGGCGACCAGCGGCTGTGCGACGCGCTTGAACGGAACGCCCGCATTCCAGTCACCGAGTGCCGCTTGCAGCGCAGACTTCACTGATGTCGCATCCAGATCGCCCACAGCCGCGAACTCGACTTGCGTTGCGCCGTAGAAGCGGGCGTGCATCGCGCGCACGGCGTCGATGTTCAGGCGCGTGGCATCGTCGACGCGCTCATCGAACGTCCGCACGTAGCGCACGTCTCCGCGCGGGTAGGGGTTGCCAATGCGGGCCAGCGCGCTGGCCACCACGGCACCTGGCTCCTTGCGCTGCTGCTCGATGCTGGTCAGCAATTGCCGCTTGTATTCGTCCAGCGCGGCGGGCGGGAAGGCCGGGTTGCGCAGCAAGTCGCCCATGAGGGCAATGGCCGCCGGCAAGGTTGCACGGCGCGAATTCAGGGTCAAGGTCACCGCGCCGACCGAACTGCTGACACCCAGGTCGGTCTTCAGCTCGTCGAGGCGGTCCTGCACCTGTTCGCGGCTCAGGGTCTTGCTGCCCTTGTTGAGCATCTGCGCTGCGGCAGCGGCCACATCGCCCTGGCCGAACAGGCTGGTTTCGTCACCGAAGCGCAGCGTAAGAACCGCCTGGACCGCGCCACCACGCGTGCCTTTCGACAGCAACGCGGCCTTCACGCCACCGACGCTGAACCGCTCGGTGCGTGCATCGATGTTGGCGGGCGTGGCCTCGAACGACTCGACCTTCGCGGCGGCAGCCTGCGGCTTGAAGCCTTGCAATGCCTGGGCCACGTCGGCCCGTGCGGGAGCCGGCGCACGCACCGGCTTGTCGGTGGGCAAGTAGGTGCCCAGCGTACGGTTGGACGGCAGCAGGTACTGCTCGGCAACGCGTTGCACGTCGGTGAGTTGAACGGCGCGCACCCAGTCGCGCGTCAGGAACAGAAGCCGCCAGTCGCCACGAGCGATGTAACCCGACAGCGCCACACCGACCGATTCCGGATTGGTGAAGGCCTTGTCCCACGCGTTGAGCCATTGCAACTTCGCGCGGGCCAGTTCGTCAGCAGTGATGGGCTCGCGGCCGATCGACTCGAGCGTGGCCAGCAACTCGGTGCGCGCCTTGTCGACGTCCTGCCCGGGCGCGAGTTGCGCCCCGGCGATCAACACCGCCGGGTCGGTCAGGTCCCACGCGCTCGCGAAGGCGCCGGACACGAGTTGCGCTTGCGTCAAGCGCTTGTGCAGCCGGCCCGCCGGCACATCACCCAGGATCAGTTCGAGCAGTTCGATCGCTGCGAAGTCGGGCGTGGCCGAGGCCGGCACGTGGTAGCCGGCGTAGATCAAAGGCGCGCCGCCGCTACGGCGCAGCGTGACGCTGCGCTCGCCATCCTGGGTCGGGTCGAGCGTGTAGAGCACCGGCAATGCGCGCGTTGGTTTCGGGAGCTTGCCGAAAGACTCGCCAACCCACTTCAAAACAGCTGCGGGGTCGAACTTGCCCGACACCGTGAGCGTAGCGTTGTCCGGCTGGTAGTAGGCCCGGTAGAACGCCTGCAGGCGGGGGATGTCGACGTTCTCGACGTCGGAGCGCGCGCCGATCGTGCTGTGCCCGTAGTTGTGCCAATCGAACATGGCCGCCAAGGTGCGCTGCCAGAGAATGCGGCTCGGGTTGTTTTCACCGCGCTCCATCTCGTTGCGCACGACGGTCATCTCGGTATCGAGGTCCTTGCGCGCAACGAAGCTGTTCACCATCGAGTCGGCCAGCCAGCCGATGTACCACTGCAGGTTCGCGTCGTTCGCAGCGAAGCTCGCGAAGTAGTTGGTGCGGTCGTTCGAGGTCGTGCCGTTGAAAGCCAGGCCACGCGAGGACAGGTCGGCCTTCGGCTGCGGGGTCTTCGGCGTGCCTTTGAACAGCATGTGCTCGAGCAGGTGCGCCATGCCCGTTTCACCGTAGTTCTCGTGCCGCGAGCCGACCTTGTACGTGATGTTGACGGTGGTCGTGGGCTTCGAGTCGTCAGGGATCAGCAGCACTTGCAGACCGTTGGCGAGGCGGTACTCGTCGATGCCTTCGACCGACCTCACGGCCGAGACGCCCGTAGGCAAGGGCTGTGCGTACGCTGACCCACCCAGCACGCACGCGACCAGCGACAAGGGCAGCGCGAACGCGCGGAACATCTTCAGCATGTGGTGAGGCTCAGGCCGGACGATAGGCCGCAATGCCCTGGCGGATCTCTTCCTTGGCTTCTTCAGGCCCTTCCCAGCCCTTGACCTTGACCCACTTGCCGGCCTCCAGATCCTTGTAGTGCTCGAAGAAGTGCTGGATCGCCTTCAGGCGCATCTGATTGATGTCTTCGGGCTTCTGCCAGTGCGTGTAGATCGGCAGGATCTTGTCGATCGGCACGGCCAGCACCTTGCTGTCGCCGCCGGCTTCGTCTTCCATCTTCAGCACGCCGACCGCACGGCAAGTGACAACGACCCCTGGAGACAGCGCGAACGGCGTGATCACCAGAACATCGACCGGGTCGCCGTCATCCGACAGCGTCTGCGGGATGTAGCCGTAGTTGCACGGGTAGTGCATGGCGGTGGTCATGAAACGGTCCACGAACAACGCGCCACTGGCCTTGTCGACCTCGTACTTGATCGGGTCGGCGTTCATCGGGATCTCGATGATCACGTTGAACTCGTCGGGCGCCTTCGCGCCAGGGGTGACTTTTTGCAGGCTCATGGTGTTGTTCGATATGCGTTCAAAAGCACATTTTATGCTGCCGGTCTTGACGCCCGACTGACGTGATTGCGCAGCCCGCGAGGGCTGCGTTGACGGCGTTCTCCGCTGGAAAACACCATGCCGCCAGCGTTGCCTTGTCACACCCGTTCCCTTAGCATCCCGCGTGGCTTGGAAGGCCACCGGGACGAGCGCAGGCGCCAGCCTGTCTGCATCGATAACAGCATTCGACGAGGAGGAACTCCCTTTGATCAGCACCACCATGGCGCTCTACTTTGCGCTGGCCTGCGGCTTGGCCGCAGTCATCTACGGCTTTGCACAACGAAGCTGGATCCTCAGCCAGAGCGCCGGCAATGCACGCATGCAGGAGATCGCCGCCGCGATTCAACAAGGTGCCGCCGCCTACCTGGCGCGCCAGTACAAGACCATCGCGATCGTCGGCGTGGTACTTGCGGTTCTGATTGCGGTCTTCCTCGACACCACCTCGGCCATCGGCTTCGTGCTCGGCGCGTTTCTGTCAGGAGCGTGCGGCTTCATCGGCATGAATGTGTCTGTGAAGGCCAACGTGCGCACGGCGCAGGCTGCGACGCAAGGCATCGGCCCGGCGCTGAACGTGGCGTTCAAGGGCGGCGCCATCACCGGCATGCTGGTGGTGGGCCTGGGCCTGCTCGGCGTCACGCTGTTCTTCTACTACCTCAGCGGCGGCACCAAGGTCGACCCGGCCACGCTGAAACCACTTCTCGGCTTTGCGTTCGGGTCGTCGCTGATCTCGATCTTTGCGCGGCTGGGTGGCGGCATCTTCACCAAAGGCGCTGACGTCGGCGCCGATCTGGTAGGCAAGGTCGAAGCCGGCATCCCGGAAGACGACCCGCGCAACCCTGCGGTGATCGCGGACAACGTGGGCGACAACGTCGGTGACTGTGCCGGCATGGCCGCCGACCTGTTCGAGACCTACGCCGTGACGCTGATCGCGACCATGGCGCTGGGCGCCCTCGTGGTCACTGCGGCACCCGCCGCAGCGGTGATCTACCCGCTGCTGCTCGGCGCAGTGTCGATCATCGCCTCCATCATCGGCTGCTCGTTCGTCAAGGCCTCGCCGGGCATGAAGAACGTGATGCCGGCCTTGTACAAGGGCCTGGCCGTCGCTGGCGTGCTGTCGTTGATCGCGTTCTACTTCGTGACCACGATGTTCATGCCTGCCGATGCGCTCGGTGCCGGCACCCACATGAAGCTCTTCGGCACCTGCGCCGTCGGCCTGGTGCTGACCGCAGCACTGGTCTGGATCACCGAGTTCTACACGGGCACGCAGTACAAGCCGGTGCAGCACATCGCACAGGCCTCGACCACCGGGCACGGCACCAACATCATTGCCGGCTTGGGTGTGTCGATGCGCTCGACCGCATGGCCGGTGATCTTCGTGTGCGCAGCGATCCTGGCCTCTTACAGCATGGCGGGC
>JANNBF010000133.1:0-25860 GCA_031385155.1 Rhizobacter sp.
CTCGCAGCCTGCCAGATCTGCGCGTCGCGCTCGTCGCGGCCTTCGTGCACCCATTGAACGATCTCTTCGCTCGTCCACGGGCCGTGCTTGCGCGCGATCTCCCGGCCGAGCTTGTGCAACGCGGCGCCTGCTGAAGCCTGGCGACGCCGTGCTGGTCGACGACCCCGGCTACCCGAACCTGATGTTCATGCTGCGCTTCCTGGGCGCGCGGGTCATCGGCGTGCCGCGCACGCCGGGCGGCTACGACCTGGCTGCGCTCGAAGCCTTGCTGATCGAGCACCGGCCCAAGGCGTTCTTCACGCAGCCTCGGCTGCAAAGCCCGACCAACTCGGTCACGCCCGTGGCGCAGCTGTTCCGCGTGCTGCAACTGGCCGGCCAGCACGACATGACCCTGGTCGAGAACGACCTGTACGTGGACCTCGACACCGAGCGCCGCCCGTCGCTCGCCAGCCTCGACCAGTTGCAGCGTGTCGTCTACATCGGCAGCTACTCGAAGACGATCTCGCCGAACATCCGCGTCGGCTACCTCGTGGCGAGGCCGGACCTGCTGGACGACCTGGCGCAGCTGAAGATGCTGTCGGGCCTCACGTCGTCCGACCTGACCGAGCGGCTCGCGTTCGGCGCGCTTTCGGAAGGGCGCTGGCGCAAGCACCTGAAGGCGCTGCGCGAACGGCTCGGGCAGGCGCACCAGCAGGTCGCACACAGCCTCACGCAGCTCGGCTTCGAGCTGTTCAACGAGCCCAAGGCCGGCATGTACCTGTGGGCGCGCCACCCCGACCTGACCGACAGCGCCGTGCTCAGCCAGCATGCCGCCGCCGAGGGGTTGATGCTCGGGCCCGGGCACCTGTTTCTGGTCGAGCCACGGCCCACCGGCTGGCTGCGTTTCAACGTGGCCTTCAGCACCGACGAGCGGGTGATGGCCTACTTGGCACGCCAGATCGACGCGCATGGGCCCGCCGGTGGCATCGCCTAGAATCAGACCAGTTCAACCAGAATTCGAGAGCCACCCCATGACCACCGCCACCATCGGCCTGTTCGAGGCCAAGACGCATCTGTCGGAGCTGGTCGCGCGCGCCGAGCAGGGCGAAGAAGTCATCATCACGCGCCACAACAAGCCGGTCGCGAAGATCGTGCCGATTGCTGACGGCGCATCGTTCGACGCCGAGCGTCGCCGCAAGGCGGTGGCCGCGTTGCACAAGCTCGGCCGGGAGATCGCGCGCAAGCACGGCCCGTGGACGAGCGAAGAGATCGTTCAATGGGTGCACGAAGGCCGCGACGAGCGCGACGCGCAGATCTGGCAGGCTGCGAGCCGCAAGCCATGATCGTGATCGACAGCTCGTACGCGCTCGCCTGCGTGATGCCCGACGAGGTTCGCCCGGCCGGCATGGGGGCGGTGCTCTCCGAGGCCTTGCTGGCGCCGTTCCTGTGGCCGCTCGAACTGGCCAGCGCTGCACGCAGCGCAGTGCGCCGCAAGCGCCTGGATGCCGCGCAGGCCCGCTCGCTGTGCGTGACGCTGCTGGACCTCGACGTTGAAATGGTGCGGCCCTGGCACGACGAGCCGCTGCGCTACTTCGACCTCGCCATCTCGCATGAACTCACGCCCTACGACGGCGTCTACCTCGACCTGGCGCTGACCCGCCGCTGCCCCATTGCCACGCGCGACGTGGCGCTCATCGCCGCTGCCGAGCGGCTGGGCTTGCAGGTTCACCAATGACCTGCACCTGTTCGTTCACGCCCCGATTTACCTTCGCGAAGACCACGCCATGAAAGCCTCCGAAATCCGTTCCACCTTCCTGAAGTTCTTCGAGTCGAAGGGCCACGCAATAGTCGCCAGCAGCCCGGTGGTGCCGGGCGACGACCCGACGCTGCTGTTCACCAACGCCGGAATGAACCAGTTCAAGGACGTGTTCCTCGGCTTCGACAAGCGCACCTACAGCCGCGCGACCACCGCGCAGAAGTGCATTCGCGCCGGCGGCAAGCACAACGACCTGGAGAACGTGGGCTACACCGCGCGCCACCACACCTTCTTCGAGATGCTGGGCAACTTCAGCTTCGGCGACTACTTCAAGAAGGAGGCCATCGCCTTCGCGTGGGAGTTGCTGACCGAGGTCTACAAGCTGCCGAAGGACAAGCTCTACGTGACCGTGTACGCCGAAGACGACGAGGCCTACGACATCTGGACCCAGGGCATCGGCCTGGCCGCTGACCGCGTGATCCGCATCGGCGACAACAAGGGCGCGCGCTTTGCGTCCGACAACTTCTGGATGATGGGCGACACCGGCCCGTGCGGCCCGTGCACCGAGATCTTCTACGACCACGGCGCCGAGATTCCGGGCGGCCTGCCGGGCACGCCCGAGGAAGACGGCGACCGCTTCATCGAGATCTGGAACAACGTGTTCATGCAGTTCAACCGCGACGAAGCCGGGGTGATGCACAAGCTGCCCAAGCCGAGCGTGGACACCGGCATGGGCCTCGAGCGGCTCACGGCCGTGCTGCAGCACGTGCACAGCAACTACGAGATCGACACCTTCGTGAACCTGCTCGCAGCGGCGAAGCGCGAGGTCGATGCGGCCGGTGCGCTTGACTGTGACAAGGACTCTCCATCGCTCAAGGTCATCGCCGACCACATCCGCGCCTGTACCTTCACGGTGGTCGACGGTGTGATCCCGGGCAACGCTGGGCGCGGCTACGTGCTGCGCCGCATCACGCGCCGCGCCATCCGCCACGGCTACAAGCTCGGTGCCCGCAAGCCGTTCTTCCACAAGCTGGTGGCCGCACTCGCGGCAGAGATGGGCGACGCCTACCCCGAGCTGCGCCAGCAGCAGCAACGCGCCACCGAGGTGCTGAAGCAGGAAGAGGAAGGCTTCTTCCGCACCATCGCGAATGGCATGGAAGTCTTGCTCCGCGACATTGAGACGATGGTGGCCCCCGGCAGCACGGCCAAGCCTGGAGCTGCAAACCATCCAGCGTTTCAGCTCGCTGGGTCGACAGCTTTCGAGTTGCATGACACCTTCGGCTTTCCGGTCGACCTGACGGCAGACGTTTGCCGAGAGTCCGGAATCGGCGTTGACATGGATGGCTTCAATGTCCTCCTCCAGGCTCAACGTGAGCGATCCCGCGCGGCCGGCAAGTTCAAGATGGCCGCCGGTCTGGAATACAGCGGCGCCGCCACCGCGTTCCATGGCTACGACCACCTCACGCACGACGGCGCCAAGGTCACCGCCGTGTATGTCGATGGCACCTCGGTGGCCAGTGCGAAAGCCGGTGACGACGCGGTCATCGTGCTCGACCACACGCCGTTCTATGCCGAATCCGGCGGGCAGGCCGGCGACACCGGCGAGTTGCGCAATGCCACGTCTCTGATGCTCGTCGAAGACACGATCAAGGTGCAGGCGGCGGTGTTCGGCCACCACGGCCGTGTGGTCGAAGGCGAGGTCAAGGTGGGCGATGTGCTGAACGCGCGCGTCGATGCCGAGAAGCGCGCGAAGACCGTGCGCAACCACTCGGCCACGCACCTGATGCACAAGGCGCTGCGCGAGGTGCTGGGCGAGCACGTGCAGCAGAAGGGCTCGCTCGTGAACGCGGAACGCACGCGTTTCGACTTTGCGCACAACGCGCCGATGACCGTCGGGCAGATCGCGCAGGTCGAGGTCATCGTCAACGCCGAGATCCTGGCGAACGCGGCCACGCAAGCCCGCGTGATGGGCATCGATGAGGCGCAGAAGACCGGCGCGATGATGCTGTTCGGCGAGAAGTACGGCGACGAAGTCCGCGTGCTAGACATCGGCAGCAGCCGCGAACTCTGCGGCGGCACACACGTGCAGCGCACCGGCGACATCGGCCTGTTCAAGATCGTGGCCGAGAGCGGCGTGGCAGCGGGCGTACGCCGCGTCGAGGCGGTCACCGGCGACAACGCACTGGCCTACCTGCAGTCTCTCGAAGGCACTGTTGCGCATGTGGCCGGCGCGCTGAAATCGGCCCCGGCCGAGGTGCCGGCGCGCATCGCGCAGTTGCTCGACCAGGTGCGCGCACTCGAGCGCGAACTGTCGTCGGTCAAGGGCAAGCTCGCCTCGTCTCAAGGCGACGAGTTGCTGGCGCAAGCGGTCGACGTGAAGGGCATCAAGGTGCTCGCGGCCGTGCTGGCCGGCGCCGATGCCAAGACCCTGCGCGACACGCTCGACAAGCTGAAGGACAAGCTCAAGACGGCCGCCATCGTGCTGGCCAGCGTCGAGGGCGGCAAGGTGCAACTCGCGGCCGGCGTGACGGCCGATGCGATGGGCCGCGTCAAGGCCGGCGAGCTGGTCAACTTCGTGGCGCAGCAGGTCGGCGGCAAGGGCGGCGGCAAGCCCGACATGGCGATGGCCGGCGGCACCGAGCCGGCGCACATCGGCGTGGCCCTCGCCTCGGTGCAGGGCTGGGTGGCCGAGCGGGCCTGATCGGCGGACATGGCCTGGCGTGCTCGCGCCATCCGCGCCGCGTGCGCTGCGGCCGCATCGTTGGCAGTGTCAACGGTTGGCGCGCAGGAGCGCGTCACCTTGCCCAGCCTAGACACAGTGCGCGGCGCGCCCATCGAACTGATCGGCTTCTGGTTTCCGGTGGCCGCCGCGAATGCACCGGCCGTGGTGCTGCTGCACGGCTGCGGTGGCCCCTACGGACGGGGCGGCCAGCTCGGCGAGCGCATGGTCGAGCATGCGCAATGGCTCAATGCGCAAGGGCTGCACGCGCTGGTGCTGGACTCGCTCACACCGCGTGGCGAGCGCGAGCTGTGCACACAGCGCACCGGCACCCGCCAGGTCACGCAGGCGAACCGCCGGCTCGATGCGCTGGCCGCCATCGCGTGGCTCACCGAGCGGCCCGAAGTGGATGCGAAGCGCATCGGCCTGATGGGCTGGTCGAACGGCGGCAGCACGGTGCTGGCCGCGCTGAACACGCGCCACGCGGCGGTGGCGGCCGCGCCGGTGCAGCCGCTGTTCGCGGTGGCCTTTTACCCCGGCTGCGAGGCCGAACTGAAGCGCGGCTTCGAGACGAACACGCGCTTGCTGATGCTCGTAGGCGAGCTCGACGACTGGACGCCCGCTGCGCCGTGCCAGGCCCTGGCGCGTGCATCGAGCGGAACCGTCAAGCCCGAGATCGAAACCTATGCGAACGCGTACCACGGCTTCGATTCGACGGCGCCGGTGCGGCTGCGCAAGGACGTGCCGAACGGCGTGAACCCGGGGCAGGGCGTGCACGTGGGCGGCGAGCCGGCGGCGCGCGCTGCGTCACGCGAACGCGTGGGGCGCTTCCTCTCCGGCTTGTAGAGGCGCGCTCAGCCCGCCGGTGCCCAGAACACCGCGAACCAGCCTTGATCGTCCGTCCACTGCAGCGGCTTCGCGAAGCCTGCCTTCTGCAGCAAGGCACCGAACCCGGCCGGCGTGTACTTGTACGAGTTTTCGGTGTGCAGCCGCTCGCCGCTCGCGAAGGTGCGCTGTCCATCGGGCCAATGAACGGTGATGTCGCGCCTGGCCTGCAGGTGCATTTCCACCCGCGACAGCTCGGCGTTGTACAGGCCCACGTGGCCCCACTCGGCCGGGTCGAAGTCGCTGCCGATCAATGCGTTCAGGCGGCGCAGCAGGTTGCGGTTGAAGGCCGCCGTGACGCCGATGGCGTCGTCGTACGCGGCTTGCAGCACGTGATGCGGCTTGACCAGGTCCACGCCGATCAGCAGGCCGCCGCCGTGCGCTTTCGCGTGCACGCGCTTCAGGAATGCCAGCGCATCGTCGGGCGTGAAGTTGCCGATGCTGGAGCCGGGGTAGAAGAACACCGGCGCGCCTTCGCCGAGCATGCCTTCGGGCAGGTCGAGCGCGGCCGAGAAGTCGAGCCCCAGGCCGACTGTGTCGAGTTGCGGGTGCTCGCGCTGAACCCGTCGCAAGGCTTCGTGCAGGAAGTCGGCCGAGATGTCGATGGCCACGTAGCGCCGGGGTTCGAGCAGCGGGAACAAACGCTCGGCCTTGACGCAGTTGCCGGCACCCAGGTCGACCAGCGTGCCGCCCACGCCGATGTGTTGCGCCATCTGCGCTGCGTGCTGCGCGAAGATGGCTGCCTCGGTGCGCGTCGGGTAGTACTCGGGCAGTTCGGTGATGGCCTCGAAGAGGTGTGAGCCGAGCCGGTCGTAGAAGTGCTTCGGCGACGCGCTGGCCGGCGTGCCGAGCAGGGCGGCGATGGCCTGGGCGCGGTCGGCCGTGGAGTCGGCCTCATGGCACTGGATGAAGCGGGGGCTGCGTGGGGTGGTCATGGCGTGCGGCACTTGCCCGACAGGGGACAAGGGTGTGGAGATCGAATCAGTGGACCTTACAACGCCTTGGCCGAGAATGCAGCGCATGGACACAACTCGCTGCAACCTGCCCCGACGGCACGGCCTGCTGGCCTCGCTGGCAGCAGGGGCGGCGCTGGCTTGCCCGAGCCTTGCGAGTGCGGCGCATGTCGTCCGGCCCTGGCCTGCGGGCAAGCCGGCGCCGGCCTTCAACCTGACCGATCTGGACGGCAAGCAGTGGGCGCTTGCGGCGCTGCGCGGGCAGGTGATCGTGATCAACTTCTGGGCCAGTTGGTGCGAACCGTGCCGCGCCGAAATGCCGTCGCTCGAGTTGCTGGCGAGCCGCCATGAACGCGCCGGCCTGGCGGTGCTGGCAGTGAACTACCAGGAGGCACTGCCGGCCATCAAGCGCTTCCTTGATGTGCAGCCGGTGTTGTTGCCCATCTTGCTCGACCGCGACGGCGCGGCTGCGGCCGCATGGACGCCGCGCGTGTTCCCGGCGACGGTGCTGGTCGACCGGGCGGGTGTGCCGCGCACCCAGGTGCTGGGCGAGCTCGACTGGATGGGCAACATCGCACGCGACCTTATCGAACCTTTACTTGCGCAGCCTCGAACGCTTTGAAAGTGACCGGTACGCCGGTCGATAAACTACGTTCAGTTGCAACGAGGGATGGGCCGCTTCGGTGGCCACCTTCATGCACCCCCCACGCCAGCGAGTTCGCATGAATCTCCCACCGCAGATCGGCTTTTCCATCAACGAGATCCTGGCCCTGGCCACGCTGGCCACCGGCGCGTGCTGGCTGGCCTGGCGGCTGCGCAAGCGCAGGCTCGGCGGCGAGCCCGAGAAGAAGCCGCTGTGGGTCAGCTTCGGTGCCGAGCTGTTCGTGGTGGTGGCGCTGATGTTCACCTGCCGCGTCTCGGTGGCCGACTGGCCCAAGGTGCCGACCGGCTCGATGGAGCCCACCTTGCGCGTCGGTGACTACCTGCTCGTCAACCACCTCGCCTACGGGCCGCGCCTGCCGTTCACCAATACCGCCATCGAGTTCGGCCAGCCGCAGCGCGGTGACGTGGTCGTGTTCCGCTTCCCGCTCGACGTGTCGGAGTTCTACGTCAAGCGGCTGGTCGGCCTGCCCGGCGACGTGGTCGCGTTCCAGGACGGCGCGGTCAGCATCAACGGCGCGCCGTTCGATGTGCAGGTGGTGAGCGAAGGCACGGGTGCCGGCGTGGCGCCGGAAGACCGTGGCCAATGGTTGCTTCGAGAGTCCGTCGCCGGCAGCGACCGCATGATCAAGGTCAACCCTTTCGTGATGGGCAAGAGTCTGGGTGTGGAAGGCATGGCATCGCACTGCGAGACTCAGCGCGTCGGCCAATGGCAGTGCACTGTGCCAGCAGGCCAGTACCTGATGATGGGCGACAACCGTGACGACTCGTCCGACTCGCGCGTCTGGGGCTTCCTGCCGCACCAGCAGGTCTACGGCAAGGCGGTACGGGTGCTGTTCAACGCGCACGACATGTCGCGCTTCTGGACGGCGCTTTGAGCGTGCCCGCCGCAGCGCCGCTGGCCGGCCGGCACATCGTGCTCGGCCTGTCGGGTGGCATTGCTTGCTACAAGGCGGCCGAATTCACCCGCGAGCTGGTCAAGGCCGGTGCCACCGTGCAGGTGGTGATGAGCGAGGCAGCCGAGCACTTCATCACCGCGACCACGATGCAGGCGCTCTCTAGCCGTGCAGTGTTCACGAGCCAGTGGGACGCCCGCGCCGCCGGCAGCATGGCGCACATCGACCTCACGCGCGAAGCCGATGCGGTGGTGGTCGCCCCGGCCAGTGCCGACCTGATCGCCAAGCTCGCGCAAGGCCGCGCCGATGATCTGTTGAGTTTGATGTGCCTGGCGCGCCCTATTGCGCGCTGCCCGTTGCTGCTGGCCCCGGCCATGAACCGCGAGATGTGGGCCCACCCGGCCACGCAGCGCAATTTGGCGCAGGTGCGTGCCGACGGCGCCAGCGTGCTCGGCCCCGGCCATGGCGACCAGGCGTGTGGCGAGGTGGGCGATGGCCGCATGCTGGAGCCCACCGAGTTGCTCGCCGACGTGGTCGCGTTCTTTCAACCCAAGTTGCTGGCGGGCCAGCGAGTGCTCGTCACGGCCGGGCCGACGTTCGAGCCGCTCGACCCGGTGCGCGGCATCACCAACCGCTCCAGCGGCAAGATGGGTTTTGCCATCGCGCAGGCCGCGGCCGAGGCCGGCGCCGATGTGACGCTGGTCGCCGGCCCGGTGGCGCTGGCCACGCCGCGCGGCGTGCGCCGCATCGACGTCGGCACGGCGCAGCAGATGTTCGATGCGGTGCTGCAGCACGCCCCCACGCAGCAGGTGTTCGTGGCCACTGCGGCCGTGGCCGACTGGCGCGCTGCGCAACCGGCCGAGCGCAAGATCAAGAAGACGGCGGACGGCGTGTTGCCATCGTTCGAGTTCACCGAGAACCCCGACATCCTGGCGGCCGTGGCGCGCCTGCCGGCGGCCACACGGCCGTATTGCGTGGGCTTCGCGGCCGAGAGCCACGACCTGTTGAAGCACGCCCGAGAGAAGCGCGAGCGCAAGGGCGTGCCGCTGATCGTGGCCAACCTCGGCCCGGCCACGTTCGGGCGCGACGACAACCTGCTCACGCTCATCGATGGGCACGGCGAACGTGAACTGCCGCGTGCCGACAAGCTCACGCTCGCGCGGCAGCTGGTGGCCGACATCGCCGCCCGCCTTGCATCACCTTCGCCCGCATCACCTTCGCCCGCATCACCCAACCCTGCTTCGACCTGAGACCCAAGATGCCTCTGATCGACCTGAAGCTGCTCGACCCGCGCATGGCCGAGCATCTGCCCACTTACGCCACACCGGGCAGTGCCGGGCTCGACCTGCGCGCGTGCATCGACACCGCCTGCGTGCTCGAACCCGGGCAGACGAAGCTGATCCCGACCGGCCTTTCGATCCACATCGCCGACCCCGGCCTGGCCGCGATGATCCTGCCGCGTTCGGGCTTGGGCCACAAGCACGGCATCGTGCTCGGCAACCTGGTCGGCCTGATCGACTCCGACTACCAGGGCCCGCTGATGGTGAGCTGCTGGAACCGCAGCAACGCAGTGTTCACCATCGAGCCCATGGAGCGCTTGGCGCAACTCGTGATCGTGCCGGTGGTGCAGGCCACGTTCCGCGTGGTCGATGCGTTCGACACCTCGGCGCGCGGCGCTGGCGGCTTCGGTTCCACCGGGCGGGCGTAGCGCCATGGCGATGAAGCGTTCCTGCTTCGCAGGGCTGGCCTTCGCCATCGCGTTGGGTGTCACGGGCTGCAACAAGGCAGCATCAGATGGGGCCTCCGGGCCGGCCAGCGGCGCCGCCAGCGGTGGCGGCGCCGAAGCCGCGCGGCCCGCATCGGGCGCGGCCTCGGGCGCCGGCGGCCCGCCGGTCAGCGTGAGCACCGTGCGTGCCCAGCAGCGTGATGTGGACGTGACGCTCGATGTGACCGGCACCGTCGCCGCGCTCAACAGCGTCGACGTGCGGCCGCAGGTCAGCAGCATCATCAGCAAGGTTCATATCCGCGAAGGGCAGTTCGTGAAGGCCGGGCAACTGCTCTTCACGCTCGATTCGCGCAACGAGGAAGGGCAGGTCGCGAAGGCGCGCTCGCAACTCGTGAAAGACCAGGCGGCTCTGGCCGATGTCCAACGGCAACTCGCCCGCAGCCGTGACCTGCTGGCGCAGAAGTTCATCTCTCAAGGCGCGGTCGACACGACCCAGACGCTGGTCGATACGCAGCAGGCCGTCGTCGTCGGTGACACGTCGGCCATCAAGACCGCCGAGATCGCGCTGTCGTACACCCGCATCACCGCGCCGAGCGCAGGCCGCGCCGGGGCCATCAGCGTGTATGCCGGCAGCACGGTGCAGCCGGGGGCGACATCGCTCGTCACGATCACGCAGCTCGACCCCATCGCCGTGGCCTTCAACCTGCCGCAGCGCAACCTGGCCGATGCGTTGCGCACGCTGCGCAGCGGCGGCGGCAAGGTCACGGCGGTGCTGCCCGAAGGGCGCGGCACGGCCATTGGCAAGCTGCAGTTCGTCGACAACGCGGTCGATGCGAACTCGGGCACGGTGAAGGTGAAGGCCACGTTCGACAACCCGACCGAGACCTTGTGGCCGGGCGCCTTCGTCAGCGTTCAACTCGCGGTGCAGACGCTGAAAGACGCGGTCGTGGTGCCGCAAGCCTCGGTGATCCAGGGGCCGCGTGGCGCCATCGTCTACACCGTGGGGCCGGAGAACAAGGCGGTCTCGAAGCGCGTTGACGTGCTTTATGCGAACGGGCCTGACGCGGTGGCCAGCGGCGTTACCGCCGGTGACCGCGTGGTGCTCGACGGGCGGCAGAACGTGAGGCCGGGCTCGACGCTGATCGAGCGGGCGCCGGGCGGTGGTGGTGGTGGTGGTGGTGGGCGGCCCGGTCGGCCGGGTGGCGCGGCGTCGGGTGCGTCGGGTGCCTCGGGTGCGGGCGGCGGCGATAGTGGCGGAGGGGCGCGCGCCGCATCGGGCGCGGGGCCGGCGCCATGAACCTGTCGGAGCTGTTCATCCGGCGACCGGTGCTGACCGTGCTGCTGAACGCGGCCATCATCGTGGCCGGCGTCATTGCCTACGGCCGCATCCCAGTCGCGGCGCTGCCGAGCTACAACACGCCGGTCATCAATGTCAGCGCCGCGCTGCCCGGGGCCAGCCCGGAGACCATGGCCACGTCGGTCGCGCTGCAGCTCGAGAAGCAGTTCTCGACGATCCCGGGCCTGTCGGTCATCAGCTCCAGCAACACGCTGGGCAACACCAACCTGACGCTCGAGTTCGACCAGGGCCGTGACATCGATGCCGCCTCGGTCGACGTGCAGGCCGCACTGCTGCGGGCGCAGCGTTCGCTGCCGCAAGACCTGACGCAGCCGCCCTCGTACCGCAAGGTCAACCCGGCCGACGCGCCGGTGCTGCTGCTCACGCTCACGTCGCCGTCGCTGAACCTGTCGGACCTGAACGACTACGCGGAGCATTTGATTTCGCCGACCTTGTCGACTCTGGCCGGCGTGGCGCAGGTCAACATCTACGGCGCGAAGCGCTATGCGGTGCGCGTGCGGGTGCAGCCGGCCGCGCTGTCGGCACGCAACATCGGCCTCGACGAGCTGAGCGCGGCGCTCACGGCGGCCAACGTCAACACGCCGGTCGGCACGCTCGAAGGCGCGCAGCAGACGCTGACGCTGCAAGCCAACCGGCAACTGCGCAACGCCGCCGAGTTCGCCGACCTGATCGTCGCCAACCGCAACGGCGCCGCCGTGCGCCTGCGCGATGTGGCGCTGGTCGAAGACAGCTTCGAGAACGTCAAGACCTTCGCCAGCTTCAACGGCGAGCGCTCGATCACTCTGGCCGTTCTGCGCCAGCCGGATGCGAACACGGTGAAGGTGGTGGATGCCGTACGCGCCGCAGTGCCGGGCTTTCGGGCGCAGTTGCCGCAGTCGGTGCGGGTGGGCATCGTGAACGACCGCTCGGTCTCGATCCGCGATGCGCTGCACGACGTGACGCTCACGATGCTCGGCACCATCGTGCTGGTGGTGCTCGTGATCTTCCTGTTCCTGCGCCGCTTCGTGGCAACGGTGATCCCGACCTTGTCGCTGCCGGTGTCGCTGGTGGGCGCCGTCGCGCTGCTCTGGGCCTTCGGCTACACGCTCGACAACGTCTCGCTGCTCGGCATCACGCTGGCGGTGGGGCTGGTGGTCGACGACGCCATCGTGATGCTCGAGAACATCATGCGCCACGTCGAAGACGGCATGCCGCCGTTCCAGGCGGCGCTGCGCGGCTCGCGTGAAGTGGGCTTCACGATCATCTCGATCTCGACCTCGCTGGTGGCGGTGTTCATTCCGATCTTCTTCATGCCCGGCGTCATCGGCCTGCTGTTCCACGAGTTCGCGGTGGTCGTGGCGCTGGCCATCGTGGCGTCGGCGTTCGTCTCGCTCACGCTGGTGCCGATGCTGGCGAGCCGCTTCTTGTCAGACGAGGCGCACAAGAAGCCGCCTGGCGCGCTGGTGCGGTTGTTCGAGCGCGGCTTCAATGCTGTGCTGGGCGGCTACACGCGCTCGCTCGACAAGGCACTGCGCCACCGCTACATCGTGCTGTTCGTGGCCGCGCTCACGTTCGCGGCAACGGCCTGGCTGTTCATCGATATCCCGAAGGGCTTCTTCCCCGAAGAAGACATCGGCCAGATCCAGGTCACGACCGAGGCCGCGGAAGACACCTCGTTCGACGCGATGGTGCTGCTGCAGGGGCATGTCGCCGCCATCATGCGTGACGACCCGAACGTGCTGGCGGTGAACTCGTTCAACGGCGGCAGCGGGGCGCAGAACACCGGCAGGATGTTCGTCACGCTGAAGCCGCGTGCGGAGCGCGCCGCGATGAAGGACGTGATCGAAAGCCTGCGCCGCAAGATGCGTGAGGTGGCGGGCATTTCGGTGTTCATGCGGCCGATCCAGAACCTGCAGCTCGGCGGGCGCCAGAGCAAGGCCCTGTACCAATACATCCTGCAAAGTGTGAAGGCCGACGAGCTGAGCGAATGGGCGACCAAGCTGCAGCAGCCCATGCGCGCCGACCCCATGTTCCGCGACGTGACGAGCGACTCGCAACTGCGCGGCCTGCAGGCCACCCTGAAGATCGATCGCGAGCGAGCCAACACGCTGGGCGTGTCGATTGCCGGTGTGCGCACGGCGCTGTTCAACGCCTTCGGCGAGCGCCAGGTGTCGACGATCTACACCAGCGTCGACAGCTACCAGGTCATCATGGAAGTGGCCCCCGAGGCCAAGCAAGACGAGAGCGCGCTCGGCGCGATCTACGTGCGCTCGAGCAACGGCGCGCTGGTGCCGCTGTCGAGCTTCGCGACGGTCGAGCGCACGGTCGGCCCCACGTCGATCAACCACGCCGGGCAACTGCAGGCCGTGACGGTGTCGTTCAACCTGGCGCCAGGCGTGGCGCTGGGCGATGCCACTGCAAAGATCGAGCAGTTGCGCGATCAGATCCAGCTGCCTTCTTCCGTCATCACCACCTACGGCGGCGACGCGGCGGTGTTCAAGAACTCGCAGGGCAGCCAAGTGGTGCTCATCGTCGCGGCGCTGCTGGTGATCTACGTGCTGCTGGGCGTGTTGTACGAGAGCTACATCCACCCGATCACCATCCTCGCCGGCCTGCCATCAGCGGCTGTGGGCGCGCTGCTGATGTTGAAGATCTTCAATCAAGACCTGACGCTGATCGCAACCATCGGCATCCTGCTGCTGATCGGCATCGTGAAGAAGAACGCGATCATGATGATCGACTTCGCCCTCGACGCGCAACGCCACCACGGCATGACGCCGCAGCAGGCGATTCGCGAGGCCTGCGTGCTGCGCTTCCGGCCGATCATGATGACAACGCTGGCCGCGCTGATGGGCGCGCTGCCGATCGCGCTGGGCCTCGGCGCGGGGGCCGAATTACGGCAGCCGCTGGGCCTGGCGGTGGTCGGCGGGTTGGTGTTCTCGCAGGCCATCACCCTGTACATCACGCCGGTGATCTACCTGGCACTCGACCGCTTCAGCGGCAAGGGGCCGGTGACCACACCGGAAGCCGCACCGGTCTCGCCCGACCCGCTGCCGGCCGCGAAGTCAGTGTAAGGAGCTGCCGTTCGGCGCGGTGTTCATCACCGTGAACACCGGCTCGCCGACGCTGCCGGAAGCCACCTCGTTCTCGGTGGCTTCGCGCACGTCGCGCACCACCACATCGAGCCGCAGTGCGATGCCTGCGAGCGGGTGGTTGCCGTCGAGCACCACATGGTCTGGGTAGACCTCGGTGACGGTGTAGATGGCGTCTGTCGGCATGTTTTTCGTGGCTGCGCCGTCGGGCACGCCGTCGAACTGCATGCCCACCTCGACCGCGTCCGGGAAGACCGAGCGCGCCTCGAAAAACACCAGCGCCGGGTCGTACTCGCCAAACGCATGTTCCGGTTCCAGGTGCAGCGCGGTCTCATAGCCGGGCGCCTGCCCCAGCAGGGCTTCCTCGACCTTGGCCAGCAGGTCGTCGCCGCCGAAAAAGAACTCGACCGGGTCGGCCAGTTCGTCGATCAGGTTGCCTTGTGCATCTTGCAGTCGCCAGGTCAGGCTGACCACGCAGGGGTGGGTAATTTCCATCGGCGAATCATCGCATGGGCCTGCGCTGCAACCGGGCGGATCGGGCGTGTCCGGAGGTCGCGGCGTCGCACAATGTAGGGATGGACTTAGCCTCATCTCTTGCGTCGTCTCTTGTCTCTGCAACCCCGTTGCTCGGCGGCATGTCGCCGCAGGTTTTCATGCGCCGCCATTGGCAGAAAAAGCCGCTGTTGATCCGCCAGGCCGTGCCGAGCGCCATGCCGTTGGTGAGTCGCGCTCAGGTGTTCGAGCTGGCAGCGAGCGACGCGGTCGAGTCGCGCGTCGTCGAGCAGCGCGCGGGTGCGTGGGCGTTGCGCCACGGCCCGTTCAAGCGCGCCGCGCTGCCTGCGCTCAAGCAGCGCGGCTGGACATTGCTCGTGCAAGGGCTCGACCTGCACCTGGAGGCTGCGCGCGGGCTGCTCGACCGCTTCCGCTTCATCCCCGACGCGCGGCTCGACGACGTGATGGTCTCGTACGCGAGCGACGGCGGCGGTGTCGGCCCGCACGTCGACTCGTATGACGTGTTCCTGTTGCAGACGCTGGGCACGCGGCGCTGGCGCGTCGGCCGCGTGCGCAACCCGGTGTTCGAGCCGGGCGTGCCACTCAAGATCCTGCAAGGCTTCGAGCCCGAGCACGACTGGCTCCTCGCACCCGGCGACATGCTCTACCTGCCGCCCGGCTGGGGCCATGACGGCGTGGCCGAAGGCGAGTGCATGACCTGCTCGATCGGCTTTCGCGCGCCGGGCCGCGAAGAGCTCGGTCGCGAAGTGCTGCAGCGCATGCTCGATGCTGCCGAACCACCCACCAGCAACCGCCTCTACCGCGATGCCAGCGAGGCGGCAACCGCCGCGCCCGGGCGCATCCCACCGGCCTTGCATGCGTTCGCGGCTGATGCGGTAGCGCGCGTGCTCGCGGCCGACCCCGGCGCACTGGCCTGCTCGCTCGGCGAGTTGTTGAGCGAGCCCAAGCCGGGCGTGACCTTCGAGCCCGCCGATGAGGTCGTCGCGGCGCCGTTCGGAGCGCGCCTCGACCGGCGCAGCCGCATGCTGTATGACGATGCGTTCGTGTTCATCAACGGCGAGTCGTATCGGGCCGCCGGCCGTGACGCCGCGTTGATGCGCGGCCTCGCAGACCGGCGCCAACTGACCCCGCGCGAGTGCCGCGCCTTGACGATTCCAGCCCAAAGCCTGCTGGTCGAATGGCTGCAGGCCGGCTGGCTGCAGGCGCTTTCAGCAAGCGATGAAGGAGCTTCCCGATGAACCAGATCGAAGCGCGCTTGATCACGTCGCGCAGCAGCTTTCAAGACGCGGTGCGCGACGGCTTTGCCGCTGCGGCGCAGCTCGGTTGCCGTGAGCTGTGGCTTTGCGATGCCGACTTTTCCGACTGGCCGCTCGGCGAGCGTGCGGTGATCGAGCAGCTCACGCAGTGGGCCACGTCGCAGCGCCGCCTCACGTTGCTCGCGAGCGATTTCGATGACCTCGCCCGGCGCCATTCGCGTTGGGTGGGTTGGCGCCGCGACTGGGCGCATGTGGTGCATTGCCGCACCAACACAGAGCTGGAGCGCAGCCAGTTCCCATGCGTGATGCTGGCGCCGGGCGCGTTTTCGGTGGCGTTGTCCAGCCCGGTTCAGCACCGTGGCCGTGTGTCGGATGCGCCCGCCGATCTGCTGCGTTGGAAGGAATCGATTGATGCGGTTTTGCAACGTTCGGAAGAGTCCTTCCCTGCAACCACAACCGGGCTCTAGGGAATCTCCCTAGCGCTGGCTATAATCGAAGGCTAGGCACGGAAAAAGCTAGGCTTTCTTTGCCTTTGAACGCTGGGGCTCTGCATAACGAAGGGTTCCCACAATGACCAGTAATTGTTCGAACCTAATGATTTTGAGGAAACATATGAACAAGTCGATCCTGCTCGCTTCCATCGTCGCTGCCGTGGCCCTGACCGCCTGCGGCAAGAAAGAAGAAATGCCTGCAGCCGCCGCTTCGGCTGCTGCCGCCCCGGCGATGGCCGCTGTGGCTTCGGCCGCTGCCAGCGCTGTTGACACGGCCGCTTCGGCTGCTGCTGGCGCTGCCTCCAGCGCGATGGCCGCCGGTTCGGCCACTGCTGCCGCTACCGCTGACGCCATGAAAGACGCAGCTGGCAAGGCCGCTGACGCCGCCAAGGACGCAGCTGGCAAGGCTGCCGACGCAGTCAAGAAGTAATCGGCTCACCCCGATCTGAAAAAGCCGCCTTCGGGCGGCTTTTTTGTGCGCGGCGCGCTCCTGAAGTGCACCAAGCCGGCCGGCTACCCAAGCGCGCAGCCGGCCGGCAACTCACTTCAGGTCTTCGAGCAACAGCTTCGAGATGCGCTTGCCGGCCTCGCCGGTTTCCGGTTCGCCCTGGTTGTTGAGCACCGTCACTGTGCTGCGCTCGCCCTCGCTCTTCACCGACACGCGGTAGCGCGCCAGGTTGGCGCCGTCGTTCTTCTTCGAGCCGAAGCTGAACAGCTTGCTCAGGAAGTTCGGCTCTTCCTTGCCGGCGAAGGCCGGGTCGACGTAGCGGACGAAGTAGAGGCCCTGGGTGCGGTCGCGGTCTTCCACCGTGAAGCCGCTGCGGTCGAGCGCCACGCCGACGCGGCGCCAGGCGCGGTCGAAGCCGTCGTCGACCTGCAGCGTGGGCGCTGGCCGGCCTTCCACCACCCGGGCCCGCACTGCGGCAGACGGGCCAGCCGAGCTCGCGACTGCGGTCTTCGCCACCTCCTCGGTCGCCCCGAGCTTTTGCATCAGGCGTGCGAGCAATTCGCCTTCGAGTTGCGGGTCGGCCAGGCGCGGCTGCCACACGGTGTTTTCGTTGCGCTCACCCCGGTAGACCTCGATCATGCCGCGATGGCTGATGTAGATTTCGCTGCCGCCACCGGCGGCGCGTTCGACGCGGGTTCGGAACTTGTCGAGTTCACCGGTCGAGTACGCCGAGTCCAGCACCTTGCCGACCGTGGCGCGAATGAAGTCCATCGGGATCTTGCCGCGGTTCTCGGCCCAGTCGGTTTCCATCACGCCGGCTGCGCTCTGGTCTTGCACGAGCACGAAGCCGCGCTCCTTCCAGAACGACTGCAGTTGCGGCCAAAGTTGCTCGGCCGTGAGCGAGGTGCGCAGCCAGCGCTCGTTGCCCAGGCGTTCGAGCTTGACATCACCGAGCGACAACGGCGCCACCACCGCAGGTTGGGCCGCACCGACCGTTGCCGCTGCCGGCGCGCCGGCCTGGTAGGCCGCTGCGCTGACCGAGCCGCTTTGCACCTGCTGGTAGCGCGAGTCGCGCTTGAGTTGGGTCAGATCGGGCGGTACTTCGAGGCCGGCCGTCTTGGCGCCGCTGCTGGTGCGGTAGTCGATCTTGTCGCCCGCCAGCAAGTCACCCACCGTGGAACAACCGGCCAGCGCCATGGCAGCCACGAGCGCGAGCAAAGGAACGGGAACGAAAGCGGGCACAGAAATGGAACGGGTCACGGGATGCATCTCCAGGGGGTTCGCGGGGCAGCTCGTGGCTGCAACAGGCGTTCAGGCACGTTGGGAAAGAGGGCGGTTCGGCGCGGTCAAAGAAGGCCCGCCTCGCGCATGGCCCGCTCGACGATCACTTGCCCCGCAGCGGTGAGCGGGGTGATGGGCAGGCGCAGCGCGGCGCCGCACACGCCCAGGCGCTGCAACGCCCACTTGGCGGGCGCGGGGCTGGGCTCTACGAACAGGTTCATGTGCAGTGGCAGCAACTTCATGTGCAGCGCTGCTGCCTCTTTCGCGTGGCCGGCCAAGGCCGCCATGCACAGCTCATGCATGGCACGCGGTGCCACGTTGGCTGTGACGCTCACGTTGCCCTGGCCGCCCAGCAGCATCAGGGCCACGGCCGAGGCATCGTCACCCGAATACACCGAGAAGCTGGCGGGCGCATGCTTGATGAGGTATGACGCACGTCCGATGTCGCCTGTGGCCTCCTTGATGCCGACGATGCCAGGCAGCTGGGCCAGCCGCAGCGCCGTGCTGGCCTGCATGTCTGCCACGGTGCGGCTCGGCACGTTGTAGAGCACCACCGGAATGTCGACCGCTTCGGCAATGGCCTTGAAGTGCTGGAAGATGCCTTCCTGCGTCGGCTTGTTGTAGTAGGGCACGACCGACAAAGTGCAATCGGCGCCGACCTTCAACGCGAAGCGCGCCAACTCGATGGCCTCGCGCGTCGAGTTGCCGCCGGCACCGGCCATGATCGGTACGCGCCCCTTCGCGTGCTCCACCGTCACGCGGATGATCTCGCAGTGCTCGTCGACCGACACGGTCGGCGACTCGCCGGTGGTGCCGACCACGCAGATGCAGTCGGTGCCTTCGGCGATGTGCCAATCGATCAGCGTGCGCAAGCCCGGGTAGTCGATGCTGCCGTCGCTGCACATCGGCGTCACGAGGGCAACAATGCTGCCAACAATGGGTTTCATGGGGAGTCCTCGGAATCGCGAGATTTTACCTGCGGCGCGGCACCCGCTCAGCCGCCCAGCAAGTGGCGTGCAGGCGGGGCGGCGGGGGCATGCTCGCGCACCGCGGCGATGCGTTGCACGAAGCGTGGCGGGTCGGCCTCGAAGCCGTCTTCGAAGGCCACGACGCGCAGGCCTTGCGCCGCATCGAGAAGTTCACCCGGGCGCAGCAGGAACTGCGGGTTCGAGGGCTTGCCGACCGTTTCGTTGCCGGCGCTGAAAGTCTCCCAGAGCAACACGCCACCATCGGCCACGCTGGCCACGATCACCGGCAGCAGCGGCCGCCAGAGGTAGTGGGTGACGACGACCGCATCGAAGCGGCGCTCGCCAAGCGGCCACGGCCCGTTCTCGATGTCGGCGACGATGACCTCGGCCACACTGCCCAAGGGCTGCAGCGCGGCCGCGTCGCGGTCCACGCCGGTGACGCGGCAGCCGCGCGCCGCGAACCAACGCAGGTGCCGGCCCGAGCCGCAAGCCACGTCGAGCAGCGTGGCGCTCGGGGCCACCAGGTGCGACCAGCGCCGCACCCATGCGGACGGCGCCGAAGCGCCATGCGCCTGGTTCGCTTCAGCGGCCATGTCAGAAGCAGTTCCACAGTTGCGTCGCCAGCGTCATGGCCATGTCGGGGCGCAGGTAGGCACCGAACACCGCGCCCAGCGCAGCGACCAACACGGCGCCCAGGGCAACCCCCGCCGCTGCACGCCGCAGCTTCATGCGGGCACCGCCGCTGAGGGCGCAGCGGGCCGTTCGATGGCCTGCTCGCGCACCGGCAGGTTGATGAGCGCCGCGAACACGCCGAGCGCCACGGTGATCCACCAGACCAGGTCGTAGCTGCCGCTCATGTCGTACAAGCGCCCGCCGAGCCACACGCCGAGGAAGCTGCCGAACTGGTGGCCCAGGAACACGAAGCCGCCCAGCATCGACAGGAAACGCACACCGAAGATCTGCGCGATCAGCGCGTTCGTCGGCGGCACGGTCGACAGCCACAGCGTGCCCATCACGGCCGAGAAAATGTAGACGCTCCAGGGTGTGAGCGGCACGAGCAGGAAGACGGTGATCACCACCGCGCGCAACGCATAGATGCCACTCAGGATGTAGTTCTTCGGCATCACCGCGCCCAGCGAGCCGGCGGCGTAGGTGCCGACCACGTTGAACAGGCCAATCAGCGCGAGCGCGGTGGTGGCCACGTTCGGCGTCAGGCCGTGGTCTTTCAAGTAGCTGGGCATGTGGATGCCGATGAACACCACCTGAAAGCCGCACACGAAGTAGCCCGCCATCAGCAGCTTGAAGCTGCGGTGGCCAAAGGCTTCGCGCAGCGCGGCACCCATGCTCTGCTGCGATGCGGTGGGCGCAGGCTGCGGCGCTTCCTTCAGGCCGAATGCGAGCGGCACGATGGCGAGCGCGAAGCACCCGAGGTAGAACAGGGCGTTCTGCCAACCGACACCGGCGATCAGGCAGCTTTCGACCGGCACCATCAGGAACTGGCCGAACGAGCCGGCAGCGGCCGTGACACCCATCGCCCAGCTGCGCTTGTCGGCGGCGATGTTGCGGCCGATCACGCCGTAGACTACCGCGTACGTGGTGCCCGATTGCGCCATGCCGATCAGCAGACCGGCGCTGCCCATGAACGCCAGCCCGGAGGCCGACACGCCCATCAACACCAGGCCGCTCGCGTAGAAAAGGCTGCCGACGATCAACACCCACAGCGCGCCGAAGCGGTCGGCGATGGCGCCGGCAAACGGGCTCGTCAGGCCCCAGGCCAGGTTCTGCACGGCAATGGCCATCGCGAAGGTTTCGCGCGTCCAGCCGCGCTCCATCGTGACCGGTTGCAGCCACAGGCCGAAGCCGTGGCGAATGCCCATCGAGAGCGTCACGATCAGGGCGCCGCACAGCAGCACCTGACGCATCGAAAGGTTGGCGCGCGGGGCGTCGCTCACCGCGTGGCGCTCATCAGGCAGCGCTCGCAGCGTCGATGCGCTGGAGCGCATCGGCGTCGAGCTTCAGGTGCGCGGCGGCCACCAGCCCGGCGAGCTGCGCCAGCGACGTGGCGCTGGCAATCGGCGCCGTGATGCTCGGCCGCGCGATCTGCCACGCGAGCGCCACCTGCGCGGGGGTGGCGTTACAACGCCCGGCCACCTCGTCGAGCGCGTCGAGCACGCGCAGGCCGCGCGGGGTGAGGTACTTCTTGACGCCTTGGCCGCGCGCGCTCTGCGCCAGGTCGGCCTCGCTGCGGTACTTGCCCGAGAGGAAACCGCTGGCCAGCGCGAAGAAGTTGATGACGCCGATGCCGTGCGCAACGCACACCGCTTCGAGTTCGGCCTCGAACGCCGGGCGCTCGACCAGGTTGTAAAGCGGCTGCAAACACTCGTAGCGCGGCAGCCCGTGGGCACGGCTCACATCGAGCGCCTCGGTCAGCCGGGCGGCGCTGAAGTTGGACGCACCGACCGCGCGCACCTTGCCGGCGGTGATGAGGTCGGCGAACGCGCCCATCGTGTCTTCGAGCGGCACCGTGGCGTCGTCGTCGTGCGACTGGTAAAGGTCGATCACATCGGTCTGCAAGCGCGTGAGCGAGGCTTCGACCGCGCTGCGGATGTAGGCCGGCGCCAGGCCGACCTTGCCGCCGCCCATGTCCTTGCCGAGCTTGGTGGCGATCACCACCTGGCTGCGCTTGCCGCTCTTCGCGAGCCACTTGCCGATGATGGTTTCCGACTCACCACCGGTGTGGCCCGGCACCCAGCGCGAGTACACATCGGCGGTGTCGATGAAGTTCATGCCCCGATCGACCCAGGCGTCGAGCAACTTGAACGAGGTGGCCTCGTCGACGGTCCAGCCGAACACGTTGCCGCCGAAGCACAGGGGTTTGACGTGCAGGCCGGAGCGGCCGATCTCGCGGGTGTTCATGGCGGGGAGCCCCTTGCTGTGAAGCCCTGCATTCTTGCAGCCTCCTAGAATTCCCGCCCATGGCAACCAAACCTCCTTCCAGCGCCAGCGGCAACTACGGCGAAGCATCGATCCGCGTTCTCAAGGGCCTGGAGCCCGTCAAGCAGCGGCCGGGCATGTACACACGCACCGACAACCCGCTGCACATCATTCAAGAGGTGATCGACAACGCAGCCGACGAGGCATTGGCGGGCTACGGCAAGCGCATCGATGTGACCTTGCATGCCGATGGCTCGGTGAGCGTGGAAGACGACGGCCGGGGCATCCCGTTCGGGCTGCACCCTGAAGAGAAAGTGCCGGTGCTCGAAATCGTTTTCACGCGCCTGCATGCCGGCGGCAAGTTCGACAAGGGCTCGGGCGGCGCCTACAGCTTTTCGGGTGGCCTGCACGGCGTGGGCGTGAGCGTGACGAACGCGCTGTCCAAGCGGCTCGACGTGACCGTGTACCGCGAGGGGCAAGTCGCAGCACTCGGCTTCGCCGGCGGTGATGTGGTGCAGGCGCTGACCGTGCGCAAGGCGGGCAGCAGCGACCGCAAGGGCGGCACCACCGCGCGCGCCTGGCCCGATGCCAAGTACTTCGAGAGCGCCGAGTTGCCGAAGGCCGAACTCACGCACCTGCTGCGCAGCAAAGCCGTGCTGATGCCCGGCGTGACCGTGACGCTCGGTGTCGAGAAGACGGGTGAGAAGGCGACCTGGCTTTACAAGGGTGGCCTGCGCGACTACCTCATGCAAACGCTCAACGCCGACCCGGTGATCCCGCTGTTCGAAGGCGCGCACCACGCCGATGGCAGCGAGACCGAGAACGTCGCCGAAGGCGAGGGCGCCGCCTGGTGCGTGGCCTTCACCGAAGACGGCTCGCCGGTGCGCGAAAGCTATGTGAACCTGATCCCGACGGTCGCCGGCGGCACCCACGAGTCAGGCCTCAAGGACGGCCTGTTCGGGGCCGTCAAGGGCTTCATCGACATGCACAGCCTGCTGCCCAAGGGCGTGAAGCTGATGCCCGAAGACGTGTTCTCGCGCGCGAGCTTCGTGCTGAGCGCGAAGGTGCTCGACCCGCAGTTCCAGGGCCAGATCAAGGAGCGCCTGAACTCGCGCGATGCGCTGCGCTTGGTGTCGAACTGCGTCAAGCCGGCGCTCGAGTTGTGGCTGAACCAGCACGTCGACTTCGGCAAGAAGCTGGCCGAACTCGTGATCCGCCAGGCGCAGACGCGCCAGCGCGCGAGCCAGAAGGTCGAGAAGCGCAAGGGCTCGGGCGTGGCCGTGCTGCCCGGCAAGCTGACCGACTGTGAAAGCCGTGATCTGAACCTGAACGAGATCTTCCTCGTCGAAGGTGATTCGGCCGGCGGCAGCGCCAAGATGGGCCGCAACAAGGAGACGCAGGCCATCCTGCCGCTGCGCGGCAAGGTGCTCAACGCGTGGGAGGTCGAGCGCGACCGGCTCTTCGCCAACAACGAGATCCACGACATCGCGGTGGCCGTGGGCGTGGACCCGCACGGCGCCAACGATTCGCCCGACTTGAGCGGCCTGCGCTACGGCAAGATCTGCATCCTGAGCGATGCAGATGTCGACGGCTCGCACATCCAGGTGCTGCTGCTCACGCTGTTCTTCCGGCACTTCCCGAAGCTCATCGAGACCGGGCACATCTACATCGCCAAGCCGCCGCTGTTTCGCATCGATGCGCCGGCGCGGGGCAAGAAGCCGGCGGCCAAGATCTATGCACTCGACCAGGGTGAGCTGGACGCCACGCTGGACAAGCTGCGCAAGGAGGGTGCCCGCGACGGCAGCTGGGCCATCAGCCGCTTCAAGGGCCTGGGCGAGATGAGCGCCGAGCAACTGTGGGAGACCACGTTGAACCCCGAGACCCGGCGCCTGCTGCCGATGGCCTGGGGGCTGTTGAGTTTTGAGGACACCGTGGGCCGCTTCACCAAGCTGATGGGCAAGGGCGAGGCGGCCGCCCGGCGCGACCTGATGGAACTGCACGGCGACACGGTGGACCTGGATGTCTGATTTGCCGGGCGTGGACGCACCCGCACCCCGGGTGCGGCTGCGGCCCACCTTGCTGAGCGATCTCGACTTCGTGATCCAGGTCGAGACCGACAGCCACAACCTGCCCTTCATCACGCCCTGGGAGCGCACCCAGCATGAGGGCGCGGTGCGCTTTCCGGACTTCCGCCACTTCATCGTCGAGGCCGGCGCCGGCTATCCATCGGCCGGCTTCGTGATCCTGCAGGGCTGCCGCAACCCACACCGCAGCGTGGAGTGCAAGCGCCTGGTGCTGCGCCACGACGGCCAGGGCCAGGGGCTGGGCCGGGCCTGCGTGCGATTGCTCAAGCAGATGGCCTTCCGCGATTTGCAGGCGCACCGCTTCTGGCTGGATGTCAAGGCGCTCAATGCCCGGGCCCAGGCGCTGTACCTGAGTGAAGGCTTTGTCGAAGAGGGCCGGCTGCGCGAGAGCGTGCGCCTGACCGGCAACAACGCCGACGGCTATGACAGCCTGATCGTGATGAGCCTGCTGGACCGCGAGTACCAGGCGCGGGTGGCGCTGGGGTTGGAAGCAGGCGCCGTCAACTGAAGTGCAGGCCGGCTATGCGCAGCCAGGGCAGCAAAGTGGTGCCGGTGTCCAGCCGCTCCTGGCTGACGGCCACCACGTCCAGCAGCATCTGCGCCATGTTGCCGGTGATCATCACCTCGGCCAGCGCAGGGCCGGTGCGGCCGCCTTCGATCAGGAAGCTGTTCTTGATCACCGCCGAGAAATTGCCGTTGGCTGCAGGCATGCCCATCGACAGGCGGCCCACCAGCGCGCCGCGCGCCACACCGGCCACCACGGCTTCGAGCGGGTCGGGCCCGGCCGGCATGGCCCAGCCGCCTGCGGCCAGCGGCACCTGGGGCAGTCCGGTCTTGCGGCTGCCGTAGAGGCTGGGGGTGAGTGTCAACAGGCGGCCGTGGCGCAAGAGATCCACGGGCGGCGTGGCAAAGCCGTCGGCCGACAGTGCCGCGATGCCCGGGGCATCGAAGCGGCTGTGCAGGCTGAGCAGCGGCGACGCAATCTGCTCACCGACGCATTGCAGGTAGAGCGAGTTGCCCGAGATCAGCGCCATGTCGGCCAACTGGCCGCGCAGCCAACCGATCAGGCCGGCCACCGCGCCAGGCGCCAGCACCACATCACCGACAAAGCGCTGCGCCAGTGGCTGGGTGTGCACCTGGCGGGCCAGGTCGCGCATCATGGCGCCGATGCCAAAGCGCTGCGCTGCCGGCAGGCCGTCATCCAGCGCGTGGCAACTGCCGTCGGCAAAGGCGAAGGAGCTGGATTGCTCGCCCTCGCGCGCGGTGCCCATCGCCATCAGCTCATACCAGCCGAGCTGGCTGCGCAGGCAGCTGCCCGCGCTGGTGACGGTGTGGCTGCGCTGCAGGTGGTGGGCGGCATAGGCCTCCTCCAGCGTGACGCTGGGGGTGTGCGCCGCGCGCCAGGCCAGCAGGCCGGCCATCGCATCCGCCAATTGCGCCGGGTCGGCCTGTTGCGGGCCCTGCAGGATATCGGCCTGCTGGCCTTGCGACATCGCATTGGCGGCGTCTTGCGGCGCCGCGCGCACGGCGCCCAGCAATTGCTGCACCGCCAGGGCCACGGCCTCGTCGCGCAGGTCGCCCAGCTCGGTGCTGGCGCGCCGGCCGTCCAGCAGGCCCAGCAGACTGAGCTTCTGGCGCTGGGTGCCGCGCATCAGCGCGGCCTGGTCATGGGCCAGGCTCACTTCCGTCAAGGCATGCTCGCTGGCCTCGACCATCGCCGCATCGAAGCCTTGGGCCTGCATCAGCGCCAGGGTCTGTTCAGCCATGTGTTGCAGGTTCATCGCCAGGCTCGGTTGCGCGGTCATTCGCCGCCCAGGTGGGCGCGTGCGCGCAGCGCCGGCCCGCCCATGGACACCACCATCGGCTGCTTCTTGCCGCAGTAG
>JANNBF010000139.1:0-46132 GCA_031385155.1 Rhizobacter sp.
GGTCACGTCGAGCAGCTTCTCGGGGTACAGGTTCGCGTCGTCGTTGGTCGACAGGATGATGTCGGGCCCGGCGCCGGTGTTGGCCGCAACCGCCGCCTTGGGCCGCACGTCTTCCCAGCCTTCGTTGTCGACCCGCACCTCGATGCCGGTCTTGTCGGTGAACTTCTTGACGTTGACCATGTAGGCGTCGATGTCGCCCTGCACGAAACGGCTCCAGCGCAGCACGCGCAGCTTGGCGTCTTTCTCGGGCTTGAACGTGAGCGTTTGCGCATGCACGGTCGGCGCCGCCAGCAGCGCGCCTGCGCCACCCACGGCGGCGGCAGCAGCGCCAGCGGAACCTTCGAGAAACTTGCGTCGGTTGAAGTCATTCATGGGTTGTCTCCTCGGTGTTGATAGGACTTGGCGTGTCGGGTCGGGGGAAAGACGAATTCATTCACCGCAGAGGGGCGGAGTTGGCGGAGTTGGCGGAGTTGCGCAGAGGAATTCAATGCCATGTTTTCAACTCTGCGCTCCTCCGCCAACTCCTTTGACTCTGCGGTGAATGACTTATGCAGCAGGACATCAATCACGGCAGCCCATCAGGCAGCCAGCAACTGCCCGGTGCCGGCGTCGAACAGGTGTGCGCGCTGCAGGTCGGGCTGCAGCCGGATCGTGCTGCCGGGGGCGAAGTCGTGGCGTTCGCGGAACACAGCCGACAGCTCCACGCCCTCGTGGCGGCAGGCGACGAAGGTGTCCATGCCGGTGGGCTCCATCACGACCACGTGCGCCGGGATGCCGCCCGCGTCCGCCAGCATCAGGTGCTCGGGGCGGGTGCCGTAGACGACCGGTTGGCCGTCGGCACCGCCCGCGCGCAATGGCGCATCGAGTTGCGTGCCGTCGGTAAGTTCAACGCGCATCTGAGTGCCACTGCGGCGCAGCGTGCCGGGCAGGAAGTTCATGGCCGGCGAGCCGATGAAGCCGGCCACGAACTGGTTCGCCGGGAAGTCGTACAGCTCGAGCGGGCTGCCGGTCTGCTCGATCCGGCCGTCTCGCATCACGACGATCTTGTCGCCCATCGTCATGGCCTCGATCTGGTCGTGCGTGACGTAGATCGACGTGGTCTTCAGGCGTTGGTGCAGCTCCTTGATCTCGCTGCGCATCGCCACCCGCAGCTTCGCATCGAGGTTCGAGAGCGGCTCGTCGAAGAGAAACACCTGCGGGTCGCGCACGATGGCGCGGCCCATGGCCACGCGCTGGCGCTGCCCACCCGACAGTTGCCGTGGGTAGCGGTCGAGCAGCGCGCCGAGCGCCAGGATCTCGGCCGCGCGGCCGACCTTCGATTCGATCTCGGCCTTCGTCTGCTTGGCCAGCGCGAGCGAGAACGCCATGTTCTCGCGCACCGTCATGTGCGGGTACAGCGCGTAGTTCTGGAACACCATCGCGATGTCGCGCTCCTTCGGCTGAAGGTCGTTCACGCGGCGCTCGCCGATGCGGATTTCACCGCCGTTGATCTGCTCCAGCCCGGCGATCATGCGCAGCAGCGTGGACTTGCCGCAGCCCGACGGGCCGACCAGCACGGTGAACGAACCGTCTGCAATGTCGATGTCGACGCCGTGCAAGATGGGCGTGCTGCCGAAGCTCTTCTTGACGGCGGAGATCGTGACGCTGGCCATGCAGTCGAGTCCTGGTTGGGGCACCGGGCCGCGCCCGGTCGGGGTGCAGCGTGGGTGCCAATGCCGGCGAAGTATCTGCACGGCACCGCGCTCCCGCCATCAGGGCAAACAGCGAGGCGCAGGGCGAAACGCACTTGTATGATGACCCGACAACCATGCTCGATTCACGCACATCGCTCCGTTCGCCCGCCCGCCTTGCGGCGAGCGTGGACACGCGCGCCGACACCCGCCCCGCCCCTCTGCTGACGACCGAGCGCCTGTCGGACCGGCTCGCCGCGCGGCTCGTCGGGCAGATCACCTCCGGCGCGCTGCTGCCCGGCGCACGCCTGCCCACCGAGGTGCAGCTCGCGCTCGCGCACGGCGTGTCGCGCACGGTCGTTCGCGAGGCGGTGCACCAGCTCAAGTCGCGCCAACTCGTGAGTTCGAGGCAAGGCCTGGGCGTGTTCGTGTCGCAGCCGCCCACGAACCGGCCGCTCGAATTCGACCCGCGTGTGCTCGACTCAGTCCAGGCCGTGGTGCATGTGGTCGAGGTGCGGCGCGTGCTCGAAGGCGAGATCGCCGCGCTCGCCGCAGAACGCGCCACCCGGGCGCAAGTGGCGGCGCTCCGGCGCGCGCTGAAGGCCATCGACAAGGCGGCGGCAGCCGGTGAAGACGGCGTGGCCGAAGACCTGGCATTCCACCGCGTGATCGGCGACTCGACCGGCAACCCGCAGTTCCGCCTGCTGCTCGGCTTTCTGGAGCAGTACCTGCGCGAAGGCATGCGCATCACGCGTGGCAACGAGGCGCGCCGCGTCGACTTCATGGCCGCCGTGCGGCGCGAGCATGCCGACATCGTCGAGGCCATTGCCGCGCGCGACCCGGTGGCCGCGCGCCGCTGCGCGATGGCGCACTTGCGGCATGGCGAGCGCCGGCTGGTCGAAGGGGGCGTGCTCGATGGGTCGGCGCGCAAGCGGGTGCGATGACGAACGACGCCACCTCCGCCACACGGCCCACGCTGGGCGTCATCGGCCTCGGCTCGATGGGCATGGGCGCGGCCCTCACCGCCCTTCGCAACGGGGTTGCCGTGCACGGCCTGGACACCCGCGCGGAGGCGCGCGAGCGCTTCGCCGCGCAAGGCGGCACAGCCACGGCCTCGCTCGCCGAACTCGGCGCCAGCTGTGATGCCGTGATGGTCCTGGTGGTGAACGCCGTGCAGACCGACGAGGTGCTGTTCGGCACCGACGGCCTGGCTGCCCACTTGAAGCCCGGCTCGGTCGTCATCGCCTCCGCCACTGTCGACCCGACGCTGCCGCCGCTGTGGGAAGCGCGCCTGGCCGAGCGCGGCCTGTGGCTGATCGACGCGCCGGTGTCGGGCGGCGCCGTCAAAGCGGCGGCGGGCCAGATGACGGTGATGGCCTCGGGCAAGCCGGAGGCCTTCGCGGCGGTGGGCGGCATGCTCGAGGCGGTCGCCGGCAAGGTGTACCGGCTCGGCGACCGCGCCGGCATCGGCTCGACCGTGAAGATGGTGAACCAGCACCTCGCAGGCGTGCACATCGCCGCCGCGTGCGAGGGCATGGCGCTGGGCATGCGCGCCGGTGCCGACCCGCATGCGCTGTACGAAGTCATCTGCAACTCGGCCGGCATGAGCTGGATGTTCCAGAACCGCGTGCCGCACATCCTGGCGGGCGACTACACACCGCTGTCGGCCGTCAACATCTTCATCAAGGACCTGGGCATCGTGCTCGACGCGGCACGCAAGCTCGCGTTCCCGTTGCCGCTGGCAGCCGCCGCGCACCAGCTCTACATCGCCACCGCAGCCGCCGGGCATGGCGCGGAAGACGACTCGGCGGTCATCAAGTTCTATGCGACGCTGGCAGGCATCGAACTGCCCGCGCCGGCCGGCCCTGCAAGCACTGCAACGCCATGATCCTCGGAGTCATCGCCGATGACTTCACCGGCGCCACCGAGGTGGCGAGCATGCTGGTGCGCGCAGGCCTGCGCACCGCGCTGGTCATCGGCGTACCGAACGGTGCGCCGCCGGCGGCCGACGCCATCGTCGTCGCCCTGAAGAGCCGCACCGTGCCGGCCGCTGATGCGGTGCGCGAGTCGCGTGCGGCCTTGCGCTGGCTGCAGGCTGCGGCGGGTGTTGCAGGCCTGCGCCAGTGCTATTTCAAGTACTGCTCGACCTTCGACTCCACACCGGCCGGCAACATCGGCCCGGTGATCGATGCGTTGATGGATGCATTGAGTGACCGGCCTGACGCGGGCTTCACCATCGCCTGCCCCGCCTTCCCCGAGAACGGCCGCACGGTGTTCCGTGGCCACCTGTTTGTCGGCGACGAGTTGCTGTCCGACTCGGGCATGCGCCACCACCCGCTCACGCCGATGACCGACGCGAACCTCGTGCGCGTGTTGCAGGCGCAGTGCCGGCGCCGCGTCGGGCTGATCCGGCACGACACGGTTGCGCGAGGCGCAGCGGCCGTGCGCGAGCGCATCGCCGTGTTGCGTACTGAAGGCGTCGGCGTGGCCGTGGCGGATGCGATCAGCAACGCCGACCTGCGCGTGCTCGGCGAAGCGTGTGCCGAATTGAAGCTGCTCACGGCCGGCTCGGGCCTGGCGCTCGGCCTGCCCGATGCGTATGCCGCGCGCGGCTGGGTGCAACCCGATGCGCAGGCCGCGCGGCTCGATGCGATGCACGGGCCGGCCGGCGTGCTGTCGGGCTCGTGCTCGCTCGCGACCAACTCGCAGGTGGCGGCGTGGCACGCCGCAGGCAAGCCGGCCTTCGAGGTCGACGTGCGCGCGCTGGCGCGCGGCGAGCCGGTCGCGGAGCACGCGCTGGCATGGGCACAGGCGCGCATCGCGAACGAGCCGGTGCTGGTGTTCGCCACCGCACCGGCCGATGCGCTGAAGGCACTGCAGGCGGAGTTGGGTGCGTTGCACGCCGGTGCGCTGGTCGAGGCCTGCCTCGCGCAGGTGGCACGTGGCCTCGTCGATGCCGGTGTGCGGCGGCTCGTGGTGGCCGGCGGCGAGACCTCCGGCGCGGTGGTGCAGGCGCTCGGCGTCAGCACCTTGCGCATCGGCAATGCCATCTGCCCCGGCGTGCCGTGGACGCAAGCCGAGCGGGCCGGCGCACCGTTGTGGCTGGCGCTCAAGTCGGGCAACTTCGGCGGGCCGGGATTCTTCGCGGACGCACTGGCGATGAGCACATGAGTTCACCGAGCCACGCCACCGCGGCCGAGGAGGTCTGCCGCGTCGGCCGCTCCCTCTACCAGCGCGGCTATGTTCACGCGAGCGCCGGCAACATCAGCGTGCGCCTGCCCGACCAAGCCGGCTTCCTGATCACGCCGACCGATGCCTGCCTGGGCCAGCTCGACCCCGCCGCGCTCGCGCATGTCGATGTGCAGGGCGTGCAGCGCAGCGGCGAGCCGGCCAGCAAAACACTGACGCTTCACCGCAGCATCTACGCGGCCGAACCCGACGCGCACTGCGTGATCCACACCCACTCGACGCACCTCGTGGCACTGACACTCGCCGGGGTGTGGAGCACCGCCGACATCGTGCCGCCGATCACCCCGTACTACGTGATGAAGGTCGGCCACGTGCCGCTCATCGGCTACCACCGGCCCGGCGACCCACGGGTCGCCGAACGCGTGACTGAGGCCATCACCGCCGCGCGCAACAAGGGCGTGCCGCTGCGCGCCGTGATGCTGGAACGGCTCGGCCCGAACGTATGGCACGCCACACCGGCGCAGGCGATGGACGTGCTCGAAGAGCTCGAAGAGACCGCGCGGCTGTGGCTGATGACCGAGCGCAAGCCCGTGCCCTTGTCGCCCGAGCGCATCGACGAGTTGCGCCAGGCCTTCGGCGCGCGCTGGTGATGCGCGCCGACCCAACACATCAACCGGAGACAACCCCATGAAACTGCTCATCACCGGCGGCGGCGGCTTTCTCGGTGCGCGGCTCGCGCGCGCGTTGCTGGAGCGCGGCATGCTCGCAGGCCGCCGCATCGAAGCGCTCGTGCTCACCGACATCGCCCTGCCACCACCCGACCTGCTTGCCGACGCGCGCGTGCAAGCCGCGACCGGCCCGCTGCTCACGCAGATCGACGCACTGAAGGAACACCGCTTCGACGGCGTGTTCCACCTCGCCTCGGCCGTGTCGGGCGAGTGCGAGGCCGACTTCGACTTGGGGCTGCGCTCCAACCTCGACAGCACGCGCGCGCTGCTCGATGCGCTGCGCGCGCAGGCCGCAGCCGGCACGCCGGTGGCGCGCATGGTGTTCTCGAGCTCGGTCGCCGTGTTCGGGCCGGACGCGGGCGTGCCGATGCCCGCACTCGTCACCGACACCACGCTGCCCGCGCCGCAAACCTCGTACGGCACGCAGAAGCTCATCTGCGAACACCTGGTCGCCGACTACACGCGCAAGGGCTTCATCGACGGCCGCAGCGCGCGGCTGATGACCGTGACGGTGCGGCCGGGCAAGCCGAACGGCGCGGCATCGTCATTCTTCAGCGGCATCATCCGCGAGCCGCTGGCGGGTGTGGACACGGTGTGCCCGGTGGGGCCGGAGGTGTCGCACCCGGTGTCGTCACCGGCACGCACCGTCGACGGCCTCATCACCGTGTTCGAAGCCAGCCGCGAGGCCCTGGGTGGGCGCCTGGCGCTCAACCTGCCGGGCCTGAACGTGACCGTGGCCGAGATGCTGGCCGCACTCGAACAAGTGGCCGGCCGCGCGGTGCGCGAGCGCGTGCGCTTCGAGCGCGACGAGCGCATTGCCGCCATCGTGGGCGGCTGGGCACGTGGCGCCACCGCCGAGCGCGCGGCACGTCTCGGCCTGCACCCGCACGAGCGCTTCACCGACATCATCGAGCAGTACATCGCCGACTGCCGCGCGCGGCCCGATGCCGCGCTGACCTTGAAAGGGCTTGACGTGAAAGGACACAGCGCATGAACCAGATTGACCTGAAAGGCCGCGTGGCGGTCATCACCGGCGGGGCACAGGGCATCGGCCTGGCCATCGCCGAACGCATGCTGAACTCGGGCGCCAGCGTGGTGCTGTGGGACGTGGACGCCGCGCTGCTCGCGCAGGCCGAAACATCCCTCAGCGCGCTGGGTTCGGTTGGCAAGGTGACCACCGCCATCGTCGAGCTGACGATGGAAGCCGACGTGGCCGACGCCGCACACCGCGCCGTGGCCGCGCACGGCCGCATCGACATCCTCGTCAACAACGCCGGCATCACCGGTGGCAACGCACCGACCTGGGAACTGGCGCCCGACGTGTGGCGCCGCGTGATCGAGGTGAACTTGATCGCCCCGTACCTCACCTGCCGCGCGGTGGTGCCGCAGATGGTCAAGCAAGGCTACGGCCGCATCGTCAACATCGCGTCGGTGGCGGGCAAGGAAGGCAACCCGAACGCATCGCACTACAGCGCATCGAAGGCGGGCTTGATTGCGCTGACCAAGTCGCTCGGCAAAGAGCTGGCGACCAAGGGCGTGCTCGTCAACGCCGTCAGCCCGGCGGCTGCGAAGACCGCGATGTTCGCGTCGATGACGCCACAGCACATCGACTTCATGCTCAGCAAGATCCCGATGGCCCGCTTCCTGGAAGTGAACGAGGCGGCCGCGATGGTGGCGTGGCTGGCGTCGGAAGAGTGCTCGTTCAGCACCGGGGCGGTGTTCGATTTGTCGGGGGGCCGGGCGACGTATTGAGGCCGTATGGTCGCGCGGGCGCGTTGAGCTACTTCACTCGTCGCAGTAGCTTTCTTCGAAGATCTTCAGCTGCATCAAGTGAATCAACTTGATCATTCGCAGCATTTGTTAGTCTGCTCACGTCGAGCCTGGGTAGCTCACCCATATTTTGGAAGACGATCATGGAGTCGAAGTCTCGATTTGAGGCGATCAGATGCTGAAGGATGATGGTTGCCAGCCGCGCCTTGTCTCGATTTGGAACGCCAAAGAGATACAGCGGTGAGTCGCCACCCTCGATGAAATAGTCAACTGGGTAGTCCTGAGCGCGGGGCGTCCCAGGAACTACATAGCCCTCGTGTAGCCGTTCAGGACTTACCAATGAGCCGAGCATCTCCCTCAAGTCTTCGTAGAACGTGCTCTCCGATTTCATGCGGTTGAGGAAGGTCAGGTCATGAATACGAGTCAGCGCCTGCCCAAATCGAAAGACGCTGTGTCCGAGGTCATCTGCCCTAGCGTCCAAGTAGAACTCTCCGTCATCTTCCGATAGGTCAGTCTCGGCAAGAATTTGCTGCAACAAACGTCCGCGCGTACCGTCGCGGAACTTGTCAATATCGTTCTCGTAGCTCAAGTGCATGAGAGTAGAACCAGCGTCGCTCAATCGCAGTCCACCGCTGGCAAGTTGCTGCACATACAGTGAATACGCGTCCCCGTCCGGAAACGCGAAAGGCGTGGCCACACGCCATAGCCCCTCCCGCGCGGGACTCACCACCACCCTTGCGCACAAAGCCTTGCAAAGCATTTCTTGCAGGTCGTCAAGTCTCATGGTCAGCTGGATAAATCTGGTTCGTCGGCTTCGGTCGGAAGGCCCACGACGTTCGCTAACCTCGTTACTTCATGCAGGGCCCCCGCCATAGTCGAATACTTCACCGTAGGTAGGGCGAAGCCTTCAGCTTTCCGCCCGGCAACGAGATAGCGCTCGGTCGCCATGTGAATGTGCTGCTGCGCTTCGAATTGTTCATGCTCAATGGCGTTCCCATGGGCATGATCGGTACCGTTGCAGCGGAGCAGGATCACCTCATCGCCGGAATTTGATCTCCATCTCAAACCGGCCGTGAAACTCTCGGCAATCACGGTACTTTGGCGAGTAAAGAGAACGAATTCGTGCTTGTCGTCAGTGCTGACGACGCGAAAGTCACGCCGGACATGCTTGCCATCCGTGCGCGACTTGCTGCCTGGATTTTCCACGCGCTTCGGGCACGACACAAGATTCTCAATTTGTGCTTCTGTGAGCATTAACGCAGACATGTTGGAACCTCCAATGTCATTGTCACTCACCTGAGCAAGCCACCCAGGCGGGCAGGCCGGATGCGAGCGCGCCCTACCTGTTTTGTGTCGCCAAAGAGCGGCAGACTCGAGTGCCTTGCCAGGCAACCATTGCCTGGTCCACTTCGGCAACGACATCTACACGGCCTCACGTACCGCTGCTGCAGTGAAGATTCATGGTCGTGTCAAACGCCCGGCACCGCTGCCCGCAGCGCGGAATCCGCACCCGACCACGCCTGCTCGTACTGTTGCTTCACCGCTGCTGCCTCAGTGGCCTTCGCTTGCCGCTGCGTTGCCACCAACAAGCCGCGCAAGGCCCAGCCGCTGCCGGGCTGTGCGCGCAGGTCGTCGCGGAACGCGGCTTCGGCCTCAGGCCAGCGGCCGGCGCGCATGAGCAGCTGGCCGAGCTGGATTCGCGAGCCGGCGCCGAGAATCGGGGGCTCTTGCGCTTCGAGTGCATCTTCCAGATCGGCGGCGCGCTGCAGGGTGGCGCGGGCGGTGGTCACGTCGCCGCTGGCGGCTTCGATCTCGGCCTGCAGTTGCGCGCTCAACACCGCGAGGATGGCGCGCATGCCTTCGTCAGGCTTCTCACTTGCCGGGGGCTTTGCATCGAGCGTGCGCTTCAGTGCAGCGACGGCCTCGCGTGCCGCCCCGACATTGCCGGTGCGCGCGAAGGCGACTCCGCGCGCGTGCTCGCGCACGCCGGCCGCCATGCCTTTGTCACCGGCCGCCGCGGGCTCGCTGAGCACGGCGTCGAAGCGTTCGAGCCGCGTCAGGGTGAGCAGCGGCAGGCTGCGCTTCAGCTCGCTGTCGCTGCTCTTGCCCTTGGCGCCCAGCACGGCGAGCGCGCGTGCGTGAACGAGGGCCTCGTCGCCATGCCCGTCCATCAGCGCGGCAAACCACAGGAAGTGGGTGTTGTGCCAGTCCCAGTTGTTCACGGTATCGAAGCCTTGAGCCTTGGTGAGTGCGGTTTGCCGCAGTTCGGCGGCGAGCGCTTCTTCGTTGACGCGCCGCGCGTCGCCATAGCGCGCCAGACGCACGTACACGTGCGATGGCATGTGCACCAGGTGCGGTGATTCGGGCGCGAGCCGGCCCAGCCGGTCAGCCGCGGCGGCGGCGCGCTCGGGGCTAGGCGACGTGTCCAGCGCATGCACGAGGTAGTGGTTCAGGCCGGTGTGGTCCGGCGCCATCGCGAGCGCGGCCTCCAGGCGCTCCACCATCAGCAGCACATCCGGCGAGGGGGCACCGGTCTTGCGGTGCCACAGCACGTCGGGTGTCGCGATGATCACCGCTTCGGCGAAGAACGAGGTGATGTCGGGGTCGGTGGGATAGGCGTCGGAGAGCTCGCGCATCTTGCGCGCGTAGGCCACGTCGAGCGGGTCGGAGGCCTGCACGCCGGGCTTGCCGCAGCTGGCGGCCAGCAGCGGTGCGTCCATCGGGTCGATGCGCTTCGCATCGGCATAGCGCAGCACCAGCGCGTCGATCAGCGCCACCTCGCGCGGTGTCGCGCCGGCCAGGTGCGACTTGGCATAGGCCGCATAGCGCCGCGCCTCGGTCATGTCGCCGCGCGGGCCGCTGTTGATGTTCGGCCCGAGCGCATAGGCCACGCCCCAGGCGCACATCGCGCAGTTCGGGTCTTTGGCGAGCGCGGCCTTGAAGGTGCGTGCGGCCTCGTCTTCGTTGAACGCATACGACTGAAGCATCCCGCGCGTGAACAGCGCCTGCGCCTCCGGTACGGTGGTCGTGATGGGCCAGGCGAGCGTGCCGAACCCTTCGAGCAGCGGTGCACGGGCGGTGCGGTCTGGCTCGAAGAACATGGCGCACGCCGTGAGCGCCACCACCCCCCCAGCCACCGCGAGAGAACGAAACGCGACGAGTCCCATGTGTGCTCCCGGAAGGGGTGCGTCGCCGGCCGCGTCAAGCCTTCACGGCCTCCTGGTCCTGCAGCAGCCGCCACATCACCTTGCCCGACCCGGACTTGGGCAGGCTCTCGACGAACTCTACCAACTTGGGCACCTTGTAGGCGGCCATGTGCTCGCGCGCCCACGTGGTGATGTCTTCCGGGTTCGTGGTGCCGCGCGCCTCGGCGCGCAGGACGATCACGGCCTTCACCGTCTCCCCGCGGTAGGCGTCGCGGGCCGAGATGATGCAGGCCTCTTGCACCGCTGGGTGTTTGAAGAGCAACAACTCCACCTCGGCCGGCCAGACCTTGAACCCGCTCGCGTTGATCATGCGTTTGAGCCGGTCGGTCATGAAGAAGTAGCCTTCCTCGTCCATGCGACCGAGGTCGCCGGTGCGGAAGAACTTCGCACCACCCTCAACGAACGGCAACGCGGTGAAGGCGCTGTCGGTCGCCTTCGGGTGGCCCCAGTAGCCCTTGAACACCATCGGCCCACGGGTGACGATTTCACCGACCTCGCCGACGGGCATTTCAGCCAGCGTCAGCGGGTCGACCACGTACGACTCGACGCTGAAGATCGGGAAGCCCAGGCACTGCAGCTTGGCGCGCTCGGGCGGGTTGGCGTGGGTGGGCGCGGCGGTCTCGGTCAGGCCGTAGCCCTCGGCGAACGGCAGCTTGAACTCGTCGAGCAGGCGCTGCGCCACCGCCTGCGGCATGGCCGCGCCGCCGCCGCTTAGGTACGTCAAGCTGGTCAGGTCGAAGGTCTTGTAATTGGGGCTCGCGAACAGGTCGATGATCATGGTCGGGATGCACGTGAAGTGCGTGATCCGGTACTTCGAGATCAGCCGCCCGGCGAGCTCGCGGTCCCAGCGCGGCAGGATCACGCTGGTGCTGCCGATGAACACGTTGCCGAGCACGCCGTACAGCATGCCGGTGATGTGGAACATCGGTACCACCGCGAGGCTGATCGACTCCGGGCTCGCGTGCCCCCACTGCCCGCCGCCCACCGCGTTCGACATCAGCGTGCGGTGGGTGTGAATGCAGCCCTTGGGCAGGCCGGTCGTGCCTGAGGTGTAGGGCAGCAGCGCCATGTCGTCGGGCTGCGCGGTGTGCGGGCCGGGCACCCGGCCTTCTGCGATCACGTCGAGCCAGCGCTCGAAGCGCGCGCTGCCGCCGTCGGGCAAGGCCGGGTCACTGCGCAGCCACGCTTCCATCGCGGCGGGTGGCGCGTCGGCCGGGTCGATGGGGCCGAGCGGCATAGTGTCGGTGTAGCGGGTCACGAGCACATGGCCCAGCCGCTGCTCGGCCGGAACTTCTGCATTGGCCGTGGCCACGATGCCGGCCAGGTCGGCCGAGCAGACGACCACGCGCGTTTGCGGGTCGGTGATGTAGTGGCTGAATTCGTCGGCACGGTTCATCGGGTTCACCGGCACCACCACCGCGTTGGCGCGCAGGATGGCGTAGCACGCCACCGCGTACTGCGGGCAGTTCTGCATGAACACCGCGACCCGGTCGCCGGCCTTCACGCCCACGCTCTGCAGCCATCCGGCCAGGGCTTCGGCCTGCGCCTGCATCTCGGCGAAGCTGAGTGCGCGGCCGAAGAACAGGTAGGCGGGCTTGTGCGGGAAGCGCGCCGCCGACACCTGCAGGTTGAACCACAGCGAGGTCTCGGGCACGGCCAGCGCGCGCGGGATGCGCTTGGGCCAGACGGCATGGTGCGGGCGCGTGGTGGCCAAAGAATCGGGCGGTACGAAGGTGTCGTTGGATGGCAAGGGAAACTCCATGTGGGTAGGCAGCGCGGGCCGCGCGCGCCAGGTGTGCCCGAGGTATAGCGCAGCGCGCTGCCGGCGCAAACGGCGACAACCCGGGTATGCCCGCAAGCGACGGCCGGCGCGCCACCGCCCGCACCCCGCAGCGCGTAGCCGGCACGGAGCTTGCATGATCGTGCGTCAGCCTCACGCCCGGCGTCGACATCAAGCGCTTCGAAGACATGAACGGCACGGTCTCGGCGTTCTCGGCCGGGCAGGTGCAGTTGATGGCGGTGGGCGCGTCGGTGGCCGGCAACTTCATGGGCAAGAGCCCGCAACTCGGCACCGAGTTCAAGTCGCTGCTGAAAGACTCGCCCAACTACATCGGCGTGGCCAAGGGCGAGGACAAGCTGCGCATGAAGGTCAACGACATCATCGCCGACGCACGCAAGTCGGGCGAGCTGAACAAGCTCGCCATGAAGTGGCTCGGCCGGCCGCTGGGCGAGCTGCCCTGAGCCCATTCAAATCCAAATTCGAATGCTTCACCGCAGAGTGGCGGAGTTGACGGAGTTCACGCAGAGGAATTCAGTCAATGTTTTCAACTCTGCGCACCTCCGCCAACTCCTTTGACTCTCAAACAAATGTGGCTTTGCCACTTTGCTTGACCCCTGGGGGCGGGAATGCCGAAGGCATTTCCTGGGGGGCTCTGCGGTGAATGAATTCGCACTGACATGATTGCCTTCGACTTCGCTGCCGTCCTCGCCGAGTGGCCCTTGCTGGCCCGGGGCGTGGCGGCGACTGTGGCGCTGACTGCGGTGTCGGCGAGCATTGGCGTGGCGCTGGGCGTGGCGTGTGCCTGGGCGCGGCTGCATGGGCCCGCGTGGTTGAAGTGGGCGGTGGGCACGATGGCCCTGCGCAAGTTGTTGACCTGGGCCGGGCTCCGGTTCATCTTCGGGCGCTGACGCGATCGCCGCCACTTTACGTGCAGCTGTTCCAGGGCACGCCGCTGCTGATGCTGCTGTTCCTCGCGTACTTCGGCCTGGCGCTGTTCGGCATCAACGTGTCGCCGTGGGTGGCGGCCGCACTGGCGCTCACGCTGTACACCAGCGCGTTCCTGACCGAGATCTGGCGCGGCACCAACGCCACGTTCCGCCCCTTCACCGTCTACGCCTGCGTGGCGCTGATGTACTTCGTGTTGTGCTTCCCCATCTCGGCGTGGAGCAAGTCCCTGGAGAAGAAGCTGCATGGCCACCGCTGAAGGCATTGTGGAGATCAAGGGCCTGCGCAAGCGCTTCGGCACGAACGAGGTGCTGAAGGGCATCGACCTGTCGGTGACGCAGGGTGAAGTCATCGCCGTCATCGGCAAGAGCGGCTCGGGCAAGAGCACGCTGCTGCGCTGCATCAACGGGCTGGAGCAATTCAACGAAGGCTCGCTCACGGTCGACGGCAACCCGCTGCTGCACGGCAACAAGGTCGCCATGCGCACCCTGCGCCAGCGCGTGGGCATGATCTTCCAGGGCTTCAACCTGTTTCCGCATTTGAGCGTGGGGCGCAACGTGATGCGGGCGCCCATGCTGTCGAGTCACTGGCCGTCGCTTTGCCCGCAAGGTGTCGGACCGGCTGGTGTTCATGCACGCCGGGCGCATTCACGCGATCGGGCCGCCGGAGCAGATCTTCAGCAACCCGCAGACACCGGAGTTGCGCCAGTTCCTGTCGTCGATCACCGATTGATGCGGGGCCGGCGCGGGCCGCCCATGCGCGCCGCTACTGCCCGCCGCTACTGCCCGCCGCTACAGCCCGCTGCTACAGCCCGCTGCTACTGCCCGCCGCCGCGGTTACGCCTGATCTCCATGAGCCGTGCGCATTCAGGCTGGTCACGAAAGCGCGGGTTCTCACATTCGCGCTCCATGCAAAGCGCCATCGCGATGAACACGCGCGAGCCGCAGGCCTCACGCGCACTCGACGGTGCTGCGCCGGTCGGGAGCGGCAGCTGGCGCGCCGGCGGCGGTGCGTCACGCCCGGTGATCATGCCGCGCGGCATGACGTCTTCGATCATGCCGTCGGCGCCCGCTGCGGTGGCGGCGTCCGGCACCCTGGCGGGCAACGGGCGCTGCTTGAGCCGCGCCACCGCCCTGGCCGGCATTGACGTGGCCAGCGCGGCGGTGACCGCTCTGGCATTGCCTTCGGGTCGGCCTGGCTTGGCGCCATCAGAGGCCGGCGCTGCTGCAACCGGCGCCCCGCCAGCGGCCGGCGACGCAGGCGGCGTCGACGGCACTGCCGATGCACTCCCGCTGGCACTCGCACTCGCACTCGCACTCGCACTCACACTCACACTCGCACTCGCACTCGCACTCGCACTGCTGGCCGCTTGATCGGCAACGAGCGCGGGCCGCGGGCCGCCGAGCACTCCGATGAACTGCCACAACACGACACCCGCCAGCACGGCCAGCGCAGCCACGGCGCCGAACACCAGGCCGCGCCGCGCCGGCACCGCTGGCGCGTTCGCGCCCGGTAGCGTGGCGCCGGAATGCGATGCGGGCGGCGGCACTTTAGGCGGCAATGAAGGTGGCGAATAGGGTGGCAAAGCGCGCGGCGCGCTAGCGGGGGCCGGGCTGGCCTGCGCGTCCGCGCGGGTCGGCACCGGCGGCGGCGCCGTCCCCGCCATCGGTGCCCAGGCCGTCTGCTCGAACGCGGCCTGAACGCGGGTGGATGTGGCGGCGCTGCTCTCAACCCGCAGCGTCTGCTGGAACGTCGGCTCGATGCGCGTTTCGCCGAACGGCGCAGCGTCGGCCAGGGGCGTCGGCACCGAATCGCCGGGCAGCGTGATGCCGGCACGGGTGTTGCCGGCGAGCGTTGGCACCGCCATCTGCCCGCTGAGTGCGGCGCACACGCTGGCCACGTTTTGCGGCCGCTCCAGCGGCCGCACGCCGAGCATCCACGCCACTACCGCCATGAAGTGCGCAGACACGCCGGGCACCACGCGGTGCTCGATCTGTTCGGCATCGCTTTGCACCGCGCGCGCGGTCGCCGGCGCCGGCGGCGCGCCGAAGAGCAGGTAGTGAACCACTGCGCCGAGCGCATAGACGTCGGTCCACGGGCCCTGGCGCATCGCCGTCATGTCGGCGTACTGCTCGATGGGCGCGTAGCTGGGCTTGAGGATCGCGGTGAGCGACTGGGTGCGGTCGCTGATGACGCGGCGCGCGGCGCCAAAGTCGAGCAGGATCGGCGCGCCCTCGGGCGGCAGGAGGATGTTGTCGGGCGCGATGTCACGGTGGAACACGCCCTCGCGGTGCAACTGATCCAGCGCGTCGAGCATGGGGTCGAGCACGCTGCGGATCCAGGCTTCGTCGGGCGCGTGGGCCATGGCACGCCGTGCATCGCGCAGCGTCATGCCTTGCAGGTAGGGCATGACCATGTAGGCGGTCGCGTTGTCTTCCCAGAAGCGGTAGACCTTGACGAGCGACGGGTGGTCGAAGCGCGCCAGCAGACGCGCCTCGTTCACGAACGAACGCAGGCCGATGGCATAGGTTTCGGCACACGAGCCCGAGCGAATGGTCACGGCCGGCCCGGGGCCGCGCGATGCCAGCGCGGCCGGCATGTACTCTTTGAGCGCTACCTGGCGTTCGAGCGAGTGGTCTTGTGCCAGGTAGACGATGCCGAAGCCACCCACCCCCAACACCCGCACGATCTCGAACTCACCGAAGCGGGTGCCGGGCGGCAGGGCGTCGTGATCGGCGAACGGTGCCGCCGCGCTGGGCGGGCGGGGGGCTGGCGGGTCTGCGCTCATCGGCGGAAGTGCAACCAGAAGTACAGCCGGAGAGCTTACCGCAGCACCTCGGGCAAAGGCTCCCTTGTGTTGAGGGTGAGCGCGGGGTCACGGTCGTCACAAGGCCGGTCACGGCCCGGGCGCTTCAAGGCCGCGTCAGGGCCGGGTCACCCGGTAGAGCACGTACTGTGACCCTTCGAGCCGGTGGTAGTAGAGCGACTTCTCGTCGGGCGACAAGGTCGGCCCTTCTGCCAGGCCGTCGATGCTGGCCACGCGCTGCGGCGTGCCGAAGGGCAGCGTCGTCGAGGTGCGGGTGGCGGTATAGATCACCGGCGTGCCGCTGTCGACACGGTTGAAGAAGATCTCGAGCCCCGACTTGGAAATCACCGGCGCATAGGCCACGTTTCCGGAGTTCAGCTGCTGCGTGATCTCATCGCTGTTCGCGGCGCGCACGAAGCCTGTGCCCTGGCGTTCAAAGATCGCAATGTTGGCTGCCAGCGGCGCACTGAGGAACACGAACAAGCCCTCAGCCACATACAGCTGGTTGCCGTCCGGGCTGATGGAGGCGTCGAAGTCCAGCATCGCGATGCCTTTGGGCACAACGCCTTGAACCAGCTGCACCCCGGTCAGCGCGCCAGCGGCAAACTGGCCTCGGTACACGCTGGCCTGGGTGCTGGCGGCGGTGCGCAGCGAGATGAAGTAGAGAAGCCCGTTGCGGTCCATCGACGGCACGCCGTCGAGCGCACCGGAGTTCGCGCCTTGCACCGGCCCGCGGTATTGGAACGTCAGGTCGTCGACGCGCTCGGCATAGCGCAGGTTCGTGTTGGTGTCGGAGGCGTTCGAGTTGTTGAAGAAGATGTAGCGCCCGTCCGGGCTGACGAACGGCTCCATCGCGCTGTCGGTGTAGCCGAGCAGCGTCACGCGCTGGGGCTGGGTGAATGCGGCCGGTGCGGCGGGGCTGGGCGCCACGACCACAGTGGCGGCAGTCGTTTCGCTGCTGCTGCCCCCACAGGCAGTGAGCGCCGTTGCAGCCATCGCCAAGCCGAGTTGATGCCAGAGTTTCATGAGGCCCACGCTGTGGTTGAGAAGATCGCCTGATGGTAGAGCCGGCGCCTGCGTTCGCGTGGCGGACAGTCGCCCAACCGCGTGTAGTCCCCGGACGACAGCCGCCGATGGCCGCTGTCGTTTGAGCACTGCCGTTTCGTGCCTGCGGCCATGCACCTAAAATCGCGGCCTCGCCTGCCTACTGCCCGCACCCATGTCCACCATCCTCCAGCACCTTCCCGCAGGCCAGAAGGTCGGCATCGCGTTCTCCGGCGGCCTGGACACCAGCGCGGCCCTGCACTGGATGCGCAACAAGGGCGCCATCCCCTACGCTTACACCGCGAACCTGGGCCAACCCGACGAGCCCGACTACGACGAGATCCCGCGCAAGGCCATGCTCTACGGCGCCCAGCAGGCCCGCCTGATCGACTGCCGCTCGCAGCTGGCCGCCGAGGGCCTTGCCGCGTTGCAGGCGGGCGCGTTCCACATCTCGACTGCGGGTGTCACCTACTTCAACACCACACCGCTGGGCCGCGCGGTCACGGGCACCATGCTGGTCGCGGCCATGAAAGACGACGACGTCAACATCTGGGGCGACGGCAGCACCTACAAGGGCAACGACATAGAGCGCTTCTATCGCTACGGCCTGCTCTGCAACCCGAACCTCAAGATCTACAAGCCTTGGCTCGACCAGGCTTTCATCGACGAACTGGGCGGCCGTGCCGAGATGTCGGCGTTCATGGCGCAAGCGGGCTTCGCGTACAAGATGTCGTCCGAGAAGGCCTACTCGACCGACTCGAACATGCTGGGCGCCACACACGAAGCGAAAGACCTGGAGCTGCTCACCAGCGGCATGCAGATCGTTCAGCCGATCATGGGTGTGGCCTTTTGGCGCGACGACGTGGCGGTGAAGACTGAGGCCGTGACAGTGCACTTCGAGCAAGGCCAGCCGGTGGCGCTGAACGGCACGCCGTACACCAGCATGGTCGAGTTGCTGCTGGAGGCCAATCGCATCGGCGGGCGCCACGGCCTGGGCATGAGTGACCAGATCGAGAACCGCATCATCGAGGCCAAGAGCCGCGGCATCTACGAGGCGCCGGGTCTGGCGCTGCTGCACATCGCCTACGAGCGGCTCGTGACCGGCATCCACAACGAAGACACCATCGAGCAGTACCGCATGAACGGCCTGAAGCTCGGCCGCCTGCTGTACCAAGGGCGCTGGTTCGACCCGCAAGCCATCATGCTGCGCGAAACGGCGCAGCGCTGGGTGGCGCGCGCGATCACCGGTGTCGTGACCCTGGAACTGCGGCGCGGCAACGACTATTCGATCCTGTCGACGGCATCACCGAACCTGACCTACCAGCCCGAGCGGCTGACGATGGAAAAGGGCGAGTCCAGCTTCTCGCCGCAAGACCGCATCGGCCAGCTCACGATGCGCAACCTCGACATCGTGGACACGCGCGAGAAGCTCGCGATCTACGCCCGCGCCGGTCTGTTGACGCAAACCCCGGGCGCAGCGCTGCCGCAACTGGGCACCGACCTCGGCAGCGGCGACGACCACTAGCCTCAGACTCGCCTCGATGCGCCTGCCTTCACCCTGGAACCTGAACACGCTGCTGGCGCGCGGCGTGCTCGCGCTGGTGCTGCTGTTCGCGCAGCACCAGGCGGCCACTCACTGGCTCTCGCACACCGCCGAGTCGAAGCTTGCCAAGCATGGCGGCTCCAGCCCCGCCGAGCATTGCGATGAATGCCTGACCCTCGGCGCGCTCGGCACGGCCGCCACCGCCGCCGCACCGGTCATGCCGGTGTGCAGCGCGCAAGAGGCGCTGCTTGCGCTGCCGATACCCGCCTGCGCGCCGGCGGCGCTGTCACTGGCCTACCGTTCGAGGGCGCCACCGACCCTGTTCTGAGCCACGCCACGCCACGCGCGCTGCAACGCACGCGCGCGCCGACCCGCTGTTCGACAGGATCATCATGTTCAAACTTTCCCCCTTGGCGGGCGCGATTGCGCTCGCCTTTCAGTGCGCGCTTGCGCACGCCGCAGACGCTGCACCCGCCCCCGCCCCCAGCGCGTCCAGCGCATCCAGCGCATCCAGCGCAGGCATCACCCAACTCGCGCCGGTCGAAGTCAAGGCCCAGCGCGACCGGCTCGATGCCGCGCGCAGCTCGCTCTCGCCCGAGACCGGCAGCACCGTCTACCGCTTCGACAAGACCGACATCGGCAACCTGCCGCTGGGCGACGCCACGCCGCTGAACCAGGTGCTGCTGCGCGCCCCCGGCGTGGTCGGCGACTCGTACGGCCAGCTGCACGTGCGCGGCGACCACGCGAACCTGCAGTACCGCATCAACGGTGTCGTCATCCCCGAGGCGATCAGCGGCTTCGGCCAGGCACTCGACACGCGTTTCGCCGACCAGGTGAACGTGCTGACCGGCGCGCTGCCGGCGCAGTACGGCTACCGCACGGCGGGTGTCGTCGACATCACGACCAAGGGCGCCGACCTCGACAACGCCGGCAGCGCCGACTTCAGCATCGGTTCGCGCGGCCACCGCGAGGCGAGCCTGAACATCGGCGGCACGAGCGGGAACCTGCAGTACTTCCTGACCGGCTCGCTGCTGCGCAATGACATCGGCATCGAGAACCCCACGCCCGACAAGAGCGCGCTGCACGACAGCACGCGCCAGAGCAAGGGCTTCGCGTACCTGAGTTACCTGCTGGGCAGCGACAGCCGCCTGAGCCTGATGCTCGGCCAGTCGACCAGCCGTTTCCAGATCCCGAACGTGCCGGGTGAGGCGCCGACGTTCACGCTGGCCGGTGCGGCGCCGCTGGCCTCAGAGAACCTCGACGCGAACCAGCGCGAACGCAACAGCTTCCAGGTGCTGACTTTCCAGTCGAGCGCGGGGTCGGGCACCACCGCGGGCACGGACTACCAGGTCTCGCTGTTCCGCCGCGTCACCGACCTGCGTTACCAGCCCGACCCGGTCGGTGACCTCACCTACAACGGCGTGGCGGCCGACGTGTTTCGCAGCAACTCGGCCGTGGGCGTGCAGGCCGACATGAGCATGAAGCTCGGCGCGCAGCACACGCTGCGGGCCGGCCTGTTCGCGCAGCGCGAGCGCGGCAGCGTCGACAACAACTCACTCGTGTTCCCGGCCGATGCCAATGGCAACCAGGCCAGCGACACGCCGCTGCGCATCACCGACAACGCGCGCGTCGGCGGCCACCTGTTCGGCGTGTACCTGCAAGACGAATGGCAGCCGACGAAAGCACTGACGGTGAACTACGGCCTGCGTTACGACCGGGTGAACACGGTGGTGGCCGAGTCGCAGTGGAGCCCGCGCATCGGCCTCGTCTACCAGATCGGTGACGCCACCCGCGTGCATGCCGGCTATGCGCGCTACTTCACGCCATCGCCGACCGAGAAGATCGACACCACCTCGGTGCAGAAGTTTCTGGGCACCACGAATGCCTTGCCGTCGGATGCGAACACGGCCGTGCAGTCCGAGCGCTCGCACTACCTCGATCTCGGCGTGTCGCACCAGCTCACGCCGGCCCTGACGCTCGGTGCCGACGCCTACTACCGTCAGGTGCGCCACCTGCAGGACGAAGGTCAGTTCGGCAACGCGCTGATCTACTCGGCGTTCAACTTCGAGCGCGGCCGCATCTACGGGCTGGAACTGTCGGCCTCGTACAAGGACCCGCAGAGCCCGCGCCTGTCGGCCTATGCGAACCTGGGTTTCACCTCGGCGCGCGGCAAGGGCATCGAGACCGGGCAGTTCAACTTCGACGCCACCGAGCTGGCCTACATCCAGAGCCATTGGGTGCACCTGGACCACGAGCAGACGGTGGTGGCCTCGGCCGGCGCGTCGTACCGGCTCGCCGGCGGCACGACGCTCGGCGGCGACGTGCTCTACGGCAGCGGCCTGCGCAATGGCTTCGCGAACACCGAGCACCTGCCCGGCTACACGCAGGTCAACGCGTCGGCCATGCACAGCTTCGCGCTCGGCGGCTTCGGCAAGCTCGATGCGCGCCTGTCGGTCATCAACCTGTTCGACCGCAGCTACCAGCTGCGCGACGGCAGCGGCATCGGCGTCGGCGCGCCGCAGTACGCGGCGCGGCGCACCGTCGTCCTGGCCATCAGCAAACCGTTCACGTTCTGACCCAAAGCGGCCCCCGGCCAAGGCGAAACTGCGTGCCAAAATCTGCCGGATGAACGCCTCGACCTCGACTCGCCGCAGGCTGATCGGCGCCGCCGGCGGCAGCCTCGCGCTGTGGCCGCTGGCGGGTTGGCCGCTCGATGCGCCGGGCTCGACCGGCGCGCCGGTGATCCTGACGATCACCGGCGCCATCCGCCTGCGCAATGACCGCGACGCCGCCTCCTTCGACCTGCCCCTGCTCGAAGCCTTGCCGCGCAACAGCTTCTCGACCCGCACACCGTGGTACCCGCAGCCGCGCAAGTTCACCGGCGTGCCGGTGCGCGACCTGCTGGCCGCCGTCGGCGCCACCGGCACGACCCTTGTCGCCTTGGCGTTGAACGACTACCGCGTCAGCATTCCGGCCGACGACCTGACCCGCAACGATGCGCTGTTGGCGTACCGGCTTGACGACAAGCCGCTGGCGGTGCGCGACAAAGGGCCACTGGCGATCATCTACCCGTTCGACGAGCGGCCCGAATTGCGCACGGCCGTGCACTTCAGCCGTGCCATTTGGCAACTGCGCAGCCTCCACGTCGAATGACAACCCGCGTGGCCACCGACCGCCGCGCCGCGCCGCGCCGCGCGTGGATGGGCTGGCTCGTGACCGCACTGGTGCTGGTGCTGCTGGCCATCGCCTACGTGCAGTGGCGCCAGTTCAAGCTGCTCGACACGGCGTCGCACTACCAGAACGACGCGCTGGGCTGGACCTTTTCGCAGCTGGAAACCGAACAACTGCGTCTGCGCAACGAGATGCAGTCGCACCTCGACGACCCGGCCCTGCACGGGCTGGCTGCGGTGCGCCTGCGCTACGACATCTTCGTCAGCCGGGTCGGCCTGGTCGACCACGACCGCGCTGCGCGCATCATGGCGCAACAGTCCATGTACGGCCCGGCCGTGGCGAAGGTGCAGGCCTTCGTCCGCGAGGCCGACCAATGGTTCGGGCCGGCGCCGTCGATGTCACTGACCCGCGACGCGCTCGTGCACCTCATACCGATGCTCGACGAACTCGGCGTGCCCCTGCACGACCTGTCGCTGAGCGCCTCGCACCTGATCTACCAGCGTGCCACCGAGCGCAACAGCGCCGTGCGTCAGCAGGCGCAGATGGGCATCGCCCTCACCGCGTTTCAATGCCTGCTGATGTTGGCACTGGCGTTCATCGTGCTGCGCCAGTTCCGCTCCCTCAGCGAGCGCCGCCGTGCCCTCGAGGCCCTGGCCGACACGTTGAGCACCGCACGCCGCGAGGCCGAAGGCGCGAACCGCGCGAAGAGCGTGTTCCTGGCCAACATGAGCCACGAGATCCGCACGCCGTTCCACGGCATGCTGGGCATGATGTCGCTGTTGCAGGACAGCCGCCTCACGCCGCAGCAGCAGAACATGCTGGGAACGGCGCGTGAATCGGCAGAGCACCTGCTCGACATCCTCAACGACATCCTCGAGCTGTCGCAGCTCGAATCCGGCAAGCTGCAGGTGCTGCCGATCAGCATCGACTTGCCGCAGCTCGTGGCGCAGGTCGAGGCGCTGATGCGCGCGCAGGCGCTGGCCAAAGGTCTCGTGCTCGAAGTCCGCATGGCGCCGAACGTGCCGCGCTGGGTGCGGGCGGATGCGAAGCGGCTCAAGCAGATCCTCTTCAACCTGCTCAGCAACGGCCTGAAGTTCACGCGCGCCGGCACGGTCGGCCTGAACGTGACCTGCCGCGGCGACGGCGCGCTGCTGTTCACCGTGACCGATTCGGGCATCGGCATGGACGACGCCACGCTCGGCCGCCTGTTCCAGCGCTTCATGCAGGGCGACGAGACGCCGTCGCGCAGCGCCCATGGCACGGGCCTCGGGCTGCAGATCACGCGCGAGTTGGCACAACTGATGGGCGGCGACATCGCGGTGCGCAGCCAGCCCGGCGAGGGCAGCGCGTTCAGCGTCTGGCTGCCCCTGCCCGCCGTCGGCGCCCCCAACGCCCCGGCTGGCGCGGCTGACATGCAGGCGGGTGCGGCCACGCGGCGCCTGCACGTGCTCGTCGCGGAAGACCACCCGGTGAACCGTGCCTACATGGAGGCGGTGCTCGACAAGCTCGGCCACAGCGCCGTGTTCGCCCCGGACGGTGCCACGGCGCTGGCGGCCGTGCAAAGCGCGGCCAAAGGCTTCGACGTGGTGCTGATGGACCTGCACATGCCCGGCATGGACGGCTTCGCCGCGACCCGCGCCATCCGCGCGCTGCCGCCGCCGCGCGGCGCGGTGCCCATCGTCGCGTTGACGGCCGATGCCTTCCACGAGTCACGCCACCTTGCGCTCCAGTCGGGCATGAACGGCTTCATCACGAAACCCGCGCACCTGCCGCAATTGCGCGACGCACTGGCGCGCTACGGCACGGCCGAAGCTGCAGCGGGCGCCGCGACGAACGAGCCGACGGCGGGCGAGACGCCCATGACTGGCGCAGCGGCAAGTGCTGCGCTGGTCACCGACGACGGGCTCGACCTGGCCACCATTGCCGACGTGCGGCAGTCGCTCTCGGCGGAGCAGTTCAGCAGCCTGCTCAAAGGGTTCTTCGAAGAGCAGGCGCGCCTGTTGCCCGAGATGCGGCACAGCGCCGAGAACGGCGCGCGGGCCGACCTGCGCGCCTTCGCCCACGCCCTGAAAGGCGCAAGCGCGAGCCTGGGCCTGCAAGGCGTGGCCGCACTCGCGGCAGAGCTTCAGCGCAGCCCCGTCGAGGCGCCTGGCGACGCACTCCTGGCCCAGCTTGCAGCCATCGAACTGCGGCTCGACACGATGCGAGCGCACTGCCTGCGGCGCGGCTTGCTGAATCCCTGAGCACCGCTGGACATCAGGCACGAACCCGTTCGGATCGTGGGCCGCCGAAGGCGCGTGGTAACAACCGGTAATGATGAAGAGCGGATGAAGATCGGCGTGGCGGCTCTGGTAAAAACCCTGAACGCACTCACTGACGCCTGACGGAAGCAGCCCGGCGCGGTTAGAAAACGATTTACACGCCACGCGAGCACATCACGGCACTTTGGCGCCGCTTGTGTGAAGCGGGCTTCATCAAGGACACAGACGCATGGCCAGGCCGCTTCCACCTTTGGACTTGTTGGTGGGTTTCGAAGCTGCCGCACGGCAGTTGAGCTTTTCAAAGGCGGGCGAAGAGGTCTTCGTGACCCAGTCGGCCATCAGCCGGCAAGTCAAAAAACTGGAGGAGTACATCGGTCTCTCGCTCTTCGAGCGCCGCCACCGGGCGCTGGAGCTGACCGAACAAGGGCGGGTACTTTTCGAAGTGGTCAACGAGTCGCTGACGCGGCTGTCGGACACGGTCGAGAGCCTGCGCAAGGAACCCGTCACGCGGGGCATCAAGGTTTCCACGACCACGTCGTTCGCAACCCTGTGGCTCATTCCCAGGTTGTCGCGCTTCAGGGCGCTGTTCCCCCACGTGGCGCTTCACATCGAAGCCGACAACCGGATCGTCGACCTCAAGCAAGGTGTGGTGGACTTGGCGATTCGCTATTGCACGCCGAACCAGACCTCGCCGGAGACCGACGTCTGCCTGTCGGGCGAAGAGATCTTCCCGATATGCAGCCCGGCACTGTTGCGCCGGAGCGGGCGAACGCTCAAGTGCCTTGAAGACCTTCAACACCACACCTTGCTGCATCTGGGCGACCCCCACAACGCCTGGCCGTGGCTGCAATGGTCGAACTGGTTCGAAGGCGTCGGCAGCGACGTGCCGGTCGGCGACGTCGGCCTGCGCTTCAGCCACATCGACCAGATGATCCAGGCGGTGACGCTCGGGCACGGCGTGGCGTTGAGCAGCTCGCCGCTGGTGGACCACTTGCTCGAAGATGGCGTGCTCGTCGCCCCCTTGCCCCACCGCCTGGTGAGCCCCCGATCATTCTTCTTGTGCCAGGGCACCCGCCGCGACGACGCGATGACTTCCTTCGTGACCTGGCTGCAAGGGTCGATTGCTCGTTCCGACGTGAAACCGGCGCTCGACGGCACCCCCGCTTGACCCGGGCCAGCGACCCGTATCCACGGCGTCCTCAGGCAGCCATCTTGAGCGGCCAGCCGTAGCCGGCGCGGCCAAGCCGCTGGGCAAGCCGCTCACCCACGCGGGCGATCGAAGCCATTCGCGTCGGGTTCATGTGCGCGCGAAGGTCGGTCTCCAGGTGCGCCATGCCGTCCGGCGAATGAGCAGCACAAACGCGCAGCGCTTCGGCCAGCGCATGCGCATCGGCAATGCCTTTGAAAACCAGGTCGGGCATAACGCCTTTTCCGGGGTCGGTCGGCACGACCATCGCCCGCACTTCGGGCCAGCCCATGGCGGCCAGCAAAGATTGAACGGGCGCTGCGGTCAGCTCCGCGGGCACGCGCCCTTTGACGAAGCGGGTCGGCAAGTCCGCCATGTACTCCACGACCTCGAAGCCAGTCTCGCGGTCGACGAAAGCCAGCAACTCGACACTGCCAGCGCCCGGGAACAAGGTTTGGCACGGCCGGTACGAGCCTTCGCTGGAAACGGCACGCGCTATGCCCGTCACATCACAGGCGCGGCGGGCCTTTTCGAGTGCCGCTTCGAACGCCGTGCCAGGGCGCCGAACGTCACCAGAAAACGTACCCAGCGTGTCGGTGTCATAGCCCATCGGCAACAGCACCTGGAAGCCCAGCGCGGCCAGTTGCGGCCCGAGCACGACTTCCTTGCCATGCATGGTGGCGATCAGCACCGGCGGCCCATCGGCACGGCCGCAAACAGGCGCCAGTTGAATGGCGCCGGGTCGGGCGAGTGGGTTGTCAATCAGCGGAGCGTCTTGTCGGCGTGGTGAGTTCATCGGAGTCTCTTGGTTCGCAAAATGGACCTCTGGACATCAGAGGCGGTGTAGTCGGATCCAAACGCGAGCACGGTCTCCGGCGGCGAGCATTGCCGCCGCCAAAGACACCCGCGCTCACGCCTTCGCAGCGCAATCTTGTTCGACGGCCATTTCGTGCTCGGTGCTGGTCAATCGGGAAAAGGGCCCAAGGATGGCGGTGGCATGTTCGTGCATCGAGGCCTCCGAATGCCCGCGCGCCGCGCGGGCCGCGCAGGCGTCCTCGACCAGCGCAAAGCGGTAGCCCCGGTGGTAGCCATCCACGATGGTCGAGAGGCAGCACATCGTGGTGCCGTAGCCGATCACCACGAACTCATGGTCTGCGTGTTCGGCCGCGAACTTGGTGAACACAGGCGACGAGAACGACGAGAAGTTGCCCTTGATCGCAACCGTTTCCCCGCGAGCGGGGACGAACCCGTCGATGAAGTCGGACGTGTCGGCCGAACGGTTGAAGAGGTCACCATCCTGCAGATGCTGCACATGGACGATGGGCCAGCCTTGACTGCGCGCGAAGCACAGCATGGCGTAGGCTTTTTCGAGCGAAGGGCCGATGGACTGGATCCGGAACGGCCGGCCCGGCGTGATGTACTCGCGCTGAACGTCGATGACGATAAGAGACTTCATGGTGCAACCCTTTCAGTGGTGAGAAGTTTGTTGATCAAGGCAGTGGTCAGGTTCAAGCGATCACGGTAGGAACTCAAAAGCATGTACTCCTTGTCGGAATGCATGCCGCCACCGAACGGGCCCAAGCCCACCAGGAGTTGCATGCCCACTTCCGCCAGGTTGTTGCCGTCGCTGCCGTAGCCCACGCCCCGCGCGTTGAACGGCTGCCCGAGCGTGCGTGCGACGGCTTCGACTTGCCCGACAAGCGCACGCGTGCTGCTCTCGGGCAAGGGCGGCATTTCAGCGATCTGGACAGATTCGGTGCTGGTCCCTTGCCGCAGGGTCTCGTTGTAGACATCGCTTTGGCCACGGATCCCGTCGATCGCCGCAGCAACGCCAGCCCAGTCCGACTGAGCGCGAAAGCGCACATCGAAGGTCACGCTCGCCTTCTCGCACACCACGTTGGGTTTGGTGCCGCCTTCCATGACACCGGGGTTGATGGTCAACCCGCGCTGGGGGCGAGCCAGGTCGGCCACCTTCTTCACCTTGGAGACGAGGTCAAGGCAGGCGTTGATGCCTTTCTCCGGTTCGAGGCCTGCATGAGCGGCCTTGCCCGTGGTTGTGAGCTTGACCCAACGAACGCCCGCTTGGCTGCTGACCACGGCACCGTCCTCGAGGCCAGGCTCGAACACCAGCCCATACGGAATGCCCTGGGCCAGTGCGCGCAGCGTCTTCTTGGAATGCGGCGAGCCGATTTCCTCGTCGTCGTTCAAGACCACGCGAAGCTGCTCCAGTTGCCCTGCCTGCTTGAGTTGCCCCAGCACATTCAGCATCAGCACCACGCCGCCCTTCATGTCGATGACGCCCGGGCCTGTCAACCGGTCGCCTTGGCGGCTCAGGCGCTGGAACGCATTGGTCTTGGCAAAGACGGTGTCGAGGTGACCGACCAGCAAAATCTGCGGCCGGGCGCCGGGTGTCTCGAAGCTCAGCACTTCGCGCCCTTGCTCGGCGAGCTTGTGGCGAGTCAGCTTCATGCCGAGCGCTTCGAAATGGGGGATCAGCAGTTCCCGGGCTTGGGCGAGGCCGTCCACGTTGCGGGTTTCCGTGTTGATGTTGACGATGTCCTGGAGCAACTGCATGTAGGCGGGTGCAATCTCCTCCGGGGCTGCGGCGACCGCCCCATTCAGTGCAACGCCCAGGACGGCGCCATAAGTCCAGCGCTTCACGCTACGACTCCTTCCACTGCCACGCGGCGCGGGTGGCCTTCGAAGGCACCACGCTCCAGGGGCCCCACGCGGTTCAAGCTGTTCTCCGGCCGGTTCAAGGCCATCGGTCGACTGCCGATGTTCAGCGCGGGCTGCGGGAAGTGCTCGCGCTCGTCCAGCGTCATCTCCACGTAGCCATGCTCCGAGAACGAGAACTCGCCGCCGACCGCCCGAAACCCGTACCCCTCGTAGAACGGCTGCAGGCGTGCCTGAGCGTGCAGGTAGAACTTGGAGAACCCCTTCTGGCGGCAGATATTCAACAGGAAGGCGAGCAACTGATGCCCGTAACCACGGCCGCGATATTCCTCCCGAATCGCCAGGCGCTCCAACTTGGCGAAGCCGTTGAAGTACCGAATGCGGGCGGTCAAGACCGGTTCGGCGTCATTGATCAAGCCAATGATCTGCGTGGCCGTGTGGTCATTGAGATCGAACTCTTCTCTGAACGGGCACTGCTGCCCGTGCATATAGACGATGGCCCGGATCAACATGGCTTTGAGTCGGTCCTCTTCGCTTTCAACGATCTTGATCGTCAGTTCGGGGACGTCTTTGCGCGCAGCCCGGGAGTGGTTGACGTGAATTTGATGGATGGTCATGTTGGGTCTTTCAGTTAGGTTGGGTGGTTTGCGCACAAGGCATCAGCGATTCGCCGGGGCTGCGCAGTGCTTCGATCATTCTTTGAACCGTGCTGGTGGTCAGTCCGGTTGCACCATTGCGAATGGCTGTGGCAGACACCTTGTCACGGCGGACGACGGGGTACGGGTACAACCAGCCCGACTCGTCGTAAATGCCGCGCACCCACATGCCGCCGAGGTCGCTGCCGTGTATGCCGTGGATCGGACCGCCATTCGCCAAGGCCTTCACGTGGTCGAGCACGGCATAGAAGCCACCGCGGGTATAGGCCTTGGGCAAGGAAAGCACTTCGACCTGGTCGGCAAGCCCGGCCTCCTGGATGGCGACGCGCATCATCGCGAGGCGGGTTTCGTATTCATAGAACTTGGAGCCGGTCGGGAAATAGTTGACATGCACGTCGGCGTGAAGAGTTTTCTCGTAGACCCGCATCCCGTGCTCATGCCGAGCAATGCAGATTTCGCCGCGCTCAAGGGCTTCAGCGTGAAGCTTGGGGATGGTCGTGCTGTGCAGGTACACCTTGGTCAAGCCGCGTGACTTGATCGCGGCACGGATCAATTCGAGGTGGGTCCGGTGGATCGGGTTGAACGTGCCGAAGAACACGCCGACGCCGCCGGGCTTGAACGAGATGGCACGCCAGTCGGACAGAAGGCCCATCGCAAAGAACGCCAGACCGAACCCCAGCCCCAGAACCAGAAAGCTCGTCTTTGCCCACGGCAATCCGAGCGTCGCCAGCGCCGTGATCACGATGTTGGCCGACAGAGCAATCATCACATTGCGGTTTCTGTCACCGATTTCTCGATTCGCGAACGCCAGTGCCAGGTATTGCATTCCCTGTGAAGCACAGGTTGTCAACAGTGCGATGCCGAGTACGCCACCCAATTCTTCGAGATTAGCTGGCGGAAATAACTGCGCCAGCGTGAAAACCATGAACAGACCCAAGTTGAAGGCAAGCTGCGGTATGAATCTACCGAGGCGCCCCAGACTGACGCGTGCGGTTCGGAGGTTGATCAGCTCTTCCAACTTGTTGCTCAGCTTCGAGTAGTACGGAATAAAAATTCCAACAAAGATGCAGGCAGCGATCAGAACTTTGTTATTCAGTGCCCCGTGCGCTACGCCGTAGCTGAGATACATCAGCACGCCAATACTCAGACCGAGCTGAACCGAAGCACTCGAGAAGTGAATCTGGTGTTTCATGAATCAGACTCCCTGCGCCATGAGGTCGAGGGTGTTTGCGCTGCGAGCCTGGCTCACCGGGTTCGCTTGCCGATTGGTTGCATACATGATCGTCAGCATCGTGTTGCTCAGTGCTTCCGCGATCAACACGCCGCATTCACTGGCAACAAACTCACCGCCGGGTTCGACGAAAATGTCTTCGGGGTGATCGGTCTGGGTTATCCAGAGGCGGCCATTGCCGGCCTTGATCGTGCAGCCTTTGGGCCGATTGATCTTGAAGACCTCTCCCTTGGTCATCGGGAATCTGGCGAAACGGTTTGAATCCATGGTGTCGTCCTCGTTGGTTGCACTTCGCTTCAGGAATGAAGAGATTCTGCTGACCAAGATCGGTAGACACAAACGACGATTTGGAACGCCTTGCATGCCACGGCGGAACGAGTCGCCCGCGCGGGTATGCCTTGCATGCGCAGCGCGCATTCAAAACGCGTATTCAAAAATATCGACAGACGGGCGCCCGAAGAGCGCACGGGGAGCCTCAGCGCGAGGCTCACCCCACCCACAGGCTTAGATGGCCTAGACGACCACCGGCTCCGACTCCAACCGGATGCCGAACCGCCCGTACACGCTCTCCTGGATCGCGTGCGCCAGCAGCATCACCTCGGAGCCGATGGCGCCGCCGCGGTTCACCAGCACCAGCGCCTGCTTTTCGTAGACGCCGGCGTTGCCCACCGTCTTGCCCTTCCAGCCGCAGGCATCGATCATCCAGCCCGCCGCGAGCTTCACGCTGCCGTCGGGCAGCGGGTAATGCACGACCTCCGGGTCGCGGCCGATGATGTCGCGGCACTGCTCGATCGTCACCACCGGGTTCTTGAAGAAGCTGCCGGCATTGCCGATCAGCGCCGGGTCGGGCAGCTTGGCGCGGCGGATCGCGCAGACCCAGTCGCACACCTGCTGTGCGCTCGGCGCGCTGATGCCGGTCTCGGCCATGCGGCGTTCCAGTTCGAGGTAGCCGAGCACCGGCTGCCACGGTTTGGGCAGGCGAAAGCGCACCCGCGTGATCACGCTGCGCCCGGCCAGCAAGTGCTTGAACACGCTGTCGCGGTAGCCGAACGCGCACACGCCGGCGTGCAGCGTCACGCTGCGGCCGGTGACCAGATCGACCGCGTCGAGCGAGTCGAAACGGTCTTTCAGCTCGACGCCATAGGCGCCGATGTTCTGCACCGGTGACGCGCCCACGGTGCCCGGGATGAGCGCCAGGTTCTCCAGGCCGGGCCAGCCATTCGCCAGCGTGTAGGCCACGAACTCATGCCAGCCCACGCCGGCGCCGGCCTCGACGACCCACGCATCGGCGCGTTCTTCGACGAGCCGCATGCCCGGCACCTCGATCTTCAGCACCACCTGCGGCATGTCGCGCGTGAGGATGATGTTGCTGCCGCCACCCAGGATGAACTTGGGCGCGCGGCCGAGCTTCGGGTGGTCGACGACGCGGGTCACGTCGGCATCGCTCGCGATGCGCACGAGCGTGTGCGCAACCGCCGGCAAGTGGAAGGTGTTGAACGGCTTGAGGCTCACGCCCGACTCGATTTGCATGGGACAATTTTCAACCTTTTCATGCGTCAACAGGACGACCCCATGCCCAGCTTCGACACCGTGCTCGAACCCAACCTCGTCGAACTGCGCAACGCCATCGACCAGACCGCGAAAGAAATCGGCACCCGCTTCGACTTCAAGGGCTCGTCGGCAAAGGCCGAGTTGAAGGAAAAGGAGATCACGGTCTGGGCCGACAGCGACTTCCAGATCGGTCAGGTCATGGACGTGCTGATCGCCAAGCTCACCAAGCGCGGGGTCGACATCCGCTTCCTCGACCGCAGCGCCAAGATCGAGAAGATCGGCGGCGACAAGGTCAAGCAGCTCATCGTGGTGAAGAACGGCATCGACTCCGACACCGCCAAGAAGATCCAGAACGTCGTCAAGCAAAGCAAGATCAAGGTGCAGGCTGCCATCCAGGGCGACACGGTGCGCGTGACCGGCACGAAGCGCGACGACCTGCAGGCCGCGATGGCGCTGGTGCGCAAGGAAATCCCCGACGCGCCGCTGTCTTTCAACAACTTCCGCGATTGAACGGGATGCGCGGGCTGTTTGTGTTCACCTTGGCGCTGTTCGCGAGCGCCGCTGCAGTGGCGCAAACCGTCTCGATGAGCGGCGCATTCACCGGCAAGGCGCTGTTGATGATCGACGGCGCACCGCGCACCGTGGCGGTGGGTGACACGGTGCAGGGCGTGAAGCTCGTGGCTGTCACCGGCAGCGACGCCGTGGTCGAGGTCAAGGGCAAACGCGCGACGCTGCAGTTGGGCGGCGCGCAGGTCAGCATCGGCACGGCGGCGTCCGATGGCGGCGCCTCGCAGATCGTCTTGTCGGCCGGCAGCGGCGGGCACTTCACGGCGGCGGGCGCGATCAACGGCCGCGCCGTGCGCTTCATGGTGGACACCGGCGCCAGCCTGATCGGCATCGGCGCGGCCGAGGCCGATCAGCTGGGCATCGACTACCGCAAGGGCCAGCGCGGCATGGTGGGCACTGCCAACGGCGCGGTGGCGGCCTACGTGATCACGCTCGCGTCGGTGCGCGTGGGCGAGGTCACGGTCTACAACGTCGAGGCCCTCGTCACGCCGCAAGCCATGCCCTACGTGCTGCTGGGCAACAGCTTCCTCGGGCGCTTCCAGATGAAGCGCGAGAACGACCTGATGACGCTGAGCCGGCGGTTTTGATCGGGTTCTGAACAGCGCGCTGGCAAGCGGGTTGTCGCCCCAGCGACTTCAAAAACGCACGACCGTGCTAAAACACGGTTTGCTGCCCGATGCCCCCGAAGCACCCCGGAGACCGATGCGATGGACCTGAATTTCACCCCTGAAGAACAAGCCTTCCGCGAGCAGATTCGCGCCTGGGTCGCGAAGAGCCTACCCGCCGAGATCAGCCACAAGGTGCACAACGCGCTGCGCCTGACCAAGGCCGATATGCAGGCCTGGGCCCGCATCCTCGGCAAGGAAGGCTGGCTCGGCTGGGGCTGGCCGCAGCAGTTCGGCGGGCCGGGCTGGAACAGCATCCAACAGCACCTGTTCGAAGAAGAATGCGCGCTCGCCGGCGCGCCGCGCGTGGTGCCGTTCGGGCCGGTGATGGTCGCGCCCGTCATCATGGCGTTTGGCACGGCCGCGCAGCAGCAGCGCTTCCTGCCCGGCATCATGAGCGGCGAGGTGTGGTGGAGCCAGGGCTACAGCGAGCCCGGCTCGGGCTCCGACCTCGCGTCGGTCAAATGCAAGGCCGAGCGCAAAGGCGACTATTACGTCGTCAACGGCCAGAAGACCTGGACCACGCTCGGCCAGCACGGCGACTGGATCTTCTGCCTGGTTCGCACCAACAACGAAGGCAAGCCGCAGACCGGCATCAGCTTCCTGCTGATCGACATGAAGAGCCCTGGCGTGAGCGTGCGGCCCATCGTGTTGCTCGACGGCGAGCCCGAGGTCAACGAAGTGTGGTTCGACAACGTCGAGGTGCCGGCCGACCAGCTCATCGGCGAAGAGAACAAGGGCTGGACGTACGCCAAACACCTGCTCGCCCACGAGCGCACCAACATCGCCGACGTGAACCGCGGCAAGCGCGAACTGGAACGCCTGAAGCGCGTGGCGCAGGCCGAAGGCGTGTATGACGACCCGCGCTTTCGCGACGAGATCGCCAAGGTCGAGGTCGACCTCGTGGCGCTGGAGATGATGGTGCTGCGCGTGCTAGCGGCCGCGAAAAATGGCAAGAACAGCCTCGACGTGGCAGGCCTCTTGAAGATTCGCGGCAGCGAGATCCAGCAGCGCTACACCGAGCTGATGATGCTCGCCGGCGGCCCGGCCAGCGTGCCCTTCATCAAGGACGCGATGGAGGCCGGCTGGCAAGGCGGCTTCGCGCAAGCCGCCCACGTGGCGCCGCTCGCCGGCACGTATTTCAACTACCGCAAGACGACGATCTACGGTGGATCCAACGAGGTGCAACGCAACATCGTTGCCCAAACCGTGCTCGGGAGCTGACCATGGATTTCGACTTCAACGATGACCAGGAAATGCTGCGCGACACCGTGCGCAAATGGGTCGAAAAAGACTACTCCTTCGACAAGCGCCGCGAGGTCGTGCGCAGCGGCGGCTTCTCGGCGCAGGCCTGGCAAGGCCTGGCCGATCTGGGCCTGACCGGCCTCGCCGTGCCCGAGGCGCAGGGCGGCATGGGTTTTGGCCCGGTCGATGCGATGGTGGTGATGGAAGAGCTCGGGCGTGGCATCGTGGCCGAGCCCTTTGCGGCCGTGTCGCTGGTCGCCACGAGCCTGCTCATCGCCGGCCACGCGCCTTCAGCTGCGCTGTGGCTGCAGGCCATTGCCGAAGGCAAGGAGCGCGTCGTTCTGGCGCATCAGGAGCGCAGCGCGCGCTACCGGCTCGCGCATGTGGAAACCACGGCCACCCACAGCGGCGGCAACTGGCAACTGAACGGCGTGAAGACGATGGTGCCGGCCGGTGCGCATGCGGGCGCCTTCATCGTGCCGGCGCGCGTGAGCGGTGCGCCGGGCGAGGCCTCGGGCATCGCGCTCTTTCTGGTCTCGAAGGGTGAAGCCGGCGTCACCGTGGCCGAGCACGGCACGCAAGACGGCGCGTGCGCCGCACAGGTCACGCTCGCCAACGCCAGCGCCATCGAACTGCTGCCCGCCGGCGAGGCGTTCGCAGCACTCGAACATGCGCTCGACATCGGCATCGCCGCCCTCTGCGCCGAGGCCGTGGGGGCGATGGACAAGCTCGTCGCGATCACGGTCGAGTACATGAATACCCGCAAGCAATTCGGCGTGACGATTGCCAGCTTCCAGGCGCTACGCCACCGCATGGCCGACGTGAAGATGCAGCTCGAACTCGCCCGCTCGATGAGCTACTTCGCCACACTCAAGCTCGGCGAGCCCGCCCCCGCGCGGCGCCGCGCGCTGGCACAGGCCAAGATGCAGCTCGGCCAGTCGATGCGCTTTGTCGGCCAGCAGTGCGTGCAGCTGCACGGCGGCATCGCGATGACCGACGAGTACATCGCCAGCCATTACTTCAAGCGCCTGACCGTCATGGAGATGACCTACGGCGACACGCTGCACCAGCTCGGCGAAGTGTCTGCGCGCATGCAGGCGACTGCCGGCGTGTTCGCCTGAGCGCTGCGCATCGAATGGCCGCTGCGGGCTCGCTCACTGATGTGCGCGGCATCCGCGTCGGCCATTTCTCCGACACCCGCCGGCCCACCGGCTGCACCGTGGTGCTGGTGCCCGAAGGCACGGTTGCCGGTGTCGATGTGCGCGGCGCCGCACCCGGCACGCGCGAGACCGAGCTGCTGTCGCCGCTGAACAGCGTCGAGCACATCCATGCGCTGCTGCTGGCCGGCGGCAGTGCCTTCGGGCTCGACGCGGCGGGTGGCGTGATGCGCTGGCTCGACGAGCGCGGCGTGGGTATTCCCGTCGGCCCGGCCCGTGTGCCCATCGTCCCTGCCGCGATCCTGTTCGACCTGTGGGTCGGTGATGCGTCGATCCGGCCCGATGCGGCGGCGGGCTACGCGGCATGTGAAGCGGCAACGGCGAACCCGGTCACCGAAGGCAACGTCGGCGCAGGCACCGGCGCGTCGGTCGGCAAGCTGTTCGGCATCGCGCGCGCAATGCGCGGCGGCGTCGGCAGCGCGTCGGTCACGGTGGGCGGCGTCACGGTTGCGGCACTCGTGGCCGTCAATGCACTCGGCGATGTGATCGACCCCGCCAGCGGCCGCGTGGTGGCCGGTGCCCGCACCGCTGACGGCCACGCACTGCAAGGCACGATGGCCTCGCTGCTGCGGGGTGACGTGCCCGCGCCGCTGCAACCCGGCAGCGCCACCACGCTGGGCGTGATCGCCACCGACGCCGTGCTCAGCAAGGCGCAGGTGAACAAAGTGGCGCAGATGGCGCACGACGGCTTCGCGCGCGCCATCAACCCGGTGCACACCGCCGGTGACGGCGACACCCTCTTCGCGCTGGCGACCGGCGGCAACGGTGGCAGCAACAGCAGCATCACGCTCATCGGCGCGCTCGCCGCCGACGTGATGGCCACCGCCATCGTGCGCGCCGTGCGCGCCGCCACGGCCTTGCAGGGCGATGGCCCGACTTGCCTGCCCCATCTGCCGTCAGCGAACGAGTTCTGAACCCGGCCGGCCCGCAGCGTTCAACACCCCCGCCTGAAAGAAGCACCATGCCGCCCGACCTGACCCGCCGCAACCTGTTGATCGCCGCTGCCTCTTCGCCGGTGCTTGCGCCGGTGCTCACCGCGTGCGCTGCCAACCCGATGAGCCCACCCATGAGCAGCGCGCCGCCCATCGTCTTCGTGCACGGCAACGGCGACACCGCCGGCCTGTGGCTCACCACGCTGTGGCGCTTCGAGTCGAACGGCTGGCCGCGCGCGCGGCTGCATGCGGTCGACATGCCCTACCCGCTCTCGCGTGACGACGATGCCAAGCCGCAAGAGGGCCGCAGCAGCACGCTCGAGAACATGCAATACCTCGCCGCAGAGGTCAGCAAGGTGTTGCGCAGCACCGGCGCGAGCCGCGTGGTGCTCGTCGCGAACTCGCGCGGTGGTTATGCCGTGCGCAACTACATCCAGAACGGCGGCGGGGCGGCCACCGTGTCGCACGCCGTCTTGTGCGGCGTGCCGAACCACGGCGTGTGGGCCGATGCGGCCAACCGCCCCGGCAGCGAGTTCAACGGCGCCGGCGCTTTCCTGCAGGCGCTGAACGCGCCCAAAGGGGCGGACGGCAACGAGGTCACGCCGGGCGTGCAGTGGTTGACGATCCGCTACGACAACAACGACAAATTCGCGCAGCCCGATGGCGTGTGGATCGGCTCCAAAGGCACCCCCACCCACGTCGGCTTCGACGGCCCGGCGCTGAAGGGCGCGCAAGACGTGGTGATCAACGGCATCGACCACCGCGAGACCGCGTTCGGCGCGCCGGCGTTCGACGCGATGCACCGCTTCATCACCGGCCGCGCGCCGGCCGCAGCGGGCATCACGGCCGAGGCCAGCGTGGTGCTCGACGGCAAGGTCAGCGGCTACGGCGTCAACAACGCCAGCGGCACCGCACCGAGCAATCTGCCGCTCGCAGGCGCGGTGGTCGAGGTGTTCGAGACCGACCCGCAGACCGGCGCACGCCGCGGTGCTGCGGTGCACCGCAAGGTCGTCGGTACCGACGGCTCGTGGGGCCCGCTCCGGACGAGCGCCCAGGCCACGCTCGAGTTTGCGATCACTGCCGCCGACTACGCCACGACCCACCTCTACCGCTCGCCGTTCGCGCGCTCATCGAGCCTCGTGAACCTGCGCGCCGAGCGCCTGCTCGACGCCGACAAGAGCGCTGCCGCCGTCGTCACGTTGACGCGCCCGCGCGGCTACTTCGGTGTGCCGCGCGACCGCATCGTGCTCGACGGCAAGAGCCCGCCCGCGGGCATTCCGCCGGGCACGGCGGGCGTGTCGGTGGCCAAGCTCAAACTGGCAGACGCACCCAGGCGCAGCGTGGTCGGCGAGTTCAACGGCGAGCGCATCGCCGGCATCGCCTGGTCGGCCGCCGAGAACGCGGTGACCTTGCTCGAACTGAGCTACTGAACGGCCGAGGTGTCGAGCGACTGGCTCGGCGTGCGCGCAAGTTGCGCCGCCAGCAGGTCGGGCGCCACGGGCCGGCCGAGCAAGTAGCCCTGCACTTCGTCGCAGCCCAGCGCCTTCAGGAACGCCAATTGCGCCGGCGTCTCCACACCTTCTGCCACCACGCACAAACCCAGGCTGTGCGCCATCGCAATCACGGCCTGCACGATGGCCACGTCGTCTGCGTCGTGCGGCAGCCCACGCACGAACGACTGGTCGATCTTCAACGTGTTCGCCGGAAAGCGCTTCAGGTAGGCGAGCGACGAGTAGCCGGTGCCGAAGTCGTCGATCGAGATCGCAACACCCAGGTCGTGGATCTGGTGCAGCACGGCCGCCGCTGCGCGCGGGTCGGCCATCAGCACGCTCTCGGTCACCTCGACCTCGAACAGGTTGGGCTCGATCAGGCAGCACGCCAGCGCGTCGCTCAGGTCGGCCAGCAGCGTGGCGCTGGCGAGCTGGTGAACCGACACGTTGACGGCGCAGGGCACGAGCGTGTGGCCGGCGCGCGCCCAGTCACGCAGCTGCCGGCACGCCGCGCGGATGACCCATCGGCCGATCAGCACGATCAAACCGCTTTCTTCGGCGATCTCGATGAAGCTGCCCGGGCTCAGCAACCCGTGCACCGGGTGCTGCCAGCGCAGCAGCGCCTCCATGCCCAACAGCTCGCCAGTTGCGACCGCGAAGCGCGGCTGGTAGTGCAGCCGCAACTCGTCGCGCTCGACCGCGCCGCGCAGCTCGCCTTCGAGCTCGAAGTGCCGCGCCGCCAGCCGCGCGAGCGCCTCGGTGTAGTACTGGAAGTTGTTCTTGCCCAGCGCCTTGGCCTGGTACATGGCGGCATCGGCGTTCTTCACGAGCTGGGTGGCGTCGGCGCCATCGGTCGGGAACACGCTCACGCCGATGCTGCCCGTCACGTGAACGCGGTGCCCGTTGAGCGTGACCGGCTCGGCGATGGCCGCCAGCGTGCGGCTGGCCACCTTGGCGAGCAGTGCACTGTCGGTGCAGCCTTCGAGCACCAGCACGAACTCGTCGCCGCCCAGGCGGGCGATCATGTCGGCATCGCGCAGCACGTCTTTCAAGCGCTCGGCGACGGCGCACAGCAGCTTGTCGCCCGCCACGTGGCCGAGCGTGTCGTTGACGTTCTTGAAGCGGTCGAGGTCGATGAAGAACACGGCGAACATGCTGCTGTCGCGCCGCGCCCGGGCCAACGCACGGTCGAGTTCGTCCATGAACATGTTGCGGTTCGGCAAGCCGGTCAAGCCGTCGTAGCGGGCCAGGCGCTCGATCTGTGCTTCGGCCTGCGCCGCCAGCGTCACGTCGCTGCCCACGCCGCGGTAGCCAGCGAAGGCGCCGCTTGCGAACACCGGTTCGCCGCTGATGCGCACGACGCAGCGCCGCCCGTCGGGCCCGCGCAGGCCGAACACCACGTCGCGGTACGGGGCCCGCGCGGCGAGGGCGCGCTGCAAGGTGTCGAAGTCACCGCCCTTCCACTCGAAGCCCGGGTCGGTGGCCATGTTGCGGCCGTTCAGCGCCATCGGGTCGAGCCCCGACAGCGCACTCGGTTTGCCCGAGATGTACTTGAAGCACAGGTCGGCGCCTTGCTCCCAGACCCAGTCGGCTGAGAGGGTCACCAGGCTCGTCAGCCGGCTCTCGCTGACGCGCAGCGCCGCGTTCAGGGCCGACATCTCGCGCGACGAGATCTCCTGCGAGCGCTCCAGCAGGTAGCGGTCCTTGTCGGCATCGTGATAGGCCTGGCTGACGTGGCGCAACAACGCGTCGGCCTGCGGCGGCGCAGCGGCCAGCGCGCCGGGCTCGGGAGCGCCGGCCGTGCCCAGGCCGAGGCGGCGCAACTGCCGTAGCAGCAAGGGGTGCAGGGGCGGGTTCACGGGCACGTTGACGGCCACGTTGACGGGCGCATTGACGGGTTCAGCGCTCACCGATGGCAGCGATCGTCATGGTCTGGTTGTGCAGCTCGCTGCCGCCGCCCGCGAAGAGCGGTGCGATCTCGCCGTACGCGTAGAAGCCGACGTGCGCCGCGGCCGAGCCAGCGCTGTCGAACACGGCCTCGACTTCCTCGTCGCTGCGCTCGCCCAGCATCAGGCGGCGCCCGACGCAGCTGATCGACAGCAGCAACTGCGCGGCGGTGCCGGCCAGCGCGGCCACGGCCTGTGCGCCGGCGCGTTCCGCGCTGCGGATCAGGGCCTCGTTGTTGGCCCGCATGAGCCGGGCAATCGCCCCTTCCGGCACGTCGCCGGCAAAGGTCATGGACCGGGCAGCCTCATCCACCGACAACACGGTGCGCACCAGCACTTGGCCGCCCGCATGGCGCCGCACCGACAACGGAAACAGCAAGGCCGAGCCCGGCAGGCCGCTGGCCAATTCGCCCAGGTACTCCTTGTACAAGTCGAGCGCGGGCCGGTGGTCCAGCTCGAACAGCACATTGCCTTCGGAGCGCGTCACGCAACGCTCGGGGCCGAAGTCGGACCAGCCGCCGTCACAGCCGATGCCGAAGGCCAGCCGCTCGCCGTACAGGCCGATGGCCCGCACCCGGCGCGAGCCGAGCGGGGCACGGTCGGCGCCATCACTGCCTTCGCCGCCGTCCCGGCCTTCGAACACCCAGGTCCGCTGGAAGCGGCTGCCGTCACCGGCCAGGCCGCCGAACACCGGCACGCCAGCCGGCAGCACCGAGACCAGGCCGTCGACCAGCGCGGTGCCGTTGGCGTGCAAGCCGTCGGACAGCACGATCACCGCCCGCAGGCCGTCTGGCGGCAGTTGCGCCGCCAGCAGCCGGCCTGCGCTGGCGGAGCTGCCGGGCTCCGCAAGGGCAGCGCTGGCGGCATGCAGCCGGACGTGATCGAAGCGAATGATCGCCACGCTGACCGACGCATCGTGAACGTGCCGGCCTGTGATCTCGCCCGCCGTCGAGCAGCCGGTGTGGTGCGCCAGCGGGAAGGCGGCACGCAGTGCGTCGAATGGCGCGAAGTCGTCAATGAATTCGCTGGCACCAAAGGCCAGCACCAAGGTCTCTGTGCTGTCCAGGTGCGAGGGCAAGGGGCTGTCCCAGCCACGGTCACGGGTGTAGGTACAGGTGGCGGTCAACATGGTCGGGCGGCCTCGGTGGGGAGCTTCCATGTTGTCGGCTGCGGCCGTTCGAACTGAAGCCGGCTTCGGCCGCGCGCACGAACTGGTGCGGGCAACACCGGCTTATGGGCAGATCACCGTGGGCGGGCGCGCCACACAATGTTTGGACGGATCGCCCCATCGCCAAATTGCTTCATCGCGCCATGAAAGAACCTGCCATGCCCGACCTTTCGATCTCCCGGCAGACCGCGCTCACCGCGCTGGCGGCGCTGGCAAGTGCGGCTGGGCTGTTCCTGTCGCCGCTGGCGCCCGCCATCGCGCAGGGCGTGGCGCCCGACGCGGCTGCGTTGCCGGCCGGCGCGGCGTCAGCGCCGCTGGTGCCGACCTTCGCACCCGACCCCGAGCTGCTGGGCGCCTTCGGTGGCAAGGAAGGCCTGTTCAAGCTCGCAAGCGTGTTCGTCGACAAGATGCGGGCAGACGCGCGCATCGGCCACTACTTCGAGAAGACCAAGCTGCCCAGGTTCAAGACCCAACTCGGCGATCAGCTTTGCCAGCTGCTGGCCGGCCCGTGCGTCTATGACGGCGACACGATGAAAGCCGCGCACGCCGACCTGAACATCACGAAGGCCGACAGCTTCCGCCAGGTCGAGTTGCTGCAGGCCAGCATGGATGAACTCGCGATTCCATTCGCGGTGCAGAACAAGCTGCTGGCGCGGCTCGCGCCGATGTACCGGGACATCATCACGCGCTGACGGCGGGGCTACCCGGTAAACGGCAGCCTGTTCTTCAGATCGGCAGCGAAGAAGTCGTTGAGCGTTTGGCCGCCGGCCGCATCGGCCAACCCGCTGAAACTGCCCTGGTCGGCGAGCAGCTTGGCGGCGCGCATGAACCCGCCCCAGGCCGCGCGCGCGAGTGCACCGCCGACACTGACCCGACGCACGCCGAGGGCAGCGATGTCGGCCACCGTCATGTCGATCACGGAGCCCACCAGCAGGTTGACCGGCTTGGGCGCAACCGCCTCGACCACCGCAACGATCTGCTCGCGCGTGCGCAAGCCCGGGGCGTAGAGGCAGTCCGCCCCGGCGTGCGCATAGGCCTTGAGCCGGGCAATGGTTTCGGCGATGTCGGGCCGGCCCACCAGAAAGCACTCGGCCCGCCCGACCAGCATCACGTCGGCGCCGGTCTGGTCGATGGCTCGGCGCGCTGCGCGCAGCCGCTCGCATGCCTCGTCGATGGGGTAGAGCGGGTGAAGCTCGTCGCCGGTCGAGTCTTCGATGGACAGGCCGGCGATGCCGGTCTCGATGGCCAGACGAACGCTCTCGGCCACGCCGGCGGCGTTGGCGGCGAAGCCACGCTCGAAATCGGCGTTCACCGGGACGTCGGTCGCGGCCACCATGTCGCGCAGGTGAGCCAGTGCCATGTCACGCGTGACGCCGTTGTCGGGGTGGCCGCGCGACCAGGCGAACCCGGAGCTTGTGGTGGCCAGCGCCTTGAAGCCGAGGCCTTGCAACATGCGCGCGCTTCCGGTGTCCCAGGGGTTGGGAATGACGAAGCAACCGGCCTCGTGAAGTTGGCGGAAGGCGCGCCGCTTGTCGGCACTGCTGGGATGCATGGGGTTCATTCGAATCGCTCCGGTGAGGTCGGCGCCTGAATCCGTTCAGGCTGAATGCGGGGGCGTCATCGCGCAGTCTGCAACAGGTTCACCACCCAACACTTCGCACCCGGACGAAACGTTCAGCGGCGCGGCGGGCCCGCTTCGATGGCGGCAGCGGGGCTGGACGCCACCCCGCGCAACACCACCGCCTGCACGCTCGCGACCGTGCGCTCGAAGAACGCCGGGTTGGCCAGCGTCTGCCCGGTCAGGGCCTGCACCTGCACCGCGAAGTCGGCGTAGTGCTGGGTCGTGGCCCAGAGCATGAAGAGCAGGTGCTGCGGGTCGACTGGTGCGAGCCGGCCCGCATCGACCCAGGCCTGGATCACGGCGGATTTGTCGACCACCAGCTCGTGCAGTTCACGATCGAGTTCGTCGCGCAGCAAGGGCGCGCCCTGGATGATCTCCAAGCAGAAAAGGCGTGATGCATCCGGGTTGTCACGCGAGACTTCGAGCTTGCGGCGGATGTAGTCGGCAATCACCTGCTGCGGGTCTTGCTCGGCGTGAAACAAGCGCAGCGGCGCGAGCCACACATCGAGCAGGTCGCGCAGCACGCACACGTACAGCTCTTCCTTGTTCGCGAAGTAATACAGCAGGTTGCTCTTCGACACACCGGCGCGCGCGGCCACCTGGTCCACGCTGGTGCCGTGCAGGCCGTAGCGCGAGAACAAACCGAGCGCGGCTTGCAGCACGGCGCTGCGCTTGTCGGCCACCGGCGCGGGCTTCTCGGGCTTCTTGTTTCGGGTCACCACGGCGGGCACTTCTCGCGGGCTTGGATCGGCCGAGTCTCCCACAGCGGGGCGCCCTGAAACTGGTGTTTGTCCATATGGTCAAACGGGCACGCGGGTTGCATGCTTGCGGGCATTGGTAGACGCACGCCGCTTCCCGGTGCATAACCCGGGTTCGATGCATCACAGCGAACCACGCAGGAGCACACCATGACCGAACTGAAGATCAACGCCGACCGCTTGTGGGGCAGCCTGATGGAGATGGCGAAGATCGGCGCCACGCCGAAGGGCGGCGTCTGCCGCCTGGCACTGACTGACCTCGACAAGCAAGGCCGCGACCTGTTCGTGCAGTGGTGCAAGGAGGCCGGCTGCACCGTCAAGGTCGACGCCATGGGCAACATCTTCGCGCGCCGCCCGGGGCGCAACAACAACCTGGCGCCGGTGGGCACCGGCAGCCACCTCGACAGCCAGCCCACCGGCGGGCGCTTCGACGGCGTGTACGGCGTGCTCGCGGGGCTCGAAGTCATCCGCACGCTGAACGATCTGGGCATCGAGACAGAGCGGCCGGTCGAAGCTTCGGTGTGGACCAACGAAGAGGGTTCGCGCTTCGCGCCGGCGATGGTGGCCTCGGGCGTGTACGCCGGCGTGTTCACGCTCGACTACGGCCTGAGCCGCGCTGATGCCGATGGCAAGACGATGGGCGAGGAACTCGCGCGCATCGGCTACGCCGGTACCGAGCCGGTCGGCGGCCGGCCGGTGCACGCGTTCTTCGAGACGCACATCGAGCAGGGCCCGATCCTGGAGGCCGAGGGCCAGACCATCGGCGTGGTCACCGATGCACAGGGCCAGCGCTGGTATGAGCTGGTGCTGACGGGCCAGGAGTCACATGCCGGGCCCACGCCGATGGGGGTGCGGCGCGACGCGCTGCTGGGCGCGGCGAGAGTCATCCAGCTCGTCAACGAGATCGGCCTGGCGCACGCGCCGGTGGCGGTGTCGACGGTGGGGATGATCAACAGCTACCCGAACTCGCGCAACGTGATCCCGGGCAAGGTGTTCTTGACGGTGGACTTCCGCTGCCCTGATAACGACGAATTGACGAAGATGGACGCCGAATTAAAAACCGGCGTGGCCAGAATAGCAGCGGCGGGAAAGTTGGAATTCGACCTGAAGCAGATCTTCCAGTACGACTGCGTTCACTTCGACGAAAGCTGCGTGCAGATGGTGCGCGAGGGCGCACAGGCGCTGGGTTACACCGCGCGCAACATCGTCTCGGGCGCAGGCCATGACGCCTGCTACATGAGCAAGGTGACACCGACCGCGATGATCTTCGTGCCGTGCATCGGCGGCATCAGCCACAACGAGATCGAAGACGCCAAGCCGGAGTGGATAGCGGCCGGGGGCAACGTGCTGCTGCGGGCGATGCTGGCGAAGGCGAACGAGCTGCCTGTCGTGGGGATGTCGTCTGAAACTTTGGCGGTGGCTTGATTGGTTTTCAATTCATTCACCGCAGAGTGAAAGGAGTTGGCGGAGGTGCGCAGAGTTCAATTTTTTCAATTGAATTCCTCTGCGTGAACTCCGCCAACTCCGTCCCTCTGCGGTGAAGTAATTTGTATTTGGAGCGACCTCACATGAACGTTCTCATCCAAGGCGGTACGGTCGTCAACGCCGAGTCCAGCATCCGGGCCGATGTGCTCACGGACGGGGGCAAGATCATCGCTGTCGGCCCTGACCTGCAGGCGCCGGCGGGCGCCACCATCGTCGCCGCCGGTGACGCGCTGGTGATGCCCGGCGGCATCGACCCGCACACGCACATGGAGCTGCCCTTCATGGGCACGGTCACGAAAGACGACTTCTACACCGGCACCTCGGCCGGCGTGTCGGGTGGCACGACGATGATCATCGACTTCGTCATCCCCGACCCGCAGCAGCCGCTGATGGAAGCGTTCAACAACTGGCGCGGCTGGGCCGAGAAGTCGGCGGCCGACTACAGCTTCCACGTCGCCGTGACCTGGTGGAGCGACTCGGTGCATGCCGACATGGGCACGCTCGTGCGCGAGCACGGTGTGAACAGCTTCAAGCACTTCATGGCCTACAAGAACGCCATCATGGCGAACGACGAGGTGCTGGTGAACAGCTTCACGCGTGCGCTCGAATTGGGCGCGTTGCCCACCGTGCACGCCGAGAACGGTGAGCTGGTTTTCCAACTTCAGAAGAAGCTCGTGGCAGCCGGCATCACCGGGCCGGAAGGCCACCCGATGTCGCGCCCGCCGGCCGTGGAGGCCGAGGCCGCCGAGCGCGCCATCCGCATCGCCGAGGTGCTGGGCACGCCGCTCTACATCGTGCACGTGAGTTGCGCCGATTCGGTCAACGCGATCATCCGCGCGCGCAGCACCGGCCAGCGGGTGTATGGCGAGGCGCTGGCGGGGCACCTGACCATCGACGAGTCGGTCTACCGCCACCCCGACTGGAACGTGGCTGCAGCCCACGTGATGAGCCCGCCCTTCCGCGCCAAACATCACCAAGACGCGCTGTGGGGCGCGCTCGCCGCTGGCCACCTGCACACCACCGCGACCGACCACTGCGCCTTCTGCGGCGACCAGAAGGGCATGGGAAAGGGCGACTTCAGCAAAATCCCGAACGGCTGCGCCGGCGTGGAAGACCGCATGTCGGTGCTGTGGGACGCAGGCGTGAACACCGGCCGGCTCACGCCGAACGAGTTCGTGCGCGTGACCTCGACCAACGCGGCGCAGATCTTCAACCTGTACCCGCGCAAGGGCGCCATTGCCCCGGGCAGCGATGCCGACCTGGTGGTCTGGGACCCCAGCGCCACCAAGACCATCACCACCGCCGGCAGCATCAGCAAGGTCGGCTACAACGTGTTCGAAGGCCGCAAGGTGACAGGCCTGCCGATGGTGACGCTGTCGCAAGGCAACATCGTGTGGATGAACGGCGAGCTGCGCACGGTGCGCGGGGCGGGCCGCTACATCCACCGGCCCGCCTTCGCGCCCATGTTCGACGCCCTCAAACGCCAGGCTGCGGCGCATGTGCCGCAGGCGGTGGTGCGGGGGTGATGAACAAGTTAAGTCATTCACCGCAGAGTCGCAGTGGGCGCCGAGTTGCGCAGAGAAGTGGAAAAAAAATTTGATTTATTACAAATCGTTACACATCGC
>JANNBF010000179.1:0-4184 GCA_031385155.1 Rhizobacter sp.
CGACCTGATGATCACGCGCCGTCAGGACGACTTGCTGCTGATCGTCAACGCCGCCTGCAAGGCCGAAGACACCGCGCACCTCATCACGAACATCGGCCACCGCTGCCATGTGATCCCGTTGCCGGAGCGCGCACTGCTGGCGCTGAACTTCATGACCGGCGCGAGCGTCACGCTCGCCGGGGCCGATTGCTTCGTCACCCGTTCCGGCTACACCGGCGAAGACGGCTTCGAGATCTCGGTGCCCGCCGAGCAGGCCGTGGTGCTGGCGAGGGCATTGCTCGCGCTGCCCGAGGTCAAGCCCGCCGGCCTGGGCGCGCGTGACACGCTGCGGCTCGAAGCAGGCCTGTGCCTCTACGGGCATGACATCAACGAGACCACCACGCCGGTCGAAGCCGGCCTGACCTGGGCGATCCAGAAGGTGCGCCGCGCCGGCGGCGCGCGTGCCGGCGGCTACCCCGGCGCGGCCACCATCGACCGGCAACTGGCGAGCGGCGCCGCCACCAAGCGCGTCGGCCTCGTCGGCCTGGAACGCGTGCCGGTGCGCGAAGGCGCGCCCATCGTCGATGCCCAGGGCCACAAGCTCGGCGTGGTGACGAGCGGCACCTTGTCGCCGTCTTACGGCGAGCCGGTCGCGATGGCCTACCTCGCCGTCAACCACGCGCTGCCGCACCACGAGGTGTATGCCGAAGTGCGGGGCAAACGCCAGCCGATGCGCGTGAGCCCGATGCCTTTCGTTCCGCACCGCTACCACCGCGGCTGACCGCCGCACCCATCAACTTCCCGATCAGGAGCACCCCATGACGACCATGTACACCGACGACCACGAGTGGATCAACATCGAAGGCCACGAGGCCGCGACCGTCGGCATCACACACCACGCGCAAGACGCGCTCGGCGACGTGGTGTTCGTCGACCTGCCTGCCGTCGGCAGCACCTTCACAAAGGGAGATGTGGCCGGCGTCGTCGAGTCGGTCAAGGCAGCCGCCGACCTGTTCATGCCCGTCACCGGCGAGGTGGTCGAGGTGAACGAAGCGCTGCGCGCCGACCCGTCGCTCGCCAACACCGATCCGCTCGGCAACGGCTGGTTCTTCAAGGTGCACGTGACCAACATGGGCGAGTTCGAGCAGCTGATGGACGGCCCGGCCTACGACCTGCTCGTGAAGAACAGCTGACACCGAACCGCCATACCGCCAAACCGGATCACGAAAGAAGCCCGATGTTGATGTCTGCCCACAAGCCGCTGCGCGAGCTTGAGAACGCCGCCGAGTTCGTTGCCCGCCACGTGGGCATTCAGCCCGACGACGAACGCCACATGCTCAGCGTGATCGGCGCGGCCTCGCGTCGCGCGCTGATCGAGGCCATCGTGCCGCGCTCGATCGCGCGCGGCGCGCCGATGGCCTTGCCCGAGCCGCTGAGCGAAGCCGATGCGCTGGCCGAAATGCGTGCCATCGCCGGGCAGAACAAGCTGCTCAAGAGCTTCATCGGCCAGGGCTACCATGGCACGCACACGCCGGGTGTGATCCTTCGCAACATCCTGGAGAACCCGGCCTGGTACACCGCTTACACGCCCTACCAGGCCGAGATTTCGCAAGGCCGGATGGAAGCGCTGGTGAACTTCCAGACCATGGTGTGTGACCTGACCGGCATGGCCATCGCCGGCTCGTCGATGCTCGATGAAGCCACCGCCGCAGCCGAGGCCATGACGCTCGCGATGCGCGTGGGCAAGAGCCAATCGACCACCTTCTTCGTCGCCGACGACGTGCTGCCGCAAACGCTGGAAGTGGTGCGCACGCGCGCCGAGCCGCTGGGCATCACGGTGGCCACAGGCCCGGCCGATGCGGCCGGTGGGGCGGGCGCATTCGCCGCACTGCTGCAGTACCCGGGCGTGAACGGCGTGGTGCGCGACCTGGCGCCGATCATCGCGTCGGTGCATGCGCACGGCGGCCTGGCCATCGTGGCCGCCGACCTGCTGGCGCTCACGCTGCTGAAGGCGCCGGGTGAGATGGGCGCCGACATCGCGGTCGGCAACACCCAGCGATTCGGCATGCCGATGTGCAACGGCGGCCCGCACGCCGCCTTTCTCGCCACGCGCGACGAGTTCAAGCGCTCGATGCCGGGCCGGCTGGTCGGCGTGAGTGTCGATTCACACGGCGCGCAGGCTTACCGCCTGGCGCTGCAGACGCGCGAGCAGCACATTCGCCGCGAGAAGGCCACGTCGAACATCTGCACGGCGCAGGTGCTGCCGGCGGTGGTGGCGAGCATGTACGCGGTCTATCACGGGCCGGCCGGCCTGAAGCGCATCGCACAGCGCGTGGCGAGCTTCACCTCTGTGCTGGCAATTGGTCTAGGCCAGCTGGGTTGCACGCTCGTCAACGCGAGCGCGTTCGATACGCTGCAAGTCGCGACCGGCGCGAAGACCGACGCGCTGCTTCAAGCCGCGCGCGACGCCGGCATCAACCTGCGCCGTGCGTCGGCCAGCAGCGTGGGCATCACGCTCGATGAGACGACGAGTCGCGACGACATCACGCTGCTCTGGAAGCTCTTCGCGGGCCAGCAGCCGCTGCCCGACTTCGCGCCCTTCGAGAAGGGCGTGGCTTCGCTGATCCCGGCCGAGCTGCAACGCGCGAGCGCCTACCTCACGCACCCGGTCTTCAACCGCCACCACAGCGAGACGGACATGCTGCGCTACATCCGCAGCCTCTCCGACAAAGACTTGGCGCTCGACCGCACCATGATCCCGCTCGGCTCGTGCACGATGAAGCTGAACGCCACGAGCGAGATGATCCCGGTCACCTGGCCCGAGTTCGCGAACATCCACCCGTTCGCGCCGCAAGATCAGTTGCAAGGCTACGACCTGCTGCGCACCCAGCTCGAAGCGTGGCTGTGCCAGGCCACCGGCTACAGCGGCGTGAGCCTGCAGCCCAACGCCGGCTCGCAGGGCGAATACGCTGGGCTGCTGGTCATTCGCGCCTACCACGCGGCGCGAGGCGAGGGCCACCGAAGCATCTGCCTCATCCCCGAGTCGGCGCACGGCACCAACCCGGCCAGTGCGCAGATGGCGGGCATGCAGGTGGTGGTGACGAAGTGCGACGCCGAAGGCAACGTTGACCTCGACGACATGGCCGCCAAGTGCGAGGCGCACAGCGCGAACCTGGCCGCGGTGATGATCACCTACCCCTCCACTTACGGCGTGTTCGACACCCGCGTGAAGGAGCTGTGCGCGCTGGTGCACCAGCACGGCGGGCGCGTGTATGTGGACGGCGCGAACATGAACGCGCTGGTCGGCGTGGCCGCACCCGGCGAGTTTGGCGGTGACGTGAGCCATCTGAACCTGCACAAGACCTTCTGCATCCCGCACGGTGGCGGTGGGCCGGGCGTGGGGCCGGTGTGCGTGGTGGCCGATCTGGTGCCGTACTTGCCGGGGCACCGCTCGGCTGGTCTGGGCCACGAAGGTCAAATCGGCGCGATCAGTGCGGCGCCCTTGGGCAACGCGGCCGTGTTGCCGATCAGCTGGATGTACATGCGCATGATGGGCGCCGAGGGGCTGACCTCGGCGACCGAAGTCGCCATCCTCTCCGCCAACTACATCGCAGCCCGCCTCGCCGACCACTACGACATCCACTTCAGCGGCAACGTCGAAGGCCTCAAGGGCGGTGGCGTGGCGCACGAGTGCATCCTCGACCTGCGGCCTTTGAAAGAGGCCACCGGTGGCGAAGGCAAAGGCGCGCAAGGCATCAGCGCCGAAGACGTCGCCAAGCGCTTGATCGACTACGGCTTCCACGCCCCCACGCTAAGCTTCCCGGTCGCAGGCACCTTGATGGTCGAGCCGACCGAGAGCGAAGGCCTCGAAGAATTGAACCGCTTCTGCGACGCGATGATCGCCATCCGCGCCGAGATCGCGAAGGTCGAGGCCGGCGTCTGGCCCGCGGCCGACAACCCGTTGAAGGCGGCGCCGCACACCGCGCAGGCGCTGCTCAAGAGCGACTGGCCGCACGCCTACTCGCGCGAGGAAGCGGCCTACCCGGTGCCGGCCTTGCGGCGCGGCAAATACTGGTCGCCAGTCGGCCGTGTCGACAACGTCTGGGGCGACCGCAACCTGATGTGTTCCTGCCCGCCGCTTTCCGCTTACGAGACCTGAGCCCGTGGCCGTCTCGGTCTTCGACCTGTTCAAGATCGGCATCGGC
>JANNBF010000183.1:0-39480 GCA_031385155.1 Rhizobacter sp.
ACGTGCAGCAGCGGGAACGGCAGGCGGCCTTTCCAGTCACCGGTGTCGCTCTTGTTCTTGAACGCCTTCTCGGCCAGGCGCAGCACCACGCACGAGTCTTTGCCGCCCGAGAACAGCAGGGCAGGGCGCTCGAACGCAGCCACGGTTTCGCGCAAGATGAAGATGGCTTCTTCTTCGAGCCAGTCGAGGTGCGTGTGGTCGAGTTGCGGCAGCAGCTCGTCGATCTTCAAGGGGGCGTTCATCGGGCGTGTCCAATCATCGATACGGGGGCGGCGTCTTGTTCTGGCTCATGGACGTGCAGGCCGCACTCCTTCGCGCCTTCGTCTTCCCACCACCAACGGCCGGCGCGGAAGTCTTCACCCACCGCGATGGCGCGCGTGCAGGGCTCGCAGCCGATGCTGGGCATGAACTCGTCGTGCAGCGGGTTGTAGGGAACCATGTGCAGGTCGATGTAGTGCCACACGTCGGCCCAGCTCCAGTCGGCCAGCGGGTTGAACTTGGCGCGGCCCTTGTCGTCGGTCTCGCTGAACTCGACGGTGCCGCGGTTGTTCGATTGCTCGCGCCGCATGCCCGTGACCCAGGCACTGCGCTCGGCCAGCATGCGCGACAAGGGCTCGAGCTTGCGCATGCCGCAGCAGCCCTTGCGCAGCGCGATGCTCTGGTACATGGCGCGCTCGCCGTGCTCGCGCACGAAGTGCACGACCGACTCGGTGACCGGGCGATACACCTCGACTCTCAAGCCGCAGTGCGATTCGATGGTGCCGATGAGTGCGACGGTCTGCGCGTGCAGCTTGCCGGTCTCGAGCGTGCCGATGGCGATGGACAGGCGATGGCGCGCGATCAGGTCGGTCAACACCATGTCTTCAGCGCCCAGGCTGGTCGCTTGCCCGATCTTGCCCGGGTGTTCTGCGGCAGCGCGCTGCAGCAGGGCCAGCGTGTTCGCGACCCGTTCGTCGAAGCCCGGTGTGGCCTTGGCGTACAGCGCAATGGCGTTCATATGGCACCCCCTTCATCGATGAACTCGCGCACCGGCGCATGCGACAGCGCTTCGACCTGCTCGGGCGGCAAGGCGAACAGCGGTCGGTTGTCGAGCGCGTCGCCCTGGTAGTGGCCGGGGAAGAACGCGAGCTGGCGCTCGGCGGCGTCGATGGATTGATCGGCGCGCATCGCCACCGCGTCGAAGCCGGTGCGGTGCAGCAGCGGCAGCATGTCGACCAGCACCTCGCCGGTGGCGCGCACTTCGCCGGCGTACCGGTAGCGCGAACGCAGCACGCGGGCCTGGCTGTAGGCGCGGCCATCGGTCCACTTCGGGAACTGCAATGCGATGAGCGCGAGGCGCGGCAGGTCGCCGGCGATCTCGGCCATTTCCACGTCGTTGGCGAGCTGCACGCCCACCGGCATGCCGGCCGGCCAGCTGCTGCGCACGCCGTGCCATTGCAGCAAGGTCAGCAGGCAGTGCGGCGCGGGGGTGAGCGTGACCATCGGGCCGTCGTCGCCGTTGAGGGCGTGCCACGGGTCGCGGGGTTTGTCGTGAGGGGTGATGAACTTCATGAGGGTGCGCGCCGGGGTCAGGCGGTGTGCGCCGCGGTGCTACGCCGCACGGCGTTGGCGGAGGCCCGGAACGGGTCGAGGCCGATGCGCTGGACGGTGTCGATGAAGCGCTCGTTCGATGCGCGCGCTGCGCGGTAGGTGTCGATCACAGCCTCGATCACATCGGCCACTTCGTCGGCCGCGAACGATGGGCCGATCACCTTGCCCGGCACCGCCACGGTTGCGAGCGCCGAGCCGTCGGAGCCGCCGAGCGAGACCTGATACCACTCCCGTCCGTCTTTGTCGACGCCGAGGATGCCGATGTGCCCGCTGTGGTGGTGGCCGCAGGAGTTGATGCAGCCGCTGATGTGCAGGTCGATGTCGCCGATGTCGTGCAGCTCGTCGATGTCGGCAAAGCGCTCGGTGATGTCGGCCGCGATGGGGATGGAGCGGGCGTTTGCGAGCGCGCACAGGTCGCCGCCTGGGCAGGCGATCATGTCGGTGAGCAGGCCGATGTTGGGGGTGGCGAAGCTGGCGTCGCGCGCGGCGTTCCACAGGCCGAACAGGTCGGCCTCGTTCACCCACGGCAGCACCAGGTTCTGGTCGTGTGACACACGGGCTTCACCGAAGCTGTAGCGGTCGGCCAAGTCGGCGGCCAGGTCGAACTGCTCGGCGCTGGCGTCGCCCGGCGGCTGGCCGGCTCGCTTGATCGACAGCGTGACGGCGCGGTAGCCGGCCAGCTTGTGCGCATGCGTGTTGCGCTCGAGCCAGCGCTTGAATGCGGCAGGCGCATCGGCAGCGGCTTGCCATGCCGGTGTGCCGGCGGTGCGCGGTGTGATGCCGGCGGGGGTGACGAAGCTCGCGGCCACGCGGTCGAGCTCGGCTTGCGGGATCAGGTGGGCGGTGCCTTGCACGTCGTCGGCCAGGATGTGCGCGAACTCTTGGTTCACGTCGTCGATGAAGCGTTGGCCCTCTGCCTTGACGAGGATCTTGATGCGCGCCTTGTACATGTTGTCGCGCCGGCCGTGCTTGTTGTAGATCCGCACGATGGCCTCGATGAAGACGAGGATCTGCTGCCACGGCAGGAACTCGCGGATCACGGTGCCGATGACCGGCGTGCGGCCCATGCCGCCACCCACGAGCACTTTGAAGCCGATCTCATTCGAATCGTTCTTCAACAACTGCAAGCCGATGTCGTGCCACGCAATCGCGGCGCGGTCTTCGGCCGCACCCGTCACCGCGATCTTGAACTTGCGCGGCAGGAACGCGAACTCCGGGTGCAGCGTGCTCCACTGGCGCAGCACTTCGCAGTACGGGCGCGGATCGATCAGCTCATCGGCGGCCACGCCGGCGAAGCAGTCGCTGGTGGTGTTGCGGATGCAGTTGCCGCTGGTCTGGATGCCGTGCATGTCGATGGCGGCGAGCGCGTCCATCACGTCAGCGCTGCGTTCCAGCGGGATCCAGTTGAACTGCACGTTCTGGCGCGTCGTGAAGTGGCCGAAGCCGCCGCGGTCGGTGGGCAGGCCGGCGTCGATGTGGTCGTACTCACGGGCGATGTTGGCCAGGCCGCGCAGCTGCGCCGAATTCAGCTCGCCGTAGGGCACGGCCACGCGCAACATGGGCGCGTGGCGCTGCACGTACCAACCGTTCTGCAGGCGCAGCGGGCGGAAGTCTTCGTCCGGCAACTGGCCCTTCAGGTGGCGCTGCAGCTGGTCGCGGTACTGCGCCGCGCGCTGGTGGACGAAGTGTCTGTCGAACTCGGTGTACTGGTACATGGGAGCAGGGTGTCAGGAGATCACTTTGAGGCCGGCCGTCACGAGCGAGATGCACAGCAGCGCGCGCACCAGCTTCTCGGGCATCTTGCGGGTCAGTTGCGCGCCGATCCAGATGCCCGGGATCGAGCCCGTGAGCAGCGCGGCGAGCAGCGTCCAGTCGACATGGCCCAGCGTCGCGTGGCCGATGCCGGCCACGAGCGTGAGCGGCACGGCGTGGGCGATGTCGGTGCCGACGATGCGGTGCGACGCCATGCGCGGGTACAGCAGCATGAGCAGCGTGGCGCCGATGGCCCCGGCGCCGATCGAGCTGAGCGACACCAGCACGCCGAGCAGCAGCCCGCTGAGCACCGTCAACAGCGGTTTGCGGTGCTCGGGCAGGGACCGTTCCAGCCGCAGGCCGAGCCGCTGCCAGACCGGCTTGTAGGCCACCGTGACGGCCGTCAGCAACAGCGCGATGCCCAGCGAGAAGGTCAGCGCGCTGGCCCAGCCCTTGGTGATGCCGGTGAAGTGCATCAGCGCGATGGTGGCCAGTGCCGCCGGGATGCTGCCCGCAAGCAATTGCCGGGTGACGCGCCAGTCCACATGGCCGGCGTTGTGGTGCGACACCGAGCCGGCCGTCTTGGTGATGGCCGCGAAGAACAGGTCGGTGCCGATGGCGACCGCCGGGTGCAGCTTGAACACGGTCAGCAGCAGCGGCGTCATCAGCGAGCCGCCGCCCACGCCGGTCATCCCGACAATGGCGCCGACGCCGAAGCCACTCAATACCGCGATCCAGTCCATGCACGCCCCAACCAGCCCGGCCACGGCAGGGTGCCTCGGCAGCGAGATCACGGAATGTACGGAGGCGGCATATATAAGAAAAGTACTTTTTCGTTAGGTGGTTAGTGCTGTGGGGAATATGGATTGCAAAGATCGACTCCTAAAATCGCGCCGATGACATGCACAGATGCCGCTCGCGGCGCGCAGGATCGCCGCAGACGCTGGGTATGGCATGGGGTTGGGTTCGCCCTCACGCTGGCACTCGCGGCCTGCCAGACCGCCCCAAAACCCCCCGGTTCGACCGTCCCCGTGTCCGTGCCGGCGGTCGCGCCTGTGCCCACGCCGCCCGTGGCCTTGCGGCCGCCGCGCATCGGCCTGGCGTTGGGTGGCGGTGCGGCGCGCGGCTTTGCGCACATCGGCGTGATCCAGGTGCTGGAAGAGAACGGGCTGAAGCCGGACCTGATCGTCGGCACCTCGGCCGGCAGTCTTGTCGCGGCGCTCTATGCGTCCGGCAAGAGCGGGGCCGACCTGGCGCTGCTGGCCGATTCGATGGACGAATCGGCCTTCACCGACTGGTCGTTCCCGGGGCGCGGGCTGATCCGCGGCGAAGCGCTGGCCAAGTACGTGCGCGACCACACCAGCGGCCGCAGCATCGAAGCCATGCCGCTGCCGCTGGGCATCGTCGCGACCGACCTCGACAGCGGCGCGCCGATCCTGTTCCAGCGTGGTGACCCGGGCGTGGCGGTGCGGGCGTCGAGCGCGGTGCCGGCGGTGTTCCAGCCGGTGCGCATCGGGACGCGCGAGTATGTGGACGGCGGCCTGGTGTCGCCGGTGCCGGTGCGCTTTGCACGGCAGATGGGGGCCGAGGTCGTGATCGCGGTCGACATCTCGGCCGTGCCCGACGGCAACCCCACGACCGACCCGATGCGCATGCTGCTGCAGACCTTCGCGATCATGGGCCGCAGCATCAACACCTTCGAGCTGCGTGACGCCGACGTGGTGCTGCGGCCGCGCCTGCCCGGCGTATCGGGCGCCGACTTCGCGGCGCGCAAACGGTCGATCCAGGCGGGGCGCGAAGCGGCCCTCGCCATGCTCGGCAGCCTGCGCGAGCGCATCGCGGCGAAGATGCATTGAGGCGGTGGCCCACCATGAAACTCACACCCACACCCATCAATGCAGCACTCGCAGGCGCTTTCGCGGGCGTTGTCATGCCGATCGTCTGGTCTCGGTTTGGCAGCGAGAGCATGAGTTTGGTGGTGGCATTCCTGCTTGTCGTCGCGCTTCCGGCGCATGCGTTCGTGGTCGGCTTCAGTCGAAGCCAGCCGCCCCGGCCCGGAACACTGGACACCGCACTGCTCAAGCGCGCAGGCGCCTGGCTGGGCGCCGCAGGCATGGCCACGCTCATTGCGCAGGCCGTCCGTGCATAGCGCGAGCCAAGCTCTTGGCGAGTGCGGGTCGAAGAACAACGGCAGCAAGCCGGTCTACACCGTGCCGGAGTCAAGGCACGCGTCTGCCGCGCAGTGGTCGCTGTGCTGCGCCGCCGTTGGCGCACAGAAGGTCGTGCTCCAGAGGATCAGCACGAACCTGCTGGAGGATGGCCTCCCTGTGGCGCTCGAGTTCGCCATCTCCAGGCCCCCAGGTGATGGCCCGTTCCCGACGCTGGTTTTCAACCACGGTTCGGTGAACAACGGCAACGATCCACGAGAGGTCAGCCGCACGGTCACCTATGTCGAGCGGGCTGCCTTCTTCAATGAAAGAGGGTGGGTGGTTGTCGTTCCACAAAGACGCGGCCGCGGGAAGTCCGACGGTCTGCATGCCGAAGGCTGGCAGCTTGAACGCTTTGAAGTGTCAACGGACCATCGCGGGGTCGGCGTCAAGTGCAACCATCGGGCCGGCCTGTCCTGGGTGATTGGCCATCATCTCGACATCAACACTGAGCTTCACACCATGACCCTGTCGGTTGGCATCTTCCTGTTCGACAACGTCGAGGTCCTTGACTTCGCGGGCCCCTTCGAGGTGTTCACCACCGCAAGTCGTGTTCACCTGCGGCGCAACCCGGGCAAGGCTGCGCCGTTCAAGGTCTTCACCGTGGCCAAGACAAAGGCCGCCATTCAAGCGCGAGCGGGCCTGAAGACCTTGCCGGACTACTCACTGGCCGACTGCCCACGCATCGACTTGCTGCTCGTTCCTGGCGGCGTGGTTGACGAGCAGGTCAGGGACGAAGAAGTCATCGCCTGGGTGCGTGCCTCGGCATTGACCGCGCAACTGGTGGCTTCGGTTTGCACGGGTGCCTTTGTTCTCGCGAAGGCCGGCCTTCTGGACCAGAAGAAGGCAACCACACACTGGGAAGACCTCGATGACCTTCGAAGCCAGTTTCCGGAAGTTCAGGTACTGGACGGCGTTCGCTGGGTCGATGAAGGTCAGGTGGTTTCGTCGGCCGGCATCGCTGCCGGCATCGACATGAGTCTTCATCTGGTTGCTCGCCTCGCAGGAGGCGAACTCGCCAAGGCAACGGCAAGGCAGATGGACGTGCCCTATCAGCGTGAGCCCTGAGGCTTGGGCGGGGCACCGTGTTGCCCACAAAACAAAACGGCCCGGTGCGAACACCGGGCCGAAAGGTACCTTGAGGGAGGATTCGAGGTACCGAGGAGACAACCTTCAGGAACCCACAGGCCGAGGCCCGTGGAAACCGTGTGAGGGCCGCGCCCGGCAAGAGTTCAACTGCGCAACAAAGGTTTACGCAGCGCCCCGGGTTCCCTCAGAAGACTCAGGCAGCGCGCTTGGTCTTCGTGGCCTTGGTGGCCGAGGCGCTGATCGCCTGGAAGTTGGCTTCGGCCACGTCGGTGGCTTGCTTGACGGCCTTCTGCACGCCGTCGAACGCGTTGTTCGCTGCGGCCACGCCCGACTTCATCAGCGCAACCACGTTCTCGCTGCCGGCGGGCGCATTCTTCATCGCGCTGTCGACGGCCGACATGAACTTGGCTTGCGCCTCAGAGGTTTGCGCTTCGGTGGCCTTGGTCAGGTCGGCAACGGTGGCGGTTGCGATGTCATACACGTGGCGGCTGTAGGCAGCAGCCTTGTCGGCGGCCGGTTGCAGGAGACTGGCTTGCAGCGCCATCAGCTCTTGCGCGTCCTTGACCGACAGGGCGGCCTTGGTGGTCTCGGCGGCTTCGCCCATGGCGGTCTTCGCGACCTGCAGGTTCAGCTCGACGAGCTTCTCGACGCCTTCGAAGGCCTTGGCGGTCAGGCCCATCAGGGTTTCGATGTTGGCTTTGTGGGCAGCGACGAGTTGGTCGGTGGTCATCATGGTGTCATCTCCAGGCGGTGGTGAAAAGGAATCTGTTTGAGTGCTGCCAGGTGCATTTGCTGCACTGCAACATGAACCGAAGTATAGCCAGCGTGCCCCTCATTGCAAGGCTTTTTTGCTGCGCTGCAGCATTCTAGAGAGGTGGTTCTACGGTCGGCACAATCTGTACAACTCACCCACGCCGATGCAAGCCTTCTACGCCGATCAATTCGTCCTGCCGCTGCCGCCGGGTCACCGCTTCCCGATGTCGAAGTACCGCTTGCTGCGCGAGCGCCTGCACGAATTGCCGGGCCTCGCGTTGTTCCAGGCGCCGCCGGCAAGCGACGGCGAATTGGCCCTCTCCCACACGCCGGCCTACGTGAGCGCGGTGATCGAGGGCTCGCTCGGCGCCGCACAGCAGCGCGAGATCGGCTTCCCGTGGAGCGAGGCGATGGTCGAGCGGGCGCGCCGCTCGGTCGGCGCCACCATCGCCGCGGCGCGCGCCGCGCTCGCCACCGGCGTGGGCGCCAACCTGGCCGGCGGCACGCACCACGCCACGGCCGACAAGGGCGGCGGCTACTGCGTGTTCAACGACGCCGCCGTCGCCGCGCGGCTCATGCAGGCCGAGTGGCACCGCGCGCACCGCCAGTTGCTGCGCGTTGCGATCATCGACCTCGACGTGCACCAGGGCAATGGCAGCGCGGCGATCTTCGCCGACGACCCGACGGTGTTCACGCTGTCGGTGCACGGTGCGAAGAACTTCCCGTTCCGGAAGGAGCGCAGTGACATCGATGTCGACCTGCCCGATGGCTGCACCGACGAGCCGTACCTCGCCGCGCTCGACGCGGCGCTGGCCGAGCTCTGGCAGCGCCACGGCAATGCGCCGCCCGGCCTGGTGTTCTACCTGGCCGGCGCCGACCCGCACGAAGGGGACAGGCTCGGCCGCCTGAAGCTCACGACCGACGGCCTGGCCGAGCGCGACCGCCGTGTGCTGGCCGCGTTGCGCGAGCGTGGCATTCCGGTGGCGCTGTCGATGGCGGGCGGCTACGGCCGCAACATCTCCGACACCGTCGAGGTTCACTTCGGCACCCTGCGCTGCGCTCTGCACAGTTGGCAGCAATGGAACAATGCAGCCCCATGAGCCCAACGCCAACGCGCCCGCAACCCGAGCCCCGCAGCACCTACCGGCACTTCAGCAGCATCACCTCGCGCTGGTCCGACAACGACGCCTACGGCCACATCAACAACGTCGTCTACTACAGCTACTTCGATTCGGTCGTGAACCGCTACCTGATCGAGGCCGACGTGCTCGACGTGGCCCTCAGCCCCGTCATCGGCCTGGTGGTCGAAACCCACTGCAACTACTTCTCACCGCTGTCGTTCCCGCAGACGGTGGAAGCCGGCCTGCGCGTGGCGCACATCGGCAGCTCGAGCGTGCGCTACGAGATCGGCCTGTTCGCGGCCGGCGAACCACTGGCTGCCGCGTGCGGCCACTTCGTTCATGTGTACGTGGACCGCGGCACCCGCCGCCCGACCGCGCTGCCCGTGCGCCTTCACCAAACGCTGCAAGGATTACTGTGACGCTTCTGAACCACCCCACGCCAGAGCAAACGGCGCTCGTCGACGCGGCCATCACCACGCGCCAGTCGCTGCGCGCCTTCCTGCCCACCGAGGTGCCGCGCGACGTGATCGAAGCCATTCTTGCGGTGGCCGCGCGCGCGCCCTCGGGCACCAACACCCAGCCCTGGAAGGTGTACGTGTTGACCGGCGCGGCGAAAGTAGAACTCTCGCGCAAGATCCGCGCCGCCTACGACGACCCCGCCGAGCGCGCCACCCACTCGGAGGAGTACGCCTACTACCCGACCGAGTGGAAGTCGCCGTTCATCGACCGGCGCCGCAAGGTGGGTTGGGACCTGTACACGCTGCTCGGCATCGCCAAGACCGACAAGGCGCGCATGCACGCGCAGCACAGCCGCAACTACGACTTCTTCGGTGCGCCGGTCGGCCTCATGTTCACCATCGACCGCGTCATGCGCCAGGGCAGCTGGCTCGACTACGGCATGTTCCTGCAAAGCCTGATGGTCGCGGCGCGCGCGCGCGGCCTGCACACCTGCCCGCAGGCGGCGTTCACGCAGTTCCACCGCATCATCTGCCCGCACATCGGCGCGCCGGAGAACGAGCAGCTGGTGTGCGGCATGTCGCTCGGCCATGCCGACCCGAGCGCGGCCGAGAACACGCTCGCAACCGAGCGCGAGCCGGTCGCCGGGTTCACCCGCTTCGTCGCTTGAACGCGCAATTGCGATGCCGCTGATCGCCGGCGTGCCGGTCGAGTTCTTCCTGTTTGCCGTCACGCTCGCGGGTGTGGCGCTGTTCCACCACCACACGCTGCGCGTGGCGTTGATCGGGCTGGCCGCCATCACGGCATACAAGCTGGCGTTCAGCAGCTTCGGGAATGTGGCCGGCGTGGCCGGACTTGCTCAGTTGCTGCGGCATGAATGGGTCACCGTCGCCAACCTGTTCTGCCTGCTGCTCGGCTTCGCCTTGCTGGCGCGGCACTTCGAAGACAGCCAGCTCCCCGCCATCCTCCCCAGGTTCCTGCCCGACGACTGGAAGGGCGGCTTCGCGATGCTGGTGCTCGTGTTCGTGCTCTCCAGCTTCCTCGACAACATTGCCGCTGCCATGATCGGCGGCGCCATGGCGAAGGTGCTGTTCAAGGGCCGGCTGCACATCGGCTTTCTCGCGGCCATCGTCGCCGCGTCGAACGCCGGCGGCGCCGGCAGCGTGGTCGGCGACACCACCACCACGATGATGTGGATCGCCGGCGTCAAGCCCGCGCAGGTGTTCGAGGCCTATATAGCCGCCGTGCCCGCGCTGCTGTTCTTCGGCTACTTCGCGGCGCGCCAGCAACATGCCTTCCAGCCCATCACGCGCGACGCGGCTCATGGCGCCGCCGTCGAGTGGCCGCGCCTGGCCATCGTGGCGGTGATCCTCGCGGCGGCCATCGGCGCCAACGTGTATTGCAACCTGCGCGCACCGGCGCTGCTCGACCACTGGCCGGTGATCGGCCTGGCCGTGTGGGTGGCCATTGCCGCCACCGCGCTGCTGCGCCGGCCCGACTGGAGCGTGCTGCCCGCCGCCACGCGCGGCAGCGTGTTCCTGCTCGCGCTGGTGCTGTGCGCGGCCATGATGCCGGTGGCGCACCTGCCTGCCGCGTCGTGGCCGTCGGCGCTCGGCCTGGGCTTCCTGTCGGCCGTGTTCGACAACATCCCGCTGACCGCCCTCGCGTTGCACCAGGGCGGCTACGACTGGGGCTTTCTCGCCTATGCCGTCGGCTTCGGAGGCTCGATGATCTGGTTCGGCTCGTCGGCCGGCGTGGCGCTGGCGTCGAACTTCCCCGAAGCGCGTTCGGCCGGCGCGTGGCTGCGCGGCGGCTGGCACGTGGCGGTCGGCTACGTGATCGGCTTCGCGGTGCTGCTGTTCACGCTGGGCTGGCACCCCGATGCCGTGCTGCGAACCCTGGCACCTTGAACCGGAGCGTACTTTCATGAAGCCGTCTGTCCTCGTCGCCCTGCGTGTGTTCCCCGAAGTCGTTGCCCGCCTGCGAGAGCACTTCGAGGTGGAGACCAACGACGCCGATGCCGACTGGCCGCAGGCCGAACTGGTCGCGCGGCTGCAAGGCAAGGCCGGCGCCTACATCACCGGCGCGCAACGCATCGACGCGGCCCTGCTCAAAGCCTGCCCGCAACTGCGCGCCGTGTGCAGCATGGCGGTCGGCTACAACAACATAGACGTGCCGGCCTGCACCGCGCACGGCGTGCTCGCGAGCAACGCGCCCGACGTGCTGACCGAAACCACCGCCGACTTCGGCTTCGCGCTGATGATGGCCACCGCGCGCCGCATCACCGAGAGCGAGCGTTACCTGCGCCGTGGCGAGTGGTCGAAGTGGAGCGTCGACCTGTTCGCGGGCAGTGACGTGCACGGCGCCACGCTCGGTGTGCTCGGCATGGGCCGCATCGGCCAGGCGATTGCGCGGCGCGGCGCGCTCGGCTTCGGCATGAAGGTGCTCTATCACAACCGCTCGAAGCTCGACGTGGCTGTTGAAGCCGAACTCGGCGCCCGCTGGGTCGGCAAGGAAGACCTGCTGCGCGAAGCCGACCACCTCGTGATCGTCGTGCCCTACAGCGCGGCCTCGCACCACCTGATCGGCGCGGCCGAGCTGGCGCTGATGAAGCCGAGCGCCACGCTCACCAACATCGCGCGCGGCGGCATCGTCGACGACGCGGCGCTGGCCGACGCGCTGCGCGCCAAGACCATCGCCGCCGCCGGGCTCGATGTGTTCGAGGGCGAGCCGGCCGTTCACCCCGGCCTGCTGACGGTGCCGAACGTGGTGCTCACGCCGCACATCGCCAGCGCCAGCCTGCCCACCCGCATGGCCATGGCCCGCCTGGCCGCCGACAACCTGATCGCCGCACTCGGCCGCGGGCCGAACAAGGGGCGCCCGCCCACCGCACTGAACCCCCAGGTGCTGGGCACCGCGCCGCTGGCGTAGGAGCACGCCCACACCGGCCGCCGAACCCGGCCGATGGTGCGCCGCACCGGCGATGTTCAGGATGGCGCATGACAGATCAAGCGAAGAAGCCGTTCACTGCGCGCCGCGTTGCGCTGGCCGTGCTGGCTGCGCTGTTGCTCGCGTTCGCAGCCGCCGAAGGTGCAGGATGGCCGTTTCTGGCCGGGCCCATCGAACGGGCGCTGTCGAAGGCGCTGGACCGCCGCGTGAGCTTCAGCGCCACGCCGGAAGCCGACCCGCTGGTGCGCATTCACCTGCTCGGCGGCCTGCGCGTCAACGCACCGCAGATCGAGATCGCAGCGCCGGCCTGGAGCACCGCACCCCACATGCTGCTGGCGCGCGATGCCCAGCTTCACGTTGCGTACTTCAGCCTCTGGCGCGCCTACCGCGGTGACGTGTTGCGGGTGAGTGATCTGCAAGCAGCAAAGCTTGACCTGCAACTCGAGCGCCTTGCCGACGGCCGTGCGTCATGGCAGTTCGGTGCCGCCAAGCCGGCCCCGCCCGACACGTCGGCCGTTCCGACGCTGCCGCGCTTCGACCACCTGAAGGTCAACGATGGCCAGCTGCGGCTGCACGATGTGCCGATGGTGGTGGACGCCGACGCCAGCTTCTCGCTCGTCGAGGCGAGCGAGGGCAACGACGGCCGCACCGGCATCGGCGCGCCCGGCCTGCAACTGCGCGCGCAGGGCACCTACCGGAAGCTGCCGCTGAAGATCGACCTGCGCGCGGCGGGGCTGACGCCAGCCATCGTGTCGGGTGCGCAGGCGGTGCCCTTGCCGGTCAGCATCGACGCGCATGTCGGCCGCGCCACGCTGGCGTTCAAGGGCACCGCCACCGACGCCTTGAACTTCGCCGGGCTGGAAGGCGACTACGCGATGCAAGGCCCGTCGCTGGCCGCCGTCGGTGACCCGGTCGGCATCACCTTGCCGACCACCGGGCCGTTCAAGGCGACCGGCCGCATCGCCAAGCGCGGCGCGGTCTGGAACGTGGTGGTGGCGCAGGCCAGCATCGGCTCCAGCCGGCTCGCCGGCGCGTTCACCTTCGACCGCACGCCCAAGGTGCCGCTGTTGGCCGGGCGCTTGAGCGGCACGCGCCTCGCGCTGGCCGACCTCGGCCCCGCCATCGGTGCGCCCGTGCCCGTACCCACCGATGCGGTGCCTCCCGCCACCGGCCGCGTGCTGCCCGACCGGCCGTTCGACCTGCCGTCGCTGCGCGCCATGAATGCCAACGTGCTGGTCGACATCGACACGGCCGACCTCGGCAGCGGGCTGCTGGAGCCGCTCAAGCCGCTGCGCGCCCACCTCGTGTTGAACGACGCCGTGCTGGTGCTGCGTGACATCGACGCCCGCACCGGGCAAGGCCGCCTGGCAGGCACGGTTCAACTCGACGGCCGCAGCGCCGCCATCGCGCTGTGGAATGCCGACGTGCGCTGGGACGGGGTTCGCCTGGAAAGCTGGATCCACCAGGCGCGCGCCAACGGTGCCGCGCCGTATGTGAGTGGCGTGCTGAAGGGCCAGGCGCGCGTGGCCGGGCAGGGCAAGTCGACCGCCGCGATCCTGGGCAGCCTGCGTGGCGGTGTGCGTGCGCAAGTGTCCAACGGCACCATCTCGCACCTGTTGGTCGAAGCGGCCGGCCTCGACCTGGCGCAAGGCCTGGGCGTGTTCATCAAGGGCGACGACGCGTTACCGCTGCAGTGCATGGTCGCCGACATGGTCGCCGACCAAGGCGTGCTGCGCCCGCGCGCGCTCGTGATCGACACGCGCGACTCGACCCTGTGGCTCGAAGGCACGGTCTCGCTCGCGACAGAAGCGCTCGAACTCGATGCCCATGTGGCACCGAAAGACTTCAGCCCGTTCGCGCTGCGCACCCCGGTGCACCTGCGTGGCACCTTCCGCGCGCCGCGCGTCACGCTCGACGCCGGGCGGCTCGGCGCGCGCGTCGGTGCGGCGGCCTTGCTCGGTCTGTTGAACCCGATCGCGGCGCTGATTCCGTTCATCGACATCGGCAGTGCCGACGAAGCCCAGCGTGGCGCCGCCGGCTGTGCCGACCTGTCGCGCCGCATCAAGGCGCAGCCGACGCTGCCGCCGCCGTCGCCCGCTGCGCGCCCGAGCGCCAAGGCGGCGCGCCGGTAGGAAAAGGGCTACGCACAAGTGCGGTGGCGTCCGCTGGGCGGATTCGGGCTGCGTTTTCATACTCGGTGTGTCGGCGCAAGCCCTGCAGTCAGAACCGAAAGCCACCACCATGAACGCCCGCAGCAACCCGTTCGCTCGCCCCCGCATCACCTTGCTGGTGGCTGCGCTGGCCACAGGGTCGGCCGTGTTCGCGGCGGCCATGAGCCCGTCTGAGTACAGCCACGAGAAGGCCCACCTGGCCACCGTGTTCCAGTCCGAGAAGACGGCCTGCGGCGACTTCAGCGGCAACCAGAAAGACATCTGCCAGCGCAAGGCCTCGGGCAAGGACAAGGTGGCGCGTGCCGAGCTCGAATACCAGTTCACCGGCAAGCCGGCCGACCGCGCCAAGCTCGCACTCGCGAAGGCCGATGCCGACTACGCGCTCGGCAAAGAGCGCTGTGACGACATGGCGGGCAGCTCTAAAGAGGCGTGCCGCGAGCAGGCCAAGGCTGCCCATGCGCAGGCGGTGGCCGCAGCGAAATAACGCGAAGCGCGCCGCCGCAGGAGCGGCACGCGGGGGTGCAGAGTGAATGCCCTTGCCAGCGCCTCCCGGCGCTCACAAGGGCATCTTCACGTTCAGGTGCCCGCCGGCATCGCCGCCAGCACCTTGTCCAGGGTGATCGGGTAGTCGCGCACCCGCGCACCGCAGGCGTTGTAGACCGCGTTCGCTATCGCGGCACCCGCACCCGAGATGCCCAGTTCGCCGAGCCCCTTGATCTTCAGCGGGTTCGTCTTGTCGTCGACTTCATCGACGAAGTAGGCCTCGACCGCCGGTATGTCGGCATGCGAGGGCACGTGGTAGCCCGCCAGGTCGTTGTTGACGAAGTACCCGTGGCGCGGGTCGACCTCGGCCTGCTCGTGCAGGGCCGAGCCCACGCCCCAGATCATGGCGCCGGTCGCCTGGCTGGTGGCGGTCTTCATGTTCAGGATGCGACCTGCCGCGAACACGCCCAGCATGCGGCGCAGCTTCACCTCGCCGGTGTCGGCATTCACCGCCACCTCGGCGAAGTGCGCGCCGTAGGCCTGCTGCGAGAACTTCTTGGTCATCGCCCCGGGCTTGATCTCCCCGTCGGCCTGCACGCCGATGGCGCCGGCCAACTCGGCCAGCGTGCGGGTGCGGCCGCCGGCCGTCACGCCACCCTGCGCGAAGTCGGCCGTGGCGGCGTCAACCCCCATGCGCTCGGCGAGCTTGGTGCGCAGGTTCATGCAGGCGTCGAACAAGCCCGAGCCGGCACTGGCCGCGCCGAACGAGCCGCCTGAGCCGGGTGTCTCGGGGAAGTCGCTGTCGCCCAGCAGCATGCGCACCCGCGTCATCGGCACGCCCAGCATCTCGGCCGCAATCTGCGTGAACACGGTGTAGCTGCCGGTGCCGATATCGGTCATCGACATGCGCACCTCCACCATGCCTTGCTGGTCGACCGAGACACTGCACTTCGACGGCAGCAGCAGGTTGCCGCGAATCGCCGAAGCCATGCCCATGCCGATCAGCCAGCGGCCCTCGCGCCGCTGCGCGGGCAGGGCGCGGCGCTCGTTCCAGCCGAAGCGCTGTGCGCCTTCGCGCAGGCAGCGCACCAACTGGCGCGTGGAGTAGGGCACCTGCAGCTCCGGGTCGACCGCCGGCTCGTTGCGCACCCGCAGCTCGATCGGGTCGAGCTGCAGCTTCTCCGCCAGTTCGTCCATCGCCTGCTCCAGCGCCAGCATGCCCACCGCCTCGCCCGGCGCGCGGGTCGAATCGGCCACGGGCAGGTCGAGCTTGACGATCCGGTGGGTGGTCAGGCGGTTCGCACCGGCGTAGAGCGAGCGCGTTTGCACCGTGGTCGGCTCGACGAAGTTGTCGAAGCGTGCGCAGTGCTGGGTCGAGTCGTGGCCGATGGCGGTGAGCATGCCTTCGCGCGTGGCACCGAGCCGCACGCGCTGCACGGTGGCGCTGCGGTGGCTGGTGAAGTGGAACATCTGCTGGCGCGTCAGCGCGGTCTTGACCGGCCGCTTCAGCTCGCGCGAAGCCATCGCCGAGAGCATCACGTCGCCATACACCGGCAGCTTGCCGCCGAAGCCACCGCCGACGAAGCGGCTGACGATGCGCACCTTGTCAGGCGCGATCTGCAGCGTGTTCGCAACCGCCTTCTGCGCGCTTTCGAGCAGCTGCGCCGCGCAGTGAATGTGCACCCTGCCGTCTTGCCAATAGGCGAGGGTGGCGTGCGGCTCCATCTGCGCGTGGATGTGAAAGGGCGTGGTGTAGTTCGAGTCCACCGTCACCTGCGCGGTGGCGAATGCATCGCCGAAGTTGCCCACGGCGGAGTCCATCTTCTGCTGCGGCTGGTCGGGCGGCGTTTCGGCACGCGCGAGGTTCGCCTTCATGTCGAACGCGCCCGCCTCGGGCGCGTACACCACCTTCACGAGCCGCGCCGCACTGCGCGCCTGCTCGAAGGTCTGGGCCACCACGAACGCCACTGCTTGGCCGTAGTACGCCACGCGGTCGTCGCGCATCTGCGGTGTGGAGCGGGCGAAACGGTCCTTCGCGTCGAGCGGCCCCCACTTCGCCTGCTTCGGCGCGTTCTTGTGGGTGTAGACGAGCAGCACGCCGGGGGCGCGCTCGGCGGCGCGGGCGTCGATGTCGGCCACGCGGCCTTTGCCGATGGTGGCCTCCACGATGAAGCCGTAGGCCGGGTTGCCGCCATCACGCACTTCATAGGCGTAGGGCGCCTGGCCCATCACCTTCATGCGGCCGTCGACGCGGTCGAGCGGCTGGCCGATCAGGCCCTGGCGGTTGTCATCCAGCGGGTTGCGCGGAGCGGGTTTGTTCATGTCCATCGTCGTCTTCCTTCAGGCGCCGATGGCGGCTTCGTTGAGTGCGGCAAACAAGGTGCGCCGCAGCAGGGGGATCTTGAAATCGTTGTGGCCCTGGCCGCGCGCGCCGGCCAGCAAAGCATCGGCTGCCGCGTTGAACGCGGGGTCGGCCCGCCCGCCGCCAGAGGCGGCATTCGCGGCCACGCGCACGCCGGTCAGCGCGGCATCCGCCGCATCAACGCGCCACGGCTTGTGCGCCACGCCACCGCAGGCCACGCGGGCACTGCGTATGGCGCCGCCCGCCACGTCGACGATGGCCGCGACCGACACCAGCGCGAACGCATACGAAGCGCGGTCCCGCACCTTGCGGTACACATGCTGCCCACGCACCGGCGGCGGCAGCGTGACGGCGGTGATGATCTCGCCGCGTGCGAGCGTGGTGTCGATGTTCGGCGCGCTGCCCGGCAGGCGGTGGAAGTCGGCAATCGGGATCACCCGCGCCGCGCCGCTGGCAGCCACGGTTTCGACCTTGGCATCGAGCACGCGCATGGCAACCGCCATGTCGGAAGGGTGGACCGCGATGCATGCGGTACCTGCTTTGGTGGCGCCGCCTCCGTCAGCGGTGTTGTCGTTCACACCCAGGATCGCGTTCATGCGGTTGAAGCCGCCGAGCGCCGAGCAGCCGGTGCCCGGCACGCGCTTGTTGCAAGGCCGCGCCAGATCGTAGAAGTAGTTGCAACGCGTGCGTTGCAGCAAGTTGCCGCCGGTGGTGGCCCGGTTGCGCAACTGGCCCGACGCGCCACTGAGCAGCGCCCGGCTGAGCACTGCGTAGTCGGCACGAATGCGCTTGTCTTGCGCCAGGTCGGCGTTGCGCACCATGGCACCGATGCGCACACCGCCGTCGGCGGTGGGCTCGATGGTGTCGAGCCCGAGCCGGCCGATGTCGATCAGGTGCATCGGCGCCTCGATCTGCAGCTTCATCAGGTCGAGCAGGTTGGTGCCGCCCGCGATGAACGCCGCGCCCGGCCGTGCCATCACGGCAGCCGCAGCCGCTGCCGGCGTGGCGGCGCGCTCGTAGCTGAAGGCCTTCATGAGGCCGCTCCGGCAGCCGGCTGCGCGACCGAGCGAATCGACGTCACGATGTTCGGGTAGGCGCTGCAGCGGCACAGGTTGCCACTCATGCGCTCGCGGATTTCGTCGTCGGTGAGAGTCACGCTGGCCTGCGCGAGGCTGGCCGTCACATGGCTGGGCATGCCGCGTTTCGCTTCGTCGAGCATGGCGACCGCCGAGCAGATCTGCCCCGGTGTGCAGTAGCCGCACTGGAAGCCGTCGTTCGTCAGGAACGCCTGCTGCATCGGGTGCAGCGTGCCGCCGCTCGACAGGCCTTCGATGGTGGTGATGTCGCTGCCCTCGACCATCACCGCGAGCGCCAGGCAGGCGTTGGCGCGGCGCCCGTCGATCAGCACCGTGCACGCGCCGCACTGGCCGTGGTCGCAGCCCTTCTTGGTGCCGCCGAGCACCAAGTGTTCGCGCAATGCGTCGAGCAGCGTGGTGCGGGTGTCGAGCGTCAGCGACTCGGCCTTGCCGTTGATGCGCAGGTTCACCGTCATCATTTGCGGCAGCAGGTCGGGGCTGGCCGAGGTGGGCGCCACCGGGGTGGCCGAGGGTCGCTCGGCCGCCAGTGCCGCCAGCGGGTTGGCGGCGATGCCGGCACAGCCCAGCGTCGCGGTCTGCACCGCGCGGCGGCGTGACATGCCGTGCGCTCGTTGCGGGTGGGCAGGCACGGCTGCGTCGGGGTTGTGGTGCATCGAAGTGACCTCGTGTGGCGGGCGTTTCGCCGGGGTGTTGGGAACGCTGCGAACACCGTTCAACAGCTCGGTCATTACATGCGGCGGCCGCGTTCGGCGACAGGCCCGGCGCGCTGATCCTGGCGTAGGCGCGCGCTGACACGTGCCGCTTGGCCGCGAGTCCTACAGTCAAAGGCGCGTCGGTCCGATGACGCCGCGCAGCGCGCTCCGTAGCCTCGATCACATCGATTTTTTCCTCCGCTGTGAAAGGCACATACCCATGCGCAAGACCTCCCCCAAGGCCGCCGACTCTTCGGCAACCGAACGCGGCTCGGCCGCGCCGCAAGACGAGTTGCGCGCCGGCGGCGAACTGCACCAACCCGCCGGCGGCAGCCACCCGCCGCTGACCACGAACCAGGGCCTCGCGGTTTCCGACAACCAGAACTCGCTGAAGGCGCACCCGCGCGGGCCGGTGCTGCTCGAAGACTTCATCCTGCGCGAGAAGATCTTCCACTTCGACCACGAGCGCATTCCCGAGCGCATCGTTCACGCGCGCGGCAGCGCGGCGCACGGGCACTTCGAGCTGACCGATTCATTGGCGGAATACACCACCGCCAACATCCTGACCGAGCTGGGCCGCAAGACGCCGGTGTTCACCCGCTTCTCGACTGTGGCCGGCGGTTCGGGCTCGGCCGATACGCCGCGTGACGTGCGCGGCTTCGCGGTCAAGTTCTATACGCAACAGGGCAACTGGGATCTGGTGGGCAACAACATCCCGGTGTTCTTCATCCAGGACGCGATCAAGTTCCCCGACCTGATCCACGCGGTGAAGATGGAGCCCGACCGCGGCTTCCCGCAGGCCGCGTCGGCGCACGACACGTTCTGGGACTTCATCTCGCTCACGCCCGAGGCCATGCACATGATCATGTGGGCCATGTCCGACCGCACGCTGCCGCGTTCGCTGCGCATGATGGAAGGCTTCGGCATCCACAGCTTCCGGCTCGTGAATGCAGACGGCGAAAGCACCTTCGTGAAGTTCCACTGGCGGCCCGAGCTGGGCCTGCAATCGACGCTGTGGGACGAGGCGGTGAAGATCGCCGGCGCCGACTCCGACTTCCACCGCCGCGACCTGTTCGAGTCCATCGAAGCGGGCAGCTTCCCGGCCTGGGAGCTGGCGGTGCAGCTCTTCACCGAAGAAGAGGCCGACGCCTTCCCGTTCGACCACCTCGACCCGACCAAGCTGATCCCCGAAGAGCTGGTGCCGCTGCGCGTTATCGGCCGCATGGTGCTGGACCGCTGGCCTGACAACTTCTTCGCCGAAACGGAACAGGTGGCGTTCTGCCCGTCGCACGTGGTGCCGGGCATCGACTTCAGCAACGACCCGCTGCTGCAGGGGCGCTTGTTCTCGTACCTCGACACGCAGCTGTCGCGCCTCGGGTCACCCAACTTCCACCAGCTGCCGATCAACGCGCCCAAGTGCCCGTTCGCGAACCAGCAACGTGACGGCCACATGCAGATGGGCCAGCCGCGCGGGCGCGTGGCCTACGAGCCGAATTCGCTGGCAGCCGATTCGCCGCGCGAGTCGCCGACGAGAGGGTTCCGAAGCACGGCGGTCGACGAGTCGGGCACCAAGGGCCGCGTGCGCCCCGAGAGCTTTGCCGACCACTACAGCCAGGCGCGCCAGTTCTTCCTGAGCCAGACCGGCTTCGAGCAGGCGCACATCGCCTCGGCGCTGGTGTTCGAGCTGTCGAAGGTCGACACGCTGCATGTGCGCGAGGCGGTCGTCGCGCACCTGCGCCACATCGACGCCGGCCTGGCGCAGCGCGTGGCCGATGGCCTGGGCCTCGCGCAACTGCCGGCTGCTCCGGCCGCTGCGGCGCCGGTGCAGGAGATGCCGGCGTCACCGGCGCTGCAGATCATCGGCAAGATGAAGGACACATTGGCCGGCCGCTGCGTCGGCATCTTGATCGCCGACGGGTCTGACGCGAAGCGGGTCGCTGCCACGCGGCAGGCCGTGGAGCGTGCCGGCGGGTCCGTCAAGATCGTCGCCCCCAAGGTCGGCGGTGCGCGCCTGGCCGATGGCAAGGTGATGGCCGCCGATGGGCAATTGGCGGGCACACCGTCGGTACTGTTCGACGCGGTGGCTGTTCTGCTCTCGCCCGAGGGCGCTGCGGTGCTTGCGAAAGATGCGGCCGCTGGCGACTTCGTGCGCAACGCGTTCGGCCACCTCAAGGCCATCGGCATCGACGCCGGCGGCCAACAGCTGTTGCAGGCGTTGGGCGTGGCGCCGGACGAGGGGGTGGTGGACGTGGGCGACACCAAAGCCTTCATCGCCGCTGCGAAGACGCGCCAGTGGGCGCGTGAAGCAGCGCTGCGCATGCTGGCCTGATGGCGGCACCCGGCGGCCGGGTCAACCGGCCGCCGGCTTGCCTGCGAGAAACTTTGCGATCAGATGCGCGTATCAGGTGGGCGAGAAGTGATTCATCGCCGCACGCCCGGCCGTTGCGGCGACCGCGCTCACCGCAGCGCCCCACAGCGTGTCGATCACCGACAGCCCGAGCGGCCAGCCTTTCAGCGTGGCGAGGTTCGTGAGGTCGTAGGTGGCATACGCGAACAGGCCGAACGCGGCGCCCATCAGCGCGGTGTGCAATGCGGTCGACGCGGCGTTGGGCATCACCGCGAACAACACCACGCCGACCGGGTACAGCAGGTAGAAAAGTGCTGCGGCCCAGAGGTTCGGCTGCGGCGCCATCAGGTGGCCGATGCCCTGCTGGTACAGCGGCCGGGCGATGACGCCGAGCCAGACCATGTCGATCACGAGCATCGTGACGGCGGCGGCCGCGTACGCGGCAAGGGTTGGCTTCATCGCGCGGCGACCCGTCGGTGCATCAGCTGCCGGACCCAGCCGACGCTGCCGGCATCACATTGATGGTGGTGCCTGCGCCAGGCTTGCCGGCTTCGCCTTGCGGACCAGCCGGGCCGGCCGGGCCAGGGGTGGTGACCACCGTGGGGGGGGTGTTGATGACCGTGGGTTGCTTGTCGCAGGCGCTCAAGGCGAGCGCTGCGAACGACACGGCCAGTGCGGCGGAAGTGAAAGAGGTGCGTTGCATCGTGTTCTCCTGATCAGGTTGTCGGGTTGAAGAGGTCGGTGCGGCCCGGTCGGGCCACACCGCTTGCCAGTTTTCTCGGTCACGCCCGCATCGCCCATCGGCCTGCCACGCCATTTGCTGTGGGTGCGCTCCTACATCACCCCAGCGCCGGATCGTGCCACGCGTGCATCACGCAGGCGCGGCCTTCGGGTCGAACGCCAGCGCCCGCATGGCGCTGGCCAGGCCACGGCGCGAACTGCTGTACGCGGCCCACGGCTCATTGCCGGTGGCAAGCCGGGTGTCGATGTTGCGCACCGTCCAGTGCATGGCGCTGTCGAGGGCAGCCAGCTCGTCCCAGCCCACCGGCACCGATACGCCCAGCCCCGGCCGAGCGCGCGCCGACCAGGCACACACGGTGGTCGCGCCGAAGCCGTTGCGCAGGTAGTCAATGTAGATCTTGCCGACACGGTTGCGCGGCCCGCTCTTGGCCACGAAGCGCGCGGGCAAGACCCTAGCCACGTGTTGCACCACCGCTTGCGCAAAGCGCTTGACCACGTCCCAGCCGTGGTACGGCGTCAGTGGCACCACCACGTGCAGGCCCTTGCCGCCGCTCGTCTTGAGGAACGCGCTGAGTTGAAGTTCGGCCAGGAAGGCGCGCAGCAACTCCGCCGCTTCGCGGATGGCGGGCCAGGCCACGCCGCTGCCCGGGTCGAGGTCGAAGACGATGCGGTCGGGCTTGCCGATGCGGTTCACGGTCGCATTCCAGGTGTGGAACTCGATCACGTTCATCTGCGCTGCAGCGGCCAGGCCCGCGGCGGCCGACACGGCCAGCAGCGGCTCGTGGCCGGGGTCGAGCGCGGGCGCCAGGCGGGTCATGCCCGGCAGCACATCGCCCTGCGCATGCTTCTGGAAGAACAGGTCCCCGCCGGTGCCGGCCGGTGCGCGCAGCAGGGCCGTGGGGCGGTGCCGCAAGTGCGGCAGCATGGCCGGCGCCACGCGCTCGTAGAACGCGACGAGCTCGCCCTTGGTCACACCGCTGGTCTTGTCGATCACGCGCTCGGCATGGGTCACGCGCTGTGCGGTCACGGCGCGCTCCCGGGTGATGCCGGTGGCGGGCTTGTCGTCGCGCAGTCCGTGGAACACGGCGTGGCGCACGCGTTGGTCTTTTGTCCACTGCGCGAACGACACCTCGGCCAGCAGCACCGGCCGCACCCAGTGCGGCACCGAGTCACCCCGCGCGCCCACGCGCTTCGGCGCGTCGCTGAACGGCGACGCGCTGGCTTCGAGCGGGGCGAGGCGGGTGCGCAGCACGGTGAGCGTGCGCTCGTCGAAGCCGCTGCCCACGTTGCCGGCGTAGTTCAGCGTGCCGTCGTCGGCGTGCACCCCGAGCAGCAGTGCGCCGATGCCCTGGCGCGCGCCCTTCGGCTCGGTGAAGCCACCGATCACGAACTCCTGCCGCAGACGCAGCTTCAGCTTGACCCAATCGGGGCTGCGCTGCGAGCGGTATGGCGAGCCCTTGCGCTTGCCGATCAGCCCTTCGAGCCCGAGCCGCCGGGCCGATTCGAGCAGCGCTGCGGGCTCGGCCTCGAAGGCTTCGCTGAAGCGCAGCACCTGCTGCGGCTCGGTCTCGAGCAGGGCCTTCAGCCGGGCGCGCCGCGCTTCGAGCGGCAGCTCGCGCAGGTCTTGCCCGTCATGGAACGGCAGGTCGAACAGCTGGTAGCGGATGGCATCGGTGCGCCCGGCATCGAACGCGTTCTGCAGGGCCTGGAAGTCGGGTGCGCCGCCGGCGCCATCGACCGTGATCTCGCCGTCGAGCCAGGTGTTGCGCAAGCCAAGTGCGCGCACGGCGGCCACGATCTTGGGCAGCCGCGCCGACCAGTCGATGCCGTTGCGCGTGAACGCGTGAACGGCGTGACCGTTCGCCCTGACGAGCAGCCGGTAGCCATCAAACTTGATCTCGTAGAGCCAGGCGTCGCCTTCGGGTGCCCGCTCCGCCAGGCTCGCGAGTTGCGGTGTGAGCCGCGCCGGGAATGCATGCCGGGAAGCCGGCGCGTGCCTGGCGGGCTCGGGCGGTGTTCCCGGGCGAACGTTCAGCACGCTGTCGGGTTCGGCGGTGATCACGTCGTAGTCGGCCGCCTTGCGTGCGAAGGCGTCGCGCTCTTTCATCAGCAACCACGCTTCCTGGCGTTCGCCGGCCCGTGGCTTCATGCGCACCAGCGCCCACAGGCCGCGCAGCTTCTGGCCATGCAGCATGAACTTGAGCTTGCCTTCCAGCAGCCCGGCTTGCGCGTCACCGACCGGCGCCCAGGTTCCGTTGTCCCACACGATCACGTGGCCGGCGCCGTAGTGGCCGGGCGGAATATCACCTTCGAACGTCGCATACGCCAGCGGGTGGTCTTCGACATGCACCGCCATGCGCTTGGTGCCGGTGTCCAGGCTCGGGCCCTTCGGCACGGCCCAGCTCTTCAGCGTACCGCCGAGTTCCAGGCGGAAGTCGTAGTGCAGGCTCCGCGCGGCATGCTTTTGCACCACGAAAGCGAGTGTTGCGTTCGGCGCAGAGACCGCGCCCGAAGGTTCGGGTGTGCGCTCGAAGTCGCGCATCCGCTGGTAGGTGTCGAGCCCGCTCGCTGCAGGCACCGCGTCGGCGCTCGCGTGCTGTGCGGCGCGTTCGGGCATTGCGGGCTCAGCTGAGCTTGAAGCAGCGCACCGGCGCCGAGAAGGTGCCTGCTGCGAGCTTCACGACATCGTCGAGCATGCTCGGGCTCGGTGGCACGCAGGCCAACTTCGCATTGAGCAGGCAGTCCATTCCCACCTGATCGAACTCGATCATCTCGGTCATGAAGCGCAGTTCGGCGTCGAACAATGCCGCGCGGGGCTCCTCATCTTCGCCGAACAGCATGACGTACTGCGCCAAGCTGTTTCGGGGTGCGCGGCGCGCTTGCGCGGCCCGCAGGCGCGCCAACTCTCGAGCCGCGTCAGGCACATCCGCCGTGGCCGACAAGCCGTGCAGCTTGACCGCTGCGCCGTGGCCGCACATCAAAACGCTCCCTTGGAAAGCGTGAACCTGACGGCGGGGTGTGGGGCTTTGTGCATGGCATTCATGGGCAACCTCTCGTGGGGTTCGACTGCATGAATTGAGTGTCGGTTTCTTGCTGCCTGGCCGTGATCGGACAAGCTCGGCATGTGCTGTAGGACGGGCTCGCCGCGTGTGGCCCTGCTGCTGCGCAGTGCTTCAGGCGGCTCGCTTCGGCTTGCGCGCCGTGGCGGCTGGCTTCGGCGGCGCCGCCTTCGCTGGCGGTGCTGGCTTGGGTGCTGCCTTGGGTCCGGCCTTCCCACCGGCCGGGGCGGGCTCCGGCCCGCGTGCCGAGCGCCCGCCGAGGCTGCGCTTGAGCAGTTCGGTCAGGTCGATCACGTTGCTCTCGCTTGCACCGGTGGCATCGGCTTCGAGGGGGGTGACCTGCGTGGTCTGGCCGGCCTGCACGCGCTTGGCGGCAAGCGCCTGGATCGCCTCGGTGAATTGATCGGCATAGTCCTGCGGCTTCCAGGCTTGCGTCATCTCGCCCACCAGTTGCCGGGCCATCTTCAACTCGGCGTCTTTCAAACCCACCGCGCTCTTGCCCTCGGGCGGGAAACTCAGCTCGGCGGCGGGGCGGATCTCGGTCGACCAGCGGATGGTGTTGAGCATCAACGCCGCACCGTTCGGCACCAGCGCAGCGAGGCTTTCCTTCGAGTGCATGACCACCCGCGCGATGCCGATCACGCCCAGCTCGCGCATCGTTTCGCGCAGCAACGCATAGACCTTCTCGCCCTTGCCCACAGGCACCAGGAAGTAAGGCTTCTCGAGGTAGTAGAACGGGATCTCTTCGGCTTTGACGAAGGTCTCGATGCTGATTGTCTGGGTGCTCTTCGGGTAGGCGGCCTTGATCTCGTCGTCACTCAAGACCACGTAGTCACCGCTGTCCTGCTTCACGCCCTTGACCACGTCGGCGCTGTCGATCTCCTTGCCGGTGCGCTTGTTGATGCGCTTGTAGCCCACCGGGTCCATCGTGCGCTTGTCGAGCCAGTCGAAATCGATGCCGCCTTCGCTCGACGCCGGGTACACGGCCACCGGCACGTGGACCAGCCCGAAGCTGATGGCGCCTTTCCAGTTCACGCGTTGCATGGCGAGCCTTTCAGGTGCGGGTTGATGCCAATCAAGCCGGCGCGGCCGGCGCCAGCAGGAACAGCGTGGCCAGCGGCGGCAGGCTCAGGCGCAGCGACTGCCGGTGCCCATGCGCGGCCACGGGCTCGGTGGCAACCCCGCCGAGGTTGCCTACGCCGCTGCCACCGTACTCGGGCGCATCGGTGTTCAGGGCTTCGGCCCAGAAGCCTTCTGTCGGCACGCCGACGCGGTAGTCGTGGCGCGGCACCGGCGTGAAGTTGCACACCACCATCACTGCGCCGCCGCCATCGACGGGCTTGCGCAGGAAGGCGATGACACTGGCTTCGGCGTCGTCGAACGCCAGCCACTCGAAGCCAGCGGATGCACGGTCGAGTTCGTAGAGCGCCGGGGTTCGCAGGTACAGGTAGTTCAGGTCGCGCACGAGATTGCGCACGCCGCGGTGCGGCGGCAGCTCCAGCTGCTGCCAGTGCAACTCGGTGTCGTGGTTCCATTCCGGACCTTGTGCGAACTCGTTGCCCATGAACAGCAGCTTCTTGCCGGGGTGTGCCCACATGTAGCCGTACAGCGCCCGCAGGTTGGCGAACTGCTGCCAGCCGTCGCCCGGCATCTTGGCAATCAACGAGCCCTTGCCGTGCACCACCTCGTCGTGCGAGAGCGGCAGCACGAAGGCTTCGCTCGCGGCATAGACCATCGAGAACGTGAGCGCGCCTTGCGCATGGCGGCGGTGGATCGGGTCTTGCGCGAAGTAGGCGAGGGTGTCGTGCATCCAGCCCATGTTCCACTTCATGCCAAACCCCAGGCCGCCACCCAGGCCGCCGCCCGGGCCGTCCGCGCTCACCGGTGCGGTCACCCCGGGCCAGGCGGTCGACTCCTCGGCCACGATCAAGGTGCCCGGCAGGTCGCGCTGCACGGTCTGGTTCAGCGTCTGCAGGAACTGCACCGCGCCCAGGTTCTCGCGCCCGCCGTGGCGGTTGGCGACCCACTGGCCGTTCTTGCGCGCGTAGTCGAGGTAGAGCATCGACGCCACGCCGTCGACCCGCAGGCCGTCGAAGTGAAAGGTCTCCAGCCAGTAGGTGGCCGACGACAGCAGGAAGCTGCGCACCTCGCCACGGTCGAAGTTGAAGATGCTCGAATTCCATTCGGGGTGAAAGCCCTGGCGCGGGTCGGCATGCTCGAACAGGTGCGTGCCGTCGAAGGCCTGCAAGCCGAACTCGTCGGTCGGGAAGTGCGACGGCACCCAATCGAGCAGCACGGCCAAGCCCTTGCGGTGCAGGTGGTCGACGAAGAACATCAGGTCGTCAGGCGCACCGTAACGCGCGGTCGGCGCGAAGTAGCCGGTGGTCTGGTAGCCCCACGAGCCGTAGAACGGGTGCTCGGTGATCGGCATCAACTCGACGTGCGTGAAGCCCATGTCGAGTGCGTGGTCCGCCACCAGCGGTGCCAGCTCGCGGTAGCTCAGCATGGCGCCGTCACGGCGCCGGAACGACCCCAGGTGCAGCTCGTAGATGGACACGGGCTCGTGCTGCGGCTCGCGCGCGGCGCGCCCGGCCATCCACGCCGCATCGCCCCAGGCGTGGGCCGGCACGTGGATGCGTGAGGCGGTGGCCGGCGCAAGCTCGGCGCTCGTCGCGAACGGGTCGGCCTTCAGCGTGGTGCGGCCATCGGCCCCGGTCACGCTGAACTTGTAGAGTTCGCCGGCTTGCGCTGCGGGCACCCGGCCGTGCCAGGTGCCGTCGTGGGTGCCGGAGCGCTTGAGCGGGTCGGCGGTCGCGTCCCATTGGTTCCAGTCGCCGACGACGGAGACGGCGCGCGCGTTCGGTGCCCACGCCGCGAAGCGGAAGCCGGCCAGGTCGGGGTGGGCGCCGAGCCAGTTGAACAGGCGCGAGTGCGTGCCCTCGGCGAACAGCCATGCGTCTGCCGCAGTCGCGGGAGACAAGTCATCAACGGGCCCGAGGGCATGCAGAACGGCGGTGTCGGGCTTCATCAGGCGGTGTCCTCGAGTGCGGGCGCGAGTCGAGATGTTGAAACCGCGCCCACCGGTGTGGCGTAGGACAAGTGCACGTGGGCCGGTCGGCCAGAGCTGCAATCAGCCCGCTCCGACAGCGCGATGCTGCTGCGTCCTACGGCGAGCAAGCGCACTCGGCGCGACGATTTCATTCACACCACACACCCGAGCAGCGCCCCATGAAGAACCCCCCGACGCCCGGCCCGATCACTGCAGGCCAGCACTTGCCGCGAGGCGCCACCTGCGTTGATGGCGGCGTCAATTTCGCGCTGTTCTCGGCGCACGCGACGAAAGTCGAGGTCTGCATCTACGACGACGCCGGCCAGCACGAGACCGCGCGTTTCGCGCTGCCGGAATACACCGACGAGGTCTGGCACGGCTTAGTGCCTGGCCTGGGCCCCGGCACGCGTTACGGCTACCGCGTGCACGGCCCGTACGAGCCCTTGAACGGCCACCGCTTCAACCCCAACAAGCTGCTGCTCGACCCGTATGCGAAGGCCTATGTCGGCACGCTGACCTGGGCGCCCGAGATCTTCGGCTACACCGTCGGCCACGCCGATGCCGACCTGAGCTTCGACGAGCGCGACAGCGCCCCGTTCGTACCGAAGTGCGTGGTGGTCGAGTCGACGTATGAATGGTCGCAGCCCAGCGGCGCGCTGGTGCCGTGGGACCGCACCGTGGTGTACGAAGCCCACGTTCGCGGCTTCACGATGCGCCACCCCGGCGTGCCCGACGCCCTGCGCGGCACCTTCGCCGGCATGGCCGACGATGCGGTGGTCGACTACATCCGCAGCCTCGGCGTCACCTCGGTGGAATTGCTTCCGGTTCACACCTTCCTGAACCAACCCTTTCTCACCGACAAGGGCCTGACCAACTATTGGGGCTACGACAGCATCGGCTTCTTCGCCGCCGACCCGCGCTACTTCGCGAAGCCCGAGATCGACGAGTTCAAGGCCATGGTCGACCGCTATCACCGCGCCGGGCTGGAGGTGATTCTCGACGTCGTCTACAACCACACGCCCGAGGGCAGCGAGCTGGGGCCGACCTTGTCATTCAAGGGCATCGACAACGCCAGCTACTACCGGCTCATGCCTGCAGAGGGTGACCAGATCGGGCCGCGCTACTACATCAACGACACCGGCACCGGCAACACCGTCAACCTGAGCCACCCGCGCGTGCTGCAGATGGTGACGGACAGCCTGCGCTATTGGGCGACCGAGATGCATGTCGACGGCTTCCGCTTCGACCTGGCCACGATCCTGGCGCGCCAACCCAGTGGCTTCGACGCCGACTCGGGCTTCCTGCATGCGTGCCGGCAAGACCCGGCGCTGGCGAACGTCAAGCTCATCGCCGAACCGTGGGACTGCGGCCCGGGCGGCTACCAAGTGGGCCGCTTCCCGCCCGGCTGGGCCGAGTGGAACGACACCTTCCGCGACACCGTGCGCGCGTTCTGGAAAGGCGACGCAGCCACCGCAGCCGCGATGGCGCAATGCCTCGCGGGCAGCGCCGACACCTTCAACCACCGTGGGCGCAGGCCGTGGGCCAGCGTCAATTTCATCACCGCACACGACGGCTTCACGCTCGCAGACTGCGTCAGCTACAACGACAAGCACAACGACACCAACGGCGAGGAAAACCGCGACGGCAACAGCAACAACCTGAGCTGGAACTGCGGCGCCGAAGGCCCGACCGACAGCACCGATGTGCTGGCCCTGCGCGCCCGCCAGCAGCGCAACCTGCTGGCCACGCTGCTGCTGTCGCAAGGCACGCCGATGCTGCTGGCCGGTGACGAACACGGCCGCAGCCAGCACGGCAACAACAACGCTTACTGTCAGGACAACGAGATCTCCTGGCTCGACTGGGCCGGTGTGCCCGAGCCCGGGCAGCGCCAGGCCGACTTCGTGCGTGGCCTGCTGGCCATGCGCAGCGAGTTGCCGCTGCTGCGCCTGAACCGCTACCTCTGCGCGCCGGCCGATGCGCAGGCCGGTGACCCAGCCGTCACCTGGCTGGCACCCGACGGCTCCGAGATGGGCTCCGAGCAGTGGGCCGACCCGAACACGCGTTGCTTCGGCATGTTGATCTCTGCACCGGCGGGCGGCGAGCCGACCACCGGCGCCGCCGCGCAAATGCTGTTGTGGGTCAACGCCTGGATCGACGGGGTCGCCGTCACCGTGGCCGATGCGGGCCCAGCCGCCGGCACCCCGTGGCAATGCCGGCTCGACACCGCAGCCGGCGACCCGCTCGCGACAACCGGCACCCAACCCGACGGGCTGCGCGCTGCGCACTCACTCGCCCTGTGGGTGCGCTGATGCACATCCCGCTGGGCAACCACCTCCGAAAGCCATGACTCTTTTGCACCTCAATACCGAATTCGCCGGCGCCTACTGGAAGCGCGACTTTGCCGAAGAGCTGATCCGGCGCCTGCCCGACATCAACCCCGACGCCGCCGATGAAGTGGCCGATGCGCAGTACTTGCTGTACGCGCACCGCAGCCCGGCTTGCACGGCGGCCGAATACGCGCAAGCCCGGCAGGCGCCGATGTTGCCAGCGGCAGATCACAGCGGATACGATTGGAAGGCCCGATGACGCCCAATCGTTCAAGGACCCGCTCGCGATGGCCGACACCAACCCCACGCCGCCCGACGCCGCACTGACCACCCGCACCGCACGGGCCTTGAACGCCCTGCTGCTCGAATCGAGCCGCGACTGCATCGTCGGGCTCGACCTCGAAGGCCGCATGACCTTCGTCAGCCCCGGCGGGCTGGCCGCGGTCGAGCTCGATGACCCGCAGGCGCTGATCGGCCGCTCGTGGGTCAACGTGTGGGAGGGTGCCGACCGCGATAGCGCCACCGCTGCGGTGGCCGTCGCCCGCGCCGGCAGCACCAGCCGCTTTCAGGCGTACCTGCCCACCGCCAAGGGCGCACCGCGCTGGTGGGACGTGGCCATCAGCCCCTTGGCCGGCGCAGACGGCCAACCCGAAAGCCTGGTCAGCGTCGGGCGCGACATCACCGAGATGAAGCTGGCGCAATTGCGCCTGGAGGCCAGCGAGGCGCAGTTCCGCACCTTTGCGCAAGCCATGCTGCACCACGTGTGGACGGCCCCGCCAGACGGCCGGCTCGACTGGTTCAACGAACGCGTCTACGCCTACAGCGGTGCGGCCGAGGGCGCGCTCGACGGCGACGGCTGGGCCTGCCTGGTGCACCCGGACGACGCGGCCGTGGCCGGCCAGCGCTGGGCTGCCGCCGTAGCCGCCGGCACGCCTTATGAGACCGAATTCCGGCTGCGCCGGGCCGACGGCGCATACCGCTGGCACCTGGCGCGCGCCGTGCCGATACGCACCGCCGACGGCTGCATCACGCGCTGGATCGGCACCAACACCGACATTGCCGAGCACAAGAAGACCGAAGAGGCGCTGGCGCACCTGAACGCCTTCCTGGAGCGCCAGAACGCCGGTGCGCCTTGTGCGGCGTGCGGACGGGGCGGGGTAGGCGTTGGCGCCGACGTGGCTGCAGGGTCAGCCGCGGCTGTTGCCGCCGACAGCGCCGTCGGCAGGCTCCCGCCCGGCGCTTGACGGCAACTCGGCCTGCACCCGCGTGCCGCGCCCCGGCGTGCTGGTCACGGTCATCAGCCCGCCGTGTGATTCGACCCGGTAGCGCATGCCGGCCAGGCCGTGGCGGCCCACGCCCTTGACCGCTGGGTCGAAGCCGACGCCGTCGTCTTGAACCACCACCCGGACCTGCGCCTGCGGCTCGCTGCCGCTTTGATGCAGGCTGACGGTGACCTGGCGCGCTTCGGCGTACTTGCGCACGTTGGTGAGCGACTCCTGAACCAGCCGGAAGATCGTCAGCTCCACATCGTGGCCGAGCTTGAGCGGCTCGATGTCGGTGGCCACCGGCACGCCGAGCCCGGCGGCGGCGTCGTTGCACAGCAGGACGAGGCTGTCGCGCAGGCCGAGCTGGTCCAGCGCGCTCGGGCGCAGGTCTTCGATGATGCGGCGCTTCAGCGCAATGCCTTCGTCCACCCGCCGCTCCACCGAGGCCACGCGCTCCAGGGCCGGGGCGGGCAGGTCGGCCACGCGGCGCAGCCGCATCAGGTCGAGCTTGACCGTGGTGAGCAGGGCACCGAGCTCGTCGTGCAGCTCGCGCGCCACGTGGGCGCGTTCGTCTTCGCGCGCGGTTTCCAGGTGGCCGGCGAGCTGGCGCAGCTCATCGGTGCGGGCCTGGACCTCGCTCTCCAGGTCGAGCTTGCGGCGCTCGCGTTCGTCGTCATTCGCGCGCAGCTGGTGCACGAACACATAGGCCGCGCCGGCGCCCGAAAGCGTCAGCAACATGACGACCCAGCGGTTCAGGCTCAACGCGTCGTAGAGCGACGTGCGGGCCTGCTGCTGAACGGCCGCACCGCGGGCCAGCGCTTCGGCGAAGGCGCTGCGCAGGCGCTCCATGCTGCGGCGCCCGACGTCGGTCTCGACGGCCGCCCGCGCTTCTTCGCGCTGGCCCTGGCGGAACAGCGCGATGGTGCTGACCAGCTCGCTGAGGCGGGTGTCGATGAGGAGCTTCAAGGCCTGATCGCCGGGAGCCACTGCGCTGGTGTCGCCGGCCACGAAGCGCAAGGTCGGCGCCAGCACCGCCGGCAGCTCGGCCAGTGCGGTCTGGTAGTTCGCGAGGTAGCGCTCCTGGCCGGTCAGGATGTAGGCGCGCTGCGCTGACTCGGCGTCGGTGATGAGCTGCAGCCCGCGCGCGGCCGAAATGCGCGCATCGGTCAACGCGATGCCCTGGCCGAGCGTGGTGGTCGAGTGGCGGTACGTGGCCTCGTTGACGATCAGGATGATGATTGCCGCAGACAGCAACAGCGGGTAGGCAAAGCGCCTGCGCATCAGCCGTTCAACGTGTTCCTTCAGCATGGCAGAACCTTCATTGGATGGAACCCCGTTGCAATGCGGGGGTCGAACGTCACCGCATTTGTCCTACACACGAATTTCCGCCGCACCGACAGGCTCCGCCGCCATCGCTCCATCGCCTGCGAGGGCGCAAGTCGGTAAGGTCATGGCACGACTTTAACGGCTCGCGCAGCCGCCGGGCCCAGCTGAAGGGGAACCGCATGAACACCGTTTGCACGCCGACGTTGCTCGCAAACCGCCGCCCCGGCATGGCGGCTGGTGTGGTTTTGGCGGCCGGCTTCTCGATGTGCGCTGCGGCCGCCGCGCAAGACGCTGTGCCGGGCAGCCGCTTCGGGCTGCCGGTCATCGAATGGGCGCTTCAGCCGCCGATGAGCGCCGAGCGCCGAGGCGATGAATTGGCACGCGACACGCGCCTGCGCGAGGCCGGCGCCCCTGCGCTGACCGACCCGCTGGCGCCGACCGAGCGGCTGCGGCAGTCGCGCGCCAATGACGCGCTTCGCCTGCCCATCGCCACACCGCAAGACCTGCCTGCCGACCGCAGCCGGCTCGTGATCTCGCTGCGTGCCACGCCGCAAAGCCGCGCCAGCATGGTCGTCGAGCAGGCAGCCACGGCGCGCACCGCCAACTCCTGGCTCGCGGCCCAGGCCGCCGACGTGCCGACCACCCGGGTCGGGCTGGAGTTGCGCTCGGCCTCGGCGGACAAGCGGCTGGGCCTGAACAACGTGCTGAAGATGCAGTTGTCGGGCGGCTCGACCTTGCTGCTGAAACCGCGCCGCAGCGGCGTGGCGGTTACGTGGCGCGCGGAGTTTTGAGCGGGGCAGACGACGGGTCTTCACCCTTCGAATGCGCCTTGCCCGCGCGTTCTGCGCGGCTGAGTTCTTCCGCTTCTTCGGGCGTCTTGGGGCGTGCGTCGCGCGCGGCGTCGTCGACCTTGCCGGATTCGGCGAACTCGTGCGCTGCCTTGTCATAGCGGCGCGCGGCCTCATAGTCGCCTTCGCCCTGAACCTTGCTGTTGTCTGCGGCTTGCGTCATGGTGAACTCTCCGTGGGGTTGATGAACAGCCGCGCAGCTGAGCTCGGCTGAAGTCGAAGATAGAAGCGCGGGGCCGCTGGTGCGAGCGGCCCGGATCGCATCGTGGTGTGGGAGTCGGTGTGACGCGGAGTAGGACATCGGCTCCATCGCTGCCTTCAGTCCATCACCGAGTCTTCGAGCAGGCGCATGAACGCCTGCACTGCACCGGCTTCGCCGGCTTCGATCACCAGGTCCACATCGACGTGCCCGCAGTAGCCGCTGCTCCAGCGCGGCAGCAGCCTGGGAACGCTGAGACCTCGGTGCAGCAACTGCACGGTAGCCATGCGCGTGTCACCCTCGATGAAGGTGCTCGCCGTGTCGAGCAAGGCCTGCGGCCCGGCGATGAGCTGGGCGAATCGTTCACCATCGAACACCAGTGCACCCCGAAGGCCCAGGCCGGTGTGGCGCTGCCGGGTCTCCTGGATGATGCGTTGCACCTCGACGAAGTCGGTCCCGGGCAGCAGCTGGCTAACATAGGCGCAGACGAACTCAGAATCGGGCAGGGTATGAACCATTCGGACGAATTGGAGCTGGCGTATGGGGTGAAAGACGCCGAGGAATGTAGTGCGCACCTGCCCCGCCGCGTGTGTCACATGACACAGGCTGCAGCGCTCGGTTTGCCGCGCCGCGCCGGTGCACACCCCCGATGAGTGCCATCGCCTGCAAGAGCTGCCCGCTGCGCGCGTTGCCGCTGTTCACCGGCCACACCGAGTCGGAACTCGGGTTCATCCAGTCGATCAAGCGCGATGAAATCAGCGTGCCACCGGAGCACGACATCATCCAGGAAGGGCAGGCCGACGCGCCGCTCTTCACCTTGCTCAGCGGCTGGGCGTTTCGCTACAAGACGCTGAGTGACGGGCGCAGGCAAATCCTCAACTTCCTGCTGCCGGGCGACTTCATCGGCGTGCAGCAAAAGATGGGCGATTCGGCCGCCCATGGCGTGCAGGCGCTGACCGACACCGTGCTGTGCGTCTTCAAGCGCGACGCGCTATGGCAGCTGCACCGCTCCGAGCCCAGCCTCGGCTTCGACATCACCTGGCTCACCGCGCATGAAGAGTCGCTGGTCGACGACACCTTGCTGTCGGTCGGCCGGCGCAGCGCCGAAGAGCGCATCGCCACCATGCTGATCCTGCTGTTCAAGCGCGCCGCCGCCATGCTGCCCGAAGGCAGCGCAAACGGCGTGCCTTTCCCGCTGACGCAGCAGCACATCGCCGACGGCCTGGGCCTGTCACGCGTGCATGCCAACAAGACGCTGCGCAAGCTCGAAGCGCGTGGGCTGCACCGCATTGAAGGCGGGCGGCTCTACCTGCTCGACATCAAGGCGCTGGCGCGGTTGGCTGACTTGTACGGCGACGGCAAGCCGGTGTCGCGGCCGTTGATCTGACGCCTGCCTGAATCCATGAACCTCGACCCGTCCAACCCATTTGCATGCGCGGTTTGATCGCGAGCATGCACACGTGCAGGGCGCGATGTTCGGGATCCGTGAGGTGGTGCGTGGTCTGGTCGCGCTACGTGCATGCGGCGAACAACTCGCCGTTTACCTGGGCGAAGGCGTTGGCCGCGGGGTCGTTCGCGCATCGAAGCTGGCCGGCAGGCCGGTCGTCCAGCCTTCCAGCGTCAGCGCGGGCACGATCAGCACCTCGCCGTACTCGTTGATGCACCGCTCGATCAGGCGCAGCACGCGGCTGCGCACGGGCCGCTCAATGCCTTCGATGCTCACGGCTTGCTCCCACAAGGTCACTCGCTTGCCCGCGCGAGGGTGTTCCCAATGCGTGGCGGCATCAGCATCGCGCCGAGTCGAAGCCCGAGACCAGCCGTGTCTGGATCGGCGCCTTCGGCCGACAGTACAACCTCGGGGGTAACTCGCACTCTCACTTTCCACACCAGTCCGTAACAGATCATTGATGTGGCAGGTTTGGTTTACGTTCCTTCAAGAATGCGTTACTCCATGAACGTGACAATTTGCCGCAAAGAATACAGTCGCCCCGCATCACGTTACGCCTCCGTTCTTTGTGGCGGCGCCAATAATCACCACGATCTAATTGGTTCCAAGGAGAAGGACGATGCAAGACGGCGATTCCGTCATTACACCCCCGCGCGAAACCGCGCCGGACGGCCTCACGGCCCGGTCGGAGAAGAGAGTGCTGGATGACGAGAGGTCCGTCGGCGCGCTCGAGCGTTCTGCAACGCTGAGCAGCCTCGCGGCCTTGTCCGCCGCAGTTGCCGCCTGCGGCGGCGGCTCAGGTGACGAGGCCCCTTCAGCCGGTCCCGTGGCCGGACCCTCACCTGCACCTGCACCTGCACCTACGCCTGCACCTGCACCTGCACCTGCGCCTGCACCTGCACCTGCACCTACGCCTGCACCTGCACCTGCACCTGCGCCTGCGCCTGCACCACCGTTCAACCTCGAAGAATCGTCGCGCTTCTTGGCGCAAGCGACCCTCGGCGTCGACCGCGCCGAGATCGAGCGCACAAAAAGCCTGGGCGCTGCGGCCTGGATCGACGAGCAGATGGCGATGCAGCTCTTTGAGAGTCACGTCAGTTGGCTAAAGGCACAAGGCCGTGCATCTGACTATTACAAGTTCCGCAGCGAGGGTATCGACTACACGGTTTGGCACAAGTTCCTGTCCTCGCTCGACCACTTGCGGCAACGGGTGGTCTTTGCGCTGTCGCAGATTCTGGTTGTCGGCGACAACCTCAACGGGAGCTGGGCCGGTATCCAGTCCGGCCACTATCTCGATCTGCTCGAGCAGCATGCCTTCGGCAACTTCCGCGCACTCCTCGAAGCGGTGACGCTGTCGCCGGCTATGGGCAACTACCTGTCGATGCGTGGTAGCCGTCGTACCGATTCGGAGGGCCGCAGGCCCGACGAGAACTATGCACGCGAGGTGATGCAGCTGTTCTCGATCGGCCTGGTCGAACTCAACCCCGATGGAACACCGCGCGGCACCACTGCGAACAATGCCTACGACCAGACCGACGTGACCGGCCTGTCGCGCGTTTTCACTGGTTGGGATCTCGGCGCCAACTACGATACCGTCGCCAGCGCGCACACGCCGATGGTCAACACCGCGTCGCGGCATGAGAGCGGCGAAAAGACGTTTCTTGGCGTGACCATTCCTGCCGGTACGGGTGCGGTCGAGAGCATGCGCATCGCGATGGACACCCTCGCCTCGCATCCCAACGTCGGGCCCTTTATCGGCCGCCAGTTGATCCAACGCCTGGTCACAAGCAACCCGAGCCTAGCCTACGTGAGCCGCATCAGCGCGGTGTGGGCCAATGACGGCAAGGGTGTGCGCGGCAATCTCGGCGCCGTGGTGCGCGCGATCCTGCTCGACGCTGAGGCGCGCGACACCGCCACCGCCCGCGCCTCCGCCACCTACGGAAGGCTGCGCGAGCCGGTGCTGCGTTTCACGCAATGGGCGCGTGCTTCTCAAGTCGGCTCCGCCTCGGGCAAGTGGGAGGTCTCAAACCTCTCCGCTCCGTCAGATTATCTTGGCCAGAGCCCCATGCGATCAAGCTCGGTGTTCAACTTCTACCGCCCCGGGTACGTGCCACCCAATACGAGCCTCGCCAATGCGAACCGCGTCGCGCCCGAGTTCCAGATCACGACCGAAACTTCGGTTACGGCTTACATCAACTTCATGGAGCGTGTCATCAGAACCACCGCTGGCATCACGCGCTCGGATGTGGTGCCCAAATACACCGCCTGGCTCGCCCTGGCGGGCAGCCCGCAAGCGCTGGTAGACGAGGCTAACCTCGTGCTCGCGAGCAACCAACTCTCGGCCGCAACGGTGACCCTGATCCGCGATGCGGTGGCCGCGTTCCCGTCCAGCAAGTCCTTGGAGCGAGTACAGCTTGCGCTGCTTCTTACCCTCGCCACGCCCGAATACCTTGTGCTGAAGTGAGCGAACAACCATGACCAACAAAGCTTCACGCCGCGAATTCCTCAAGCGCAGCGGTGCCGTTTCGATCGCCGGCTCTGCCGCGCCCTGGATGCTCAACCTGGCAGCCATCGGCGAGGCCGCCGCCCAGTCAGCCAGCGACTACAAGGCCCTGGTGTGCGTGTTCCTCTACGGCGGCAACGACCACGGCAACACGCTGGTGCCCTATGACCAGGCCACCTACGACCTCTACGCAAAGCTGCGCGGCGGCCTAGCCACCGGGCGCGACTTGCTGACACCCACGCTGCTGACCCCCGTGACGGCGCTGCCCGAAGCGCGCCAGTACGCCCTGGCGCCCGAACTCGCGCCGCTCAAGCCGATATTCGACGCCGGGCGCATGGGTGTACTGCTCAACGTGGGCCCCTTGATGGCGCCAACCACCAAACAGCAATACACAAGTCGCTCAGTGCCTCGGCCGCCCCAGCTGTTCTCTCACAATGACCAACAGTCGGTATGGCAGGCGAGCATCCCCGAGGGCGCCACCTCAGGATGGGGCGGACGCATCGGAGACCTGTTCGCATCGGGCAACGGCCAGTCCGTCTTCACCGCAGTGAGCGTGGCGGGCAATGCGGTCTACCTGTCCGGGCGCAGTGCTGTGCAGTACCAGGTGACACCGAAGGGCTCGCTGCAGATTGAAAGCCTGAATAGCCTGCTCGGTTCACCCGCGGCGGCGCAGACGTTGCGCACGCTGATTACCTCTGGCATCAACAGCACGCATTTGATGGAGCGTGAACACGCCCGCGTGGTGGATCGCGCGATAAGGTCCGATGGCGCGCTGCGTTCCGCCCTGGCCGGCTTGGCGCCTCTGACCACAGTGTTCCCCACCACCAATCTGGGCGAGCAGCTTGCGATGGTGGCGCGCATGATCGTCGCACGCAACACGCTGGGCGCTAAGCGTCAGGTGTTCTTCGTGAGCATGGGCGGCTTCGACACCCACGACAATCTGGTCAACTCGCACCCGGCGCTGCTCGCGCAGGTAGCCTCGGCGCTGGCCTCATTCGACGCGGCCACCCTCGAACTCGGCATTGCGTCGCAAGTCACTGCATTCACAGCGTCGGACTTTGGCCGCACGCTGTCGTCCAACGGCGATGGCTCCGACCATGGTTGGGGTGGCTTTCACTTCGTGCAAGGAGGCGCGGTGCGCGGCAAGCGTTTCTTCGGCCAGGCTCCGCTGCCCGGCGACAACGGCCCCGACGACGTGGGCCAGGGCCGCATGCTGCCGACAATGGCGGTCGACCAGCTTGCCGCCACGCTCGGCACGTGGATGGGGGTGAGCGCCGGTGACCTTGCCACCGTGGTGCCGAGCATCGGCAACTACAGCGTGCGCGACCTGGGGCTTTTCGCCTAACGGCGCTGCGCACTGCGGCATCGGCGCGTCCTCAACGGCCGCCATCCGTCCGTTCCGAAGGTGGCTTGCGCGGCAGTGCAAAGCACCGAGCCGAGCCAATGAGGCGGTCCACCAAGCTGCTTCTCTATCGGTTGCGCGCGCAGACGTGTCGAGTGCTGACCGCGCTACGCTGGTTCTTCGTTGTTCGCTTCGCGCGGCCAGCCCTTACCCGCCGCGCATGTCAACCTAGGCGGCGCAAATGCAACCCGAGTTCGACACTTACGGCACGTAAGTCCTTGATTCGCTTGGACCGAGGGTCAAAA
>JANNBF010000152.1:0-3111 GCA_031385155.1 Rhizobacter sp.
GGCACGAGGTAGTAGTTCGAGCTGTGGATCAGCTTGCCGATCTGGTCCTGCAGCGCCGGCACGAGCTTCGGGTGGGCGTGGCCGAGTGTGTTGACGGCGATGCCGCCGAGCCCGTCGAGGTACTTCTTGCCCTCGGTGTCCCAGACCCAGCAGCCTCGGCCATGCGACAGCGCCATCGGCAGGCGGCCGTAGGTGTGCATCACATGGGGCTCGGGGGACGCGGGCAGTTTCTCAGGGGCATTCATGGCGGCACTCCGTGCAAATCGACAGGCCAACGGCAGAGGGAAACGAGCGAGCGGGCGTGATGTTGATTCACCGCCCGCTCGCTGCCGATTCTAAAGGCGGGGGCCCATCGGCCGATGACCCCGGTATGACAGTGAGCCTTCTCGACGCCCCTGCCGGCACCGACCGTGCTGCGCTGCAACATGCTCGCGGCACAATAGCGAGCAGCGCGCCCGTGCCGGCGTCGGCGCTGCGATTGCTGCCACCGGCGCCGGCCGGCCGACCCGACCCCATGACCAACCCCAGCCCCGACAAGCCGCGCGAGTTTTTCATCCAGGGTGTCACGCTCGACGGCCACACCTTCCGCCCGAGCGACTGGGCCGAGCGCTTGGCCGGCGCCATGTCGTGCTTTCGCCCGGACGGCGTGGGCGGCGGCATCGGCGCCTTCATCGGCTACTCGCCGTACTGCGTACCGCGCGTGATCAACGGCGTGAAGTGCGTGATCGTGAACGAGGCGCTCAAAGCCATCGAGCCGATGGCCTGGGACTTCGTCATGCACTTTGCGCGCGACAACAAGCTCCAGCTCACCGAAGCCTGCCTGCTGCCCGAACCGCCGAAGCGGCTGTGACGCAGCGGCCCTCCAAATGCAAAAGGGCTCGCATTGCGAGCCCTTCGTGATTCAGCGCGCCGAGCGCGCCGCAGTGGTTCAGGCGGCTGCCGGTGTGGCCAGTGCCTTGACCTTGACCGACAGGCGGCTCTTGTGGCGCGCCGCCTTGTTCTTGTGGAACAGGCCCTTGTCGGCCACGGCGTCGATCACCGATTGGGCCGACTGGAACAGCGCGGTGGCCTTGGCCTTGTCGCCTGCCACAACGGCCTTCTGCACGTTCTTGATGACGGTGCGGAACTTCGAGCGCAGCGCCGTGTTGGCTGCGTTCAGCTTCACGTCTTGGCGCGCGCGCTTCAGGCCCGAAGCGGTGCGGACGGTCTTTTTCTTGGCTTTGGACGAAGTGGCCATGGGTGTGCGGTTCAATGTTGAACTTGGGTGGAGCGAAGCCTGCGAGTATAGCACCGGTGGCGGAGCGGTCGCCAAATGCGCCTGGGTCCGGCCGCAGTGTTACCTATAATCTGCCCCCTTGAACCCGACCCGCGCCCGCGCCGCCCCTTCGGGCACCATCCCTTCTGGCGCCACCCACCCATGAACCTGCTGCGGGCCGCCTCCACGATCTCGCTGCTGACGCTCGCTTCGCGCATCACCGGCCTGTTCAGCCAGGTGCTGCAGGCCAGCCTGTTCGGCGCCGGCGCGTGGATGGACGCCTACACCGTCGCCTTCCGCATCCCGAACCTGCTGCGCCGGCTCTTCGCCGAAGGCGCGTTTTCGCAGGCCTTCGTGCCCATCCTCGCCCAAACGCGCGAACGGGAGGGCGATGTCGTCACCCGAGCGCTGATCGACGCCGTGGCCACCGTGCTGTTCTGGGCCTTGCTCGCGACCTGCGTGATCGGCGTGATCGCAGCGCCAGTGCTGGTGTGGTTGATGGGCTCGGGCCTCGTGCGCTTTGACGCGGCGGTCGTGATGACGCGGATCATGTTTCCCTACATCGGCTTCATGTCGCTGGTGGCCTTGTCGGCCGGCATTCTCAACACCTGGAAGCGCTTCGCCGTACCGGCGGCCACGCCGGTGCTGCTGAACGTTGCGGTGATCGCCGCCGCCTGGTGGCTGGTGCCGCAGTTCCGCGCCTGGGGCATCGAGCCGATCTACGCGATGGCTGTCGGCGTGATGCTCGGCGGCATGCTGCAACTCAGCGTGCAGGTGCCGGCGCTGCTGCGCATAGGCGGGCTGCCGCGCATCGGGTTGGGTTGGCAGGCACTGCGTGCGGCATGGCACCACCCGGGCGTCGGCCGTGTGCTGCGGCAGATGGGGCCGGCGCTGCTGGGCGTGTCGGTGGCGCAGGTGTCGCTGTTCATCAACACGCAGATCGCCACCCAGGTGGGCGTGGGCGCCGTCTCGTGGCTGCAATATGCGGACAGGCTGATGGAGTTCCCGACCGCGCTGCTGGGCGTGGCGCTCGGCGTGGTGTTGGTGCCGCAGCTCTCGGCCGCCCAGGCGCGTGGCGACGGCGCGGCCTACTCCGGCCACCTCGACTGGGGCCTGCGCCTGGTGCTGATGCTGGCGCTGCCATGCGCAGTGGCGCTGCTGGTGTTCCCGCTGCCGATGCTGGCGGTGCTGTTCCACCACGGCGCCTTCGGTGCGAACGACGTGCACCAGAGCATGACGGCATTGATGGGTTATGGCGTCGGCCTGCTCGGCATCATCGCCGTCAAGGTGCTGGCGCCCGGCTTCTATGCGCGGCAAGACGTGCGCACGCCGGTCAAGATTGCGGCAGCTGTGCTCGTGCTCACGCAGGTGCTCAACCTGGTGTTCGTGCGTTACGTGGGACTGGGCCACGCTGGCCTCGCGTTGTCGATCGGCCTGGCGGCACTGGTGAATGCGGCTTGGCTCTTCATCGGGCTGCGCCGCGCCGGCAGCTACACACCGCTGCCGGGCTGGGGCCTGTTCGCGCTGCGCGTGGTGCTGGCAACGGCACTGCTCGGCGGGCTGCTGTGGTGGTCCGCTCACGCCATCGACTGGCTCGCGCTGCGCGAGCACCCGTGGCAGCGCATCGGCTGGTTGGTGGCGTCGCTCGTCGGTGCTGCATTGCTGTACTTCGGTGCATTGATCGCCAGCGGTCTGAAGCTGCGCCAGTTCATGCGCCACAGCTAAACTTCTTCCATGGCCGGACCCTTGTCGTTCGAGACGCCCACCGCGCTCGACTACTTCGCTTCACTCGTGGCTGACGACGCCAGCCTGCCGCTCGTGGAGGCGGCTGCGTCGATCGCGCAAGACGAGTACCC
>JANNBF010000055.1:0-42402 GCA_031385155.1 Rhizobacter sp.
CACGCACCTCGACCCTTTGCACCAGGTCGCGCTGGTGCGCCTGTTGCGGCGCCATGCGGCGCGCAGCACGGCGGTGGTGAGCGTGTTGCACGACTTGTCGCTCGCGTTGCTGGCCGACCGGCTGGTGGTGCTGGCGGATGGCCGCCTGCGCGCCGAAGGCGTGCCCGGCGACCCCGAACTTCATGCCGCGCTGATCGATGTGTTCGGTGGCGCGCTGCGCATCGAACGCCTCGGCGAGCGCTGGATTCCCGTGGCTGAACTGGAGAACTGAATGGACATAGAAACACCCCCACTCGACGCGTGCAGCGCCAAGGCCACCGGCGAACGTCGCGGCCTGGTGCTCATTCACACCGGCAACGGCAAAGGCAAGAGCACGGCCGCGTTCGGCCTGGCGCTGCGCGCGCACGGGCGCGGCAAGCCGGTCAAGATCTACCAGTTCATGAAGGTGCCCACGGCGCGTTTCGGCGAGCACCGCGTGTTCGAGCAGCTCGGCCTGCCCATCGAAGGGCTGGGCGACGGCTTCAGCTGGAAGAGCCGCGACCTCGAACACTCGGCGAAGCTTGCGCTCGACGGCTGGGCGCGCGCCGAGCAGACGATTCGCGCGGGCGCGCACTTCCTGGTCGTGCTTGACGAGATCACCTACCCGCTGCGCTACGGCTGGGTGCCGCTCGCGCCGGTGCTCGCTTGCCTGCGCGAGCGGCCGCCGAACGTGAGCGTGGTGCTGACCGGCCGCGAGGCGCCGCAGGAGCTGATCGACCTGGCTGACACGGTGACCGAGATGACGCTCGTCAAGCACCACTTCAATGCGGGTGTGCCGGCGCAGCGCGGGATCGAAGATTGATGAACGCCGCCGCCGAGAAGCCACTCGCCGCCATCAGCTGGAGCGCCGGCAAAGACTCGTGCCTGGCCTGGCTGCGCGCCATCGAGGCCGGCCTCGACGCGCGCAGCTTCCTGACGATGTGCGACGCCGGCGGCCTGAGTAAATCGCACGTGTTGCCGCCGGCGTTGATTGCCGCGCAAGTGCATGCGATGGGTGGCGACTGGGTGCCCGCGCTCGCCGGCCCGGGCGAGTACGCAGACGTGTTCAACGCCGCGTTGCGCAGCCTGCGTGAAGCTGGCCACACCCACATGGTGTTCGGCGACATCGACCTGCAAGCGCACCGCGACTGGTTGGAGCCGGCCTGCGCGCGCGCAGGCCTGGTGGCGGTGTTCCCGCTGTGGGGCGAGGCCCGCGCTGCGCTCGCGCAAGAGGTGATCGCGCGCGGCATTCGCGCCAGGCTGGTCTGCGTGGGCACGCGCTGGCTCGATGCGTCGTTCTGCGGCGCCGACTTTGACGCAGCGCTGCTCGCGCGCCTGCCCGCTGGCGTGTGCCCGGTGGGCGAGGGCGGCGAGTTCCACACCTTCGTGATCGACGCGCCGGGCTTCGTACCGGCGCTGCGCATCGTCAACGGGCCGCAGCAAGTCGTGGCCTCCGTGCCACCGCTGGCGCCGACGACGCTGGTGTTGCAGACGCTGCTGCTGCAAGAGGGCGCGGTTCCGTGACCTTCGCCTGGCTCGCCGCACTCGCGTTGCCGCTGGCCTGGGCGCTGGACGCGTGCTTCGGCGAGCCGGCCAACCGCTGGCACCCGGTCGCGTGGCTCGGCCTGGCGCTGGCGCCGCTCGGGCGCTGGCTGTGCACCTTGCGGCCGGCGCTGGCGTTCGGCGGCGGCGCGGTGGCGTGGGTGCTGTTCGTGCTGGTGCTCGGTGGGGCGGCCTGGGGCATCGAGAGCGCGCTCGCGTCGGTGCCGGCATGGGTCGCGGTCCCACTGCTGGCGGTCATGCTGAAGCCGACGTTCGCATGGCGGATGCTGCGGACCGAGGTCGCGGCTGTCGAGCGCGCAGCGGCCGGTGGCCTGGCCCCGGCGCGCGCGCAACTCGCCCGGCTCGTGAGCCGCGACGTGAATGTGCTCGATGCCAACATGGTCCGCGAGACGACCATCGAAACCCTGGCCGAGAACCTGAACGACTCGGTCGTCGCGCCACTGTTCTGGTATGCGGTGGCGGGCCTGCCCGGCGCGGTGGTCTACCGCTTCGCGAACACGGCGGATGCGATGTGGGGCTACCGCGGCGCGTGGGAGTGGGCCGGCAAGTGGGCCGCTCGCGCGGATGACCTGCTGAGCTGGCTGCCGGCGCGCATCACGGCTGCGTTGTTGTGGCCGGCTCTGCGGCCTGCGTCATGGCGCGCTTTGCACACCGAGGCGCAGCGCACCCCGTCGCCGAACGGCGGTTGGCCGATGGGCGCGATGGCGCTGCGCCTCGGTGTGCGCCTGCGCAAGCCCGGCGTGTACGTGCTCAACGCCGTTGCACCATCGCCCGCGCCGGCGCACACCGCGTGTGCGCTGCAGGCCGCTTCGGTCGCAGCGCAATGGGCGATGGCCGGGGCTTGCGGCGTGTGGTTGCTCCGGGCCGCGCTGCCATGACCGCGCGTGCGGTCATGGTGCTCGGCACCACCAGTGGCGCCGGCAAGAGCTGGCTCGCCACCGCGCTGTGCCGCTGGTATGCGCGCCAAGGCTTGAAGGTGGCGCCGTTCAAGGCGCAGAACATGAGCAACAACGCGCGCGTCGTGCCCGGCCCGGGAGGCGGGACCAGCGCCATGGGCGAGATCGGCAGCGCCCAGTACTTCCAGGCCTTGGCTGCGCGCGCGGAGCCCGAGGTGCGCATGAACCCGGTGCTGCTCAAGCCCGAGCGCGACACCCACAGCCAGGTCGTCGTGATGGGGCAGGTGCACGGCGAACTCACCGCCATGGCCTGGCGTGAACGCAGCGAGCGCTTGTGGCCTTTCGCGCGCAGCGCGCTGCACGGGTTGATGGCCGAGAACGATGTGGTCGTGATCGAGGGGGCAGGCTCGCCGGCCGAGATCAACCTGCACGCGAGCGATTACGTGAACATGCGCACCGCGCGCGAGGTGCAGGCGGCGTGCCTGCTGGTGACCGACATCGACCGGGGCGGCGCCTTCGCCCACCTCTACGGCACGCACGCCTTGCTGCCGGCGGAAGAGCGCGCGCTGATCCGCGGCTTCGTGCTGAACCGGTTTCGTGGTGACGCCCGCCTGCTGGCGCCCGGCCCCGAGCAGTTGCAGCAGCTCTGCGGCGTGCCCACGGTGGCGGTGTTGCCGATGTGGCGCGGCCACGGCCTGCCGGAAGAAGACGGCGTGTTCGACGAAGGCAGCAGTGGCCAGCGCAACACGGCGGGCGCGGTGCACATCGCCATCGTCGCGTTCCCGCACATCAGCAACCTCGACGAGTTCCAGCCGCTGCGCCAATGCCCCGGGGTGCGCCTGCGCTGGGTGCGCACGCCGGCCGAAGTGGTGGGTTGCGACTGGGTGGTGTTGCCCGGCTCCAAGCACACCACCGGCGACCTGGCCTGGCTGCGCAGCACCGGCCTGGCCGATGCGGTGGTGCGCCATGCGCAGGCCGGCGGCCGCGTGCTCGGGGTGTGTGGCGGCCTGCAGATGCTGGGAGCGTCGCTGATCGACGCGCATGGCGTCGAAGGCCGGCCGCACGCGCAGGTCGACGGCCTGGGCCTGCTGCCGCTGGTGACGCGCTTCGAGCGCAGCAAGCTGCTGCGGCGCACGCAGGCGCGCTTCGCAGCGCTGGCTGCGCCGTGGGCGGCGCTGTCGAGTGTCACGCTCGGTGGCTATGAGATTCGGCAAGGCCGCACCGAGGCGGTGGTCGGCGTCGGCGGCGCCAGTGGCACCAGTGGCACCAGTGGCATGACGGCCGCGCTGTACAACGACGAAGGTCACGCCATCGGCTGGCAGCGCGGCAACGTGCTCGGCGCTTATGCGCACGGCCTGTTCGAATCGCCGGCCGTGATGCGCGCGCTGTTCGGCTCCGAGCTTCGGCCGCTCGACGCGGTGTTCGACGGCCTGGCCGACTTCATCGACCTGCACTTCCAGCCCGGCGTGCTGCACGACTTGATCCAATGAAACCGAGCCACGAGACGACACCATGAACGACACCCCCCGCGACACGGCCAGCGACACGGCCAGCGACACCTCTTCAGCAGCTCTCACGCAACGCCTGCAAGCCCTGCTCGACGACAAGACCAAGCCGCGCGGCTCGCTCGGCCGGCTCGAAGCGCTGGCCTTGCAGATCGGCGTGCTGCAGGGCACCGAGCGGCCGGTGCTGCGCGAGCCGCAGATGCTGGTGTTCGCGGCCGACCACGGGCTGGCGGCGCAGGGCGTGTCGGCCTACCCGAGCGATGTGACCTGGCAGATGGTCGAGAACTTCCTCGCCGGCGGCGCGGCGGTCAGCGTGCTGGCGCGCCAGCATGGCCTGGCGCTCACGGTCGTCGATGCCGGCGTGCGCCACACGTTTGCGCCGCGCGCCCAGTTGCTTGATCGCAAGGTCGCGCCAGGCACGGCCGATGCCTCGCTCGGCCCCGCGATGACCGCCGCGCAATGCGCGCAGGCCATCGCGCATGGCCGCGCGGTGGTCAGTGGCTTGCCCGGCAACGTGGTGCTGCTGGGCGAGATGGGCATCGGCAACACGTCGAGCGCGGCGCTGCTGCTGGCGCGTCTGGCTGGCCACGACATTGCCGACTGCGTGGGCCGCGGCACGGGCCTCGACGATGCCGGCCTGGCGCGCAAGCTGAGCGTGCTGCGCGCGGTGTTGCTGCGCCACCCCGACGCGGTGAGTGCCATGAGCTCGCCGGGCCGCCCCAAGAGCGAAGACCGGAGTGGGCAGCGCGAAGGTTCTCCATTGAGCGCGCTGGCCGCGTTCGGCGGCTTCGAGATCGCGATGCTGGTGGGCGCGGCCTTGCAGGCGGCCGAGGAGCGGCGCCTGGTCGTGGTCGACGGGTTCATCGTCGGCGCGGCCATCGTGGTGGCGGCGGCCATCGAGCCTGCGGTGCTGGCGGCCTGCGTGTTCGCGCACCGCTCCGACGAAGCCGGCCACGGCCTGATGCTCGCGCACCTCGGCGCGCAGCCGCTGCTGCAGCTCGGCCTGCGCCTGGGCGAGGGCTCGGGCTCAGCGCTGGCCTGGCCCTTGATCGCGAGCAGCGTGAAGCTGCTCGACGAGATGGCGAGCTTCTCGAGCGCGGGCGTGTCGACGCGCAGCGAAGGGTGACCCACGAGGCGGCACATCAGGTGGAACAGCAGGTGGCACAGCAGGTGGAACAGCAGGTGGCATATCAAGGCCGGCACGAGGCGACGCCGTGATCCACGAGCTGCGCCTGTTCCTGATCGCGCTGCAGTTCTTCACGCGGGTGCCGGTGCCGGCGTGGGTCGGCTTTCAGCCCGAGTGGCTGAACCAGAGCGCGCGCTATTTCCCGCTCGTCGGTGCCTGCGTGGGCGCAGTCGGCGCGGGCGTGTTGTGGGCCGCCAGCGCGGTGTGGCCGCCGGCGGTGGCGGTGGGCTTGTCGATGGTCGCGACCATGCTCGCGACCGGCGGCTTTCACGAAGACGGCCTGGCCGACACCTTCGACGCGCTCGGCGGCGCGGTCAGCCGCGAGCGCGCGCTCGAGATCATGAAGGACTCGCGCATCGGCAGCTACGGCGCGCTGGCGCTGGTGATGTTGCTCTGCCTGAAGGCGGCGGCGCTCATCGCTTTGGTGTCCATGTCTTCGCTGATGTCCACGTCTTGGCTCGCGCCGTTGTCGTCACTCGTGTCGATGCCTTCGCTCATGTTCACGTCTGCGCTTGCGGTGCCGCTGGCCTTGCCCACGCTGCTGTTTGCCCACACCGCGAGCCGCGCTGCCGCCACGACGCTGATCTTCGCGCTGCCGTATGCCGGTGATGTGGCCCATGCCAAGGCCAAGCCGCTGGCGCAGCGCATCTCGGCGGGCGGGCTGGTCGTTGCGTGGGTGTCGACTCTCGTTGTGGGTGTGCTCATCGCGGCATGCTGCGGGCTGCCGCTCGCGTGGTTCGTGGCCGGTGTGGCGGCCGCTGCGCTGGGCTGTGCCGCGTGCGGCGCATGGCTGCAGCATCGCCTCGGTGGCAGCACCGGCGACGGCCTCGGCGCCACGCAGCAGATCACCGAGTTGCTGATGCTGCTGGCCGCGCTGGCCTGGGCCCGCTTCGCATGACGCTCGTGGTGTGGCGCCACCCGAAGCCGCACGCCGTGGCCGGCCGCTGCCTGGGCCGCACCGATGCGCGGGTGGACCGGCGCAAAGCCAAGCGCCTGGCGCATCGCGTGCGCCGCTGGGCGCGGCTGGCGGGCGCACCGCACATGGTCATCACCTCACCGTTGCAGCGCGGCGCCGAAGTCGGCCGCTGGCTGGCCCGTTGGGGCTGGCAGCACCGCGTCGACGAACGCCTCGCCGAACTCGACTTCGGCACCTGGGACGGCCGCGCCTGGGCCACCATCGGCGCCGCGCCGGTGCAGGCGTGGTGCGACGACTTCATGCACCACGCGCCCGGTGGCGGCGAGCCGGTGGCGATGCTGTTGCAGCGCTGCGCCGCGCTGCTCGCAGAGCATGACGGCGGCACAGCGGTGTGCGCGGTCGGCCACGCGGGCTGGCTCAGCGCGGCGCTGTGGTTGCAGCAGCACCCGGGCGAGTCGCCGACCGCAGCCACTTGGCCGGCAGCGCTGCGCTACGGCGAGCGCGTCAGCCTCGGCCGTTGATGCCATCCTCTGAGCCGCTCTTCGCGCTGCTCGGCGCGGGGCCACTGCCTCGCAGGGCCTTCGGCGCCGAGTCGCACCAAGCCGCCACCTGACACTGCTCGCACAAGGGCCGGCGCGCCTGGCACACGTAGCGGCCATGCAGGATGAGCCAGTGGTGCGCATCCACCAGGTACTCGGCCGGCACGCGCTTGAGCAGCTTCAGCTCGACCGCCAGCGGGTTCTTGCCGGGTGCCAGGCCGGTGCGGTTGCCGACGCGGAAGATGTGCGTGTCCACCGCCATCGTCGGCTCGCCGAAGGCCACGTTGAGCACCACGTTGGCGGTCTTGCGGCCCACGCCCGGCAGAGCCTCCAGCGCCTCGCGCGTGCGCGGCACCTGGCCGCCATGCTGCTCGACGAGGATGCGGCAGGTCTGCATCAGGTTCTTCGCCTTGGTGCGGAACAGGCCGATGGTGCGGATGTGTTCTGTGACCGCGTCGAGCCCGAGTGCGAGCATCTTCTGCGGGCTGTTGGCGGCCACGAACAGCCGCCGCGTCGCTTTGTTCACGCCCACGTCGGTGGCCTGTGCCGACAGCAGCACGGCGGCCAGCAGCTCGAACACGTTGGTGTATTCGAGCTCGGTGTTCGGTTGCGGGTTGGCGCGCTTGAGCGTGGCGAAAAACGGGGCGATGAACTCGGTTTTCATCGGGCCGGATTGTGCCGGCTGCGGTTGCGGGCCATGGCATCGAGACGCTGCGCTTCTTCGTCGGCCTTGCGCTGAGTGCGTTGCGTGTGCAGCGCGTAGCGTTCGCGCGCCGCCTGGGCCTGTGTTGCGCTCCAGGCGGCCCAGCCGGTGCGCGTGCCGCTGGCCGGCAACAGCGCGATGCAATCGACCGGGCACACCGGAATGCACAGTTCGCAGCCGGTGCAGTGCGCCTCGATCACGGTGTGCATCAGCTTCGGCGCGCCGACGATGGCGTCGACCGGGCAGGCATCGATGCACAGCGTGCAGCCGATGCACCAGGCCTCGTCGATCACGGCGAGCTGGCGAACGCCTTCGGCGCCGTGGGCCGGGTTCAGCGGCACGGCCGCGCGGCCGGTCAACTGTGCGAGGCGGGCCACGCCTTCTTCGCCGCCGGGCGGGCACTGGTTGATGGGCGCGCCGTCCAGCGCCATAGCGCTGGCATAGCGGCTGCAATCCGGGTAGCCGCAGCGCGTGCACTGGGTCTGGGGCAACGCGCTGTCCAGCGCATCGGCCAGGGCCTGCACGGCGGTACTCACACCGTCAAGCGCGCCGGCGAATCGCCTTCTTCGCAGCGACTGGGGGCTTCGCCTTCTTAGGCGCGGGCGCTGCGGCCGTTGGCTTGACCGCCACGGGCTTGGCCGCCACGGTCTTCGACGTCACAGGCTTCGAGGCCGCTTGCTTGTCTGCGGGCTTGACTGCGGGCTTGACCGCGAGCTTGGCCATCGGCGCGTCTGCAGCGGCGTGGGGCACCGCCGGCTGATGGCTCGCGATGAAGTCGCGCACCGTCGGGTACACCTTCTCGCGCCAGCGCCGGCCGGAGAAGATGCCGTAATGGCCCGCGCCCGCCACGTCGTAGTGGAACTGGCGCGCCTTCGGGATGCCGGTGCACAGGCCGTGCGCTGCGCGCGTTTGCCCGGCGCCGGAGATATCGTCGAGCTCGCCTTCGATCGTCAGCAGCGACGAGGTGGTGATGTCTTGCGGGCGCACCAGCTGGCCCTTGACCAACCACGTGCCGTTGACGAGCGAGAAGTCCTGGAACACCACCTTGATGGTGTCGAGGTAGTACTCGGCCGGCATGTCGAGCACGGCGTTGTACTCGTCGTAGAAGTCGCGGTGGAACTCGGCGCTGCTGTCGTCACCCCGAATCAGGTCGAGGAAGTAGTCGTAGTGCGACGAGAGGTGCCGGTCCGGGTTCATCGCGACGAAGCCGGTGTGCTGCAGGAAGCCGGGGTACACCTCACGGCCGGCGCCGGGGTAGTTGGTCGGCACGCGGTAGATCACGTTGTTCTCGAACCAGCTGTGCGGCTTGTTCGTGGCCAGGTTGTTCACGGCCGTCGGGCTCTTGCGGGCGTCGATCGGGCCGCCCATCATCGTCATGGTGCGGGGCGTGAATTCACCGTTGCTCGCCAGCAGCGAAATGGCTGCGAGCACCGGTACCGTGGGCTGGCATACCGAGATCACGTTGACCTCGGGGCCGATGTGGCGGATGAACTCCTGCACGTAGGCCACATAGTCGTCCAGGTGGAACGGGCCGGCGGCCTGCGGCACCATGCGCGCGTCGGTCCAGTCGGTGATGAAGACCTTGTGGTCACGCAGCAACTCGCGCACCGTCTCGCGCAGCAGCGTCGAGTGGTGGCCCGACAGCGGCGCCACGACCAGCACGGTCGGCTGGTCCTTCATGCGGGTGAGCATGGGCAGGTCGTCGGTGAAGCGCTTGAAGCGCAACAGGCGGCAGAACGGCTTCTCGATCGCCACCTGCTCCTGCACCGCCACATCGACACCGTCGACACCCACGTTCGTGATGTTGAACTGCGGCTTCTCGTAGTCTTTCGAGAGCCGGTGCATCAGGTCGAGCCCGGCCGAGATGCGCTGTGCGCTGGGCACATGGGCGAACGGCGAGAGCGGGTGGTTGTAGAGCTTCGATGTGGCGCTGGCGAACTCCGCGAACGGGCTCAGCAGCGCGCGTTGGGATTCATAGACCTGGTAAAGCATCGTGTCGCTCGGTGGAGGAATCGGCGCGTGGCACGGTGCCATGCGTATATGGTGCAGTGCAGCATTCTACCGCTGCACCCCCATCATGCCGGACGCGATGCGCCTGTGAAGCCCGGATCGGCCACTGTTCACAGGGCAGATGTCACTCAGTTCGCGACTTTGGCGATGGCCGCCACCGTGGCGTCGATGTTGCCGTGGTTCAGCGCCGCCACGCAGATGCGGCCCGAGTCGACGCCGTAGATGCCGAACTCGTCGCGCAGGCGCGTCATCTGCGCCTTGTTCAGGCCCGAGTAGCTGAACATGCCTTGCTGGGTGGTGATGAAGCTCATGTCCTGCTGGATGCCGGCCGCAGCGAGCTTGCTCTGCAATGCCACGCGCATCTCCTTGATGCGCACCCGCATGGCGGCCAGTTCGCCTTCCCACATCGTGCGCAAGGCTGGCGTGGTGAGCACCAGCGCGACGACCTGCGCGCCGTGCGTCGGTGGGTTCGAGTAGTTGGTGCGGATCACGCGCTTGAGCTGGCTGAGCACGCGGGCGGCCTCGTCCTTCGTTGCGCACACCACACTCAGCGCGCCGACACGCTCACCGTAGAGCGAGAAGCTCTTCGAGAAGCTGGTGGCCACGAAGAAGTCGAGCCCGGCCTGCATGAACAGGTCGACCGCCGCGCCGTCTTGCCGGATGCCGTGGCCGAAGCCCTGGTAGGCCATGTCGAGGAAGGGCACGAGCCCACGCGCCTTGACCGCTTCGATGACCTGGCCCCACTGCGCGAGCGTGATGTCGTAGCCGGTCGGGTTGTGGCAGCAGGCGTGCAGCACGACGATGGTGCCGGCGGCGGCCGCATTCAGCGCAGCCAGCATCGCGTCGAAGTCGATGCCGCGTTTGGCGGCGTCGTAGTACGGGTACTGCGCCACGGTGAAGCCCGCGCTTTCGAACAAGGCGCGGTGGTTCTCCCAGCTCGGGTCGCTGATCAGCACGGTGGCGCTCGGGTTCATGCGCTTGAGCAGGTCGGCGCCCACCTTCAGCCCGCCGGTGCCGCCGAGCGTTTGCACGGTGGCGATGCGGCCGGCGGCGAGGGCCGGGCTGGCCTCGCCGAACACGAGCGACTGCACGGCCTTGTCGTAGGCGGCGATGCCGTCGATGGGCAGGTAGCCCCTTGGCTTCGGCGCTTCCATCATCATTTTCTCGGCAGCCTGCACGCACTGCAGCAGCGGCAGCTTGCCGTTCTCGTCGAAGTACACGCCGACGCCCAGGTTCACCTTGGCCGGGTTCGGGTCGGCATTGAACTGTTCGTTCAGGCCGAGGATGGGGTCGCGCGGGGCCAATTCGACGGCGGCGAAGAGCGAGGCCATGGGGCTGTCCTTGTGTGGAGAAGTGGTTGCGCATTTCCGCTACGCTGTGCGGTTGCCTGCCACGTGATGCAGGCGGGATAACCCGGAGATTTTATCTGCCATGGCCCAGCTCTCAGAAGTCACCGTGACCGACACCGCGACCGACACCCCAGTGGCCGAGCCCGAGGGCACGTTCGTCAGCTACCCCAACTCGCCGTTCCAGCTGTTCCAGCCCTACGCCCCGGCAGGTGACCAGCCGGCGGCCATCGCCCAACTGGTCGAAGGATTGAACGACGGCCTCAGCTTCCAGACGCTGCTCGGCGTGACCGGTTCTGGCAAGACCTTCACGATGGCCAACGTGATCGCGCAGATGGGCCGCCCGGCCATCGTGTTCGCGCCGAACAAGACGCTCGCTGCGCAGCTCTACAGCGAGTTCCGCGAGTTCTTCCCGAAGAACGCGGTCGAGTACTTCGTCAGCTACTACGACTACTACCAGCCCGAGGCTTACGTTCCCCAGCGCGACCTGTTCATCGAGAAAGACAGCTCCATCAACGAGCACATCGAGCAGATGCGCCTGAGCGCCACCAAGAGCCTGATGGAGCGGCGCGACGTGGTGATCGTGGCCAGCGTGTCGGCCATCTACGGCATCGGCAACCCGAGCGCCTATCACCAGATGGTGATGACACTGCGGGTGCGCGACAAGCTCGGCCAGCGCGACGTGATCGCGCAGCTGATTCGCATGCAGTACAAGCGCAACGAGGTCGACTTCTCGCGCGGGTCGTTCCGCGTGCGCGGCGACACGATCGACGTGTTCCCGGCCGAGCACTCGGAACTGGCGATTCGCATCGAGCTGTTCGATGACGAGATCGAGTCGCTGCAGCTCTTCGACCCGCTCACCGGCCGCATCCGTCAGAAGATCCCGCGCTTCACGGTGTACCCGAGCAGCCACTACGTGACGCCGCGCGAGCGCGTGGTCGACGCCATTGCCACCATCAAGGAAGAGCTGCGCACGCGCACCGCCGAGCTGGTCGGACAGGGCAAGCTGGTCGAGGCGCAGCGCCTGGAGCAGCGTACGCGCTTCGACCTGGAGATGCTGCAGGAGGTCGGCCACTGCAAAGGCATCGAGAACTACACGCGCCACCTGTCGGGTGCGGCGCCGGGCGAGCCGCCGTCCACGCTGGTCGACTACCTGGCGCCAGATGCGCTGATGTTCCTGGATGAGAGCCATGTGCTGATCGGGCAGTTCGGCGGCATGTACAACGGCGACCGCGCCCGCAAGACCACGCTGGTCGACTTCGGCTTCCGCCTGCCGAGCGCGCTCGACAACCGGCCGCTGAAGTTCGAGGAGTTCGAGAAGAAGATGCGCCAGGTGATGTACGTGTCGGCCACGCCCGCCGCGTACGAGCAGCAGACGACCGGGCAGGTGGTCGAGCAGCTGGTGCGGCCCACCGGCCTGATCGACCCGCCGGTCGAGGTGCGGCCCGCCACCACGCAGGTCGACGACGTGCTGCAGGAGATCCGCGACCGGGTCGAAATCAACGAGCGCGTGCTCATCACCACGCTGACGAAACGCATGGCCGAGCAGCTGACCGACTACCTCAGCGACAACGGCGTGAAGGTGCGCTACCTGCACAGCGACGTCGACACTGTCGAGCGCGTCGAGATTCTGCGTGACTTGCGGCTGGGCACCTTCGACGTGCTGGTGGGCATCAACCTGCTGCGCGAGGGGCTGGACATTCCCGAGGTGTCTCTCGTCGCGATCCTCGATGCCGACAAGGAAGGCTTCTTGCGCAGCGAGCGCAGCCTGATCCAGACCATCGGGCGGGCCGCGCGCAACCTGAACGGCCGCGCGATCCTGTACGCCGACAAGATCACCGATTCGATGAAGAAGGCGATGGACGAAACCGAACGCCGCCGCACCAAGCAGATCGCCCACAACCTGGCGCATGGCATCACGCCGCGCAGCATCCAGAAGCGCGTCAAGGAGCTGATCGACGGCGTCTACAACCCGAACGGCGCGAAAGACGACCTCAAGGCGGTGAACGAGTCGGCCGCCATCGAGGCGCTGAGCGAAAAAGACCTGGGCAAACGCATCAAGCTGCTCGAAAAGCAAATGCTCGACCACGCCCGCAACCTCGAATTCGAGAAGGCGGCGCGGGTGCGCGACCAACTTGCCCAGCTGCGCGAACAGGCGTTCGGTGCCGCCGTGCACGACAACGTGGTGCCGATCTCTTCGCCTGTCGTGGCGCCCACCGGGAACTGATGTCGCTTTGGTAAACCTTGTTGATCGAGGGAACTTCCCTGCGCAATCCAGACCGAATTTGTCGGCTTCGGCTAAACTCGACCAATCTAGTCAGGTTAAGGCGCGGGTTATCCCTCGCACTGCCTGCTGGAATCGGCGAACCAAGCTGTCATCCACGCTTTCAACGCCGACCCAGGCTACAGGAGAACTTCAATGCGTTTGACCACCAAAGGCCGCTTCGCGGTCACTGCGATGATCGACCTCGCGCTGCGCGAGAACACCGGCCCGGTTGCCTTGGCAGCCATCAGCGGGCGGCAGCAGATTTCCCTCTCGTACCTCGAACAACTGTTCGGCAAGCTGCGCCGCCATGAACTGGTGGAGAGCACGCGCGGCCCGGGCGGCGGCTATTCGCTCGGCCGCAAGTCGGAGGAGATCACGGTCGCCGACATCATCGTCGCGGTCGATGAGCCGATCGACGCCACCGGCTGTGCCGGCAAGGAAAACTGCATGGGCGACGACGCCGGCCGTTGCATGACGCACGACCTGTGGGCGAGCCTGAACTCCAAGATGATCGAGTTCCTCGACTCGGTGTCGCTGCGCAAACTGGTCGACGAGCAAATCGCCAAGGGCGTGTCGATCGAAGAGCACCCGGTCAAGCGCGCCATTTCCACCCAGCCGGTGGTCAAGCCGATCAAGATCACTGCGCCCAACTCGGTGTTCGCCTTCGGCGCCGGCTTCTCGAAGTAATCCCCTGCACGACGGCTTCAATTCAGCGTCGCTTCCCTTCCACCTTCTCGGCATCACGACACGCGCCATGGACATGACCCCGCACTTCCCCGTCTACATGGACTACGGCGCCACCACGCCGGTCGACCAACGCGTCGTAGACGCCATGATCCCGTGGCTGCGCGAGCACTTCGGCAACCCCGCGTCACGCAGCCATGCATGGGGCTGGGAGGCCGAGGCCGCAGTCGAGAAAGCACGTGAACAAGTGGCCGCGCTCGTGAACGCCGACCCGCGCGAGATCGTCTGGACGTCGGGTGCGACCGAGTCGATCAACCTCGCACTGAAGGGCGCGGCGCAGTTCTACAAGACGCGCGGCAAGCACATCATCACGCTCAAGACCGAGCACAAGGCGGTGCTCGACACGGTGCGCGAACTCGAACGCCAAGGCTTCGATGCAACTTACCTCGACGTGCAGGCCGACGGCCTCGTCGACATCGAGCAGTTCAAGGCCGCGATCCGGCCCGACACCATCCTCGTGTCGGTGCTGTTCGTGAACAACGAGATCGGCGTCATTCAAGACATCGCCACCATCGGCGCACTCTGCCGCGAGCGCGGCATCATCTTCCATGTCGACTCGGCCCAGGCCACCGGCAAGGTGGTGATCGACCTCGCGACTTTGCCGGTCGATCTGATGAGCTTCTCGTCGCACAAGACCTACGGGCCGAAGGGCCAGGGCGCGCTCTACGTTCGCCGCAAGCCCCGCGTGCGCATCGAGGCCCAAATGCACGGTGGCGGCCACGAGCGCGGCATGCGCTCGGGTTCACTGGCCACGCACCAGATCGTCGGCATGGGCGAGGCCTTTCGCATCGCCAAGGTCGAGATGGGCACCGAGATCGAGCGCATCCGCTCGCTGCAGCAGCGCCTCATCAACGGCTTGAAAGACATCGAGCAGACGTACCTGAACGGCCACGCCGAGCAGCGCGTGCCGCACAACGTGAACATGAGCTTCAACTTCGTCGAAGGCGAGTCGCTGATCATGGGCATCAAGGGCATCGCCGTGTCGTCGGGCTCGGCCTGCACATCGGCCAGTCTGGAGCCGAGCTACGTGCTGCGCGCCCTCGGCCGCAGCGACGAGCTCGCGCTTTCGAGCCTGCGCATGACCATCGGCCGTTTCACGACGGCCGAAGAGATCGACTACGTGGTCACGACACTGAAAGACCGCGTCGCCAAACTGCGTGACTTGTCGCCCTTGTGGGACATGCACAAGGAAGGCATCGACATCAGCACCATCAAGTGGGCCGCCCACTGAACCCAGCAGTCACGGAGAACGACATGGCATATAGCGAAAAGGTAGTCGAGCATTACGAGAACCCACGCAACGTGGGCTCGTTCGACAAGGGTGATGACACGGTGGGCACCGGCATGGTCGGTGCGCCTGCGTGTGGCGACGTGATGAAGCTGCAGATCAAGGTCAACCCGGTGACGGGCCTGATCGAAGACGCGAAGTTCAAAACCTACGGCTGCGGCTCGGCGATTGCGTCGAGCTCACTCGTGACCGAGTGGGTCAAGGGCAAGTCGCTCGACGAAGCGCTGACGATCAAGAACACCCACATCGCCGAAGAGCTGGCGTTGCCGCCGGTGAAGATCCACTGTTCGATCCTCGCCGAAGACGCGATCAAGGCCGCAGTGGACGACTACCGCGCGAAGACAGGCGCAACGGTCGCCGCGAAGGCGCACTGACCCCATGGCCGTCACTCTCACCGAAGCCGCCGCGCGCCATGTGACGCGCTACATCGGCAAGCGCGGTAAGGGCGTGGGTGTGCGCCTGGGCGTCAAGACTACGGGCTGCTCGGGCCTGGCCTACAAGCTCGAATACGCCGATGAACTGGCGCCCGAAGACGTGGTCTTCGAAGAGCACGGCGTGAAGGTGCTGGTCGACCCGAAGAGCCTGCCCTACATCGACGGCACCGAACTCGACTTCGTGCGCGACGGGCTCAACGAAGGCTTCAAGTTCCACAACCCGCGTGAGAAGGACCGCTGCGGTTGCGGAGAGTCGTTCCGCGTTTAGCGCTCGCGCCACAACGGATGTACGGGCGCGGCAATTGCCGCGCCCTTTTGTTTCCACCCATGAAACTCGACAGCGACGACTTCGAACTCTTCTGCATACCGCGCCGCCACGCCATCGACCGCGCAGCACTCGATGCGCGCTGGCGCGCCTTGCAGGCTGAAGTTCACCCCGACCGCTTCGCCGTCGAAGGCGCCGCAGCGCAGCGCGTCGCCATGCAATGGGCCGTGCGCGTGAATGAGGCCTACCAGCGCCTGAAAGACCCGCTGCAGCGTGCCGCGTACCTTTGCGAGTTAAACGGTGCGGCCATCGGAGCCGAGAACAACACGGCGATGCCGAAGGCCTTCCTGATGCAGCAGATGGCGTGGCGCGAATCGCTCGACGATGCGCGTGACCTGCCTGCCGTCGAGCAACTGGCCGACACCGTCGCCGAGCATCGGCGCGCGGCATTGGCGCAACTGGAAGCCACGCTCGACCAGGCCCACGACTACGCTGCGGCGGCGCAGCAGGTCAGGGCACTGATGTTCGTCGAACGCTTTGCCCATGACGTCGACCAGCGCCTCGAAGCGCTGGGGCGTTAGCTCGAAGACAGTTAGCCCGAAGACAATAAGCGCCATGGCCCTTCTGCAAATCTCCGAACCCGGCGGCGCACCCGACCCGCACCAACGCCGCATTGCCGTAGGCATCGACCTCGGCACCACGCATTCGCTCGTGGCTGCGGTGCGCAACGGTGTGGCCGAATGCCTGCCTGACGATGCCGGCCGCGTGATCCTGGCGTCGGCCGTGCGCTACCTGCCCGAGGGCAAGCGCCAGATCGGCGCCGCAGCACTCGCCGAGGCGGCTACCGACCCGCGCAACACCATCGTGTCGGTCAAGCGTTTCATGGGCCGCGGCCTGGCTGACATTGCCGGGCGCGCCAAGTTGCCGTATGACTTCATCGATGCGCCGGGCATGGTGCAGATCAACACGGTCGGCGGTGTGAAGTCACCGGTCGAGGTGTCGGCCGAGATCCTGGCCACGCTGCGCTTTCGCGCCGAAGATACTTTCGACGATGACGTGTTCGGCGCCGTCGTCACCGTGCCCGCGTACTTCGACGACGCGCAGCGCCAGGCCACGAAGGACGCGGCCAAACTGGCCGGCCTGAACGTGCTGCGCCTCATCAGCGAGCCCACGGCCGCGGCCATCGCGTACGGCCTGGAGAACGGCTCCGAAGGCTTGTATGCGGTGTACGACCTCGGCGGTGGCACCTTCGACATCTCGCTGCTGCGCCTGTCGCAAGGCGTGTTCGAGGTCGTGGCCACCGGCGGTGATTCTGCGCTCGGCGGTGATGACTTCGACGCCGCGCTGGCCGAGTGGGCGTTGCTCGAAGCCGGCTTGGAAGCGAGCACGCCGCAAGACAAGCGCGCCGTGCTCGTGGCTGCGCGCGCCGCGAAAGAGAAGCTCTCGTCGACCGACCACGCATCGGTCGCGTGCCCGCTCGACGGCGGCGAACTCTCGGTGCGCGTCACGCGCGAGCAGTTCACGGCACTGACGCGGCGCCTGGTCCAGTCCACCATCGCGGCGGTGCGCAAGGTGCTGCGCGACGCCAAGACCGACAAGGCCGATGTGCAGGGCGTGGTGATGGTCGGCGGCTCGACCCGAATGCCCATCGTGCAGGCGGCGGTGGCCGAGTTCTTCGGCCAGGCGCCGCTGACGAACCTGAACCCCGACGAAGTCGTGGCACTCGGCGCGGCGATCCAGGCGAATGCGCTGGCCGGCAACGCGGGTGCCGACGAGTTGCTGCTGCTCGACGTGATCGCGCTCTCGCTCGGCCTGGAAACGATGGGTGGTCTCGTCGAACGCATCATCCCGCGCAACAGCACCATCCCGACCGCGCGGGCGCAAGACTTCACGACCTTCAAGGACGGGCAGACGGCGATTGCGATTCACGTCGTTCAGGGCGAGCGCGAAGTCGTCACCGACTGCCGCTCGCTCGCGCGTTTCGAGCTGCGCGGCATCCCGCCGATGGTGGCCGGGGCGGCGCGCGTGCGCGTCAGCTTCACGGTCGATGCCGACGGCCTGCTGAGCGTGAGCGCGCGCGAGGAAGCCTCGGGCGTCGAGGCCACCATCACCGTGAAGCCGAGCTACGGCCTGGCCGACGAAGACATCGCCCGCATGCTGAGCGAAAGCTTCAGCACTGCTGAGGCCGACATGGTCGAGCGCAGCCTGCGCGAGTCGCGCGTCGAGGCGGAGCGCATGTTCCTGGCCACCCGCTCTGCGCTGACCGCCGACGGTGACTTGCTGACGGCTGAACAGATCGCCGACATCGACGCGCTGCTTGCCGCCATGCAGGCGGCGCGCGAAGGCAGCGATCACCACCGCATCGACGCCGCTGTCGAAGCGCTGGCGAAGGGCACCGAGGCGTTCGCGGCCGAGCGCATGAACCGCGGCATTCGGCTGGCGCTATCCGGCAAGCGCATCGATCAGGTCTGACTGCACCACACGCACGCCACACCCACGTCACACCCTCATTTCACGTCGCGCCCATGCCCATCATCCGCATCCTTCCCCACGCCGAATATTGCCCCGAAGGCACCCAGATTCAGGCGCCCGCCGGTACGTCGATCTGCGAGGCCTTGCTCGACAACCACATCAACATCGAGCACGCCTGCGAACTGAGCTGCGCCTGCACCACGTGTCACGTGGTCGTGCGCGAAGGCCTTGCGTCGCTCGGCGAGATCGACGAAACCGAAGAAGACCTGCTCGACCGCGCCTGGGGCCTGGAGCCCAACTCGCGCCTGTCGTGCCAGGCCATATTGGCGCAGCAAGACGTGACGATCGAGATCCCGAAATACACGATCAACCACGCCAAAGAGGGGCACTGAGCGTCCTTTGCTGGTGGCAGCCGAGAAGAAGTTCTGCACTGCGAGCACCAGTATCTGCGTCAGGTAGCTCATGGTCGACTCGCCGCTGTAGCCCTGCCTGTTGGTGTTGGTGACGAAGCTCACGGCCGTGTTGAAGGCCGAGTCGGGTGCGACCCAGAGCAGTCCCATGAAGCTCCCCTAATGGCGATCAACGCGATGGGAAGGAGCTTAGGAAGCGGCGCGCAAGAATGGTCTAGAAGTTGCCGCGTGGCGCGTAAACGCGGAGTAAACGCGGTGCGAGCGCGGTGCAAGCGCGCGCCTCCCTGCGGCGGCCAAACGCGGCCGCAGATCAGCTCAGAAGTACCAGGCCACGACGGCAGTGAGCCGGCCCTCGGCGATCACCGGGATGGCCGCGAACGACACCAGCCCCACCTCGGCGGCCGATGCGCCTGCCGCGTCGGGCTCGGCCGCCACCTGACTGCAGATGGCCGGCACACCGGTCAGGAATGCACGGCCGATGGTGCCGTGGCCGCGCGCCACCGGGGCGGGGTGCGCGGTCGGCCCCAACACGCCGATGGCTTCGCAGAAGCCGCCTTCGAACACCAGGTGCTCGCGTGCGGCGTCGGGTACCCACAGCTCGAAGCGCCCGGCGATGGGCGTCCCGAGCGCCGACAAAAACGTCATCACGTAGTTCTGCGCGGCCTGCACCGGGCAGGGGATCGCGTAGCCACGGTTGATGCCGACCTTCACGGCGGTGTCGGCGCGCAGGAAGCGCGCCGAGTGGCCCAGGTCTTCGAAGAACACCGGCGCGCCGCCCTCCCACGCCAGGCCCGGCAGGCCGCTGCCGCGCCGGAAGCTGGTGCGGCGCGACATGAACTCGAAGGTGTCGGCGGTGGTGCCGTAGTAGCCATCGACGAGCTGTAAGTCGTTCGACTTGGCCGGGTCGTTGTGCCACAGCTCGATGGCGCCGGCGTGGTCTTGATCGTCACCGCAGAACATCACCAGCACCGAGGTCAGGAAGTCGCCCGCATAAATGGGCACCGCGATGCCGCAGGTGATGCCTTCGGCGTGCGCGAGTTCGGTGCGCTGGAAATACGAGCCTTCGAAGGTCTTCAGGATGATCGGCCGCCCCTGCGCCCACGCTTGGCCGGGCAGGCCCTCGCCATGCTGGAAGACCCACGCGCTGCTCAGGTCGCCGAAGCGCGAGGCGCTGCCGTACAGGCCACCGCCGAACTCGAGCACGTTGCGCCGGGTGCTGGGCACCCACACTTCGATCGCGCGGATGAAGGCCTTGCCGCCGCTCACGTCATGCAGCCTTCTCGACGTGGCCGTGGCGGGTGTATAGGAAGTCGAGAACCGCCTTGCGGAAGTGGGTGTAGTGTGGGTCTTCTGCCAGTTCGACGCGGTTGCGTGGGCGCGGCAGGTCGACGTGCAGGATCTCGCCGATGGTGGCGGCCGGGCCGTTGGTCATCATCACGATGCGGTCCGACAGGAGCACCGCTTCGTCGACATCGTGCGTGACCATCACGACCGTGCTCTGCGTGCGCGCCACGATCTTCAGCAACTCGTCTTGCAGGTGCGCGCGGGTCAGGGCGTCGAGTGCACCGAAGGGCTCGTCCATCAGCAGTACCTTCGGCTCCATCGCCAGTGCGCGGGCGATGCCCACGCGCTGCTTCATGCCACCCGAGATCTCATGCGGGCGTTTGGTGATGGCGTGCCCCATGTTGACGAGTTCGAGCGCCGCAACGGTGCGTGCGCGCAACTGCGCCGCGCCTTCAGTGGCGCCGAACACGCGCTCGACCGCCAGGTGCACGTTCTCGAAGCAGGTGAGCCACGGCAGCAGCGAGTGGTTCTGGAACACCACGCCGCGCTCGGGGCCGGGCGCGGCGATCTCGCGGTTGTCACAGAGCAGCACGCCGCTCGTGGGCAGCGTGAGGCCGGCGATCAGGTTGAGCAGCGTCGACTTGCCGCAGCCCGAGTGGCCGATCAGCGTGACGAACTCGCCCTTGGCGACTGACAGGTCAATCTCGCGCAGCGCGTGGAAACGGCCCTTCTTCGTGTTGAACACCATCTCGGCGTTTTGCACTTGAATGAAGTTCTTCATGTTGGTGTGCTCCTTAGACGTCGTCGTAGCTGAAGCGCTTGGCGACCGCGATCAGCGCCCATTCGAGCAGCAGGCCGACCACGCCGATCACGAAGATGGCGATCAGGATGTGCTTCACGTTCAGGTTGTTCCATTCGTCCCAGACCCAGAAGCCGATGCCCACGCCGCCGGTCAGCATCTCGGCGGCCACGATCACGAGCCACGCGGTGCCCACGCTCAACCGCACGCCGGTCAGCATGTAGGGCAGCACGGCCGGGAACAGGATCTTGGTGACGATCTTCCACTCCGACAGGTTCAGCACGCGGGCCACGTTGAGGTAGTCGCTCGGCACGCGCTGCACGCCCACGGCGGTGTTCACGACCATCGGCCAGATCGAGCAGATGAAGATGGTCCAGATGGCTGCCGGGTTGGCGGCCTTGAACACCAGCAGCCCGATCGGCAGCCACGCCAGCGGCGACACCGGCTTGAGGAGGCTGATGAGTGGTGCCACCATGTTGTTCGCAAACTCAAAGCGGCCGATGATGAAGCCGAGCGGAATGCCCACCAGTGCCGCCAGACCAAAGCCCACCGCCACACGCTCGAGCGAGAACAGGATGTTCCAGCCGATGCCCTGGTCGTTCGGACCCTTGCTGTAGAACGGGTCAGAGAACACCTTGATGGCTTCGACGAACGTGGCCGCCGGCGTTGGGAACGTGGTGCTGTTGATCGTGGCGAGCGCCCAGATGCCGACCAGCAAGGCGATGCCGGCCATCGGCGGCAGCACCTTGCGCAGCAGGCCGCGCCAGTCGAAGCCCGAGCGGCGCGGCACGGCCGGCGGGGCGGGCGCAAACGGCACGGCCGCAGTGGCGCGTGGCCGGGCGCCGATGACGGCGGGCGCAGGCACGCTTGCGGCGCGCGTGTCGAGCGAAGTGTGGAAGACGGCACTGACCATGGTGTTCTCCGGTGGGCTCGGGGTTCAGGCCTTGAGCGCGAAGCTGTCGGCGTACTTCTTCGGGTCCTTGCCGTCCCAGATCATGCCGTCCATCAGCTTGCTGGTGCGCATCACGTCTTTCGGCACGCTGACCTTGAGTTGCGCGGCCGCCTGCTTGTAGAGGTCGATCTTGTTGATCTGCTTCGCCACACCCAGGTAGTCCGGGTGCTCCTTCAGCAAACCCCAGCGCTTTTGCTGGGTGAGGAACCACATGCCGTCGGAGAGGTACGGGAAGTTGACCGCACCGTCGTTGAAGAACTTCATGTAGTTCGGGTCGTCCCAGGTCTTGCCCATGCCGTTCTGGTAGCGGCCGAGAATGCGCTGGTTGATGACGTCGACGCTGGTGTTGACGTAGCTCTTGTCCGCAATGGTGTCGGCCATCTTGTTCTTGTTCTGCAAGCCTGCATCGATCCAGCGGCCGGCTTCCAGGATGGCCATGACCACGGCGCGCGCCGTGTTCGGGTACTTCTTGACGAAGTCGTCGGTGGTGCCGAGCACCTTTTCGGGGTGGTCTTTCCAGATGTCTTGCGTGGTGATGGCGGTGACGCCGATGCCGTCGACGATGGCGCGGTGGTTCCAGGGCTCGCCGACACAGTAGCCGTCCATGTTGCCCACGCGCATGTTGGCCACCATCTGCGGCGGCGGCACGGTGATGACCTTGGCGTCCTTGATCGGGTTGATGCCGGCGGCGGCCATCCAGTAGTACAGCCACATCGCGTGCGTGCCGGTCGGGAAGGTCTGTGCGAAGGTGTATTCGCGCTTGTCTGCGGCCATCAGCTTGGCCAGGCTCGGGCCGTCGACCGCGCCCTTGTCGGCGAGCTTCTTTGACAGCGTGATGGCCTGCCCGTTGTTGTTGAGGGTCATCAACACGGCCATGTCTTTCTTGGGGCCGCCGATGCCGAGGTGCACGCCGTACACCAGGCCGTAGAGCACGTGCGCCATGTCGAGTTCGCCGTTGACGAGCTTGTCGCGCACACCGGCCCACGAGGCTTCTTTCGTGGCCACGATCTTCACGCCGTACTTCTTGTCGAAACCCAGCACCGAGGCCATCACGACCGAGGCACAGTCGGTCAGCGGGATGAAGCCGATGCGCACTTCCTCCTTCTCGGGCTTGTCGGATCCTTGTGCGTAGACGGCGGTCTGCAGGCCAGGCACGAGCCCGGCGGCGCTGGTGGCGGCAGCGGCCTTGATCAGGTTGCGGCGGCTCATGTTGGGCGTCCCGGTGAGGTGGCTGTGGGTCATGGATGGGCTCAAAAAAGCAAAGTACAAAAACAAAAAAGCGCCCACACGTCGCCAGCCGTGAGGCCAGGTTCATGGGGACGCCGTCGTCCGGAGAGTAGGCACACCTGCTTTGGTGCACCGCTTTGAGAATTGAAGGTCGCCGTTGACCCTCACAGGGTTTGTAGCAATGCGCGTGCCAAGTGGTTGCGTATCTCGTCTTGCGTCTTGCGTCTTGCGTCTCGCCTCAGGCCAGCAGGTCGGCTACGTCGAGGATGCGCTGCGCCACCTCGGCGACTTTCAAACCCTTGTCCATCGCCGCCTTGCGCAGGCGTGCATACGCGGCTTCTTCGCTCAGGCCCTGGCGCTGCATCAGCAGGCCCTTGGCGCGGTCGATCGCCTTGCGCTCGGAGAGCTGGCTGCGCGCATCGGCAAGTTCGCGCCGCATGCTTTCTTCGTGCTGGAACCGCGCCAGGGCCACGTCGAGCACCGGCCTGACCCGATCTGGTGCAAGCCCGGCCACCACATAGGCCGTCACGCCCGCCGCGATGGCATCGCGCACGTGGGTGGTGTCGTTGTCTTCGGTGAACAGCACGATGGGGCGGCGGGCGTCGCGCGTCGCCATGACCACGTGCTCCAGCGTGTCGCGGGCCTGGCTCTCGGCGTCGACGATGATCATGTCGGGCCCGATTTGAGCCAGGCGGTCCGGCAGGAACACATCGGCCGGCAAAACGGCAACGATGTTGCAGCCGTTTTGCAGCAGCCCGATGCGCAGTTCGCGGGAACGCCGCGCTTCGACATCAGCCGCCGGATCGGCCGGGTCCAGCACCAGGGAATCCGGCGCCACGATCACGATACGCAAAGCCTCGACAGATGACATGGCTTGCTGCTCGCAACAATCACGCCAGTCGCATCACGTTGCTTCGACCGACCACGCCAGCAGCCGGCCGGCGTGGGGGGGGGCGTGCCTCGCGCGGCCGCAGGCCGGTCAGCGCTCCGTGTGCGACGACGCCAGCGCGCGCTTGAGCCACCCGCCGAGCGGGCGCAAGGAACCGAACAGCGAATCGGGCAGGCTCGCGTCGCGTTCGAGAACGATCCCGCGCGCGCCGAGCATGTCGACGAACTGACGCACCTCTTGGCGCCGGATGCCGCTGGAGAGTGCGAGCTGAGCCACGGAAACGTAGCGATGCGACATGTCGCTCAGCATGCGGCGGTACGCGATGCGGTCAAACGGTGGCCGCAATTGTGGCCAGGACGACAACCGGTACTCTTTCATGGCGCAACGACTCTGGTTATGAAGGCTGCAGGTCTTTGCCACAGCTCGTCGGGAGGAAGGATAGGCGCTTGCGCGCGATGCAGGGGGTTCCGTGCCGGCCGGCGAGGGTTGTTCCTAGGCCCAGCTGAGCCTAGTCGTGATGGATGACTCGTTTGTGACGCAATCGGCATTCAGGACGGCGCCCGCAAAGCGCGCTTGACTTCCGACTGCCAAGGCAGGGCGTGCACCAGCTGATTGAGATGAACGGCCACTTGCGTCTGGGTCAGGACCTCGCCATGCGAGTCAACCAGGCGCAGGTTGGTCACCATGCCGAGCGGGTCGGACATGGCCACCACACCTTCGCGCACTTCAATCCAGTCCCAGGCCACCCCGGCGGCGCGGTCATCGGAGTCGTCGCCCCACAACGTTTGACCGCTGCTGGGGCAGTCGTCGTAGCCGAAATTCAACACGCGCGTGCCGAGGTGGACGAGATGAAGTTCTGGCGCAGAAGTGGCCTGCCACAATACAGGGGCCCATGCGTAAACTATCCAAGCAGGCGTCATGGCCGTGCCGATCCTTGAGGCGTCGATGATCTGCCCTCACACATTGATTGAACGTACTGAAGTGTGCCGAGCGAAAGGCGTTTTGCCATCTGTCAACCTTGTCAGGGTGGGCCACATTTTGCGCGGCGGCCGTGAAGCCCTGCGCGGGGAAAGCTGAAAGTCGGAATGCTGCACGGCGGATTCAGTGAGGTGTTGGCGAGTCAAGGCCGGGACGAGTTCCGGCAGGAGGTCATCGCCTTTTCAAAGCGGCTGGGGTTCGAGACCGTGTCGGCGACCTTGGTCATCGACCACATGCTGGCCGACTCTGAGTTCATCTCGGTCGACAACACCCCCCAGGAATACAAAGACACCTTTGAAAGCCGCGAGAGCGGGCGTCGCGACCCGGTGATGCAACACTGCAAGCGTCAGAGTGTGCCGATCATCTGGGGCCAGGGCACCTACGTGAAGAGTGGCCTGGGGGACATGTGGGAAGAGCAGGCGCGGTATGGCCTGAACAACGGTATTTGCCTGGCGCTCCACATGCCGGAAGGTCGGCACTTCATTTTGGGTGTCGAGCGTGATCGGCCAGTGCCCCTTGAGTCGTCGGAGATCACCCGGCTGGTGGCGGACCTGCAACTGTTCGCCGTCCACGCGCAGGACGCTGCGGTGCGCATCTTCACCCCGGTTCCGATGAATCCGGGCGCTCCGTCGCTCACCCCGCGCGAACTTGAAACCTTGCGCTGGACGATGGAAGGCAAGACCGCCTGGGAAGTCGGTAACGTTCTAGGTATTACTGAGCGCACGGCGGCGCTGCATGTCAACAACGCCACGCACAAGCTGGGCTGTGTGAACAAGCATCAGGCTGTTCTGAAGGCATTGCGGCTCGGGCTTATTCGCTGATCGGGTGGTTGAACGTGCGTGGGCGAGAAATTCACCCGTCAATTTTTCACAGAGCCGTTCTGCACAACGTCAACCCCCACCCTGTAAGACTTGACAGTTACGCCGCTACCAATTCGCTGTTGAAATCCGGTCGTCGCATGCGTCGCATGCCACCAACCAATATCCGGAGATCAGCATGCCCACCCAGCGCCAGCCGAACACCTCTGCCGCCCTGCCCAACGCCGGACTGCATACCGCGCGGATTGCAGCCCCCATTGCCCTCACGGTCACGCAACTGAAGTTCGTGTCGGGCGGCGCACCGAAGGGCAGCTGGGCCCCAGTGCTGGAGGCGGTACCGACGCTGGCGCCGAAGGGAAGCTGGTAGCCGCACGTACGTGCGTGGTCTTTTTCGAGACGAAGTCTTCGAAAGCCGCCAGCGCGAGTGGCTCGGCAGCATCCGGCTGACCCGGCCACCGTCGCTGGCGTGGTTGGTTCTGCTCGTGCTGGTTGCGGCGGGGCTCACCGCCGCGTTCCTCACGCTGGGCGAGTACACGCGCAAGGCACGCGTCACGGGCTACCTCGTGCCAGATCGCGGCATGCTGCGCTTGATGCCGCCGCAGGTGGCGACCGTCGTCGAAGCGCAGGTCAGCGAAGGGCGCGCGGTGCACCGCGGCGATGTGCTCTTCGTCTTGGCGGTCGGCCGGGCCACGCTGCGCGGCGATACCCAGGCGGCGGTCCAGGAAAGCCTGGTCGCGCGCAGGCGCAGCCTTGAAGAATCGGCTCGCGAGCGCCTCACGCTGGATGCGTCGCAGTCGGTCGCGCTCGGGCGCCAAGCCGATGACATGCGCCGAGAGATGGCGTCCATCGGCGCCGAGATCGACCTCCAACAGCAGCGCTTGACACTGGCGCAGCAGGCACAGGCAAGGCTCGAATCCCTGCGGGGCGACAACTTCGTTTCGGCCTCGCAAGTGCAGGCCAAGTCCGAGGAAATGCTGGGCGTGAAGGCGCAGATCCAGGCGCTGGAACGCCAGCGTTCGGCGCAGCTGCGCGAGATCGGCGTGGTCGAGGCACAGCGCCGCGAGTTGCCGCTGAGGGCCCGCGCGCTGCGCGGCGAAGTCGAACGCGACATTGCGGCGCTTGCCCAGCAAAGCGCCGAGAGCGAAGCGCGCCAGCGAATCGTGGTGTTGGCGCCGCAAGACGGTGTGATGACGAGCGTGCTGGCGCAGGTCGGGCAGACGGTCAACCCGGGCGTCGCGATGGCGAGCCTGCTGCCGGCCGATGCCAAGTTGCAGGCGCACCTGTTCGCGCCGTCCAGCGCGGTCGGTTTCGTCCGCCAGAATCAAGCGGTGCAGCTGCGATACCAAGCCTTCCCGTACCAGAAGTTCGGCCACCAGTCCGGCATGGTGGCCCAGGTGGCGCGCGCGCCGCTGCAGGCCAGCGAGTTGTCGGGCCTGCCGCTGCAGGGCGCCCCCGGCGGCGGGGCGGAGCCGCTGTACCGCATCACCGTGACGCTGGATCGCCAGACCGTGGCCGCTTATGGCGAGGCGCAACCTCTGTCGCCGGGCATGCAACTCGAAGCCGATGTCTTGCTCGACCGCCGGCGCCTGATCGAGTGGCTGTTCGAGCCGGTGCTCGGCATCGCAGGCAGGGTGTGAGCGCAGCCAGCTGGCTTGACCACCTGCGCCTCGGCTTCGGTGGGCGGAGCCTGCCGATGATCCTGCAGACCGAGGCGGCGGAGTGTGGCCTGGCCTGCCTGGCGATGGTCGCAAGCCACCACGGCTTGAACAGCGATTTGCCCAGCCTCAGGCGGCGCTTCTCGGTGTCACTCAAAGGCACCACGATGGCCGACCTGGTGCGCCTGGCCGGGCAGATGCAGTTCGGCTCGCGTGCCCTGCGCGCCGAAATGGATCACCTGCCAGACCTGGCGCTGCCCTGCGTGCTGCACTGGGACCTGAACCACTTCGTCGTGCTGAAGGAGGTGCGCCGCGGCTTCGCCGTCATTCACGACCCGGCGCATGGGGTTCGGCGCATGTCTGTGGCCGAGGTGTCGGAGCACTTCACCGGCATCGTGCTGGAACTGACGCCGCAGCCCGAGTTCCGGCCTCGCACCGAGCGCCAGACGGTCACGCTGCGCCAACTGCTCGGCCGCGTTACCGGCTTGAAGCGGTCGCTGCTGCAGATCTTCGCGCTGGCGGTGGCGCTCGAAGGCTTCGTGCTGCTGGCACCGTTCTTCATGCAGTGGGTCGTCGACAGCGTGCTCGTCAGCGTCGACCGCGACCTGCTGGTCACGCTCGGCATCGGGTTCGGGCTGCTCATGCTCATCACGGTTGCGACCGGCGCAGTGCGCTCATGGGCGGTGCTGCACCTGTCCACGAGCCTGAACCTGCAGTGGCTCGGCAACGTGTTCGCCCACTTGATGCGGCTGCCGATCTCGTGGTTCGAACGGCGCCACACCGGCGATGTCATGTCGCGTTTCGGCGCGGTGCAGCAGATCCAGCAGACCTTGACCACCAGCTTCATCGAGGTCGTGCTCGACGGCCTGCTCGTGATCGTGACGCTGAGCATGATGCTCATCTACAGCGGCACGCTCACGGCCATTGCGCTTGGCTGCGTGGCGGCCTACGCCCTGCTGCGCTGGGCGTTCTTCTTGCCGCTGCGCGATGCGACCGAAGAGTCGATCATCTTCGACGCGCGGCGCGCGAGCCACTTCCTCGAGTCGCTGCGCGGGGTTCAATCGATCAAGCTCTTCAACCGCCAGGAAGACCGGCAGGCGCGCTTCATGAATCTGGTGGTCGACGCGATGAACGCGCAGGTGGCCACCCGCAAGCTCGACCTCGGCTTCAGCGTGCTGCACAAGCTGCTGTTCGGGCTGGAGCGCATCGCGATGGTCTGGATCGGCGCGCTGCTGGTGATGGACCACGTGTTCTCGGTCGGCATGCTGTTCGCGTTCATCGCCTACAAGGAGCAGTTCGCGCAGCGCGTCAGCGGGCTGATCGACAAGATCGTCGAGATGAAGATGCTCAAGCTGCAAGGCGAACGCCTCGCCGACATCGTGCTCACGCCGCCCGAAGCCAGTGTCGACAGCGCACTGCGCTCGCAGCCGCTGGCCGAGCGCCTGGAACTGCGCGACCTGCGCTTCGCCTATTCCGATGCCGAGCCCGATGTGCTGAACGGCCTGAACCTCGTCATCGAACCCGGTGAGTCGGTGGCCATCGTCGGCCCGTCGGGGTGCGGCAAGACGACGCTGCTCAAGCTGATGCTCGGCATCCACGAGCCGCAGGCCGGCGAGATCCGCATTGGCGGCGTGCCGCTGCGCCAACTCGGTGTGCGGGCCTGGCGCGACATGCTCGGTGCCGTCATGCAGGACGACCAGCTCTTCGCCGGCTCGATCATCGACAACATCAGCTTCTTCGACCCGCATGCCGACACCGAGTGGGTGGAAGAGTGCGCGCGCATCGCCGCCGTGGCCGACGAGGTTGCGGCCATGCCGATGGGTTTTCACACGCTGATCGGGGACATGGGCACGAGCATCTCGGGCGGCCAGAAGCAGCGCCTGCTGCTGGCCCGTGCGCTCTACAAGCGGCCGCGAATCCTGTTCCTCGACGAGGCCACCAGCGCGCTCGACGTGGAGCGCGAGCGCGAGGTGACCCAGGCGATCCGCCAACTCCAGCTGACCCGCATCATCGTGGCACACCGGCCTGAGACCATCGCCTCGGCCAGCCGTGTGATCGTTCTGCACGACGGCAAGGTGGCGCAAGACCTGCGCAGCGTTCCCGGCGGGTCGAGCCACGCGCGTTGACGCCCAGGGTTGACGCCGCTGGTTGAAGCGGCCCGCGCAGAGTGCACGAGCCTGCGGCCTGCGGCGGCGCACCTAAACTCTGCCGATGATTGTTCTGGGCATCGAATCCTCCTGCGACGAAACCGGCGTGGCCTTGGTGCGCGCGCCTGCCACCGGCACGCCGGAGTTGCTGGCCCACGCGCTGCACAGCCAGATCGACATGCACCAGGCCTACGGTGGCGTGGTGCCCGAACTGGCCTCGCGTGACCACATCCGCCGGGTCATCCCGCTGGCGCGTCAGGTGCTGGCCGAGGCGGGCCTGTCGCTGGCGCAGATCGACCATGTGGCCTACACGCGCGGGCCGGGGCTGGCCGGCGCGTTGCTCGTCGGCGCGGGCGTGGCGTGTTCGCTGGCGGCGGCACTCGGGCGGCCGGTGATCGGCGTTCACCACCTCGAAGGGCATCTGCTGTCGCCGTTCCTGTCAGCCGATGCGCCCGAGTTCCCGTTCGTCGCATTGCTCGTGTCGGGCGGCCACACGCAGCTGATGCGTGTCGATGACGTGGGCTGCTATGAACTGCTCGGCGAGACCATCGACGACGCCGCCGGCGAAGCCTTCGACAAGTCGGCCAAGCTGCTGGGGCTGGGCTACCCGGGCGGTCCGGCATTGGCGCGGCTCGCCGCCTTTGGTGACGCGAACGCGTTCACGTTTCCCCGGCCGCTGCTGCACAGCGGCAACCTCGACTTCTCGTTCGCAGGGCTCAAGACCTCTGTGCGCACCCAGGTCATGAAACTCGGCACCAATGTGTGCGAGCAAGACAAGGCGAACGTCGCTGCGGCAACGCAAGAGGCGATCACCGACGTGCTGGTGCGCAAGTCGTTGCGGGCGCTGCGGCAGACCGGCCTCACGCGCATCGTCGTGGCCGGTGGTGTGGGCGCGAACGAGCGTTTGCGCGAGCGTTTGAACACCGAGTGCGCAACGCGCCAGATCCGGGTGCACTACCCGGAGCTGGTGCTGTGCACCGACAACGGCGCCATGATTGCGCTGGCCGCCGCGATGCGTTTGCAGCGCGGCACCGCTGCGCCTCAGACCGACCACGCGTTCAGTGTGCTTCCGCGCTGGCCGCTGGCCGGCACGGCGGCCTGACTCGCCGACTGAAATGCGATCTAACGCGCGAGGTCAGCCGATGCTGATCTGCGTGGCGCCGGTCGGCACCTTCTTCGCAAGCGTCAAGGTCAGCACGCCGTTGTCGAACTTGGCCTGCGACGCGGCTTGATCCACTTCGGACGGCAGGCTCACGGTGCGGGCGTAACGAGCTGCGCTGCGCTCGCGGTACGGCTCGCGAACGGCGGGTGCTGCGGGGGCGGGGGGGGTATCTGCGGGTGCCGCGCCAGGCGCTGTGCCGGCCGTTGTGTCGACGGTTTCCAAGGCGACGCGGCGGCCTTCGACAGTGACCTTCAGCTGCTCACGCGTCACGCCGGGCACGTCGAATTGCAGCGTGTAGTGGGTATCGGTCTCGCTCACGTCGAGCGCGGGCGTGCGGCCGGTTGGCGCCGGTGTTTGAGCAACGGCGGCACGCTCGAACGATGCATCGAGCAGGCGCTCCAGCGAGTGGCTGAAACGGGGGCTGTTGGCGCGCGTTGCGGCGCTGCGGGCAAGAGGCAGAACAAACATGGTGGGGCTCCTACAATCAGGTTCGGTCGCTGCACAACGCAGCAACATGCCGCTGAATTTGGAGCGGCATTTTTGTTTTCAAGGGCCTTGTTTTCGCCCCTGGCGGCACGTCGAAGAAGGTTGTTTCCATGCGCTCAGCGATTCACGAACTGCCTGGCTCCAAGATTCGCGAAGTGGCCAACGCCGGCCTCGGCCGCACCGACGTGCTGGCGTTCTGGTTCGGCGAAAGCGACGAGCCCACGCCGGCTTTCATCCGCGACGCGGCCGTGCGGTCGATGCAGGCCGATGAAACCTTCTACAGCCACAACCTCGGGCTGCCCGAACTGCGCGAGGCGCTGGCCGTCTACACGACTGGCCTGCACCGGCCGGTGAGCGCCGAGCGCATCGCTGTCACCTCATCGGGTGTCAACGCACTGATGCTCGCGATGCAGGCGCTGGCGGGCCCGGGCGACGAGGTCGTGGCGGTGGTGCCGGTGTGGCCGAACCTGACCGCGCAGCCGCTGATACTCGGCGCACGCGTCACGCGGGTGCCGCTCGTGGTGCGCGGCAACGCGTGGCAGCTCGACCTTCCCGCGCTGCTGGCCGCCATCACGCCGGCAACTAGCGTGCTTCTCGTCAACGCGCCGAACAACCCGACCGGCTGGACGCTGACCCGCGCGGAGCAGCAAGCGATCCTGGCGCACTGCCGCAGTACCGGCACGTGGATCGTTGCCGACGAGGTGTACGAGCGCGTCTATTTCGGCGGCGGCGCCGAGTGCGCGCCGGGCTTTGGCTCCGCCGAAGCTGGCCGCCTTGCGGCGCCCAGCTTTCTGGACATCACCGAACCCGATGACCGCGTGGTCGTGGCGCACAGCTTCTCGAAGAGCTTCCTGATGACCGGGTGGCGGCTCGGGTGGCTCGTGGTGCCGCCGGCGTTGATCGGCGCAGTCGGCAAGCTGATCGAGTTCAACACGTCTTGCGCACCGACCTTCGTGCAGCGCGCCGGGCTGGCTGCGCTGGCGAGTGCCGATGAGTTCGTGCCCGGCCTGATCGGCCGCCTGAAGGCGTGTCGCGGCACCTTGCTGCCGCAACTCGCCGCGTTGCCCGGGGTGGGTGTGGCGGTGCCCGAGGGCGGCATGTACGCCTTCTTCCGCATCGAAGGCCATCACGATTCGCTCGGCTTGGCAAAGCGCCTTGTCGCCGAGGCGGGGCTGGGGCTGGCGCCGGGCGCGGCGTTCGGCGACGAGGCAGAGGGCTGGCTGCGTTGGTGCTTTGCGTCGCGTGACCCGCAGCGGCTGACGCAGGGGGTCGAGCGCCTCGCGCGCTTCCTGCGTCTATAATTCGCAGGCTGTGCATTTTGAATGCACTGCAACGCACGACACCGGTCGGTTTCACTGGTGCTCGCAAGTGGAAACCCGAAACCGTGGCATGCCTGCATCTGGTCGCAAATGGGTCGCAACCCGTGACCGCAGGCGGGCTCGGTTTCATTCAACAGGAAACGAGTCATGTCCAACGCTACCGTCAACAAGGCCGAGATCGTCGCGGCCAATGCACGCACCCCGCACGACACCGGGTCGCCGGAAGTGCAAGTCGCCATCCTCACGGCGCGCATCAACGACCTCACGCCGCACTTCAAGGCCCACATGAAAGACCACCATGGTCGCCGTGGCCTGCTGAAGATGGTCAACCAGCGCAAGAGCCTGCTGGCCTACCTGAAGATGCGCGACGCTGACCGCTATACCGCACTGATCCAGAAGCTGGGCCTGCGGAAGTAATTCGGCCAAGAGCAACAGAGCCTGTCTGGAATTCACCAGCACAGGCTCTTCGTTTTTCTAGCGGCACCTGCCTGCAGGTGCCTGCAACCCACGGAGACACACGCATGAGCAGCATGTTCAACAAAGTCACCAAGACCTTCCAATGGGGCCAGCACACCGTTGTGCTGGAAACCGGCGAGATCGCCCGCCAATCGGGCGGCGCCGTCATCGTCAACATCGAAGACACCGTGGTGCTGGCCACCGTGGTGGCCGCCAAGAACGCCAAGCCGGGGCAAGACTTCTTCCCGTTGACGGTCGACTACATCGAGAAGACCTACGCCGCCGGCAAGATCCCCGGCAGCTTCTTCAAGCGCGAAGGCCGCCCGAGCGAGCTGGAAACGCTGACTTCGCGCCTGATCGACCGGCCGCTGCGCCCGCTGTTCCCTGAAGGCTTCTACAACGAAGTGCAGGTCGTGGTGCACGTGCTGTCGCTGAACCCGGAAGTCTCGGCCGACATCGCCGCGCTGATCGGCTCGAGCGCTGCGCTCGCCATCTCGGGCATCCCGTTCAACGGCCCGATCGGCGCCGCGCGCGTGGGCTACATCAACGGCGAATACGTGCTGAACCCCGGCAAGACCCAACTGCTGCAATCGCAGATGGACCTGATCGTCGCCGGCACCGAAGTGGCCGTGTTGATGGTCGAGTCGGAAGCGCAGCAACTGTCCGAAGAGATCATGCTCGGCGGCATCGTGTTCGGCCAGCAGCAGAGCAACATCGCGATCAACGCGATCCACGAACTGGTGCGTGATGCCGGCAAGCCGGCCTGGGACTGGGCCGCACCCGCCAAGGACGAAGGCTTCATCGCCAAGGTCAAGGCGCTGGCTGAGAACCCGCTGCGCGAGGCTTATCAGATCCGCTCGAAGCAAGCCCGCACGCACGCCACCCGCGCGGTGACGGCGGCCACCGCCACGTCGCTGCAAGGCGAGGGCGCAGTGTTCGACAAGGTCAAGCTCGACAACGTGCTGTTCGACATCGAAGCGAACATCGTGCGCAGCCAGATCCTCTCTGGCGAGCCGCGCATCGACGGGCGTGACACGCGCACCGTGCGCCAGATCGAGATCCGCAACAGCGTGCTGCCGCGCGCCCACGGCTCGTCGCTGTTCACGCGGGGCGAAACCCAGGCGCTGGCCGTGGCCACGCTCGGCACCGCGCGCGACGCGCAGCGCATCGACGCACTCGCCGGTGAGTTCACCGAGCACTTCATGCTGCACTACAACATGCCCCCGTTCGCCACCGGCGAAACCGGCCGCGTGGGCACGCCGAAGCGCCGCGAAATCGGCCATGGCCGCCTCGCCAAGCGCGCTCTCGTCGCGGTGCTGCCGAGCCAGGCCGACTTCCCGTATTCGATGCGCGTGGTCTCCGAGATCACCGAGTCGAACGGTTCGTCGTCGATGGCCTCAGTCTGCGGTGGCTGCCTGGCGCTGATGGACGCCGGCGTGCCGTTGAAGGCGCACGTGGCCGGCATCGCCATGGGCCTGATCAAGGACGGCGCGCGCTTCGCGGTGCTGACCGACATCCTCGGTGACGAAGATCACCTCGGCGACATGGACTTCAAGGTCGCAGGCACCACCGCCGGCATCACCGCGCTGCAAATGGACATCAAGATCCAGGGCATCACGAAAGAGATCATGCAGGTCGCACTGGCGCAGGCCAAGGAAGCGCGCCTGCACATCCTGGGCAAGATGACCGAAGCGATGGGCACCGCGAATACCGAGGTGTCGCAGTTCGCACCGCGCCTGTACACGATGAAGATCAACCCGGAAAAGATCCGCGACATCATCGGCAAGGGCGGCGCCACGATCCGTGCGCTGACCGAAGAGACCGGCTGCACGATCGACATTGGCGAGGATGGCACCATCACCATTGCTTCGACCGATGCCGACAAGGCAGAGCACGCCAAGAAGCGCATCGCCGAGATCACCGCAGAAGTCGAAGTCGGCAAGATCTACGAAGGCCCGATCGTCAAGTTGCTCGACTTCGGTGCGCTCGTGAATCTGATGCCCGGCAAGGATGGCCTGCTGCACATCAGCCAGATCGCGCACCAGCGCGTCGAGAAGGTCACCGACTTCCTCAAGGAAGGCCAGATCGTCAAGGTCAAGGTGCTCGAGACCGACGAGAAGGGCCGTGTCAAGCTGTCGATGAAGGCGTTGATCGACCGCGACCAGCAGCCGATGCAGCCGCCGGCTCACCACGAGTGAATGGCTGATCCGCAGACTGGAGGCGCACCCATGAAAGCCATCGCGATCACGACGTTCGGCGCCCCCGAGGTGCTGCAACTCACCGAGCGCCCGGCGCCGGTGGCGGGTGCCGGCGAGTTGCTGATTCGCGTGGCGGCCGCCGGTGTCAACCGGCCCGACGTGTTGCAACGCAAAGGGATGTACCCGGTGCCGCCGGGCGCGTCCGATCTGCCGGGGCTGGAAGTGGCGGGCGTCATCGACGCGGGTGACGCGCAGGCGCTGGCGGCCGCGGGCTTCAAGCTCGGCGACCGCGTGTGTGCGTTGGTGGCGGGTGGGGGCTATGCGCAACTCTGCGTGGCACCCATCGGCCAGTGCTTGCCGGTGCCGAAGGGCTTCAGCGACATCGAAGCGGCGAGCCTGCCCGAGACCTTCTTCACCGTCTGGTCGAACGTGTTCGACCGGGCGCGCCTGCAGCCCGGCGAGACGCTGCTGATCCAGGGCGGCACCAGCGGCATCGGCGTGACGGCGATCCAGCTCGCGAAGGCATTCGGCGCCACCGTGATCGCAACGGCCGGCAGCGATGACAAGGCGGCCGCCTGCGTCAAGCTCGGTGCCGACCACGCCATCAACTACCGCACGCAAGACTTCGAAGCCGAGGTCAAGCGCATCACCGACGGGCGCGGTGTCGATGTGGTGCTCGACATGGTCGCGGGCTCCTACGTGGCCCGCGAGCTGAAGTGCCTGGCCGAAGACGGGCGCATCGTGATCATCGCGGTGCAAGGTGGCGTCGATGCACAAATCGACGCCGGCCTGGTGCTGCGCCGCCGGCTGCTCATCACCGGCTCGACGCTTCGGCCCCGCCCGGTCGCGTTCAAGAGCGCAATTGCCGCGTCGCTGCGCCGTTCTGTGTGGCCATGGCTTGCGGCCGGCACCGTGAAACCGGTGATCTTCAAGGTGTTTCCTGCGGAGCAGGCGGCTGCCGCGCATGCGCTGATGGAATCGGGTGAACACATCGGCAAGATGGTGTTGACATGGTGACGGCGGACTCGAACAGCGCTGTGCCGCGCCGTCAACTCGTCGTCGGCAACTGGAAGATGAACGGCAGCCGCGCCGCCAACGCCGAACTGCTGGCCGCCCTGCGGGCCGCCGGCCCGTGGGTGGCTGAGGTCGCCGTGTGCGCGCCTAGCGTGTACCTGGCCGACGTGGCCTTGTCGCTGCAGGGCGACAGCATCGCCTGGGGCGCGCAAGACTGTTCGCCGTTCGAGGTCGGCGCGTACACCGGCGACGTGTCCGCTTCGATGCTCGCCGAGTTCGGCTGCCGCTACGTGCTGGCCGGCCACTCCGAGCGCCGCGCACTTCACGCCGAGAGCGACCAACTGGTGGCCGACAAGGCCAAGGCTGCGCTGGCGCATCGCCTCACACCCATCGTGTGCGTCGGCGAAACGCTGGCCGAGCGCGAAGCCGGCCAGACCGAAGCGGTCGTCAAGCGCCAGTTGTCGGCAGTGATCCACACCTTGGGCCACTGCATCTCGCAAGTGGTGGTGGCCTACGAGCCGGTCTGGGCCATCGGCACCGGCAAGACGGCATCGCCCGAACAGGCGCAGGCGGTGCATGCCGTGCTGCGCGCGCAATTGATGGCCGCCAGCGAACACGCGGGCGGCATGAAGATCCTCTACGGTGGCAGCGTCAAGCCGGATAACGCCGCCATCTTGTTTGCCCAGCCCGACATCGATGGTGGCTTGATCGGTGGCGCCTCATTGAAGGCCGCCGACTTCGCCGCCATCTGCCGCGCTGCACACTGAGCAGCGCACTGAATACTGAGCCGCGCCTGCGCGGCACCATGGAGTTGAGAAGATGAACCTGATGTGGAATCTTGTGGTCGTGCTGCAGATCGTTGCGGCGCTGGTGATGATCGGCTTGGTGCTCATCCAGCACGGCAAGGGTGCGGACATGGGCGCGTCGTTCGGCAGCGGTGCATCGGGCAGCCTGTTCGGCGCAACCGGCAGCGCCAACTTCCTGTCACGCTCGACAGCTGTTTGCGCGGCCGTGTTCTTCGTGTCCACGCTGGCCTTGGCGTACTCTGCGAACGACCGTTCACGGCCTGCGTCCGACAGTGTTCTTGATCGGCCGTCGGTCAGTGCGCCGGCCGCGAGCGTGCCCTTGACGGGTGCCGCTCAGGTGCCGGGTGCGGGCAGCGCGGCAGCCGTTTCTGCCCCGGCTGCGGTGCCCGCGGCAGCGCCAGCCGCGCCTGCGGTGGCGGCCTCTGGGGCGGGCGCTGTACCGGTCAAGTGAAAGCGCTTCGAAGCCCGGCCTGACACAGGCGATTCGGGCTTTGTTGCAGTGCAGTGAATTGGGCTGTCTCTGCGGGCTTTGTGGTTAGAATCTAAGGCTGCCCGGTGAGCGAAACCTCATGCAATCCGGGCCTTGTTTTGGTGTACCGCCGTCGTGGTGAAATTGGTAGACACGCTATCTTGAGGGGGTAGTGGCGAAAGCTGTGCGAGTTCGAGTCTCGCCGACGGCACCATTCAATCGCTCGGCCCCGCGCAGTGTTCGCCGGGGCCGGGCTGCTCCAGCCCAGTGCGCCCTAGCGGGTGCGCATCGACCATGAATCTGGAACCTTACCTGCCCGTCATCCTGTTCATCCTCATCGGTGCAGCAGTGGGTGTGGTGCCCCAGGTCATTGGTTTCATCTTCGGCCCGAACCGGCCCGACAAGGCAAAGAACTCTCCGTACGAGTGTGGCTTCGAAGCGTTCGAAGACGCGCGCATGAAGTTCGACGTACGCTACTACCTCGTTGCCATCCTGTTCATCTTGTTCGACCTCGAAATCGCGTTCCTCTTCCCTTGGGCGGTGTCGCTTCGCGAGATCGGCGCGTCGGGCTTCTGGGCCATGATGGTTTTCCTCGGCATCCTCGTCGTCGGCTTTGCCTACGAATGGAAAAAGGGTGCCCTCGATTGGGAATGACAAGGCACTCACATGGGCATTGAAGGCGTTCTCAAGGAAGGTTTTGTCACGACCAGTGTCGACACCCTCATCAACTGGTCCAAGACCGGCTCGCTGTGGCCGATGACCTTTGGCCTGGCCTGTTGTGCGGTCGAGATGATGCATGCCGGCGCAGCCCGCTACGACATCGACCGTTTCGGCATGCTGTTTCGCCCCAGCCCGCGCCAGAGTGACCTGATGATCGTGGCCGGCACGCTGTGCAACAAGATGGCGCCCGCGCTGCGCAAGGTGTACGACCAGATGGCCGAGCCGCGCTGGGTGCTGAGCATGGGCTCGTGCGCCAATGGCGGCGGCTACTACCACTACAGCTACTCGGTTGTGCGCGGCTGCGACCGCATCGTGCCGGTCGATGTGTACGTGCCGGGCTGCCCGCCGACCGCCGAGGCGCTGCTGTACGGCGTGCTGCAACTGCAGGCGAAGATTCGCCGCGAGAACACGATCGCGCGCGCATGAGCAAACTTGATGTGTTGCAGGCGGCGCTCGAAGCCACGCTTGGCGAACGGCTGAAGAAGCTCGTGCGCGACCGGGGCGAAATCACGGTCACGGTGGCCGCGCCCGACTACCTGGCCTCGGCCCTGATCTTGCGTGACCATGTTGAGCTGAAGTTCGAACAGAACATCGACTTGTGCGGCCTCGACTATTCCAGCTACAAAGACCAGCCGTGGGAAGGCCCGCGCTTCTGCGTGGCGTCGCACTTGCTCTCGGTCTCGAAGAACTGGCGCGTGCGGCTCAAGGTGTTCGCGCCGGATGACGACGTTCCGGTCGTGGCCTCGCTCACCGACGTGTGGAGTTCCGTCAACTGGTTTGAGCGCGAAGCCTTCGACCTGTACGGGATCATCTTCGACGGCCACCTCGACTTGCGTCGCATCCTGACCGACTACGGTTTCATCGGCCACCCGTTCCGCAAGGACTTCCCGACTTCGGGGCATGTCGAAATGCGCTACGACGCCGAGCAAAAGCGCGTGATCTACCAACCCGTGACCATCGAGCCGCGCGAGATCACACCCCGCATCATTCGCGAAGACAACTACGGCGGCCTGCACTGATGGCCGACATCAAGAACTACACGCTGAACTTCGGCCCGCAGCACCCGGCGGCGCACGGCGTGTTGCGGCTCGTGCTGGAGTTGGACGGCGAAGTGATCCAGCGCGCCGATCCGCACATCGGCCTGCTGCACCGCGCGACCGAGAAGCTCGCCGAAAGCAAGACCTTCATCCAGTCGCTGCCCTACATGGACCGGCTCGACTACGTGTCGATGATGTGCAACGAGCACGCCTACTGCCTGGCCATCGAGAAGCTGCTCGGCGTCGACGTGCCCGTGCGCGCGCAGTACATCCGCGTGATGTTCAGCGAGATCACGCGCCTGCTGAACCACCTGATGTGGCTCGGCGCGCACGGCCTCGACTGCGGTGCGATGAACGTGTTCATCTACTGCTTCCGCGAGCGCGAAGACCTGTTCGACATGTATGAAGCGGCGTCGGGCGCGCGCATGCACGCGGCCTACTTCCGCCCGGGCGGCGTCTACCGCGATCTGCCGGACGTGATGCCGCAGTACAAGGCCTCGAAGATCCGCAACGCCAAGGCGATGAGCGCGCTGAACGAGAACCGCCAGGGCTCGATGCTCGACTTCATCGAAGACTTCACCAAGCGCTTCCCGAAGTGCGTGGACGACTACGAAACCCTGCTCACCGACAACCGCATCTGGAAGCAGCGCACCGTGGGCATCGGCGTCGTCACCCCTGAGCGCGCGTTGAACCTCGGCTTCACCGGCCCGATGCTGCGTGGCTCCGGAGTGCTGTGGGACTTGCGCAAGCACCAGCCCTACGAGGTGTATGCCGACATGGACTTCGACATTCCGCTCGGCGTGAATGGCGACACTTACGACCGCTACCTGGTGCGCATCGAAGAGATGCGCCAGGCCAACCGCATCATCCAGCAGTGCGTGACCTGGCTGCGCGCGAACGACGGCCCGGTGATCACGAGCAACCACAAGGTCGCGCCGCCGTCGCGGGTCGACATGAAGTCGGGCATGGAAGACCTGATCCACCACTTCAAGTTGTTCACCGAAGGCTTCCATGTGCCCGAAGGCGAGGCGTACGCGGCGGTCGAACACCCGAAGGGCGAGTTCGGCATCTACATCGTGAGCGACGGCGCGAACAAGCCCTACCGGTTGAAGATCCGCCCGCCCGGCTTCCCGCATCTGGCGGCGCTCGACGAGATGGCGCGCGGCCACATGATTGCCGACGCGGTCGCCGTGATCGGCACGATGGACATTGTTTTCGGCGAGATTGATCGATGAGTGCTTTGACTGATGCCACCCGTGCGCGCTTCGCCAACGAAGTGGCCAAGTACCCCGCTGACCAGGCGCAGTCGGCCGTGATGGCGTGCCTGGCCATCGTGCAGCAGGAGCAGGGTTTCGTCTCGGCCGAGAGCGAGAAGCAGGTCGCCGCCTACCTCGGTATGCCGCCCATCGCGGTGCACGAGGTGACGACCTTCTACAACATGTACAACCAGCTGTCGTGCGCGAAGTTCAAGTTCAACGTCTGCACCAACCTGCCGTGCCAGCTGCGTGACGGGCAAGAGGCGCTCGCGCACCTGTGCCGCAGCCTCGGTGTCGAAGAAGGCGGCACCACAGCCGACGGCCTGTTCACCGTCCAGAAGAGCGAATGCCTGGGCGCCTGCGCCGACGCGCCGGTCATGCTGGTGAACGACCGGCAGATGGTGAGCTTCATGAACAACGCGCGGCTCGATGAACTGGTCGCCACGCTGAAGGCTGCCGCGTGATGCAACCCCAGATGCAAATCCCGATGCAAACCCAGACGCAACCGATGCTCGACCTCTCGAAGTTTCAGGCGACGGGCAGCGAGACCTGCTTCCACGGCCGCCACATCGGCGCGCAGATCTATGACGGCCTCGACGGCAAGAACTGGCACTTGGCCGACTACGAAGCGCGTGGCGGCTACCAAGCGCTGCGCAAGATCCTCGCGCAGGGCGGCACCGCCGAAGCGCCCGCCGGCATGACGGCCGAGCAGGTGATTGCCGAGGTCAAGGCCTCCGGCCTGCGCGGCCGTGGCGGCGCCGGCTTTCCGACCGGCTTGAAGTGGAGCTTCATGCCGCGCATGTACCCGGGCGCGAAGTACCTGGTCTGCAACTCCGATGAAGGCGAGCCCGGTACCTGCAAGGACCGCGACATCCTGATGTTCAACCCGCACATCGTCATCGAAGGCATGGCGATCGCGGCGTATGCGATGGGCATCAAGGTCGGCTACAACTACATCCACGGCGAGATCTTCGAGGTTTATGACCGTTTCGAAGCGGCGCTCGAGGAAGCGCGCGCGGCAGGCCACCTGGGTGACAACCTGCTCGGCTCAGCCTTCAGCTTTCAGCTGCACGCCGCGCACGGCTTTGGCGCCTACATCTGCGGCGAAGAAACCGCGCTGCTCGAATCGCTCGAAGGCAAGAAGGGCCAACCGCGCTTCAAGCCGCCGTTCCCGGCGAGCTACGGCCTGTACGGCAAGCCGACCACGATCAACAACACCGAGACCTTCGCGGCGGTGCCGTGGATCATCCGCAACGGTGGCGCGCCGTATCTGGAGATCGGCTAGCCGAACAACGGCGGCACGAAGATCTTCTCGGTCGTCGGTGATGTGAACCTGCCCGGCAACTTCGAGGTGCCACTCGGTACGCCGTTCAGCAAGCTGTTGGAGCTGGCGGGCGGTGTGCGAACCGGCCGCAAGCTCAAGGCCGTGATCCCCGGCGGCTCGTCGTCACCGGTGCTCCCTGCAGCCATCATGAACGAGCTGACGATGGACTACGACGCCATCGCCAAGGCCGGCTCAATGCTCGGCTCGGGCGCCGTGATCGTGATGGACGATTCGCGCTGCATGGTTCGCAGCCTGCTGCGCCTGAGCTACTTCTACATGCACGAGAGCTGCGGGCAATGCACTCCCTGCCGCGAGGGCACGGGCTGGCTGTTCCGCATGGTCGAGCGCATTGCCGATGGCAAGGGCCGCATGGAAGACATCGACCTCTTGAACTCGGTGGCCGACAACATCCAGGGCCGCACGATCTGCGCGCTGGGTGACGCGGCGGCGATGCCGGTGCGGGCGATGATCAAACACTTCCGAGATGAGTTCACCTACCTCATCGAACACAAGACTTCCAAGGTGGTGGCGGCTCGCCCCCATCCCGGCTTTCCCCCAATGGGGGAAGGAGTAGACGGAGCCGCGCAGCGGCTTGTTGCATGATTGAGATTGAACTCGACGGCAAGAAGGTGGAGGTGCTCGAGGGCAGCATGATCATGCATGCCGCCGACAACGCCGGCACCTACATCCCGCACTTCTGCTATCACAAGAAGCTCAGCATCGCGGCCAACTGCCGCATGTGCCTCGTTGATGTCGAGAAGGCGCCCAAGCCGATGCCGGCCTGCGCCACGCCGGTCACGCAGGGCATGGTCGTGCGCACCAAGAGCGCCAAGGCACTCCAGGCC
>JANNBF010000114.1:0-10376 GCA_031385155.1 Rhizobacter sp.
CAGGTCTTCGAGCTCCCACTTGATCTGCCAGATGCCGAGCCGGTTGGCGAGCGGCGCGAACACCTGCAACGACTCGGCCGCCAGCGCACGCGGGCATGGCGCTTTGGTTGCCGCGAAGAAGCGCAGCGTCTGCAGCCGTGAGGCCAGGCGCAGCAGCACCACGCGCAGGTCGCGCGAGAACGCGAGCAACATCTTGCGCACCCGCTCGGTCTGCTGCGCGCGCTGCTCGCCCCCGAGCTGCGCCTCGCGTGCCGTGCGCTGCAACTGCACCAGCTTTCGGGTGTTCACGACCAGGCTGGCATGCGACGCACCGAAGGCCTTCGCGACCACTTCCTCGGGCTTGTTCAGGTAGTCGCCGGCGTACACCAGGTACGCCGCCGCGCGCATCGACGGTGCGGCACCGATACCTTCGAGGATGGCCGCCACCGCGTCGGCATGGGCCAGCGCTTCTTCGCCGGTGTCGAGCAGTTCGCCGGCCAGCAGCGGCTCGGAGAAGGCGCGGGCCCGCGCGAGTTGGGCCAGCTCGTCGGGCGGCGCGGGCGCAGTGGGGTCAACGCGGGCGTCGGGGTCGGCCTCGATCAGCTGGACGATGGTTGCGGCACCGTTGCGCGCAGCCGGGGTGCCCGTCTTCATGGCGCGAGCAGGAACTCCCGCACCGCATCGACCTGATCGGCGGCGACGAGCGTGGGCGCGTGGCCGACGCCGGCGAACTCGACCACACGCGCCTTCGGACCGCGCAGCGTCATCGCCTGCGCGGTGGCGGCGGTGAGCAGGTCGGAGTCGGCGCCGCGCAGCAGCAACGTCGGGCAGGTGATGTGGTCGAAGCTGTGCCAAAGCACGGCCTCGCCGTGGGCCGCGTCTTGCGCCGTCATGGCGCGCAGCGGCTGGGCGATGTTCATGTCGTAGTGCAGCTTGAAGCCTGCGGCACCGTCGGGCCCGACGTCGGGTTTCAGCATCGGCCGGGTCAGCGCCAGCCACTGCTCACGCGTGTGCGTACCGAAGCCTTGCGAGATGGCGAGCAAGGCATCGGCCGCCTCATCGAGCGTGGCCCAGTGCTGCGGCACACCGAGGTAGGTGCCGATGCGCGCCACGGCGTCGGGCTGGATCGTCGGCCCGATCTCATTGAGCACGAGGCGCTGGATCGGCGAGTGGGGCAAGCCCGCGAGCACCAGGCCGATGAGCCCGCCCATGGAGGTGCCGACCCAATGCAACGTGCTCGCATCGAGCCGCGCGATGAGCGTGACCATGTCGGCCACGTAGGTCGGCACGGCGTAGGCCATCGGGTCGGCCAAGGCGTCGGACTGGCCGCGCCCGACCACATCGGGGCAGACCACGCGGTAGTCGGTGCTGAGGCTGCGGGCCAGCGTGTCGAAGTCGCGGCCCTGGCGCGACAGGCCGTGCGCGCAGATCAGCACACGCGGGTTGGCGGCGTCGCCCCACTCCCAGTACGCCATGCGGTGCAGGCCGCGGGCACTGAGGCATTGAACGGACTTGAGGCGCGGTTCGGTGGTGCTCATCAATCGCACTGTAGCGACCTGGCGGCCGCGCTGCCCGGCAGCGGCCGGCCTCGGCAAGTCACCGCGTCATCTGCACCGAGCCATTGACCGAGACCACCACCATGCCCTTGCCCGGCTCGACCGGCAAGGCTTCGTCGGATGAAGCAGACATGGCCTTCGCCTGCATGGCCATCGGCCGCACCGGCGATGACTCGTTCGTGTTCACGCTGACCTCGCGCACGGCATAGCCGGCGTAGCCGAAGTTCTTCGCCACGTCACCCGCCTTGGCGCGAAAGCGGGCGATGGCCTGGGCCGACACCTCGCCCTCGACGCGCTCGCGCAACTCGCGCGACAGGTTGTAGGCCACGCGGCTGATCGTGAGCGTCGTGATGCGCCCGGTGAGCTGGCCGATGGCGGGTATGTCGCGGCCCTCGATCACGAGTTCGGCGCTGCCTTGCCAGCCGTTCGTCGCGCCCTTGTTCGTGTAGCGCGGCGAGACCTGGAAATTGCCGGTCTGCACGTCCACCTGGCCGGGCCGGGCGGCCTTCTTGGCCTCCGTCAAGGCGGCGTCGAGCGCCTGCTTCAGTTGCGCCTGCACCGCGCCGGCGTCGGCGCCTTCACGCGTGGTGGCGAGCGTGACGGTGAGCAGGTCTTTCGTGACTTCGGTGGTGGCGCTGGCAGCGAGCATGACCACGCCTTGCGGCGCAGGCGAGTCGGCCGAGGCGGCGGCCGCACTGGCGGCGGCAAGGCAAAGAGCGGCTGTCAAACGGGTCGTGGTGTTGAGCATCAGTGATGTCCTTGAAAGATGAAAGATGGTTACGGTCGATTTGTAACCTTTGGTCAGGTCTGCCGAATCGGCGCCGAAAACCTGCGCAAAATCGCCGCTGTTACAAATTTGGAGTCTTCTGCATGACCACAGCCGCCAACCAGCGCCCCGACCGCATCGTCGTTGTCGATGATGATGCCCGCATCCGCGACCTGCTGCGCCGCTACCTGACGCAAGAGGGCTTCGAGGTGCTGCTGGCCGAAGACGCGAAGGCGCTGAACCGGCTGCTCACCCGCGAGACCGTGCACCTGATCGTGCTCGACCTGATGCTGCCAGGCGAAGACGGCCTGTCGATCTGCCGGCGCCTGCGCGCCGCGAACGACCTGACGCCGATCATCATGCTCACCGCCAAGGTTGAAGACGTGGATCGCATCGTCGGCCTGGAGGTGGGCGCGGACGACTATCTGCCCAAGCCTTTCAACCCGCGCGAACTGCTCGCGCGCATTCACGCCGTGCTGCGCCGCCGGCCCACCCTCGAAGCCCCGGGCGCCCCTGCGCTCGACGCGCAGACCGTGACCTTCGGCCCGTTCGAGTTCGACCTGGCGCTGCGCCGCCTGAGCAAGGAAGGCGACCAGATCGCGCTGACCACCGGCGAGTTCTCGATGCTAAAGGCGCTGGTGCGCCACCCGCGCCAGCCGCTGTCGCGCGACAAGCTCGCGCAGCTTGCGCGCGGCCGCGAGTTCGAGCCCTTCGACCGCAGCCTGGACGTGCAGATCTCGCGCCTGCGCAAGATGATCGAGCCCGACCCGGCCCAGCCGCGCTACATCCAGACGGTCTGGGGCGTGGGCTATGTGTTCGTTCCGGACGGCGCACCCTGACCTGAGCCCGCGAGCGTCGGCGGCCGTCTGGTAGATTCCCCGGCCCGCCATGTCAGGCGGCCACTCACCGATGGCCCGTAAACAAGTCGCGCTCAGCCTGTTCTGGCGCACGTTCTTCCTGCTCGCGCTGCTGCTGGCCTGCGGCGTGTTTGCCTGGACACAAACCTTCCGCGCGCTCGAGTTCGAGCCGCGCGCCACGCAGGCGGCGCAGCAGATCGCAAGCCTCGTGAAGATCGCCCGCGCCGCGCTGCTCGCAAGCGACGGCATCAACCGCATCGCACTGGTCAAGGGCATCTCGGCGCAGGAGTCGCTCAAGCTCGCGCCGCGCGAGCCCGCCGACAAGTGGGAGCCGTACGACGCCGACCGCAGCGCGCGCGCCATCAGCAACGACCTGCGCCAACGGCTGGGTGCCGACACCATCGTGGCCAGCACCGTGAACGGCACGCCGGGCCTGTGGATCGGCTTCACGATCGAGAAAGACCCGTACTGGCTGCAGGCCGACGCGGCCACCCCGGGGCCGATGGCATGGAGCACGCTGACGCTGTGGGTCAGCATCGCGCTGCTGGCCACGATGGCGGGCTCGGCGGCGATTGCACGGCTCATCAACCAGCCCCTGAAAGAGCTGAGCTTCGCCGCCAGCCGCATCCGCGAAGGCGAGTTCGATTCGGTGCTCGACGAGAACACGCTGACGAACGAGATCCGCCAGGTCAACATGGGCTTCAACCGCATGGCGCGCGAGTTGGCGAAGGTCGAGCAGGACCGCGCGGTGATGCTCGCCGGCATCTCGCACGACCTGCGCACACCATTGGCCCGTTTGCGACTTGAGGCCGAGATGAGCGTTCAGGACGAAGAAGCCAAGCAGAACATGGCGCTCGACATCACGCAGCTCGACGCGATCATCGACAAGTTCATGGACTATGCGCGCCCCGGCGAAAGCAAGCTGACGTCGGTGCACCTGAGCAGCGTGGTCGACCGCGAGATGGCGGCGTTCCGCGACACGAGCCAGATCCGCATCACCTCGCGCGTGGCGATCGACACCAAGGTGATGGCCGACGACACCGAACTCGGCCGCGTGCTGCAGAACCTGTTCGAGAACGCGCGCCGCTACGGCCGCAGCAACGACACCGGCATCGCCCGTGTGCTGGTGAGCTACGCGCGTACCGGGCCGTGGGTGATCTTGAGCGTGCGCGACCACGGCCCCGGTGCCGACCCCAAGAAGCTGGCGCAATTGACCACGCCGTTCTTTCGCGGCGACGCCGCGCGCACCGCAGCCACCGGTGCCGGCCTGGGCCTGGCCATCGTCGAGAAAGCGGTGCAGCGCATGGGCGGCACCTTCGAGCTGACGAACGCGGTGGACGGTGGCTTGCTCGCGCACATCCGGTTGAAGAAGGCGCCGTGAGTGATGCCATGAAAAGTGATGCCACGAAAAGTGATGCCGCGAAGACTGACGCCCCGATGAGCGATGCCCCGATGAGCGATGCAACCAACGCTGCGCCGGCATGCCCCGCGCCGGTCACGTTCCGCGAAGCCTTCTGGTATTGGCTGCGGCTGGGCTTCATCAGCTTCGGCGGGCCGGCGGGGCAGATCGCTGTTCTGCACACCGAGCTGGTCGAGCAGAAGCGCTGGATCTCGGAGCAGCGCTTCCTGCATGCACTGAACTACTGCATGGTGCTGCCGGGGCCCGAGGCGCAGCAGCTCGCCACCTACATCGGCTGGTTGATGCACCGCACCTGGGGCGGCGTGATGGCGGGCGCGCTGTTCGTGCTGCCGTCCTTGTTCATCCTCATCGGCCTCACCTGGGTCTACCTCACGTTCGGCCAGGTGGCGTGGGTGGCGGGCATCTTCTTCGGCTTGAAGCCGGCGGTCACCGCCATCGTGCTGCACGCGGCACACCGCATCGGTGGGCGGGCACTCAAGAACCGTTGGATGTGGGCGATTGCGGCCGGCGCCTTCGTGGCGATCTTTGCGCTGAACCTGCCCTTCCCGCTGATCGTGCTCGCAGCAGCCTTGATCGGCATCGCGGGCAGCCGCTTCGCGCCGGCGGTGTTCGCACCCGGTGGCGGCCACGGCGCGGCGCAGAAGCACTATGGCCCGGCGCTGATCGACGACACCACGCCAACCCCGGCGCACGCGCGCTTCACGCGCGGCCGGCTCGCGCGCGTGCTGCTCGTCGGCCTGGCGCTGTGGGCCGCAGCGATGGGCCTGCTGGTCGCGATCAACGGCATGCAAGGCACGCTCACGCAGCTCGGCTGGTTCTTCACGAAGGCCGCGCTGTTGACCTTCGGCGGGGCTTACGCGGTGCTGCCGTATGTGTTCCAGGGCGCGGTCGAACAGCACCAGTGGCTGAGCGCCGCACAGATGATGGACGGCCTGGCGCTCGGCGAAACGACGCCCGGCCCGCTCATCATGGTGGTGGCCTTCGTCGGTTTCGTCGCCGGCTGGACGCGGCAGGTGCTCGGGCCGGACGCGCTGTTCCTCGGCGCGGCGCTCGCGGCGAGCGTGGTCACCTTCTTCACCTTCCTGCCGTCGTTCGTGTTCATCCTGGCCGGCGGGCCCGTGGTCGAGGCGACGCACGGGCAGTTGAAGTTCACCGCGCCACTGGCCGCCATCACGGCGGCCGTCGTCGGCGTGATCCTGAACCTGGCGCTGTTCTTCGCCTACCACCTGCTGTGGCCGCAAGGGTTCGGTGGGCGCTTCGATGCGGTGTCGGCGCTCATCGCGCTCGGTGCCGGCGTCGCGCTGTTTCGCTTCAAGGTCGGCGTCATGCCGCTGCTCGGTGCGTGCGCGCTGGCCGGCCTGGCCGTGTCGATGCTGCAGTAGGCGCCGCTACTTCTGCAGCAGGCAAACGGCCCGCGTCTCGATCGACTCGCCCCGCCCGACCGGCCCCATGCCTTCGGCCGTCTTCGCCTTCACGCTGACCTGATCGACCGCCACACCCATGGCCTGCGCCACGCGCTGGCGCATCGCGAGGATGTGCGGCGCCATCTTGGGCGCCTGGGCGACGATGGTGCTGTCCACATTGCCGATCACCCAGCCGGCCGCGCGCACCCGGCGTGCCGCCTCGGCGAGCAGCGCGATGGAGTCGGCGCCCTTGTACTGCGCATCGGTGTCGGGGAAGTGAAAGCCGATGTCGCCCAGCGCTGCGGCGCCGAAGAGCGCGTCGGTGATGGCGTGGCACAGCGCATCGGCGTCGGAGTGGCCTTGCAGGCCGTGCGTGTGCGGTATCTCCACGCCCCCGAGCACGAGCCTCCGGCCCACGACCAGTGCATGCGTGTCCCAGCCTTCGCCGATGCGCCAGATGGGCGGCTTGATGCGGGTGTTCATCGGGCCCTGGCCTTCAACAGTTGTTCGGCGAGTTCGAAGTCGGCCGGGTAGGTGAGCTTGAAGTTCTCGAGCGGCGCGGCCACGAGCTTCGGTGCATGGCCCAGCGCCTCGACCGCGCTGGCTTCGTCAGTGATGCCGTCGGTGCCACGCGCGAGCGCCTCGCGCAGCAAGCCGAGCCGGAACATCTGCGGCGTCTGCGCCTGCCACATCGCGCGCCGGTCGATGGTCGCGGTGACGCGGCCATCGCGCTCGGCCTTCAGCGTATCGGCCACCGGCAGCGCGAGCAGGCCACCGACGGCATCGTCCCTGCATGCGTCGATCAGCGCATCGACCCATGCGGCGCGGAGCAAGCAACGTGCGGCGTCGTGCACCAGCACCCAATCGTGCGCGGCCGCGCCACGCTCGGCCAGCACGTTCAGCCCGTTCGCCACCGACTCGGCCCGCGTGCCACCGCCGACGCGCGCCACCCACCCACCGAAGCCCGGCACCTGCTGCTCGAACTGCGTGTCGCCGAGGCTCAGCACCACCAGCGTGGCGGTGAGCCGCTGCACTGCAGCGAGCGCCGCCAGCGTGTGCGCCACGAGCGGCCGGCCGGCGAGCAGCGCGTACTGCTTCGGCCCCTCGGCGCCCGAGCGCTCGCCCACACCGGCACAAGGCACGAGGGCGAACAGGCGTGGGGCCATCGAGGCGGAAGCGTGCGGCATGAAAGGGCGAATTCTATAATCGGCACCCGCAGTCGCCCCGCTGAACTCCGCTCTGGAGGCACCTCACGGGGCGGCTTGTTTTTTGTCTCGCTGCCGCATGCAACTGCCCCAGATCGCCCCCGGAAAGCGCTTCACCCTGCCCCGCCCCATCGGCTCGGGCGATGCGTTGCTGCTCGCGCGCTTCGTGCAGGCGCGCGCCGCCGCCGGTGTGCTCACGGCCATCGTCACCGCCGAGCCGGCCGACACGCAGCGCCTGGAAGCCGAGCTGGCCTTCTTCGCACCGGGCCTGCGCATTGCCGTGTTCCCCGATTGGGAAACGCTGCCCTACGACACCTTCTCGCCGCATCAAGACCTGATCTCGGAACGGCTCGCCACGCTGTGGCGCATCCTTCAATCGCAAAAGACGCGTGAAGTGGACGTGGTGCTGATGCCCGCGTCCACCTCGCTCGTGCGCCTGGCGCCGCCGAGTTTCCTCGCGGCCTACACCTTCAACTTCAGGCAGAAGGAGAAGCTGAACGAAGCCGCCCTGAAGGCGCAGCTCGTGCTCGCCGGCTACACGCACGTGAGCCAGGTGGTCAGCCCCGGCGAGTACGCGGTGCGCGGCGGGCTGATCGACCTGTTCCCGATGGGCTCGCTCGTGCCGTATCGCGTGGACCTGTTCGGTGACGAGGTCGACTCGATCCGCACCTTCGACCCCGACAGCCAGCGCAGCCTCTACCCGGTGCCCGAGGTCCGGCTGCTGCCGGGCCGCGAGTTCCCGATGGACGAGGCGGCGCGCACCGCCTTCCGTTCGCGCTGGCGCGAGCGCATGGAGGGCGACCCGACCAAGGTGCGCCTGTACAAAGACATCGGTACGGGCCTTGCGACCGCCGGCATCGAGTACTACCTGCCACTGTTCTTCGATGCCACCGCCACGGTCTTCGACTACCTGGGCGAGGGCGCCGCCCTGGTGCTGCACGGCGAAGTCGACGAGGCGCTGAAGAAGTTCTGGACCGACACGCGCGAGCGCCACCGCTTCCTGCAGCACGACCGCGAGCGGCCGATCCTGCCGCCTGAAGATCTGTTCCTCGGCACCGACGAGTTCTTCACGCGCTGCAACGCGCATGCGCAACTCGCGGTGCGCGGCAGCGGTTGCGATTGGGCACGTGCCCTGCCCGACCTGAGCGTGGACCGCGGTGCGCCCGAGCCGCTGAAAAAGCTGCAGTTGCACGTGGGCACGACGAAGTACCGTGTCCTCATCGTCGCTGAGACCGAAGGCCGGCGCGAGAGCCTGCTCGAACTGCTGCGCGACAGCCGCATCGAGCCGCCCAGCGTCGATTCACTCGAAGCGTTCCAGGCCGGCGACGCGCACTTCGCCATCGCGGTGGCGCCGATGGCCGAGGGCTTCTTCTGGTTCGAACCCGACGACGGGGTGACGATCCAGTTCGTCACCGAGACCGAACTCTTCGCCACCAGCCCGACCGCGCGAAGAAGGCGCAAGCAAGAGCAGGTCAGCGATGTCAACGCGCTGATCAAGGACCTGTCGGAGCTGAAGGTCGGCGACCCTGTCGTGCACGTGAACCACGGCATCGGCCGCTACGTCGGGCTCATCAGCATCGACCTCGGCGCCGAGTCCGGCGGCGTCAGCGAATTCCTGCACCTCGAGTACGCTGACAAGGCCACGCTCTACGTGCCGGTCGCGCAACTGCACCTGATCGCGCGCTACACCGGCGTGAGCGCCGACGAGGCACCGCTGCACCGCCTGGGCTCCGGCCAGTGGGACAAGGCCAAGCGCAAGGCCGCCGAGCAGGTGCGCGACACGGCCGCCGAGCTGTTGAACTTGTATGCCCGCCGCGCCGCACGCGAGGGCTTTGCCTTCCGCTACTCGCCGCACGACTACGAGGCCTTCGCCGCGAGCTTCGGCTTCGAGGAAACGCCGGACCAGCAGGCCGCGATTCATGCAGTGATCCAGGACATGGTCTCGCCGCAACCGATGGACCGGCTGGTGTGCGGTGACGTCGGCTTCGGCAAGACCGAGGTCGCGCTGCGCGCCGCGTTCGTGGCCGTGACCGGCGGCAAGCAGGTCGCCATCCTGGCGCCGACCACGCTGCTTGCCGAACAGCACTTCCAGAACATCTCCGACCGCTTTGGCAAGTGGCCGGTCAAGGTGGCCGAGCTGTCGCGTTTCCGGTCGTCGAAGGAAGTGAAGGCCGCCATCGAAGGCCTGGCCGACGGCACGGTCGACATCGTCGTGGGCACGCACGCGCTCATCAGCGAGAAGGTCAAGTTCAAGCGTCTCGGGTTGCTCGTGATCGACGAAGAGCACCGCTTCGGCGTGCGCCACAAGGAGGCGATCAAGGCGATGCGCGCCGAGGTCGACGTGCTCACGCTCACCGCCACGCCGATACCGCGCACGCTGGGCATGGCGCTCGAAGGCCTGCGCGACTTGAGCGTCATCGCGACCGCGCCGCAGCGCCGCCTCGCGATCAAGACCTTCGTGCGCAGCGAAAGCAGCGGCACGATCCGCGAGGCGGTATTGCGCGAGTTGAAGCGCGGCGGGCAGGTCTACTTCCTGCATAACGACGTGGCGACCATCCAGCACCGCCGCGAGACCCTGGAGGCGCTGCTGCCCGAAGCGCGCATCGCCGTCGCCCACGGCCAGATGCCCGAGCGCGAACTCGAGCGCGTGATGCGCGACTTCGTGGCCCAGCGCTTCAACCTGCTGCTGTGCTCCACCATCATCGAGACCGGCATCGACGTGCCGAGTGCCAACACCATCGTGATGAGCCGCGCCGACAAGTTCGGCCTCGCGCAACTGCACCAGTTGCGCGGGCGTGTCGGCCGCTCGCACCACCAGGCGTATGCCTACCTGATGGTGCCCGACGTGGAGGGTTTGACGAAGGCGGCCTCGATGCGGCTGGAGGCGATCCAGAGCATGGAAGAACTCGGCTCGGGCTTCTACCTCGCGATGCACGACCTCGAGATCCGCGGTGCCGGTGAGGTGCTGGGTGACAACCAGAGCGGCAACATGATGGAGGTCGGCTTCCAGCTCTACAACGAGATGCTGGCCGAGGCGGTGCGCTCGCTCAAGCTGGGCATCGAACCCGATCTGCTGAGCCCGCTGTCGGCCACCACCGAAATCAACCTGCACGCCCCCGCGCTGCTGCCCGACGCGTATTGCGGTGACGTGCACGCCCGCCTGTCGCTGTACAAGCGGCTTGCATCCGCG
>JANNBF010000188.1:0-6757 GCA_031385155.1 Rhizobacter sp.
CGTTCTACAACCATCGCAGGCTTCACTCCACGTTGGGCTACATCAGCCCGATGCAGTTCGAAAAAACCTGGCACGCGGCCCAGCAAGACAAAGCCGCGTAATCGAGTGGCTATGGAGTGCGGACAACAGGGGCAAGGTCACACCTTGTTCTCAGAGCCGCGTCCGGCCTTGCCTCCAGCGCGCTCACCGCCGAGATAGGCATCGTCGAGTTGCACAGCGCCACCCAAGCGGTGCGTGCTCTCGCGCCTGGCCATGGCGCGATGGATCTTGTGGTGCAGCAACCAAGCGGTGGGGTAGCTCACGCCCCCAATTGGCGCGTGAGCGCCAGCGCCGACACGCCCGTCTTGGCCTGGCTGATGAGGTAGATGGCCAAGAACCATGTCGTCAACGGCATCTTGGTGTGCTCCATCAGGCTGCCCGCAGTCAGCGACGTTTGATGCCGACCGGCGTTGCCTGGAAGAGCTTGCGGGCGCCGTGCCCCACCACATAGTGCTCAGCCCAGTCGCAGCGCGGGCAACGAAACCCGCCCGGCCAACGCGCGCACTTGACCGCCTGCGCACACTGCGCCTCCGTGCCAAAGCTGCCCATGAATTCGGGTATCGACATGACGTGCTGGAACTGGATTGGGTCGAAGGACATGGGGCTCGCTCCATCATGAGAAGACCCCACGCTACCGAGTCGCTAGCCCATGGCGTGAGCCAGCTGAGACACGTTTCCAATCAAGAGATCAGTTGGCGTTTCTCCCAATCCTCGACTGCATCGTCCATCGGGCGCAACGCGTCGACCTCAAGGGGGCGTCGCTGCGCGATCCCGAGGAACGGGCGTGATGACCGCTTCGCGCATGAACCCATCACGCCAGCGGTCGTGCAGTGAACACGGCTTGTCCACCGCAGCGGTCGTGGGTTCGCCGCAGGCGACGCCCGCCCGCCGTCGTGGGACAAGGCTGCGTCGATTCGCAGCCAGCCCTGATGAGCGAAGCACCGCAGCTACCAGACATGAGCATGTCTCCCTGGTGAGCTGACGGAGGCTCGCCACCAATGTCGCCGGCCAGAGCCGATCACTGAAAAAAGACTGATTCACTGCGGCCCGCCTAGTCAGAAGGAAAAAATCGAGTTTGGGCTTACGCCCCCTTCGTCGAGCTGAAGACCAGCTTCATGCTGGCGGCGCCGACGTTGCCGGCCCCATCGACGAGCGGCTGCGGCTGCGGGTTCGCCAGACCAACGACACCACCGAACTGTGGCGTTTGCGGGCGGCGATCTTGTGCTCGCTGGAGCCTGGCCACCCGCGCACCGCGCAGCATCAGCGCGATCCGCAGCGCGACCTCGACAGCCTGTTCGGGCCGACGACGCTGGCCTGACGAGTCCGGCGACTCTGCCGTGGGTGGCGCCGCTCGGCGCCGCCATCACGGTTTGCTGCCGCCTTCTACCGCTACGACTTGGGCGCGCCCAGGAAGTCGCCCTTGCCGAGTTCCACGCCGTTGTGGCGCAGCAGCGCATACGCGGTGGTGATGTGGAAGTAGAAGTTCGGTGTTGCGAAGTGCTTCAGGTAGGCCTCGCCCTTCAGCGTCATCGAGCCATCGCGGCGCGGCACGACCACGTCCTTGTCTTCGCAGCCGTCGATCTGTGCAGCCGGCACTGACTCGATGAACGCTGCGGTCTTGCGGATGCGCTCTTGCAGGTCGGCGAGGCTGGCTTCGGTGTCGTCGAACTTCGGCGCCTCGACGCCGGCCACGCGCGAGACGGCGAACTTGGCCGCATCGCACGCGATCTGCACCTGCTTGCTGAACGGCAGCATGTCGGGCGCGAGCCGCAAACCCATGTAGACCGCGCTGTCGAACTTCTTGGCCACGGCGTGGGCCTCGGCCTTGTCCAGCCAGCCGGCCAGGTTGCCGAGCATGCGGATGAACACCGGCACGGTGGCCGAATGCAGTGTGATGGTCATGAAGAACTCTCCGTTGAAGGGTGGCCGGCATGCTACTCGCGACAGCATGCGCGTGCACAATCGCCGCCTGCCTTCAACACTGTGCCGACCCTTGCCGCCTGCTGCCGTGAACATCATCATCCTCGACGACTACCAAGACGCAGTGCGCAAGCTCAAATGCGCCAGCGTGCTCGAGTCGCTCAATGCCAAGGTCTTCACCAACACCGTGAAAGGCATCGGCCAGTTGTCAGTGCGGCTGCGCGACGCCGAAGTCCTGGTACTGATCCGCGAGCGCACGCAGTTCCCCAAGGCGCTGCTGGAGAAGCTGCCCCGCCTCAAGCTGATCTCGCAGACCGGCAAGGTGGGCTCGCACATCGACCTGGACACCTGCACGCGCATGGGCATCGCCGTGGCCGAAGGCGTGGGCTCGCCGGTGGCGCCGGCCGAGTTGACCTGGGCGCTGATCATGGCCGCGATGCGCCGGCTGCCGCAGTACATCGGCAACCTCAAGCACGGTGCGTGGCAGCAGTCGGGCCTGAAAGCCGCGTCGATGCCGCCGAACTTCGGCCTCGGCAATGTGCTGAAGGGCAAGACGCTGGGCATCTGGGGCTACGGCAAGATCGGCCAGCTGGTCGCCGGCTACGGCCGCGCTTTCGGCATGCACGTGACGGTGTGGGGCAGCGACTCGGCGCGCAGCAAGGCGGTTCAAGACGGGCTGGTTGCAGCACCCAGCTGCGAGGCGTTCTTCGAGGCCTGCGACGTGCTCTCGCTGCACCTGCGCCTTCACGACAGCACACGCGGCGTCGTCAAGCTCGAAGCGCTTTCGCGCATGAAGCCGACGGCGCTGCTCGTGAACACATCGCGTGCCGAGCTGATCGAAGAGAACGCGCTGGTCTCGGCGTTGAACCGCGGCCGCCCCGGCATGGCGGCGGTCGACGTGTTCGAGAGCGAGCCCATCCTGCAAGGGCACCCGCTGCTGCGGCTCGAGAACGCGGTGTGCACGCCGCACATCGGCTATGTCGAGCAAGACAGCTACGAGTTGTACTTCCATCAGGCGTTCGAGAACGTGGTGAACTTCATCAACGGCGTGCCGACGAACATCGTCAACCCCGACGCGTTGCGGGTCTTGCGATGAGCGTGGGCGCCTCCCGCCGGTGACCGTGGGCGCCGTGGCACTGCCCACGTCAAGGCAGGAACCTCTTCGAGCCTCGGTGCGCTGGGCGCTGCTGTTCGGCAACTTCGTCACCGGCTGCGGCTTCATGGTCGTGGTGGGCACGCTGAACGACATCACGCGCTCACTGCACGTATCGGTGTCGGTAGCGGGGCAGCTCGTGGCCATTGCGGCCATCAGCGTGTGCGTGGGCGCACCGCTGCTGGCAGGTTGGGTGTCGGGTTTCGACAGGCGCCGGCTGCTCACGCTCGCACTTCTCTGGTACGCCGCCGGCCACGCCCTGTGCGCGCTGATGCCGACCTATGCCGCGCTGTGGCCGGTGCGGGCGGCGACCATGCTGGCGGCGGCTGTCTTCACCCCGCAAGCGGCTGCGGCCATCGCCTTCATGGCGCCGCCAGCCGAGCGCGGGCGGCACATCACGTTCATCTTTCTCGGCTGGTCGATCGCGTCGGTGCTGGGCCTGCCGATCACGGCGTGGCTCGGTGAATCGTTCGGCTGGCGCACCGCGTTCGTGGCGATCGCGGCGCTGTCGGTGCTGGCCGCGGGCTGGGTCTGTGCGGTGCTGCCGAACGGCGTGAAGCCGGCGGGTCTGTCGGCCCATGACTGGCGCGGCGCGCTCGCGAACCGCGCGTTGATGGCGATGGTGCTCGTGACCGCGCTGCAAAGCGCAGGCCAGTTCACGATCTTTTCGTACTTCGCGCCGTATTACCGGCTGGTGCTGAACGCCAGCGCCGAGCAGGTGAGCGCCATGCTGGTGTGGTTCGGTGCGCTCGGCCTGATCGGCAACGTGCTGCTCACGCGTGCGATCGACCGGGTCGGCGCCGGTGCGGCGGTGCTGTCGACCTTGGTGCTCATCGCCTTGTCGCTGCTGCTGTGGCCGCTCGGCACCAGCCTGCCAGCGCTCGCGGTGGTGAGCATCCCGTGGGCGCTGGGCTGCTTCGCCGCCAACTCGGGGCAGCAGGCGCGGCTGAGCCTGGCCGCGCCCGCGCTCACGCCTGCGCTGCTTGCGCTGAACACATCGGCCATCTACCTCGGGCAGGCGGCCGGCGCGTCAGGCGGCGGCTGGGTCATCGCGCATCGGGGTTACGCGCCATTGAGTTGGCTCGGCCTGGCATGGCTGATCGCCGCGATCAGCCTGAGCCTGTGGGCCGGCCGGCGCGCCGAGGGGCCGGCATGACGGCCGATGTGCACCCGGCAACCGCGGCCAGTGCCGCCGCCGAGACCATCGCGCCCACCTCGCCACGCGAGCTGTTCACCGCGTTCAACAAGCTCGCGCTGCAAGGCTTCGGCGGCGTGCTGCCCGTGGCGCAGACGGAACTCGTCGAGCGCCGGCGCTGGCTGACGAAGCAGCAATTCGTCGAGATGCTGGCGCTGAGCCAGGTCTTGCCCGGCCCGAACATCGTGAACCTGGCGCTGATGTTCGGCGACGGCCACTTCGGCCTGCGCGGCGCGTTCGCGGCGATGGCCGGGCTGCTGGTGGTGCCGATGATCATCGTGCTTGCGCTCACCGCCCTGTACGGCCAGTTCGCCGACGTGCCGGTCGTCAGTGGCGCGCTGCGCGGCATGGCGGCGGTGGCCGCCGGCCTGGTGATCTCGACCGCCTTGAAGCTTTCGACCACCCTGCGCGACAACCCGATGGGCCGCCCGCTCGGGCTGGCATTTGCCGGCCTGACGGTGGCCGCCATCGCCTGGCTGCGTTGGCCGCTGGTGTGGGTGGTGGCAGGCGGAGGCGCCGTGTGCGTCGCCATGGCGTGGCGGCGGCTGCGGTGATGGCTGACCGGTCAGCTGTGGTGGTGCAGTGATGGCACCCGACATCGGCGCCGCCGGCTTGCTGGGCCTGTTCACGCACTTCTTCATGCTGAGCCTGCTGGCCGTGGGTGGCGCCATCAGCACGGCACCGGACATGCAGCGCTATCTCGTGGTCGAACAGCATTGGCTCACCGATGCGCAGTTCAGCTCGTCCATCGCCATCGCGCAGGCAGCGCCCGGGCCGAACGTGCTCTTCGTGGCGGTGCTGGGCTGGAACGTGGCCGGCCCGCTCGGCGTGATCGCCACGATGAGCGGTTGCCTGCTGCCGTCCACCGTGCTCTCGCTGTGGGCCACGCGTTGGGGCGAACAACGGCAAGCGTCGGTCGGCGTGCGCGCGTTCAAGGCGGGCATGGTGCCGATCACACTCGGCCTGTTGCTGTCGACCGGCTGGGTGCTGGCCCTGCCCTACATCGGCGAGGCAAGCCACCGCGTCGGGGCCCTGGCATTGATCGCCATCACCCTGGTGGTGATGCTGCGCACCCGGCTCAGCCCTATGTGGCTGGTCGGCCTGGGCGCGGTGGTCGGGGCGCTGGGCTGGGTCTAAAGCAGCGCGCGCTCGACCAGACCGGGCAGCGCCGCCAGGTCGTCGGCCGCCGCCGACGGGAGCCCCGACCAGCGTTGAACGTCGGTCGCGATCAGCACATCGGCACCGCCTTCGCTGGCGGCGCGCACCAGCACGCTCAACGGCACGTCGGGTTGCGAATCGGCGTCCTGCATGACGACCGGCGTGCCGCCCATCTTGGAGGCCAGCACGATTACCGGCCGCTCACCGCCGACGCGCACCAGCACGCTCAAGCCCTGCCCGCGCGCGGCGTACTCGATGCGCTGCAGCGTCTCGAGCACATCGAAGCGGCTGTGCCGGAGCACGCGCAGTGTGGTCGACCGCTCTTCGGCCCCCACTTCACGCAGCGGGATCAGGGCCGCCATCACGACCGCAAAACTGCCGGTCATCCAAAGGCGGAACGGGCGTCGGGTGGTCAGGGTCGGCTTCATGCCGCGAAGGTTAGAACCTGGCCGTGTCACGCACAAGTCTGGCGCGTGAAGATGGGTAAAAGGATGTACGCCCGCCGACCTACCGCGTGCCGAAGATCTTGTCGCCCGCGTCGCCCAGGCCGGGGATGATGTAGCCGACCTCGTTCAGGTGGCTGTCGATGGCCGCCGTCCAGCAGCGCACATCGGGGTGCGCCGCATCGAGCGCGGCCACGCCTTCGGGCGCGGCCACCAGCACGAGCGCGCGTATGTCCTTGCAGCCGCGTGCCTTCAGCAGGCTCACGGTGGCGATCATCGAGCCGGCGGTGGCGAGCATCGGGTCGATGATGAGTGCAGTGCGCTCGTCGAGCTGGCCGACGAACTTCTCGAAGTAGTTCTCGGGCTGCAGCGTCTCGTGGTTGCGGCTCAGGCCCACCACGCTGACCTTGGCACTCGGGATCATGTCGAGCACGCCGTCGAGCATGCCCAGGCCCGCGCGAAGGATGGGCACGACGGTGACCTTCTTGCCGCTGATCTGGTCGATCTCGGTCGGCCCGCTCCAGCAGGCGATGGTGGTCTTCTCGAGCGGGAAGTCGGCGGTGGCTTCATAGGCCAGAAGGCGCGCCAGCTCGTTCGTCAGCTCACGGAATTTCTTCGTCGAGATGGCGTCTTCGCGCAGCAGGCCGACCTTGTGCTTGACGAGCGGGTGGGTCACATCGATCACGGGCATATCGGCTCCCTTTGTTGGGTCAGGCTGTGGCGTCAGGCAGCGCCCGACTTGATGCGCTGGCGCACCGCTTCGTAAAGGCACACACCACTGGCCACAGACACGTTCAGGCTCTCGACCGCACCGGCCATCGGCAGGCGCACAAGCTCATCGCAGGTCTT
>JANNBF010000192.1:0-75873 GCA_031385155.1 Rhizobacter sp.
TTGCCGTGAAGCCTGCTGCACGGGCGCCGCGTTGCGCGGCCGGGTGCAGCCGCAAGCCGAAGGGCTCGGGGTGGAACAGCGCGGCGTTCATCTGGCGCAGGTCGGGCGACACTTGCAGGGCGATGTCTGATTGATCGAGTACATCTCTTTGCAGGTCGATGCCCGGGGCAATCTCGGTGACCACCAGGCCGTTCGCCGCCATTTCGATCACGCAGCGCTCGGTGACGTAGGTGACCCGCTGGCCACGCTCGCGCCCGATGCGGCCGCTGAAGGTGATGTGCTCGGCGGTGGACACGAACTTGCGTGTGCGACCTTCTTTCACGATGCTGAGCCGGCCGTCTTTGATGGCCAGTTGCGCACCGGCGGTGAAGAAGCCGCCGAAGATGATCCGGCGCGCGTGCGCGGTGATGTCGACGAAGCCCCCGCAGCCTGCGGTGAGGTAGGGCTTGCCGCTGAGCTTGGACACATTGACGCTTCCATCGCAATCGACCTGCATGAACGAGAGCAGCGCGGCGTCAAACCCGCCACCCTGGAAGTAGGTGAACTGGCTCGGCGCAGCCATGATGGCGTCGGCATTCGAAGCACAACCGAACGCGAAGCCGAGCAGCGGCATGCCGCCCACCGCCCCCTGCTCGATGGCCCAGGTCACCGCGCCATGCTGGCCTTCTTCGAGCAGGACTCGCGGCACGTTGGCCGAGATGCCGAAACCGAGGTTGACGGTACTGCCGTGCGCCAATTCCATGGCGGCCCGACGCGAAATGATCTTCTCGGGCCCGAAGGGCTGCAGCTCGAAACTGCTCGACGGGCGGACGATTTCACCGCTGATGGCGGGGTCGTAGAAGGTCTGCGTGGTCTGCATCTGGTCCGGGTCGACCACGATCCAGTCGACCAGCGAACACGGCACGTGCACGTCGTGCGGCTTGAGGCTGCCGGCCTGCACCACGCGCTTGACCTGGGCGATGACGATGCCGCCGTTGTTGCGTGCAGCGAGCGCCTGCTCCAGCCCGCCGAGCAGCGCACCTTCGTGTTCGTAGGTCAGGTTGCCGCGCTCATCGGCGGTGGTGGCGCGGATGATGGCGACTTGCGGCGCGATCGCCGGGAAGTACAGCCAGGTGCGGTCGTCGAGCACGTGCTTGCGCACCACGGGGCGGGCCGCAGCGGCGGCGTTCATCGCACCGCCTTGAAGGTCAGGGTCGGCGAAGGTGCCGATGCCCACATCGGTCAAAACGCCCGGGCGGCGCGCGGCGGCCTCGCGGTGCATGTCGAACAGGATGCCGCTGGGCAGGTTGTAAGCCTCGACCTGCTCGCCGACGATCATCTGCCAGATCTTGGGCATCGGCAGGGACGACGGGCCGCTCGGGTACGAGCCCGCCAGTACGCGCGCCAGCAGCCCGGGGCGGGCGATGTGGTCGATGCCGTTGATGCCGTACATGTCGCCTGCGGCAATCGGGTGCAGCGTGGTCAATCCGCGCGGCAGGCCGTCGCGCTCGAAGCGCGCGCCGATGGCGGCAAGCACCTTGTCGGGGCAGCCCAGGCCGCTGGATGAACTGACGGTGACCACATCGCCGTTGGCAATGAGTTCGGCGGCACAGTCTGCGGTGATGACTTTGCTCATCGGGTTCACCTCAGGCCAGCGCGGCGTCTATGCGCACACGCGCGCCGGTGCGGCAGGCTTCTTCGATGGCCAGCGCAATGGCAAGCGAACGCACGCCGTCCATCCCGGTGGCGGCAGGTTCGCCCTGCCCACGCATCGCCGCACAGAAGGCAGCGACGCCACGCTCGTAGAGATCGGTGTGCTCGACTGCAACGACCTGCTCGCCCTGGGCGTTGCGCAGCCGCACTTCGCCGATGGGGCGCTGCGTCATCACATCGCGGCCGAACAGCGAACCGGCGTCACCGTGGATCTCGAGGCCGGTGCCGGCAAAAGGCGTGGTGAATGCGTCGTGCAGCTGCGCAAGTGCCCCACCTTCGAAACGCAGCACCGCCATGACACCGTCTTGCAGGCCTTCGCGCGCCATCGAGGCCGATTGCGACATGCCCACCACATCGACCGGCTCGGCATCGAGGATGAAGCGCAGCGTGTCGGCGTCATGCACCGCGATGTCCAGAATCACACCACCGCCAGCTTCCGGGCGATCGATGCGCCAGGTCTGCAGGTGCGCGGGCAGGTACACCGCATGGAAGACCCGCGCAAACAGCACCCGGCCCACCGCGCCCGCGCGGACCAGCTCGCGCATTTTCCGGTGGGTCGCCGCGTTGCGCAGGTGGTGGTTGGTGGCCAGCGTGACGCCGGCCTCTTCGCAGGCCCGCAGCATGCTGCGGGCTTCACCGAGGCGCAGTGCCAGCGGCTTTTCGCACAGCACATGCTTGCCGGCAGCAGCAGCAGCCAGCACCTGCGGCAGGTGTTTCTCGTTGGTGCTGCTGATGTAGACAGCGTGGACCGAAGGGTCGGCAAGCAGCGCCTCGACCGAGTCAACCGCCCCGGCGATACCGTGCTCGGCAGCGAAGGAACGGGCACGCTCCAGGCTGCCGCTGCACACTGCCACCACCTCGTGGCCGGCCTGTGCACGCACAGCGCCGAGCATGTGCTGGGCCGCGATGGTGCTGGCACCGATGAACCCCCAGCCGATTGCGTTTGTCTCAGACATTTTGGTTTGAGAAGCTAGACTTCCGTGTACGATGAATGGATTATTGGATCGTTCCAATTCGAGCGCAAGCGTCTTTCGCGAAAACTAGGGAAAGCACTGATGAGTCGTACCAAGCCAGAAGCCCGGGCCATGACCATCCACGACGTGGCCGCCGAGGCAGGCGTGTCGAAGTCGACGGTCTCTCTGGCGCTGCAAGGCAGCCCGTTGATCCGGCCCGAAACGGCCGAGCGTGTGCGCGAAGCGGCAACGCGCATCGGCTACGTCTACAACCGGCGCGCCGGTGAATTGCGGCGCAAGTCGTCGAACGTGATCGGCGTGATCATCAATGACCTCATGAACCCGTTCTTCGCCGAAGTGCTGGTGGGCATCGAGCGCAAGCTGGTCGATGCGGGCTACATCGTGCTCATGGCCCACACGGCCGAGAGCCTGCAGCGCCAGGACCAGGTGCTCATGTCGATGCGCGAGCAAAACGCCGCGAGCATCATCTTGTGCCCTGCCCTGGGCACGCCGAAGTCGCTGGTCACCGACGTGCAGAGCTGGGGCATCCCCTTGCTCGTGCTGGTGCGCTCACTCGGCGCCGGGCCGTATGACTTTGCGGGCTCCGACAACGAGACCGGCAACTTCATGGCGACGCGCCACCTCATCGAGTCGAGCCACCGCCGCATCGGCTTTCTCGGCGGGCAATCGGGTGTCGTGCTGCAGCAGCGTTTGAAGGGCTACAAGCTGGCGCTTGCCAAGGCGAAGATCCCGTTCGATCCATCGCTGGTGATCCCGAGCGTGCCCACACGCCAGGGTGGCTACATGGCGATGCAGCAGCTGCTTGCGCTCCAGCCGCAGGTGACCGCTGCGGTCTGCTACAACGACATCGAAGCCTTGGGCGCACTCTCGGCGCTCGGCGAGCGCGGCCTGATCGCCGGCAAAGACTTTTCCCTGATGGGCTTCGACAACGTGCTCGAAGCAGAGCACGCCAACCCGCCACTCAGCACGATGGACGTACAGCCCGGTGACCTCGGCGAGCAGGCGGCAAGACTGCTGCTGGCACGCATCGACAACCCGTCGTCGCCGCCGCAGGTCTATCTGTCGGCGCCGCGTCTGATCCTGCGCCAATCTGCATAGTGTCAGTCTGGTGCGGCGCGCCGCTCAGCTCGCGCTCGCGGCTCAGTGTTTGCGGGCTGACTCCCTCAGGTCCTTGGCCGCCTCTTTCGCCGCCTGCAGCAACTCCCGCGTTCCTTCCAGCCCGGTGCTGAGCGCCTCGGCGTGGGCCTGCGCGATCAGGTTCATCGCCGCCAGCTCGCTCTGAGTCTCCTGGGCCAGTTTCAGTGGGTCAGCTCCATCCTGCGTTGGCAACGCAGGCCGAGCGGGGGCTTTGGCTTGAAGCAGCTGCGGCAGGCTCGATGTTTGCGAACCGACCTTGGCATCGTTCTTCGGCTGGCGCGGCGCGGGTGTGGCGCCGGGCTCGCTTGCGGCCTGTGGCCCGGGCAAGGTGTTGGCTAGAGTGAAGCCGATGTTTTCGATGGGCATGGGGAACATCCGATTCGCCGACAGCAAGCGTGTCGAGTTCATCCCAATTTACGTCTCGGACACAGGCTCGGGCGTGGCCGATGCGATGCATCGGCTGTCAGCACGAAGTGCCTCGCGTCTTTGGTGTCTCGGCCATTCGCGAAGGCACGATCCATTTCGCTTCCGTCTGGGGCGCCGCTTGACCTGAGCCGTACCGTTGGACCGCATCAACAGCGGAGCCGACCAGCACTGGTTCGAGCCATCAACATGACTCACCTTGAATTCGAGGCGGTCGCCGAAGTGCGCCGCCGTGCGCCGAGCGAAGCCCAATCCCGGGCGCTTGCCGAAGCCCTGGTGACCCGGGCTGCGCCGGAGGTCACACGCCTGGATCGCTTCATTGCGGTGTTGGGCGAATACGGCGATGCGAACGCCACCATCCAGGCATTGCCAGCCGCTTTGCGGGGCGAGCCCCTGCTCGCGCTCGCACGGCGAATACTGCTCTTGCCGCATCGCGAGCAACGAGCGGCCACCGCAGCCCTGCGTGAGGCCGCTGAAACCATCACTGGCCCCCGGCCCACCCTGCTGAACGAGTTGCTTCAAGCTGCAGGCCCAGGTGGCAAGGGCCTCGAACAAAGGGAGCTGACCCTTGTGCGTGGGTCGGGCGCCGCGATCACAGCCGTGGCGGCCGGCCGGAACTTGAACGAAGTGGCGTGGGAGCACGGCATCTGCGCGCCCAACTCCATCCAGGAGTTGCAGTGGAATGCTGCGCATGGCCCCGGCGTGCGGCTGGTGCGCGAAGCCGGCCATGCGCAAAGCGTCATCCAGCAACTGGGCATCACCCGCGCAGACATGGTTCTGATGTTGGAAAGCAGGCTCGTGTACTCACTCGGCACGGCCGCCATACGCCGTCGCGAACGGGTTCAAGACGTCGCCCGCAACCTCGGCATTTGCAGCTGGAAGTCGCTTCAGAACCTGGAATACGCCGCCGTGTACGGGCCTGCTGTCAACGCCGTCTTGATGGGTGAAGGCGTTCAGAGCGCCGTCGCTGCCTGGGGCATCACCAACCCCGCCTTGATCGCCGAGCTGGAGGAAGTGGCTGCGATGAAGCGCAAGGCACATGCCGCCAGCGAGCGCCAGGCGGCGCTCCCGGTGCGCGCCGCGCCGCAACCGAAGCCATTGCCGCAAAGCCCGCATTGGTCACCGTACAGCGACGCATTGCGTGCGGTGATGGCCGCGCCAGCCGAAGCCCTGCACGCGGCAGCGCAAGGTGGCCGATAGGCTTGCTGCATTGCAGCATAATCGCGCCGCACCCACTCAAGAGTTGACGTGCCCACCCTATCGCCCGACGTGAGCAGTACGTGCTTCGTCGGTATGGTGTTTGACCCGAAGGCGCTCCCTTAGGCCGTAGCTGCGCTGCGATCCAGGCCCGCGCAAGCGCCTGCAAGCCCCTCCACCACTGCCTTCGAGGCAGCACCGCCATGGCCACGATCTCCATGCCCACCGTGCGAGCCCCTGCACGTTCCCCACGCTCCCCACGCCCGCCACGCCTTGACACCGCGCCGCGTTGGCGCACCGCTGACGTGCAGGCGCTCTTCGACCTGCCCTTCATGGACCTTCTGTTCACGGCGCAACAGATTCATCGCGAGCACTTCGATCCCAACCAGATCCAACTGTCCACGTTGCTGTCGATCAAGACCGGCGGCTGCCCCGAAGACTGCGCTTACTGCCCGCAGTCGGCCAGCTTCGAGACCGGTGTCGAGGCGAGCAAGCTGATGCCCTTGGCCGACGTGGTGCAGGCCGCCGAAGCGGCCAAGGCGCAAGGTGCAACGCGCTTTTGCATGGGTGCGGCCTGGCGCAGCCCGAAGGCGCGCGACATCGAACGCGTCAGCGAGATGGTCCGCGAGGTGCGCGCACTGGGCCTCGAGACCTGCATGACGCTGGGCATGCTCGACGCCGCGCAGGCCCATGCCCTGAAAGACGCCGGCCTCGACTACTACAACCACAACCTCGACAGCGACCCGGGCTTCTACGGCAGCATCATCACCACCCGCACCTACCAGGACCGGCTCGATACGCTCGCCTGCGTGCGCGAGGCCGGCATCAACGTCTGCTGTGGCGGCATCGTCGGCATGGGCGAGACGCGTGCCCAGCGCGCCGGCTTGATCGCCCAGCTCGCGAACCTCGACCCCTACCCCGAGTCGGTGCCGATCAACCAGCTCGTGCAGGTGCCCGGCACGCCGCTGGCGGGCACCGAGCCGCTCGACCCGTTCGAGTTCGTGCGCACGGTCGCGGTGGCACGCATCACGATGCCGCGCGCGTTCGTGCGCTTGTCGGCCGGGCGCGAACAGATGGACGAAGCCCTGCAGGCCCTGTGCTTTGCCGCCGGCGCGAACTCGATCTTCTACGGCGACCGCCTGCTCACCACCGCCAACCCGCAAGCCGCACGCGACCGCGCGTTGCTCGCGCGCCTGGGCATCAGCGTTCAGGGCGAGGCCGCAGTGCCGTGAGCGAGCGCAAGCCGATCACGCTGCACCGCCTGCGCGCCATGCACGCCGCCGGCGAGAAGATCGCCATGCTCACCTGCTACGACGCCAGCTTTGCGCGCGTGCTCGACGACGCCGGTGTCGACGTGCTGCTCGTCGGCGATTCGCTCGGCATGGTGCTGCAGGGCCAAGGCAGCACCGTGCCGGTGTCGCTCGACGAGATGGCGTACCACACGCAGTGCGTGGCGCGCGGCAACCGCCACGCGTGGCTGATTGCCGACCTGCCCTTCGGCAGCTACCACGCGTCACCCGAGCAAGCCGTGCGCAGCGCCGTGCGCTTGATGCAGAGCGGCGCGCACATGGTCAAGCTCGAAGGCGGCGGCTGGACGGCGCCGCTCGTGCGCCAGCTCGTCGAGCGCGGCATCCCGGTGTGCGGCCACCTCGGCCTCACGCCGCAGTCGGTGCATGCGCTCGGCGGCTACCGCGTGCAGGGCCGCGACGAGGCCGCCGCCGAGCGGCTGCGCCAGCACGCGCACGAACTCGCCGACGCCGGCGCCGCGATGCTCGTGGTCGAGCTGATGCCCAGCGCCCTGGCGCGTGAGGTGACGCTGCAATTGAGCATCCCGGTGATCGGCATCGGCGCGGGCGCCGCTTGCAGCGGCCAGGTGCTCGTGCTGCACGACATGCTCGGCATCACACGTGGCACGATGCCGCGCTTCGTGCGCAACTTCATGCCCGAAGGTGGCGGCGTGGAGGCCGCCGTGCAGCGCTATGTCACGGCCGTCAAAGCGGGCTCGTTCCCCGACGACGCAGTGCACGGCTACTGAGCACCGACGACCGACCACCGACCACCGATCAACCGTCACCGACCGAGGCTCGTCTTGCGCATCATCTCCAACATCGGCGAACTGCGCGACGCGCTTGCGGGCACGCGCCACGCCGCATTCGTGCCCACCATGGGCAACCTGCACGACGGCCACTTGTCGCTCGTGCGGCTGGCCCAGGCGCATGGTGGCCCGGTGGTGGCCAGCATCTTCGTCAACCGGCTGCAGTTCGCGCCGCACGAAGACTTCGACACCTACCCGCGCACCTTCGAGCGTGACTGCGATCTGCTGCGCAGCGTGGGCTGCAACGTGGTGTTCGCGCCGAACGAGGCCGAGTTGTACCCGCAGCCGCAGGCGTACAAGGTGCAGCCGCCGAGCGACCTCGCAGACACGCTCGAGGGCCACTTCCGGCCCGGCTTCTTCACCGGCGTGTGCACGGTGGTGCTGAAGCTCTTCAACTGCGTGCAGCCCAGCGTGGCCGTGTTCGGCAAGAAGGACTACCAGCAACTGATGGTGGTGCGGAACATGGTGCAGCAGCTGGCATTGCCGATCAACATCATCGGGGCCGAGACCACGCGCGCAGAAGACGGCCTCGCGCTGTCGTCGCGCAACGCCTACCTGAGCGATGCGCAACGCGCGCAGGCCGTCGAGCTGTCGCGTGAACTGCGCGGCATCGCGGCCGCCGTGCAAGGCGGCGCTCGCGACTGGCCGGCGCTCGAAGCCGCCGCGATGGCAGCCCTGCGCGAGCGTGGCTGGCTGCCCGACTATGTGGCGGTGCGCCGCCGGGCCGACCTGGGTGCCCCCGCGCAGCCTGACGCGCAAGGCGTGCCCGAGCCGCTCGTGGTGCTGGCCGCCGCGAAGCTCGGCAGCACGCGCTTGATCGACAACCTCGAAGTCCCCTCCCTGACCTGACCTGACCAGCCCTGACCGGCCCTGACCTGCCATGACCCACACCGAACCTCCCGTGGTCATCGTCGGCGCTGGCCTGGCGGGCCTGTGCACTGCGCTGCACCTGGCGGCCACGCACCGCGTGGTCGTGCTCGCCAAGCGCGGCCTGCACGAAGGCGCCACGGCGTGGGCGCAGGGCGGCATCGTCGGCGTGCTCGGCGCGGGCGACAGCGTCGGCGCGCACGTGCGCGACACCCAAGACGCCGGCGCCGGGCTCGTCGATGAGCATGCCGCGCGCTTCATCTCCGAGCGCAGTGCGGCGGCCGTCGAGTGGCTCGTCGAGCAAGGCGTGCCCTTCACCGGCGACCCCGCCGGCCCGCTCGGCCTGCACCTCACGCGCGAGGGCGGCCACGGCGTGCGCCGCATCGCGCACGCCGCCGATGCCACGGGCAAGGCCATCCACGAGACGCTGCTCGCGCGCGCCGCCGCGCACCCGAACATCACGCTGCGCGAACGCGTGATGGCGGTCGACCTGGTCATGTCGCACCACCTCGGCCGCGCTCATGCCAGTGTGGCTTCGCCACTTTGCTTGAGCCCCTCGGCGCCGTCTGACGCAGCGCGCTGCCACGGCGTGCACGTGCTCGACATGGCCAGCGGCCGCGTCGAGACGCTGGCCGCCTCGGCCGTGGTGCTCGCCACCGGCGGCGTCGGCAAGGTCTACCGCTACACCACCAACCCCGACACCGCCACGGGCGACGGCATCGCCATGGCTTGGCGCGCCGGCTGCCGCGTCGCGAACATGGAGTTCGTCCAGTTCCACCCGACCTGCCTGTATTGCCCGAGCGGCCCCCCGCAGGAGCGCGGCTTCCTGATCACCGAAGCCTTGCGTGGTGAAGGGGCGCTGCTCTTGCTGCCCGACTCGACCACTGGTGATGCCGCCGATGGCACGCGCTTCATGCCCATGCACGACGCGCGCGCCGAGCTGGCGCCACGCGACATCGTTGCCCGCGCCATCGACTTCGAGATGAAGAAGCACGGCCTCGACCACGTGCTGCTCGACGCCACGAAGCTCGGCGAGGCCTTCCTCAAGGCGCACTTCCCGACCATCCATGCGCGTTGCCTCGGCCTGGGCATCGACATCGCGCGCGAGCCCATCCCCGTGGTGCCGGCGGCGCACTACACCTGTGGCGGCGTGGTCACCGACCTCGACGGCCGCTGCGACGTGCCGGGCCTCTACGCCGTCGGCGAGGCCGCCTGCACGGGGCTGCACGGTGCGAACCGCCTGGCCAGCAACTCGCTGCTCGAATGCGTGGTGCTGGGCCGCAGTTGCGCCGACCACATCGCCGCCGCACCACGTGCGCCCTGCCCCGCGTTGCCGGCATGGGACGACAGCCAGGTCGAAGACGCCGACGAGCAGGTCGTGATCTCGAACAACTGGGACGAGCTGCGCCTGCTGATGTGGAACTACGTCGGCATCGTGCGCACGACGCGCCGGCTGGAACGCGCGCTCGGCCGCATCACGCTGCTGCGCGAGGAGATCCACGACTACTACGCGAGCTTCCGCGTCACGCGCGACCTGCTGGAGCTGCGCAACCTGGTCGAGTGCGCCGAACTCGTGGTGCGCTCGGCCTTGATGCGCCGCGAGAGCCGCGGCCTGCACTACAGCCGCGACTTCCCGGGCACGCTGCCGGTGAGCTTCCCGACGGTGTTGTCGCGCCCGGCGCGCAGCGGCTCACGCCGGGACGGTCAGGCCACGCCGGGGAGCACGCGCATCGAGTAGTCGACCGCGCGCACGTCTTTCGTGAGCTTGCCGATCGAGATGCGGTCGACCCCGGTCGCAGCGATGCGCCGCAACTGATCGAGCTCGACGCCACCCGACACTTCGAGCAGCGCCCGGCCGGCGCCGATCGTCACTGCCTCGCGCATCGCGGCGTCGGTGAAGTTGTCGAGCAGCACACTTGTGGCACCGGCGGCCAAGGCCTCGCGCAGTTGATCGAGTGTTTCGACCTCGATCTGGATCTCGACGCCGGCGCCACCCGTGCCGTCAACAGCCAGGGCCGCCGCGCTCTCGAGCGCGGCCCGCACGCCGCCGGCGGCAGCGATATGGTTCTCCTTGATGAGCATGCCGTGCCACAGTGCGAGCCGCTGGTTCTGGCCGCCGCCCACGCGCACCGCGTGCTTCTGCGCCTGGCGCAGGCCGGGCACCGTCTTGCGCGTGTCGAGCACGACGCAGCCACGCGGGTTCGGCGACGCGCCGTCGATGGCGCGAACATACGTGCGCGTGGTGGTGGCGGTGGCCGACAACAGCTGCAGGAAGTTCAACGCCGGCCGCTCGGCCGACAGCAGCGCGCGGGCGTCGGCGCGGATGTCACAGACGGGCATGCCGGCCGCCATGTCGGCGCCTTCCGCCACGTGCCAGGTGATGGCGGCTTGCGCGTCGAGCGCGTGCACGCAGCCTTCGAACCAGTCGCGCCCCGCCAGCACCGCCACCTCTCGCACGATGACCCGCGCGTGCACGTGGCGGCCTGCGGGCACGAGCTGGGCGGTCCAGTCGCCCCGGCCGATGTCTTCGCGCAGGGCATCGGTGATGTTGCGCTCGCGCGCTTGTGCAAGCGTCTCGTTGAAGTCGAACATGGTGTGGGTCAGAACCTTGGTCAGAACGTGGCGCGAAGCGCGGGTGACATGCGCGCCTCGTCAAGCAGCGCCGATGTGCGGCACGAAGCCGCCTGGCGCTGCCGCAAGCGCCGCAGGCTGTGCAGCGACAAAGGCGAGCATGCGTTCGATACACACGAGCGCCTGGGCGCGCGTGGGCTCGGGCACGCCGATCTCGCCGCGCCCGTGTTCCAGGCAGTCGAGCACGCCCTGCAAGCCGTTCATCGCCATCCACGGGCAGTGCGCGCAGCTCTTGCAGGTGGCGCTGCGGCCGGCCGTCGGTGCCTCGATCAGCGTCTTGCCCGGCGCGAGCTGGCGCATGCGGTGCAGGATGCCGTTGTCGGTCGCGACGATGTACTCGCGCGCCGTGCCTTCGACCACCGCCCGCAGCAAGCGCGTCGTCGAGCCGACCACGTCGGCCAGCGCGATCACGCCTTCGGGCGATTCGGGGTGCACCAGCACTTGCGCGTCCGGGTGCGACTCGCGCAGCAACGCGAGTTCGACCGCCTTGAACTCGTCGTGCACGATGCACGCGCCGCCCCACATCAACATGTCGGCGCCGGTCTGCTGCTCGATGTAGCGGCCCAGGTGCCGGTCGGGCGCCCACAGCACCTTCCGGCCTTGCGCCTTCAGGTGCGCCACGATGGGCAGCGCACAGGCGCTCGTGACCATCCAGTCGGCACGCGCCTTCACGGCCGCGCTGGTGTTGGCGTAGACGACCACGGTGCGGTCGGGGTGGGCGTCGCAAAACGCCGCGAACGGGCCCGGCGGGCAGCCCAGGTCGAGCGAGCAGGTGGCGTCGAGGTCGGGCATCAGCACGCGCTTGTGGGGCGACAGGATCTTGGCGGTCTCGCCCATGAATCGCACGCCGGCAACGATCAGGGTCTCGGCGGCGTTGTCGCGCCCGAAGCGGGCCATCTCCAGCGAATCGGCCACGCAGCCGCCGGTGGCCAGCGCCAGGTCTTGCAGGTCGCCGTCGACGTAATAGTGTGCAACGAGCAGCGCGTTGTGCGCCTCGAGCATCTGCGCGATCTGCTGCGTCAGTGCAGCGCGCCTGGCGCCCGACAAGGGCTCGGGGATGCGCGCTCGCGCCTGCGCAGTGCAGCTCGATCCGTCAGCGCCAGGGAGAGGGAACTCGATGATCGAATGGGTCATGCGCAAGGTCGGGCGGGCTGAGGGCACTTGAGGCACCGCGTGCGAGCGGAGAGGGGGCGCGAGCTTAGCGGATTCGAGCACCCAACTGATCGAGTCCTGCAAGCGGGTCCCTCGCGAACGCCGCGCCGCGACAAGCGTGTTCTTGTTGGATTTGGCACGTTCCCATTTCACGGATGCTCATGCCTTCGTCACGACCTTGCATGCACACGTACGATAAAATTGATTTCACAAAACCGAAGTGCATCCAAGGGATGCGAAGCCTGACTTCCTGCGACTCACGAGGCCCGCGTGTCGGCACGATAGATCTACAGCTCCTTGGGCTGGTCTTGCTGACTTGAGGGTTGCCTATGTGTTTGAAATCAGTGACTGCCGGTTGTCACCTCGTGCACTGCCGGGTTTCACGGGCAACCTGTCTGCTGCCGAGCGCACAGACTGCACGCAACGAGACTTGCACATGCAAGCGTCAGTGAACGCGCAGGTCTTGCTGGGCGCACGCGTGCAGCTGACGCGCGCCGACGGTGACGGCTTCGAAGCGCGTGGCAAGTCGGCCGTCCTTTTGGCGATGGCGGCGCTTGAAGGGTCGGCCGAACGGCGCCGCATGGCGCTGCTGCTGTGGCCCGAATCAAAGGAGCAACAGGCGCGCAACAACCTGCGCACGCTGGTGCACCGGCTGAACCAGCGTTTCGGTGCCGAGTTGCTGGCAGGTACGGAGCTTCTGGCCATCGACCCGGCGCGGGCCCAGGTCGCCTTGCCTGACACCCGGGCGCTGGTGGCTGCCCTGGCCGGGGGCAGCGCTGCGCGCTGCGAACTCCTGGCCGATGCGGGCATCGACGCCGACATGTCCGAGGCCCTGAAAGAGTGGCTCGATGCCGCCCGCCAGCGCGTGCGGCGCCAGCAGCTGGGCGAGTTGTCCGACGCACTGGCCGGCGCGCTGGCGCAGGCCGATGCCGCGCCGGCCGTGGCGCTGGCGCGTGCCTGTGTGCTGCTGGAGCCCTTGAGCGAACAAGGGCACCGCCAGCTCATGGACACGCTGGTGCGCTGCGGTGACCGCGCCGCCGCGCTGGTCGCCTACGAGGACTGCAAGGCCCGGTTGAGACAAGAGTTGGGCGTGATGCCCGACCTGCAGACCCGCGCCGTGCACCTGCGCATCCTGCAGGACGAGGCGCTGGATGCGTCGACGCCGCAGACGGCCGAACCGGCGGCGGTGCAGCCCGCAGCGCCCGCTGCCGTGACCGCCCGCCTGACGCCGCTCGGAGGCGCTGCGCGCTACCCGTTGGTCGAGCGCGAAGCCGTGCTTGCCGAGGCGCGGGCGGCATTGGCGCAAGGGCTGCACGTGGCGTTGCAAGGCGAGGCCGGCGTCGGCAAGACGCGGCTGCTGCGTGCGCTGGCAGAGCAGGGCGAGGTCGAGCAGGTGGTGATCCAGCCCGGCGCGCGCGACGAGCCTTACGCGGCCGTGGCGCAACTGCTGCAAGAGGTGCAGCCCAGGCGTGCGGCGCGCATCGGCGTGGCCGAGCAGGCCGAACTCGCGCGCCTGGCGCCGCTGGCGTTCCCGGACGTGCAGGCATCCCGGGCAAGCCTGTCGGCTTCGCGGCTGCACACCGCGCTGCGGCATTGGGCCGGGCGGCTCGCCGAAGCCGGCGTGCAGCGGCTGGTGCTGGATGACGTGCACTATGCCGACAAAGAATCGCAGGCCGCGTTCGGTGCCCTGCTGGCCCAGGGCGACAACGGCCCCGTGCCCGCGCTGCTGCTGGCACACCGCAGCGGCGACATCGACGCGGTGCTCGCCGAAGCGCTGGTCGACGCGCAGGTGCGCAAGCAGGCGCTGAGCATCACCCTGCCACGGTTGACGCTGCAAGGCGTGCAGGCGCTGCTCCAGGCCATGCACGCCGAGCAGACCGACGTGCAGGCGTTGCGGCTCTTGCAACGCACCGGCGGCAACCCGTTGTTCGTGATCGAGATGGCGCAGCACGTCATGGAACGGGCGGTGCAGGCCGGCCCCGCTGCCAGCAACCTCGATGCGCTGCTGCGCTTGCGGCTGGCCGGCTGCAGCCCTGCCGCGCAGCAGCTTGCGGCCGTGGCGGCGGTGGCGGCGCAAGACTTTTCGGTCGAGCTGGCCGTGGCCGCAACCGGGCAGCCCGCTCTGGCGCTGATGCCGGCGTGGAGCGAGCTGCAGCAGCGCGGCTTCTTTGCCGACCACGGCATGGCACACGACCTGGTGCGCGATGCCGTGCTCGGCGAGCTGCCGCAGGCGATCGGCCAGGCCTTGCACCGGCAGGTCGGCCACCACCTCGAAGCGCTGGGCTTGCAAGGCGCGCGGGTGCTGCAGCACTGGGTGGCAGCGCGCGACCATGACCGCGCACTGCCGCACCTGCTGCGCCTGTTACACACCACCAGCGCCGCCGGGCTGTCGGCGGTGCACCTCGAGGTCGAGCTGCTCGGCCTGATGGAGAAGCTCAGCGACGCCGCGCTTCGAAGCAACCTGTGGGCGTCGGGTGAGATCTACGGGACCTTTCACGAGTACGTGCCGCTCGCGATCTGGCCCCGCATGGCGGCTTTGGTGGACCGGGTTGCGAGCCTGGGTGGTCAAGACGACTCGGTTGGGGCGTGGCTGGCGTTCGAACGCACCCGGGTCGTGTACTGCCGCGACCGGCAACTGAGCGCGGCGTACAGGCAGCTCTCGGCTGCCGTCGATCGCATGGGCACCCGCGGTGTGGAGCGGGCCAGATCGGAGCTGGTGCTCTCGGACATCGCGAGCCATTCCAACGGGCCCGCAGGCCGCCATGCCCGACTTGCCAAGGCCGCTGTGGCCGGCCTGCCGGCGAATGAAGCCCACTTCAGGTTGCTGAACTACGTCGAAGCCATGTCCGCCCACGGCTCGAACCCACTCGACTTGCTGAAGTCGTTGGCGTCGCGGATGCGCGAGGCGCGCCGGTCGGGCGAGCCGGGCACCCTGTTCGCGACCCGCTACGAGGTGGCGGCGGCGCTGCTGGTGAGCGGGCGGCCACGCCTGGCAGGCCGGTACTACTTCGGCGCGTCTCGCCAAGCGATGGGCACTGCCGACCCGTCAGGTGCCGTTCGCGATCCAGCTTCGGAGGGTGAGGTGGCGCTGGCCACGGGCCGCTACGACATCGCCGCACGCCGCTTCGACGAGTTCGCGGGTTCGGGCCGGCCCCTCCAGCAAACCGTCTGGCGCTCGTTGATTGCGCTGCGACTGGGCCAGTGGGCGCGGGCGCGCGCCTTCATCAGCCAGGTCGAGCCATCGGCAATCCGCGAGCAATACGATATCCAGCAAGACTATTTGCTGGTTCGCTCGGAGCTCGCCGACTTTGACGGCACGAGCCCGCTGCCAGCGTTCCATGAAGCCATCGCCAGGATGACCGAATGCGGTGCCTTGGGCCTGGGCGTGGACTTGATGACCTGGCAGATCGTGCGGCGCAGCCGGCCGGCTGCCGAGTGCGTGGCCGCCGGAGCGGCGCTGATCGAGGCCGTGAAGGCCAGCGATGGCCCGGCCCGGCTGCTGCTGCCGACCCTCACCCTGGAAGTCGCCGAAGCGCACGCCCAAGCCGGCGAGGCCCAGGCCCACACCCTCGCGCTCGAGGCCACCCGGGCCCTGCGCAGAGGAAGCTTCGCGCCCTCGCTGTACCTCCCCGACGGCCTGGTTCGCTGCGCGAAGCTGCTTCTGGCCACCGACCCGGCCGAAGCGGCCGCGCTGATGCACCTGGCTCGGCGCTGGGCGCATCAAGCGTTGGAGCATGTGCCGCCGGATGCGCGCGCGAGCTTCGTGGGCGAGGTGCCGGTGAACCGCCTGCTGTTTGCTGACGAGCCGGCTGTGGCTCTCTCGAAGGGCCGGGCATGACGCCGTCGGCCGCGCCTGCAACAGGTGCTCCGTCCCGGGCACAGGTCGCGCTGGGCGCTCGCGTGCAGCTGATGCGGCCCGACGGCGGCGCGTTCGAGACGACCGGCAAGGCCGCCCTGTTGCTGGCGATGGTGGTGCTCGAAGGGCAAGCCGAGCGGCGCCGCATGGCGCTGTTGCTGTGGCCGGACTCGCCGGAGAGTCAAGCGCGCAACAACCTGCGCACGCTGGTGCACCGTTTGAACCAGCGCTTCGGCGGCGAGCTGCTGACGGGTGCCGAGCACCTCCGCATCGACAGCGCGCTGGCGCGGGTGGTGTTGCAAGACACCGAGGAACTGCTGGCCGCGCTGGCCAGCGGCGGCGCGGAGCGGTGCGCGCTGCTGGCCGACGCCGGCATCGAGGCCGACACCGCCGAGGCGCTGGAGCAGTGGCTCGAAGGGGCGCGGCAGCGGCTGCGGCGCACGCAGGTGGCGGGCCTGAGCGAGGCGCTGACCGCCGCCCTGGTGCACGGCCCGTCAACACGCGCCATCGCACTTGCGCGCGCCTGTGTCCAGCTCGAGCCCTTGAGCGAACCGGGGCATCGCCAGCTCATGGACACCCTGGCGCGCTGCGGCGACCGGGCTGCGGCACTGGGCGCGTACGAAGACTGCAAGGTGCTGCTGCGCCGCCAGCTCGGGGTCTTGCCCGATACGCAGACGCGCACCGTGCAGCTGCGCATCCTGCAGGGCCACGCCCAGGCACAGCCCGCCACGGCGGCAGTGACCGAGGGGCTGACGCCGTTGGGCGGCGCGGCGCGCTTCCCGCTGGTGGAGCGGCAGGCGGTGCTGACCGAGGTGAACGCGGCGCTCGCGTGTGGGCAGCACGTGGTGCTGCACGGCGAAGCGGGTGTGGGCAAGACGCGGCTGTTGCGGGCACTGGCGCAGGAGGTCGGGCAGGATCGTGAGGAGGTGGACGCCGAACAAGTGGCGATCCGCGCCGGTGCGCGCGAAGAGCCCTACTCGGCGGTGACGCAGTTGCTGCAAGAGGTGCAGCCACGACGCATGGCGCGCATCGGCACCCCTGAGCAGATCGAGCTGGCGCGGCTGGCCCCGCTGGCGTTCCCCGAGGTGCAGCCCTCGAAGGCCGGGCTGTCCGCGCAGCGGCTGCATGCCGCGTTGCAGCACTGGGTCGAGCGGCTCGGGCAAGCGGGCGTGCGGCGGTTGGTGCTGGACGATGTGCACTACGCCGACAAAGCCTCGCAGACCGCATTCGGCGCGCTGTTGGCCATGCCGAAGGACCCGGAACAACCGCTGCCGACGCTGGTGCTGGCCTACCGCAGCGGCGAGATCGATGCGGTGCTCGAAGAAGCGCTGGTGGCGGCCCAGGTACGCGGGCAGGTCCGTCTCGTCGCGCTCCCGCGCTTGACGCTGCAAGGCGTGCAGGCGCTGCTGCACGCGGTACGCGCCGGGGCGACCGAAGCCCAGGCGCACAAGCTGCTGCAGCGCACTGGCGGCAACCCGCTGTTCGTGATCGAGCTGATGCAGCACTCACAGGACAAGGAGGCCGAGGCTTCCGGCGCCACGGCGGGCGGCCTGGACGCGCTGTTGAACTCACGCCTGCTCGGCTGTAGCGAGGCGGCGCAACAGCTGGCTTCCGTCGCGGGGGTGGCGCATGCTGACTTTTCGGTGGAAATGGCCGAAAAGGTGATGGGGCAGCCGGCACTGGCGCTGATGCCGGCATGGAGCGAGCTGCAACTCAAAGGCCTGTTCGCAGATCACGGGCTGGCGCACGACCTGGTTCGCGAGGCGGTGCTGGCCGCGCTGCCGCCGCCCATCCGGCGCACGCTGCACCGGCAGGTCGCCCGCAGCCTGGAGGGCCAGGGGCTCAAAGGAACGAGGGTCCTCACGCACTGGCTGGCGGCAGACGACTTCGACAACGCACTGCCGCACGCCCTGCTTCAGTTGCACGCCACCGCCGCAGCCGGGCTGTCGACGCTGCAGCTCGAAGTCGAGTTGCTCGACTTCATGATGCGGCTGAGCGACCCGGTGCTGCTGCAGAACCTGTGGCTGACGACCGAGGGCGATGGCGGGCCCCGCAACGAACTCGCGATGACCGAGCAGTGGCCGCGCCTGGAGCCGCTGGTGCAGCGGGTCGAGCGGTGGCCACCGACGCGAGCCGCCGGCGAGTGGCTGGCGTTCGAGCGATCAAGGCTGCTGTTCTTTCGAGACCGCAACGTGGCCTTGTCGTATGCGCTGCTGGCCAAGGCGGCCGAGCACATGAGCCCGCACGGCCTCGAGCGCGCTCGAACCGAAGTGTTCCTGAGCAGCATCGCGAACCACCTCAACGGCGCAACCTACGCGCACGCGTTGCGGGCCAAGGAAGCGGTGTCCGGCCTGGCCGAGCAAATCGAGAACGCCCGCTTGCTCAGAACCGTCGAAGCCCGGCTGTCGATCCGCGCGGATGTCGGGAAGGCGCTGCGGAGCAACCTGGCCGTGATACGGAGTGCGCGCCGCCGCCACGATCTCGGGGCTGTCGAAGCGGCGAGGTACCAGTTGGCGACGCAGTGCATGGTGGCGGGGTTGATCCCGTCCGCGTGCCGGTACTTCCGCCTCGACCGCAGAGCCAATGCCTCGGACGAGCATCCGCATGACCAGTCCGGTGAGCCGGTGCTGTTCGGCATCCTGGCGCTGATCGTCGGCCGCTTCGCGGAGTCACTGCGCTTCCTGGCAGCAGCCAGCACGCCGGCAAACGCACCCGTTTGCGACGTCTTCAGCACGCTCGTCTGGCTGCGGCTCGGCCAATGGGAGCAAGCCAAGAAGCAGGCCGCCGGGATCGATCTCACGCGGCTGGAGAACCGGCTTCTCTACATGCATACCTACGCTGTTGCGCGAATCCAGATCGACCTGCTGGAAGGCGTGGACCCGCAGGCGAACCTGCGCAAACTCATCGCCCGGGCGATCGAGCTGGGGATCGAAGGTATCAACCGCCTGTCGCTCGAATGGGAGCTTGCATTGCTGATCGACGACCCGCACGAGCGCATGGCCATCGGCGGGCGAATGATCGACGAGATCAGAACCGGCAACTCGGCGGCCGTGCGCCGGCCGCGTGCCCTGCTCGAAGTCGCCGAAGCCAACGCCCAGGCGGGAAGCGACGGGTTCCGCGCCCTGGCACTGGAGGCCGCCCGCGACCTGCGCCGATACCGGGTGATTTCGCTGCTCCATCTGCCGGACGGCCTGGTTCGCTGCGCCAGGCTGCTGGAAGCGACCGACCCGGCCGAAGCCGCAGCGCTGATGCATGTGGCGCGCCGCTGGGTGCTGCAGGCGCTGCCGCACGTGCCCGAGTTCGCGCGCGCGAGCTTCGTGGCCGAGGTGCCGGTCAACCGCCTGCTGCTGGCTGACGATGCGGCGGTCGCTTTCTTGAAGGGTCGCACGTGATGCTGGCGGCTGCATCCGCTGCACCCGCTGCAGAGGGGTCCGTGCGGGCGCAAATGGCGCTGGGCGCTCGCGTGCGGTTGACGCGGCCCGACGGCAGCACGTTCGAGCCGACCGGCAAGGCGGCGCTGTTGCTGGCGATGGCGGTGCTCGAAGGGCAGGCCGAGCGCCGGCGCGTAGCGCGGCTGCTGTGGCCTGGCTCACCCGAACCTCAGGCGCGCAACAACCTGCGGACGTTGGTTCACCGGCTGAACCAGCGCTTCGGCGCCGAGCTGCTGGTGGGCGCGGACCGCGTGGGCATCGACCCGACCCAGGTGAGCGTGTTGCTGCAGGACACCCCTGCGCTGTTGGCGGCGCTGGAAGCCGGGGGCCCGCAGGCTTGCGGGCTGCTCGCGCAGGCCGGCGTCGAGGCTGACAACTCCGAGGCCTTGAACGAATGGCTGGAGGCGGCACGCCAGCGCCTGCACCGCCAGCAACTCGCCGCTTTGTCCGAGACACGTGAGGCCGCGCTGATGGCGGGCAACACAGCGCTCGCCGTGACGCTGGCCCGAGCCTGCGTGCAGCTCGAGCCCTTCAGCGAACAGGGCCACCGCCAGCTCATGGACACACTCGCGCAATGCGGCGACCGGGCTGCGGCATTGGCGGCCTTTGAGGACTGCAAGGCCTTGCTGCGCCGCCAGCTCGGGGTGCTGCCCGACGCGCTGACGCGCACCGTGCAGCTGCGCATCCTGCAAGACGAGGCGCGCAACGAGCCAGCGGTCGCTGCCGCCAGTGTTGCGGCACCGGTCGCCACGCCCCATGCCGGCCTGACGCGGCTCGGCGGCGCAGCGCGCTACCCGCTGATCGAGCGCGAGGCCGTGCTGGCCGAGGTGCTGGCGGCACTGGCGCAGGGCAGGCACGTGGCGATTCAGGGCGAGGCCGGCGTGGGCAAGACGCGGCTGCTGCGCCAGTTGGCCGAGCACGGCAACAGCGCAGCCCATCAAATCGAACAGGTCTCGGTGCGCCCCGGCGCGCGCGACGAGCCCTACGCCGCGCTGGCGCAACTGCTGCAAGAGCTGCAGGCGCGCCGCGCACCCCGCATCGGCGTGCCCGAGCAGGTTGAACTCGCGCGACTCGCGCCGCTGGCGTTCCCTGGGGTGCAGGCCTCCCAGGCGGGCCTGTCGGCGCCCCGTTTGCACGCAGCGCTGCGGCACTGGGCCGGCCGCCTGCGTGAAGCCGGCGTGCAGCGGATGGTGATCGATGACGTGCACTACGCCGACGCCGCATCACAGGCCGCCTTCGCCGCACTGCTGGTGGCACCCGAGCACGCAACGCACGCGACCCCGACCTTGCTGCTCGCCCACCGCACCGACGAGATCGATGCGTCGCTGGCCGAGGCGCTTGTTTCCGCGCAGGTGCACCGCCAGGCCCGCTGCGTCACGCTGCCCCGCCTGTCGCTGCAAGGCGTCACCGCGCTCCTGGAAGCGATGCACTCCGAGCACAGCCAGGCTCAGGCGGCGCGGCTGCTGCAGCGCACCGGCGGCAACCCGCTGTTCGTGATCGAACTCGCCGAGCACGCGCGCGAGCAGGCGGAACAGGTGGGTGCCGGTGCCAACCTGGAAGCGCTGCTGCGCTCGCGGCTGACCACGTGCAGCATCGGCGCGCAACAGCTGGCGGCAGTGGCCGCGGTGGCGGCGGCCGACTTCTCGGTCGAGCTGGCCGCCGCCGTGACCGGGCAGCCGCCACTCGCGTTGATGCCGGCGTGGAGCGAGCTGCAGCAGCGCGGCCTGTTCGCCGACAACGGCCTCGCGCACGACCTGATCCGTGATGCCGTGATGGGTGCGGTGCCCACTGCCATCGGCCGCACGCTGCACCGGCAGGTGGCCAGCCACCTCGAAGGGCTCGGGACGCAGGGCGCGCGTGTGCTCGGCCACTGGCTGGCAGCGCAGGACTTCGACCATGCGCTGCCGCATGCGGTGCATCAATTGCAAGCCGCCGGCGCGGCCGGGCTGGGCACGTTGAAGTTGGAGAACGAGTTGCTCGGCCTGATCGGCCGGGTGAGCGACACGGTACTGCTCGGCAACCTCTGGCTCACCGCCAACCTGAAAGAGGTCGCCGTGCACGCCGACTGGTCCGTCATGCAGGCGCTTGTGCACCGGGTCGAGCGCCTGCACCCCACCGAGGCGGTGGTCGGATGGCTGGCCTTCGAGCACGCTCGCTTGCTGAGCCACCGCGACTCGCAGATGGCCGAGGCGTACGCCCAGCTCAACGAGGCGGCCGAGCGCATGAGCGACCAGGGCGTCGAGCGCGCTTGGGTCGAGCTCGAGCTGTGCGACTGGGCCTATCAGCTCGATGCGCGCCGGGCCCACGCGCATGTGATGCGGGCCACCACCGCTGTCGCCGCGTTGCCCGTGACGAGCGAACACCGGCGCTTGCGCTTGGCGCTGGAGCAGATGGCGACGTTTTGCCTGGGCAGCCTCGACACCCTGCGCAGCAAGCAGGCGGACATTCGCCTGGCTCGCAGAAGGCATGACCTCGGGGCGGTTGCCGTCACGCTCGATGAAATCGGCAGCTGGTGCGTGGGCAAGGGGCTCATGCGCACCGCCTACCGGCGCTTTCGCATCGACGCCCGGGCCGGCTTGACCCACGCAGCCTTGCAAGAAATCGACGCCCCGCACTTCGAATTGGCCGTGACTGCACTGAGCGCCGGGCGGCTCGATGCGGCCCTGCACTTCCTCGACTTCCCCTTCACGGATGTTTCGGTCGAGATCCGGCAGATCGCGCGCACCCTCGTGTGGCTGCGGCTCGGGCAGTGGGCCCGGGCCCGGGCGCAGGCTGACGAGATCGACCCGCGCATGCTCGACCGCCAGCCGTTCTGCTTGCAGCCCCACGCCATTGCACGCCGCGACATCCACCTCCAAGCGGGCACCGACCCTTTGCCGGCCTTGCGCGAGGTGGTCGTGCGCTCGCGTGAGCTCGGTGTCGGCGGCATCAACCACCAGCTTCTGGAGTGGCAAGTCGCCCTGCAGGCCGCGGCGCCGGACGAGCGCATGGCCATCGGCGCAGGCCTGATCGAGCACTTCCGCAGTGAGCACGCAGACGCCCGGCGCCTGCCGCTCACGCTGCTCGAAGTGGCCGAGGCCCACGCCGAGGCCGGCAGTGCCGGCGGCCGCACCTTGGCACTCGAAGCGGCGCGCGAGCTGCGCCGGGGCCGCACGGTCGTCGTGCTCTACCTGCCCGACGGCCTGGTCCGCTGCGCGAAGCTGCTCGAGGCCACCGACCCGTTGGAGGCCGCATCGTTGATGCATGTGGCGCGCCGCTGGGTGCGCCAGGCGCTGCCGCACGTGCCCGAGTTCGCACGCCAAAGCTTCATGACGCAAGTGCCGGTCAACCGGCTGCTGTTTGGCGACGATGCTGTTGCGGCCATCGGGGCACCGGCATGACCGCGCCGAACATCGCGATCGGCGCGCGTGCGACCCTGACGAAGCGCGACGGCGGCACCTTCGACGCCAAGGGCAAATCGGCGGTGGTGCTGACGATGGTCGCGCTGGAAGGGCAGGCCGAGCGGCGGCGGCTGGCGCGGCTGCTGTGGCCGGACTCGGCGCCGCAACAGGCGCTCAACAACCTGCGCACGCTGGTGCACCGGCTCAATCAGCGTTTTGGTGGTGAGTTGCTGGTGGGCGCCGAGCACCTGGGCATCGACTCGGCTCAGGCCGGGCTGGTGCTGCACGACACCGAGGCGTTGTTGGCAGCCCTGGCCGCCAGTGGGCCGCAGGGCTGCGAGCTTCTGGCGCAGGCCGGTCTCGAGGTCGACCCGCCTGAGGCCCTGAGGGAGTGGCTGGATGCGGCGCGCCAGCGGCTGCGCCGGCAGCAGTTGGCCAGATTGTCCGAGGCACAGAGCGCAGCGCTGGCGAGGTCCGAAACCGCAACAGCCATCGCACTGGCGCGTGCCTGCGTGCAGCTCGAGCCCTTGTACGAACAGGGGCACCGCCAGCTCATGGACACGCTGGCGCGCTGCGGCGACCGCGCGGCGGCGCTCGTGGCCTACGAAGACTGCAAGCAGCAGTTGCTCGAACACCTGGGCGTGCTGCCCGACGTGCAGACGCGCACCGTGCAGCTGCGCATTCTGCAAGGCCAGGCCCACGCGCCATCGGCCCCAGAGTCGGTGGCCGCCGGCTTGACACCACTGGGTGGCGCAGCGCGCTACCCGCTGGTCGAACGCGAAGCGGTGCTGGCGGAGGTACAGGCCGCGTTGGCGCAGGGGATGCACGTGGCCTTACAAGGCGAAGCCGGCGTGGGCAAGACGCGGCTGCTGCGGCATCTCGCCGAGAACCGTGAGGTCGAGCAGGTGGTGATCCGCCCGGGCGCGCGCGATGAGCCCTACGCGGCCGTGGCGCAACTGCTGCAAGAGGTGCAGCCGCGCCGCGCCGCGCGCATCGCTGTGGCCGAGCAGGTTGAACTCGCGCGCTTGGCGCCGCTGGCCTTCCCCGAGGTGCAGCCGTCCCAGGCGAGCCTCTCAGCCTCGCGATTGCACGCAGCGCTGCGGCACTGGGTCAGCCGGCTGGGTGATGCCGGCGTGCAGCGGCTGGTGCTGGACGACCTTCACTACGCCGACGCGGCCTCGCAGGCCGCGTTCGGTGCGTTGCTGGTACCGACCGAGAGTGACGCGCAAGCGCCGCCAACGCTGCTGCTGGCCCATCGCTCCGGCGAGATCGACCCGACCCTGGCGGAAGCGCTGGTGGCCGCGCAGGTGCGCAAGCGGGCGTGCTGCGTCACGCTGCCACGGCTGTCGTTAGATGGCGTGAAGGCGCTTCTGCAAGCCATGCACGCCGAGCACAGCCAGACTCAGGCGACACGGCTGTTGCAGCGCACCGGCGGCAACCCGCTGTTCGTCATCGAGCTGGCGCGGCACGTGCTGGAAACGGCCGAGCAGGCTGGCTCGGGCCCGGCGGGTGCCAACCTGTACGCGCTGCTGCGTTCGAGGCTGGCGGGCTGCAGCGCGGCGGCGCAACAACTGGCATCTGTGGCGGGCGTGGCGGCCGAGGACTTCTCGGTGGAGCTCGCCGCATCGGTGAGCGGGCAGTCTCCACTGGCGCTGATGCCGGCGTGGAGCGAGCTGCAGCAGCGTGGGCTTTTCGCTGACCATGGCCTGGCGCACGACCTGGTGCGCGACGCCGCGCTCGGCGCGCTGCCCACCGCGATCGGCCGCACACTGCACCGGCAGGTGGCGATGTACCTTGAAGGCCATGGCCTGAAGGGTACGCGCGTGCTCAGGCACTGGCTGGCTGCGGAAGACTTCGACCGTGCGCTGGCACAGGCGGTGCACCAGCTGCACGCCGCCACGGCCGTGGGGCTGCACACAGCGCAGCTCGAGGTCGAACTGCTCGCCTTGATGGCGCGGCTCAGCGATGCCGCGCTGCTGGGCAACCTGTGGCTGTCCGCCGAAGTCGATGGCAGCGACAGCAACGAATTCATCATGGATGAGCACTGGCCGGGTCTGCAGAAGCTGGTGGAACGGGTCGAGCGACTGGTTCGAGTCGAGGCGGTGGAAGACTGGTTGGCCTTCGAACGCGCGCGATTGACCTATTTCCGGGACCGTCTCGAAGCGAAGGCGTATGCCGAGCTTTGCGCGGCAGCAGATCGGATGCGCGACCAAGGGGTCGAGCGCACCCGGACGGAAGTGTTTTTAGCCTACGCCGCCCACGGCCTCAACGACGAGACGCGCACGCACGCGATGCGGGCCAAGGCTGCCGCGTCCGGCCTTGCCGCGCAGTTTGACAAGGCAAGGCTGTTCGGGAGCGTCGAGGCACTGCTCGCGACGTGTTCTGACATTCAGGCGTTGCTGAGGAACAAGATGTCCGCGATGCGGGCAGCTCGCAGGCGGCATGATCTTGGAGCCGCCGAGCTGGCAAGGCTTCAGATTGCGATGCATTGCATGAACGGGGATCTGCCCTCTTCCGCGTACCGGTATTTCCGCCTCGACTCGAGGGCGCTACTTCTCGACGCCGGCGCGCAGCATCAATCGAGCGATTCAGTGACCTTTGGCTTTCTTGCGTTGAATGTCGGGCGGTTCACCCAGGCGTTGCAATTCCTGGAGTCGGTGACTGCTGGCGCCGACTTGGCGGCCCGCAACCGGTACTGCACCCTCGTTTGGATTCGGCTCGGCCAGTGGGCGCGCGCGAAATCACTGCTGCAGGATGTCAACCTGAAGGCGGACGAAAACGATCTCAACAACCTGCGCGCGGAATTCATCGCCCGCCCCCAGATCGACAGGCACGACGGCGTGGACCCGCTGCCCGCAATGCGCCAGGTTCTTGCCAGGTCGTTGGAGCTGGGGGTCGACGGGCTCCGACGGCGGTTTCTGGAATGGGACATCGCGTCGCTGACGACCGATGCCCACGAACGCGTCGTGATCGGCACACGCCTGGTCGACGATTTGAGGAAGGTTGGCGCGAGCCGAGGCCGCACTGTGCGAATCTTGCTCGACGTTGCCGAAGCGCACGCGCAGGCCGGAAGTGCCGGCTGCCGCGCCCTTGCGCGCGAGGCCGCTCGCGATTTCCGGCGGGGTCGCGGGTCCATCTCCTCGTATCTGCCCGAGAGCCTGGTTCGCTGCGCGAAGCTGCTGGAAGAAAGCGACCCCTCGGAGGCTGCGGCGCTGATCCACGTGGCCCGCCGCTGGGTGCACCAGGCGCTGCCGCACGTGCCCGAGTTCGCACGCCAAAGCTTCATGACGGAAGTGCCGGTCAATCGGCGCTTGCTGGGTGACACCGCATGAGCTTGCCGGACCGCCCCAAGGGGGAATACCGTAGTGCGCAGCACGAAGGTACGCCAATGACCGAACTGACCCGTATCGTGGTGGGGCCGCGCGTGCAGGCGCAGTGGCACGACGGCAGCACCGTTGACGTGACCGGCAAGCCGGCCATGCTGCTGGCCATGGTGGCGCTGGAAGGCCACGCCGAGCGGCGGCGGTTGGCGGCGCTGCTGTGGCCGGACTCGGCGCCGCAACAGGCGCTCAACAACTTGCGCACGCTGGTGCACCGGCTCAATCAACGCTTCGGTGGCGAGCTGGTGACGGGTGCCGAGCACCTGCGCATCGACAGCGCACAGGCGCACGTGACTCTGCAAGGGAGCGACGAACTGCTGGCCGCCCTGGGCGCAGGTGGCGCCGAGCGTTGCGAATTGCTGGCCGAGGCCGGCATCGAAGCCGGTGCCGCCGAGGCCCTGGACCACTGGCTGGAAGCCGCACGCCAGCGGCTGCGCCATATGCAGCTGGCAGGGCTCGGCGAAGCGCTGGGCCAAGCCCTGGCGGAAAACCGAGCCGAGCGTGCCGTGGCACTGGCGCGGGCCTGTGTGCAGCTCGAGCCCTTGAGCGAACAGTGGCACCGTCAACTCATGGACACCTTGGTGCGCTGTGGCGACCGCGCTGCGGCGCTGGTCGCCTATGAGGGCTGCAAGACCCGGTTGCGGCAAGCGCTGGGCGTCATGCCCGACCTGCAGACGCGCGCCGTGCACCTGCGCATCCTGCAGGATCAGGCGCTCGATGAGTCGATCAGGCAGGCGCCTGATCCGGTGCCCGTGCAACCCGCAGCGGCCGTCGCCGTGACCGCCAGGCTCACCCTGCTGGGTGGCGCCGCGCGCTACCCGCTGGTCGAGCGCGAGGCCGTGCTGGCCGAGGTGCAAGCCGCGTTGGTGCAAGGCCAGCACGTGGCGCTGCACGGCGAGGCCGGCGTCGGCAAGACGCGCTTGCTGCGCCAGTTGGCCGAGCAGGCCGAGCCACGCTGCATCGAGCAGGTGGTGATCCGCCCGGGCGCGCGCAACGAGCCCTACGCCGCGCTGGCGCAGGTGCTGCAAGACGTGCAGCCGCGTCGCGCACCTCGCATCGGCATGCCCGAACAGATCGAGCTAGCGCGGCTGGCACCGCTGGCGTTTGCGGAGGTGCAGCCTTCGCAGGCGGCCCTGTCGGCACCGCGCCTGCATGCGGCGCTGCGCCACTGGATCGGCCGGCTCGGCGATGCCGGCATGAAGCGGCTGGTGCTGGACGACGTGCACTACGCGGATGCTGCCTCGCAGGCCGCATTCGCGGCCCTGTTGGAGCCACCCGAAGATGCCGGGCCCGCGACGCCCGCCTTGCTGCTGGCGCACCGCACCGACGAGATCGACGCGGCGCTGGCCGAGGCGCTGTTGGCGGCCCAGGTGCGCAGGCAGGCCCGCACCATCAGCCTCGCTCGGCTGTCGTTGCACGGAGTGCAGGCGCTATTGCAAGCGATGCACTCGGATCAGTCCGCCGCCGAGGCCGCGCGGCTGTTGCAGCGCACCGGCGGCAACCCGCTGTTCTTGATTGAGCTGGCCGAGCATGGGCGCGAGCAGGCCGAACAAATCGGTGCGGGCCTGGCCGGCGCCAACCTGGAAGCGCTGCTGCGCTCACGGCTGGCCCTGTGCAGCTCGGCCGCACAGCAGCTGGCCACAGTGGCGGCGGTCGCGGCGGCGGATTTCTCGGTCGAGCTGGCTGCGGCAGTGACCGGGCAGCCGCCGCTGGCACTGATGCCCGCCTGGAAGGAGCTGCAGCAACGCGGCCTGTTTGCCGACAACGGCCTCGCGCACGACCTGATCCGTGACGCGGTGATGGGTGCACTCCCAGCCGCCATCGGCCGCACGCTGCACCGTCAGGTGGCCAGCCACCTGGAGGGGCTCGGGACGCGGGGCTCGCGCGTTCTGCGGCATTGGCTGGCCGCCGAAGACGCCGACCATGCGCTGCCCCATGCGGTGCACCAACTGCATGCCGCCGCTGCTGCCGGGCTCAGGACTGTGACCTTGGAGATCGAGCTCCTTGCCCTGCTCGGGCGTGTGAGCGACGCGGTGTTGCTCGACTACCTCTGGCTCACAGCCGACCTGAAAGACGTGCCCGTGCACGGGGACTGGTCCGCATTGACGGCGCTGGTGGCCCGGGTGGAACGCCTGGGCCAGACAGAGGCGGTGGCCCAATGGTTGGCCTTCGAGCGCGCCCGGCTGCTGGGCCAACGTGACTCGCAATTGGCCAAGGCCTATGCCGAGCTCAGCGAGGCGACCCAGCACCTGAGCGGCCCAGGCGTCGGGCGCGCTTGGATCGAAATTCGACTGGGTAATTTTGCCCTTCAGCTCAATGCCCAGTGGGCCCGCGCGCATGTGATGCGGGCCAAAGCTGCCGTCACCGGGTTGCCCGAGAAGCCCGAATACAGGCGATTGCGCTCGACTTTGGAGCGAACGGCCTCCCTCTGTCTCGACGACATCGAATCGCTGCGCAGCAAGAGGGCCGACATCCGCAGTGCACGCAGGCGGCACGATCTCGGGGCTGTGGCCGTGGAGCGCTATGAGCTTGCGGTCTTGTGCGTGCACTACGGGCTCTTTGGTTCGGCCTGCCGGCTGTTCCGCGTCGACTCCCGGGCCAGCCTAACCCAGGCTGCCTTGCAAGACGTGGAGGTTGACCATTTCGGGTTGGCCGTGCCCGCTCTCGTGACCGGGCGCTTCAGCGCCGCGCTCCGCTTTTTCGACAGCGATCTCACGGAAGTCGACGCCGAAATCCGGCAAATCGGGCGCACCCTCCTCTGGCTTCGGCTCGGGCAGTGGTTGCGCGCCAAAGACCAGGCAGAGAGCATCAACGCCACCCTGCTCGACAGCCTGCCGCAAGTCTTTCTGGCCTACGCCTTGGCGCGCCGCGACATCGACCTGCATGAGGGCGCAGACCCCCTGCCGAGGTTGCGCGAGATCGTCGACAGGGCACGGCGTCTCGGCGTCGGCGGCGCCAACCTGAAACATCTGGAGTGGCAAGTCGCCCAGCAGACCTTGCCAGCGGAAGAACGCATCGCAAGCGGCGCAGGGCTGATCGAGCATTTGCGCAGCGCGCATTCACATTCTCAGCGCCTACCGATCATGCTGCTCGAAGTGGCCGAAGCCCATGCCCAGGCCGGCAGCGCCGGCGGCCGTGCGCTGGCGCTCGAAGCGGCTCGGGGCCTGCGCAGAGGCCGCGCAACCCATCTCTACCTGCCGGAAGGCCTGGTGCGCTGCGCCAGGCTGCTCGCACCCACCGACCCGTTGGAAGCCGCCTCGCTGATGCACGTGGCGCAGCGCTGGGTGCGCCAGGCATGGCCACACGTGCCCGAGTTCGCACGCGAGAGCTTTGCCACCGAGGTGCCGATCAACCGGCTGCTGCTCGGTGACGACCCGGCTGTCGCGTTCTTGAAGGGCCGGGCATGAAGCCGGTGGCTGCGCCCGCTGACGACGTGGCGGCCCGGGCGCAGCTCGCGCTGGGCGCGCGGCTGCACGTGACGCTGCCGGACGGCAGCACGTTCGAGTCGACCGGCAAGGCGGCGCTGTTGCTCGCGATGACCGCGCTGGAAGGGCCGGTCGAACGGCGGCGCGTGGCCGTGCTGCTGTGGCCCGACTCGCCGGAGAGCCAGGCGCGCAACAACCTGCGCACGCTGGTGCACCGGGTGAATCAGCGCTTCGGTGCCGAGCTGCTGGTCGGTGCTGATCGTGTGGGCATCGACCCGACCCAGGCAAGCGTCGCGCTGCAAGGCACCGATGCGCTGCTGGCGGCGCTTGACGCTGGCGGCCCGCAGGCTTGCGGCCTGCTCGCGCAGGCCGGCATCGAGGCCGACAAGCCCGAGGCCTTGATCGAGTGGCTGGAGGCCGCGCGCCAGCGCCTGCGCCGCCAGCAACTGGGCGCGTTGTCCGAGGCACTTGCCGGTGCACTGGTGCAGGGCAATGCAGCATCCGCGATCGCGCTGGCCCGAGCCTGCGTGCAGCTCGACCCCCTGAGCGAACAGGCGCACCGCCAGCTCATGGATACGCTGGCGCGCTGTGGTGATCGGGCCGCCGCACTGGCGGCGTATGAGGACTGCAAGGCCCTGCTGCGCCGCCAACTCGGGGTGCTGCCCGACACGCTGACACGCACCGTGCAGCTGCGCATCCTGCAGGACGAGGCGCGCAACGAGACGGCACTTGCTGCACCTGAGGTTGTTGCACCTGCGCTTGCTGCACCTGCACTTGCACTTGCAGCATCTGCGGTCGCCGCACCCGTAGCCACCAACTCCGCTGCCATGACGCCCCTTGGCGGCGCAGCGCGCTACCCACTGGTCGAGCGCGAAGCGGTGCAGGCCGAGGTGCTGGCCGCACTGGCGCAGGGCCGGCACGTGGCGCTGCAGGGCGAGGCCGGCGTGGGCAAGACGCGGCTGCTGCGGCAGTTGGCCGAGTACGGCCACAGCGCGCCCAGCCAGGTCGAGCAGGTCTCGATTCGCCCGGGCTCGCGCGACGAGCCCTACGCCGCGCTGGCGCAAGTGCTGCAGGAACTGCAGCCACGCCGCACGCCACGCGTTGGCGTGCCCGAACAGGTTGAACTCGCGCGCCTGGCACCGCTCGCGTTCCCCGAGGTGCGGGCTTCGCAGGCGGGCCTGTCGGCGCCACGTTTGCACGCGGCGCTGCGGCACTGGGCCGGCCGCCTGCGCGAGGCCGGCGTGCAGCGGCTGGTGCTCGATGACGTGCACTACGCCGACGCCGCCTCGCAGGCCGCGTTCGCCGCCCTGCTGGTAGCGGTCGACGATGCAGCGCAAGCGCCGCCGACCTTGCTGCTGGCGCACCGCACCGACGAGATCGACGCGGCGCTGGCCGAGGCGCTGGTGGCCGCGCAGGTGCGCCGCCAGGCCCGCTGCATCGCGCTGGCGCGGCTGTCATTGCAAGGGGTCACGGCACTGCTGGAAGCGATGCACGCCGAGCACGGCCAGGCGCAGGCGGAGCGGCTGTTGCAGCGCACCGGCGGCAACCCGCTGTTCGTGATCGAGCTGGCCGAACACGCGCGGGAGCAGGCCGAACACGTTGGCGCGGGCGCGAACCTCGAAGCGCTGTTGCGCTCGCGGCTGGCCAGCTGCAGCACCGCCGCGCAGCAACTGGCCGCCGTGGCGGCTGTGGCGGCAGCGGAGTTCTCGGTCGAGCTGGCTTCAGCCGTGACCGGCCAGCCACCACTGGCGCTGATGCCCGCCTGGAGCGAGCTGCAGCACCGCGGCCTGTTCGCCGACAACGGGCTCGCGCACGACCTGATCCGCGACGCCGTGACGGGCTCGCTGCCCACCGCCATCGGCCGCGCGCTGCACCGGCAGGTGGCCAGCCACCTGGAGGCACTGGGCCTGAAGGGCGCGCGGGTGCTGCGGCACTGGCTGGCCGGCGAAGACCCCGACCATGCCCTGCCGCATGCCGTGCACCAGTTGCACGCCAACAGCGCAGCGGGCCTGTCCACGATGCACACGGAACTCGGGCTGCTCGAGCTGCTCGGGCGCGCGAGCGACGCCGTGCTTCTGGGTAATTTGTGGGTCACGGCCGAAGTTCACGGCGACGTCTACCAGGACTACGTACCGATCGAGGTCTGGAAACTCCTGAAGGCCCTGCTGAACCGTGTGGAGCGCTGTGCGGGCGCTGGATCGAGTGCCTTGTGGCTGGCTTTCGAGCGATCACGCCAGCTGTTCCAGGCGGACAAATCGGTGAAGGCCGCCTATGACGTGCTTTGCCGCGCCCTCGACAGCGAGCCTGCGCAAGGCCTGGCTCGGGCGTATTCGGAAAACCAGCTTGCGTACTATGCGTACAACCTCGGGGGCAACATGGCCGAGCATGGGCGACGGTGCATGACCGCCCTCGCGGAACTGCCTGACGACCCGCGCCTGCGCCGGCTGCGCCTGGCTGCCGACACCCTCAAAGCCGCGTACGTGAGCCCGGTCGAGAACATCAGGGCTGAATCGCGCAACATGCGCCAGGCGCGCCGACGCGGCGACCTTGCGGTCGTGTTCGACGCGAGAGCGCAGATCGCGCGCCTGCACGCGACCGTCGGCAATTACACGACAGCCCATCGTCACTTCGAATTCATGGCCCGGACCCTGTTGACAGACATTCGCGACCAAGACCCGTATCCGGCCCGAGTCGCGTCCGGCTTTGCGGCGCTCAACTGCGGGCGCTTCAACGTCGCACTGCAGCACTTCACGCTGACGCAGGACTCCGGCTTCGTCCCGCAACGCCCTCTCTTCCTCGCTTTGTTGCAGCTGCGGCTGGGCAACATCACGCAGGCAATAGAACTTGCCGGCAGCATTGCTTCGGGCGAGTTGCAACGCCAGTTCACGAGCCTGTTTCTCAACGCGGTTGTGCGCGCCGAACTGGATCGCGAGCAGGGCCAGGACCCGCTGCCGGCGCTGCGGCAAACCTGGGCCGACATGCAGCACTCCGGCATCACCGGCGCCTTTCTCGGCTTGATGGCGTGGGAGATCTCGCTGCGCGCCAAACCCGCCGCCGGACGCATCCCGGAAGGCGATGCGCTGCTGTCGGCACTGAGGGCCCAGGGCGCCAGCGGCTCGCGGGTCGTTCGTACCGTGCTTGAACTTGCGGAGGCCCGTGCCGAGGTCGGCGACCCGGCCAGCCTGGGCCTTGCGCTCGAAGCGGCGCGGCTGCTGCGCCGAGGCTGCACGAGCTTCACGCTGTACGTGCCCGACGGCCTGGTGCGCTGCGCGAAGCTGCTTGCGGCAACCGACCCGTTAGCGGCCGCCTCGTTGATGCATGTGGCACAGCGCTGGGTACGCCAGGCGCTGCCGCATGTGCCCGAGGCGGCGCGCGAGAGTTTCGCGACCCAGGTGCCGGTCAACCGCTTGCTGCTCGCTGACGACCCGGCCGTGCCGTTCCGGAAGGGCGGCTCGTGACGCCGGTGGCGGCCGTTGCGGCGCAGGCTTCAGCGCAGATTGCGCTGGGCGCCCGCGTGCGGCTGACGCGGGCGGACGGCAGCGCGTTCGAGTCGACCGGCAAGGCGGCGCTGCTGCTGGCCATGGCAGGGCTGGAGGGGCCGTTCGAGCGGCGGCGGGCCGCGCTGATGCTGTGGCCGCAGTCGCCCGAGCAGCAGGCGCGCAACAACCTGCGCACGCTGGTGCACCGGTTGAACCAGCGCTTCGGTGGCGAGCTGCTGGTGGGCTCGGAGCATTTGGCAGTGGAGCCTTCGCAGGCACACGTGGCCACGCTGGACGCCGCGGCGCTGCTCGCGGCCCTGGCTGCGGGCAGCGCCAGGCGCTGCGAGCTGCTGAGCGATGCAGGCGTCGAGGCCGATGCGTCCGATGAACTTCGGGCGTGGCTCGATTCGGCGCGCCAGCGCCTGCGCCGCCTGCAGCTGAGTGCGCTGAACGAGGCACTGGCCGCTGCGCTGGGGGACGCCAACACCACGCGGGGCGACACCGCGCAAAGCAACCCCACGCAGGCCATCGCCCTTGCGCGCGCCTGCGTGCAGCTCGAGCCCCTGAGCGAACAGGCGCACCGCCAGCTCATGGACACCCTGGTGCGCTGCGGTGACCGTGCTGCGGCGCTGATGGCCTACGAAGACTGCAAGCACCGGCTGCGGCAGGAGCTCGGTGTCATGCCGGACGTGCAGACCCGAACCGTGCACCTGCGCATCCTGCAGGACCAGACGTTCGTCGACTCGATGGGGCACGTGCCCGACCCGGCACTCGTGCCGCCGTCAGCGGCTGTCACGCTCGCCAGCGGCCTGACGCCGCTGGGCGGCGCGGCGCGCTACCCACTGATCGAGCGCGAGGCCGTGCTGGCCGAGGTGCTGGCTGCACTGGCGCAAGGCCAGCACGTGGCGCTGCAGGGCGAAGCCGGTGTGGGCAAGACGCGGCTGCTGCGGCAACTGGCCGACGATGGCCAACTCGCGCACAGCCAGTTCGAGCAGGTCTCGATCCGCCCCGGCGCGCGCAACGAGCCGTACGCTGCGCTGGCGCAACTGCTGCAAGAGCTGCAGACGCGCCGCGCGCCGCGCATCGGCGTGCCCGAACAGGTTGAACTCGCGCGGCTGGCACCGCTGGCGTTCCCCGGAGTGCGGGCCTCTCAAGCCAGCCTGTCGGCACCACGGCTGCACGCAGCGCTGCGGCACTGGATCAGCCGGCTCGCCGACACGGGCGTGCAGCGGCTGGTGCTCGATGACGTGCACTACGCCGACGCCGCCTCTCAGGCCGCCTTTGCTGCGCTGCTGGTGGCAGCCGATGACGCAGCGCAAGCGCCGCCGACCTTGCTGCTCGCGCACCGCACCGACGAGATCGACCCAGCGCTCGCCGATGCGTTGGTGGCCGCGCAGGTACGCCGTCAGGCCCGCTGCATCGCGCTGGCGCGGCTGTCGCTGCTAGGCATTGCGGCGCTGCTGGAAGCGATGCACGCGGAGCACAGCCAAGCCCAGGCGGCGCGCCTGCTGCAGCGCACCGGCGGCAACCCGCTGTTCGTGATCGAGCTGGCTGAACACGCTCGCGATCAGGCCGAACAAGTTGGCGCCGGTGCGAACCTGGATGCGCTGCTGCGCTCGCGGCTGGCCCTGTGCAGTGCCGCCGCGCAGCAGCTGGCGGCGGTGGCGGCCGTGGCGGAGGCAGACTTCTCGGTCGAGCTGGCCGCCGCCGTGACCGGGCAGCCGCCGCTGGCGCTGATGCCCGCCTGGAGCGAGCTGCAACACCGTGGCCTGTTCGCCGAGAGTGGGCTCGCGCACGACCTGATCCGCGACGCGGTGATGGGGGCCATGCCCACCGCCATCCGCCGCACGCTGCACCGGCAGGTGGCCGGCCACCTGGAGGCACTGGGCCTGAAGGGCGCGCGGATTCTGCGGCACTGGCTGGCCGGCGAAGACCCCGACCATGCGTTGCCGCATGCCGTGCACGAGCTTCACGCCAACAGCGCGGCGGGCCTGCCCACGATGCACATGGAGCTCGCGTTGCTGGGCCTGCTCGAGCGCGTCAGCGACGCGGTGCTTCTGGGCAATCTGTGGGTCACGGCCGAAGTTCATGGCGACGCCCACCGGAACTTCGTACCGATCGAGATCTGGCAACGCCTCAAAGGCCTGGTGGTGCGGGTCGAGCGCTGCGCGGCTTCGGGGTCGAGTGCCGTGTGGCTGGCCTTCGAGCGATCACGGCAATTGTTCCAGGTGGACAAGTCGCTCCAGGCTGCCTACGAGACGCTTCGAAGCGCCGTCGAAGGCGAGCCGGCTCAAGGCGTCGCGCGGGCATATTCGGAGAACCAGCTTGCGTTTTATGCCTATCACCTCGGGCGCGGCATGCACGAGCACGGCCGCCGGAGCACGGCCGCCCTGGCCGAACTGCCTGACGACCTTCCGCTGCGCCGGCTGCGCATGGTGGTGGAAAGCGTCAAACCCATCTACATGAGCCCGGTCGAAAGCATCCGGGCCGAGGCGCGCAGCATGCGCCATGCGCGCCGCCGCGGCGACCTGGCAGCCGCGTTCGAAGCAAGGGCACAGATCGCGCGCCTTTATGCAACGGTGGGCTACCACGCGACGGCGCATCGTCATTTCGAGTTTTTTGCCCGCACCCTGGTGGCCAACGCCCGCGACCAAGACCCGTATCCGTCACGAGTCGTGTCCGGCATTGCCGCGTTCAACTGCGGGCGTTTCAACGCCGCGCTGCAGCACATCACTCTGACCCAGGACTCGGGCTTCATCCCGGAGCGCCCGCTCTTCCTCGCGTTGCTGCAGCTGCGGCTGGGCGACGTGGCGCAAGCGCTGGCGCACGCACGGTGCATCGAGCCCGGCGAGCTGCAAAGTCAGTTCACGAGCCATTTTTTGCACGCGGTCTTGCAGGCCGAACTGGAGCAGCAGCGTGGCCAGGACCCGCTGCCGGCGCTGCGGCAATCCTGGGCCGACATGCAGCGCTCCGGCATCGGCGGCGCGTTTCTCGGCGTGATGGCGTGGGAGATCTCGCTGCGCGCCAAACCCGCCACCGAACGCATCCCGGAAGGCGAAGCGCTGCTGTCGGCATTGAAGGCGCAAGGCTCCAACGGCTTGCGCGTCGTTCGCACCTTGCTTGAACTTGCCGAGGCCAAGGCCGAGGTCGGCGACCCGGCCAGCCTGGGCCTTGCGCTCGAAGCGGCGCGGCTGCTGCGCCGAGGCTGCACGAGCTTCACGCTGTACCTGCCCGACGGCCTGGTGCGCTGCGCCCGGCTGCTTGCGGCCACCGACCCGTCAGAGGCCGCCTCGCTGATGCACGTTGCGCAGCGCTGGGTGCGCCAGGCGCTGCCGCATGTGCCCGACTTTGCACGCGAGAGCTTCGCTGCGGTGCCGATCAACCGCCTGCTGCTCGCTGACGACCCGGCTGCCGCCGTGCGCTGACTCGGGCCCGACGCCAGCGGCACCTCGCGCCGCGACTCAGTCTTCGCGGATGGGCCGGAATGAATGGCGCGGCGGTGGTGCCGGCGTGTCGAGTCGGCTCGCCAGCGTAACGACAGTATCCGCTTCAGCCTCGGCCTGCTCGCGCGTGGGCGGTGTGCGTGACTCGAGGAGTGCATCCACCGCGCTGGCGCGCAAAGTGGTCGGTGAACCGCGATCAATCGCGTTGCGCGCGTCGTGCGCGAAGGCTTGCGAGACGACGGGTATCGGCTCCATGAGGTCCGATAACGGTGCCACATGGCGGCTCTGCTTGATCTCGTCGGCCAACTGTGAGACCCGGGCCGCATGGGCGTCCATAAAGCTCCCTCGTGACAACTGGAAGGCCGCGTGCATGGCCTCGCCCTCGACGCCGCCGTCGATCCGCTGCGACTCGCGCGCCTCGCTCGGCGTGCCAGACCCAAGGCGGCTGTCCGTGGGCTCGACGATCGGGCCCTCGGCCCAGGTGTCTAGGATGGCCGCCGGCCCCGAGCCCGGCTCGCCGCCCTCCGGCGTGGCGCACTGAACGCGCGCCCAAACGTGGTCGAGGTCATCGATTTGTTGCCTCACGATCCGGTCACCCTCGCCCAAATGCCTGGCATGCAGGTGCGCCGACACATCGGTGAATTCACCGCAATTCCCGGCGCCCGCCCGGGTGGCCAAGGCGGCCTCCATGGCCCGCCGGAATCTGGGGGAGAGCGTCTCGGTGGGCAGGCTTCCCGTCACCACCCGGCACGCCACCATGCGGAACTTGCTCTCCCCGCCCGAGACGCGAACGTCGCTCTCGATGTTGCCGCGCCCAAAGGCCATCAGGTCGATGACTTCCTTGCGGGTTTCGTTCGCTGTCCACAGCAGGTTCTTGGACTCGGCCGTCAGGGGCCGGCCCAGCGCTTCGCGCGCCACGACATAGGCCGCCTGCTGCAGATCAGCCGGGTGAAGCGGCTTCGGCCGCTGAGGTGCCGGGCGCTCCAGGGGCTCGCCACTGGCCGCGCGCTTGCTGCTCGACTCACCCAACCTGCTTGGGGGCCGTGTGGTTTCGGATGCTCGCGTCGCGGCTTCGCTGCGCACTTCGGCGTCGCCTTGCACTGCGTGCCCGGCTGACCTTTGCGCGTTGTCGATGGGTCCCATGAGCTGGTTGTACGGGAGCGCGTGGGGTTGCACTCGTTCGCAACACGAAGGAGCGCTGCCGACCGCGAAGCCGCGCGGCGTATCGCCCGAGCTCGGCCGATGCCGGTCATGTGAATGCGCAGGCCCACTTGCTGCAGCTTCGGATAAGCGACAGCGCGTTCGCCTTTGTGCGGGCCCGCAGCGCACTTGCCGGCCACATTCAAGTTTTAGTGACTCTGCGAGGTACACCCATGTTTCGCAACGATTCAAAGCACATCGCAGGCACGGCGGACGTCGAGATCAAGAACGCGACCGTCAAGAGCTTGCTCGACGAGCACGCAACGGCCCTGGAAGAGCTGATGGACATCGAGGCCCAGGTCAACCGCAGCATCCAAGCCAAGAAAGCCCTCGAACGCCGGGCGACCGAGCACGGCGCGCTGGGCTGGTAGAGCAACCGACAAGCAACCGAGGCAGACCATGCACATCCCATTCAAGAAGTCCAACGAAGCGGCAGTCGCTCAGGCGAACCGCCTGGCCACGATCGAAGAGCCGAATGACACGAAGCCTGCAGGCCGCCTCGCCCGCGCTGGCGCCAAATTGGCGCCAGCGCGCGTCAGCATCGGTATCCCGGGGCTCAAGACGCTGACGCGAACACTGGGCCCCAAGGGCCCGGCCGCGGCGGGCGTGCCCGAGGCCGAAACGGCAGTTTCGAACCGGCCGATGACCGCTCAGCGACACGCGGCAACGCTTCGGCTTCACGACCGCGGCATGGATCAGCTGTTTGCCGTTGCCCACCCCGACGCCGGCCAGCCGACCGTGCCCAAGACGCTGGCAGCGATGGGCAGTGAAGCGGGCTTTCGCGAGGCGGTGCATGCCATGTTCGGCGCGGGCGCCGAGAGTGAGGCGCTCGCACAGCGGCTTCTGGATGCTGCGCCGCCCCACGCCGATGGCGCAACCCGCTTCCTGACGCCGCTGGTGCTGGCCACGGCGCTGCAGGCCGTCGGCGCCAAAGCCACCGAGCAGGCGAACCATTTGCTCGACGGCGCGCAGCGCAAAGAAAACTCGCCGGGCCTGTTCCAGTTGGACCGGGCTTTGGCCGCCACGCATGCGGGCACGCAGGCGCTCGGGCATCTGCGTGGTGTGCAAGAGTTGCCGGCGCAACTGGGCCTGATTCGCGACGGCTTGAACCTGTGCTCGGAACTCGAGCGCAAGGGCGTGCAGCTTGACGGGCACGGCTCGGTCGGCGAGGTCTTGCGCGACCTTGCCGCCACGCCGGAGGCGAACATGGATGTGCCCATCGGCGGGAACAATGACGCGCCGCGGCAGCTTCTGGCCAAGGCCTTGCGGCACGCCCACGCGCAGCGCCTGGACGTGGACGAGCCCGTCGGGCAACTGGCCCACGACCACGCCGCCTTCGTGGCGTGGAAGAAGGGCGGCTTCGTCGACAGCGGCAAGGGCACCGACTTCAACAACACCATTGGCCGGCTGCACAAGTTCATGACTTATGTGGACCGTGCCGACCACGGGCCGCGCACGCTGGGCGCTCTGGCGAGTGATGCCAAAGCCTATTTCGGGCGCGCTATCGGCATGGGCAAGTCGCCACTGTCACCGATGCGCCACGGCACCCTGGGCGGCGACCTGGACCTCGCCCACGAAGAGGCCGCCAAGGTCAAGCAGGCGCTCAACCGGGCGCTGTCGGCAGCGGTCGAGAACCTGGCCGACGAACTGAGTGACCCTGCGGTCCGCAATGACCCCGCCAAGCTCAACAACCGCCTGACCCGCGCGGCGGTGTTCGGCCTGTGGAAGGAGACCGGCCAGACCCAGCACTCGGTCAAAGACGTACTCGACCGCGCCGGGCAGTTGATGAGCGAAGCCAGTGGGCCAGTGCCGCCGCTCGACGACAAAGCGATGACGCAGAGTTTGCGCAAGTTCACCCGCAGAGCACGAACCGATGACGGCGCGCCGGCCATTCGAGTCGGCGTGAAGGCGCTCGAGGCCATGGGCGCAACCCGCGCGCGGCGTGGCGCGGCAGACGACGATCAACAGGCCATGCGCGCGGAGATCCAGCGGCTGCAAGCCGAGCCTGCTGGCAATGCGCTGCTGCAATCGATGCAAGAAGTTCAGCTCGCGCATTTGCAGGCGCAACGCCGCCACCTCGTCAACGATCTCGTGGCCGAGATGCATTCGATTGAGCGCGGCGGCACGGACCGAACGCCGCTGTTCAAGTTGTCCGATATCAAGGCCCTGCTGCGCGGCACGCCGCGCGAAGGCCCGAATGCCGGCGACGCGCAGAACGTGATGACGGCGCTGGCGCGGGCCAAGGGCATCTCGATCTCGACCTTCTCCGACGGTGAGAGCCATGGCGTGGGCATGTTCGGCGCGTTGGCACTGCGCGCGGGCGCCGCCATCGGCATACCGCTCGTGTACCCGATCGCGCAGGTCGAGGCGGGCAAGAGTGCCACGGTCACCATCGGCAACTTCCCTACCGGCGGGCGGCTGTTCATCGGCACCGAGCGTTCGAAATCGGCAGCGGTGGGCGTGGGTGCAGGCTGGGCCGCACCGCCTCTCCTGGGCGGCCTCGTTGCGGCCGCGGCGGTGGGCGACGTGTCTGCGCGCCACGGCACAAGCCATGCCGAAGGTGTGGCAATCAGCACCCGCAACGATGCGCCGGGCTGGCAAGACAAGCTGCCGGAGGTCGTGGACTTCCTGTTCAGTGAGGCGCGCCTGCAGCCCGGAACGCGCCGCGCAGAAGACCCGGCGGCGCTGTGGAGCCGCTTCGCGGACCGCTTCGGCGCTGACCCGCAAGTGGCGGTGAACTGGGTCGACGAGAAGTCGGCCACCACCAGCGCCGGCGCCAGCGCCGCTGCGATAGCGCGCGTCAAGGTCGGCGCGGAGACGAACCTGGGCCCGGTCGTGTCGGCCGGCGTGAGCGCCAGCAGGAGCCGCTTCGAGCGGTCCACCGCCGCCGCCGGCGGCGACGTACCCACTGCCATACGTTCGCACCAGGTGGTGGCCAGCGCTTCCGCATCGATATCGCAAACACCGCCGTTCGTCGCTGCTGCAGCCGATGCGCCGATTGCAGGTTGGGGCGCGGGCGCGCCGCTCGTGGGCGCCACGATGCAGTGGGATATCGCCGGCGGCATCGGCATCGCGCGGCTCGGGCGCACACGCGACGGGCAGCTCAATGCTGCGATGTGCCAACGCGAAGTGCTGTTTCGCGACGCCAACACGATGATCGAATACGTCAACAGCAACCGCGCCACATGGGAAGAGGCCATGGTGTCCAAGGACGAGAGCGGAGCCACCGACCCGGCTGGCGCGCGGCAGCGCCTGACCAAGTTCGTTCAAGAGGTGGCGGCGGGCCACACGGCATTGAGCCTGTACGGAGAGTTCGTCAGCCTGGAGCCCGAAGTCGCCGAAAAGATCAACGGCTTTGAGGCACGCCTGACGACGCTGCTCGGCCAAGGCGACCGTTCGGCCGCATCGCGAACGCTGACCCAGGCCGAGCGCGCGGAATGCAACGCGCTGCAAGGTGAGGTGCGCAGCCTGCTCAAGGCCGAGGCGAGCTGGTCACCTGGCGCGCTGTACTCGGCGGAGCCGAACGCGGTGGCACACACCACCGGCCCGAACTTCGTCCTGAAAGTTGCGAACCAGGAACAGGCGCAGGCACTCCACGTCAACGCCCTGCTGCTCGCGAAGGTGTGATCCGACTGAGCCGCATCTAACCATCGGCACACTCGGGCACTGCCGATGGGCAACACACTTTCCAAGTTCGCAAAGGGCGAGCCCAGCCAGGCCGCATTGAACGCGCACCTGGCGGAGCGGCGTGCACGCCAGGCGGCTGACCCCGCTGCCGATGCCGCATCGCAGCGCGCCGCCGGCCGGCTGGTTGCGCAGCCCTCGACCGGGGGCTTACAGCGCGCGCCTGCGCGCACCAAAGCTGCAAGCACCCTGCCCCACTGGGGCAGCCTGCCTCCCGGCCGCGCCCGTGAGTACACAGGGCAGGTCTACGACCCATTGATCGTCAAGCGCGTGTTCCCCCACGAGATCTACAGCTGGGAGCACCACCTGACGACGCCCGCGTTGGTGGACCTGGCACAGCACGACACATGGGAAGACCACGCGGTGCCGCCCATCGAGTTGGCCTACTGCGAAGCCGGCGTCGACGCCGGTGGCCGCAAGCTTCACTACGCGATTGCCGACGGGCACCACCGCTTGAATGCCGCCAGGCAGGCTTCGGTGGGCGTCCCGGCGATGGTCACGCGCAGCTGGGCGGCCGACGCGCAGGGGCAGCACATTGATCACAACGGCGTGCCCTGCATCGCCGGGGACTTGCCCGGCCCGCGCGCCTGGAACCGCGCCGGCAAGCCGCAAGCCATCCGTGTGCCCGAAAAGATCGAACAAACCAGCGTGTGGGGCACGCAGCAACTGACCGTCAGCTTGCCGGGTTCGAAGCAAACTTCGAGCTTGGCCGAGATTGCGGAAAAGCTGAATGCCTTCAAACGGCCCGATGCATTTTTGGTTCGAGCGGCCGGCGACATGGTCCGCGTCCGCCTGACACTGCAGGATGTCTTCGGGCGGGAACACGCCGACAGCAAGAACGGCGACATGAAGGCAGACCTGCAATTCGCCAACGTGGACCACGCCGCAACAGACTGGAAGGCGATCCTGAAAGACGCCCGGCCACTGAAGGCGCACTTCCCGTCGAGCATGGCCACGAAGTACCCAATCCTGCTGGTGCAGGTTCAGCAGAGCCGCCACTCATTCATCACGGATGCGATGTAGCGCGGCCGAGGCCATGGCCCTCGGCTCGACCGGCGGTCGGGCACGTCAGGCGCAGGCCTGCTTGCCCATGCTCACCAGCGCCACAGCCGTGGCGAACAGTTCATAGAGTTGATCGAGCAGCTCCCGCTCGGCCAACGGCGGCGTGGTCCAGAGCAGCGCGAACATGCCGTCGACGACAACGAAACGTTGGCGTTCGCCGCTCATCCCCCAGGCAGCCGAGTCCGACAAGGCATTGATCCAGACCGTTGGGGCGACCTGCGCTGCCTCGACCAGCCGCAGCGTCACCACGAGCCGGTTGTCGCGGCCAGGTGCAATCAGCACCGATACGCATCCATTGATGCGGAACGCCAAGCCGGCGTCGTCAGCCTCGCCCAGCGGCCGCCGCAAAGCGCGGGCCACCGACTCGATGTTGCTGCGGATCGTTGGTGCGCCGAACGTGGCGCTCGTGCACATCGACGGTTCTTGCGCGGACAACATGGCTTTCTCCTGGGTTGGGTCAGTTCGTCATCGGGTCTGTGCCGGAAGTCACGAACGGCCCACCTATTACGCCGCGATCAGTCGATGGTCGCGCGGGTCGAAGCGAAACGCTGTTCACAAGACCGAACCAGCGGCTCCGTGCAGGGCGGCCGGCACCGAGCCGTGGCTGCACGTGCGAACCTTGCTGGATTTTGCAAACTGCTAACAAGGGCTGCGGCCGCCAGCGCCGCAGCCCCGAGTTACAGCTTTGACTGCAGATGCGCCTACGCGCGGACCCGCTCGGCTTGCGCTTCGACTTGCGGTTTGACGACCGTGGTCGTGGCCAGTTCCATCGCGGCATAGTCGGGTTCATCGACGGGGTCCGTTCCGACGTAGCCCGGCTCGTCGACGCCACCTTCCCAAACGTTGATCGGGTCCTCGATGGGATCCGTCCCGGGTTCTTCAAAGCTCGCGAGGATGTGCTGCAGGGCCGCGATGACAGCGGCTTTGGCGCTCGCCACATCTTCCTTGGCACGCGTCGTCGCCACCGACTCTGCACTCACGGGAGCGCCGTACAGCTTGGTCTCCAATTTGTCTTCTCTGGCCTGGGCAGCCTGGAGTTTGTGCTCTGCGGCTTCGAGCTTGACGAATGCCTTTGCGAACTCCTTGAAGGCAGGCGGCAGGCTTGGCCGGACACCGAAATCCGGCTCGATATGCGCAGCGAGGGAGCGGATGTCGCCGATCTTTTCCTTTGGCTTGCCCGCGGGGCCAGCAAAGCCTTCCATCGTCTGCATCAACCCCTTCATGAGTTCTTTAATCGGACTCGACTCTTCGACGGGCTGGGGCTTTGTGCCGTGGATGGGGCCATGACCTTGACCGGCCAGTCGTTCGACCATGTGGAGCAAGGCCTTCAGAAGGCCCGCTTCGGCGGACGTCACGCCCTTCCGCGCGTTCTTCGTGTCCACGGATTCGGCGGGAACCGTATGGCCGTACAGCGCGATCTCCATCTTGTTCTCCGCCGTCTTTGCGGTGCGGAGCTCGTCTTCGGCCGATCCGAGCTTGGCTGCGGCTGCTTGCAGTTCCTTGAACACCGGCGGCAGGCCATGCCCATGCGGCCCCTGCGGCGGCGGGTGGTGCGGGGCGCCGCCGGGCTCGTTGCCGCCGTTCATGAACTGCTCTTTCGTGCCGTTCAGGATCTGCTGCAGCTCTTGCATGATGTGCTTGAGCAAGGCGGTGAACTTGTCTTCCGGTGCCGGGTTCGGCTTGACGGTGCCGACCTTCAGGTCCTTGTCGGCGTGCCGAACCATGGTGGTGAGAACCGCCTTGATTTCATTGGCGATCGACTCCAGTGTCGGCCCTGCCTCCTCGGTGTGGTGGCGCAACACTCCGCGAAGTGCAGCGATGTCCTGCGTGCTGACGTTTCCTACGTGATGACTCATTTTTGACTCCTGTTGACAATGGTCGCGTCTAGCGACTGTGCTGTTGAAGAACCACACAAATGCCGATGGACCCATCGCGTTTGCGGCCCGCGCCCAAAGCCTTGCTCGTGCAGTTCAATTGGGGCGTGAGCTGCCGCACCACCCCGACGAGACGGCGGTACGGCTACTTAAACGATAGGGGCCGCCTGCAGACCGCAACAGGGCCTGACACGAAGGTCTGCGCACCCGCGCGAAGCGTTGCCGCCCGCCTTCACGCCGCGCCGGCGTGGGCCCACATCGCAGGGCCGTAGCCACGTGACTTCACCTCCACACCCAGCCCATGGGTCAAGATGCGCCTGGACAGCGTCTTGGCCGATATGCCGAGTTCAGCTGCGGTGATGTTCAGCCTGAAACCATGGCGCACCAAGGCCGCCTGGATCAGCTCGCGCTCGCGGTGGGCCAGGTCGGAGTTCATGCTCTTTGCGGGGCACGATTCGCAGGGCTCTTCGGCCAGCGTGGGCATGCCGAGCACGAAGCGCTCGGCAGCGTGCTTCAGTTCGCGCACGTTGCCCGGCCATTCGTAGGCCGCGAGCCGGCGCGCCTCGGCGCTGGGCAGCGGCACTGCGCTGATGCCGAAGCGCTGGCAAGCCTGCTCGGCATAGAACGCGAACAGTGACGCCACGTCTTCGCGCCGGTCGCGCAGCGCGGGGATCGACAAGGTCACCACGTTCAACCGGTGCCACAGGTCGAGCCTGAACGAGCCTTCTCTGCAGCGCTGGTCGAGCCGCTTCTGCGCGGAGACCACCACCCGCAAGTCCAGGGTCAGTTCGCGCCGCCCGCCCACGCGTTCGACGCGGCGGGTTTCCAGGAAGCGAAGCAACTTGACCTGCTGACTGAGTGGCATGGACTCGATCTCGTCGAGATACAGCGTGCCGTGGTTGGCCTGCTCGATCTTGCCGAGCACGCTCTTGTTGGCGCCAGTGAATGAGCCTGCGACATGCCCGAACAGTTCGCTCTCGAACAAAGCCTCCGGGATGGCGCCGCAGTTCACCGCAACGAAGGCGCCGCGCCGGCCGCTCAGTTGGTGGAGCTGAGCTGCCACCAGGTCCTTGCCGCAACCGGTCTCGCCGATGATGAGCACGTCGGCCGGCACCGGCGCAATGCGCTGGATGCGTTGCCGCAGTTCCTGCATCGACGGTGCCTGCCCTATCACCAGCTGCTCGGCCCGGTACGGCGCAGGGGCAGCGCCGGGCAAGCTATCGGCAGGCGGCTGGCAGGGCACGGCTTCCACAGCACGCTGGCGTTGCGCGTGGATGCTCGCGAGCACCTCGTTGATGCGGTGCGCAGAGGCCGGCCGTTCGATCACTTCGAGCGCGCCGCACTTCATGGCCTGTACCGCACCGGCCACGTCGCCATAGTCCATCTGCACGACCGTGGCCCATCGCTGCTGCGGATCGGCCTTGTCAGCGATCAGCGCCGTGCCTGCGCCATCGGCCAGGCTCGCATCGGTCAGCACGAGGTCGAACACCACCGTGGCCAGCGCCTGACGCGCACCGCGAAGGTCGCGTTCCCAGGTCACGCGCGCGCCACAGCGTTGCACGACGCTTTTGAACACGGCCGATTCGGTAGGGTCGGTGGCCTGCACGACCAGGATGTTCATGGGCTCGGTGGCCCGGGCCCGCGTGGTCGAGTCCATCTGCATTTGATTCATTGCTGCACCTCGTTGCCGTCGATCGTTCGATACAACTAGTAGCTCCTTGAGCGCATCTCATGTGCTCTCGGGAGCCCCAGGTCTTCACCGCGAAGGCAGTGTTGACCGAGGTGCGCTTCTGGGCCGTTTCAGCGGCGTTTCTCAGGGTCTGCCCCGACGGCGCCGTATCAATTGCTTGCATTCGCTGAAGCGGCTGTGCAGAGCCGCTTCGGCGGGTCACGCCCCGAGTGCTGCAGCCGTCTGGCTGGGCAGTTCGCCGAATGCGCCGCGATACGAGTGCGCCAGCGCCGAGCGGCTGCGCACGCCCCAACGCTGGGCCACGTCCAGCGTGGTGGTGCCGCGGGTGGCACTGCCTGCGGCGAGGTCGGTGTGGATGCGGTCCATGCGGCACTGGCGGATCACGGCCGATGGCGACATGCCCAGGTGGGCGCGGAACGCCATTTGCAGCGCGCGGTCGGTCACGCCCAGGTTGTCGGCCACGTGCTTGATCGACAAGTCGGCGCGGTGCAGGTTGGCCAGAATGAACTGGTAGGCGCGCCGGTAGCGCGCCGGCAGGCGCGACGCGATCTCGTCCTTGGGAATGTCGTTCGACGCTTGCTTGATGGACGACGGCACCTCCACGTAGGCGCACGCGCGGCGCACCTGCATCAAGGCTTGCGTTGCGTAGATGCGGTAGTGGGTGATGTAGGCATCGGCACGGCCGCTGAGCTCACCCAGCTTGGCGAGGCAGTAATCGTGCTCGAAGTTCAGGTGCTCGCCGCCGCGCGAATAGCCCGCACCCGCAGCAGTATTGACGCTCGCAGCCGAAGAGACGTTCATCAGGCGCCGCAGGTTGTCGCCCTGCTCTGCTGCAATGAAGGCCAGCGCCAGCTCCTGACGCGCCTCAATGGCGTATGACGCCATGCCCTGCCCGGTGGCCTGCCGGATGTGGTTGTGCGCCCCCTCCGACATCGCGCTGCCTTGGTAGGCGATGCGCAGCAGCGTGCCCAGGAACTCGAGCCGGTTTTGCAGCAACGGCCGCGCGCCGATCAATGCGCGGCACTCGGTCAACAGCTCGAGGGCTTGCGGCAACCCCACGCGCTGGCCAGCCACCTCTTCGTTGCGCGGCCAGAACGCCAGGTCATCGAGGCGCGGGTGGCGGCGCAGCAGGTCCAGCACCACGAACTCGGCCTGCATCACGGCCAGCACCGCGCGCGGCGTTTCGTTGGCCTGGCTGTCGGTGTCCAGCAAGGCCAGCGCACGGTCGACTGCGGCCTGCGCCGGCCGGCGCATTCCGAGCCGGAAGAACAGCGCCGCCATCGCCCCGCAGGCCGCCACCTGCACATGCAGCGACGCATGCTTTTCACCGGTCGTGCGTTGCAGGCAGTTCCACGCGGTGCGCAGTTGGTTGCGGCACAGCGACTGCAGGCCCGAGATCAGGCACGAGCGCGCCTGCATGTCGGTGCGCGCGCTGCGCGGCAGCTGTTTCAGGCAGCGGTCGAAGTAATCGGCCGCGTCTTCGGGGCGGTTCAGCAGCAGCAGAAGTTGCGCGGCCCACTGCAGCGGGTCGACGCCCTGCCCTTCATGCGACGTGCGGTTCGACTCCGACGGCCGCGCGTTCGTGGCCCGCAACGCAGCCTCCAAGGTCGAATCGACATTGCCCGACATGAGGTCGCAGTCGCCTGCGAAGCCCATCAACCCGTGCATGACCAAGTTCTGCATGTGTCTTCTCCTGTTATTGCGATGTCGCTCCACTGCGCTGGGTCGCTTGGCCCGGTCCGACGGTGCTGGCTTGCGCCATGCGGGGTCGTGTGCGAATTGGCGGTGGTTGCCAGGAGTACTTCGCAAACCGCGGGCCTGCTTCACCGGTACCGGAAAAGTCGTTGTGATTCAACGACTTGGCACGATCAAGCGGTGCGGGCCGAAGCGCCGACTGGACAACTTTGTCCACTTGCGGCCGGCGCGACTGGACAGGCTTGTCCGCTGCCTAGGGTTCAGCTGTAACAACAGGTAGCTCATGCGATGAGCCACCTGGCGAAGGCACTGCGCTGCCTCTCAGGCGCGAATCCAGGTGTAGTCGCCGGAGGCGATGCCCTCGAACATCTCGTCGTCGGCGCGGAAGATGTTGTCGCGCCAGTAGCGGCCATGCTCGGCGTAGTGCGCCAGGATGTCGCACAACCACGCGGCGTCGCCCGCATCGGCGGTGTCGATGCGCACGATGAGCAAGGTGACGCCGGTGTCGGAGTCGATGCCCAGCTGCGCCTGGTCTTGCGCGTAGGTGGTGATGTTCGCCTCCAGCATCGCCTTGAACAGGCGCAGCGTGCGGCCTGCGGTGGCGATGCCGTAGTTGAACAGCAGGTAGATGTTCTCCGGCGCTTCTTCGGGCAGCTCGAACGAGCACTCGAAACCTTCGACCGTGATCATGCGGGCGTCGATGCAGGCCTGTGCATCGTGAAGCCCGATCTCGGCGCATAGCGCGCGCAGCACATCGTCAAGCATGGCCGGCGCGCCGCTGCGCCCTCAGGTGCCGGATGCAGCCACGGGCTGGCTGGGCCGTGCGTGCTGCAACAGCCGCAGCGTGGCTTCGGCTTGCGCGAGTTGTTGTTGTGTGCGGGGCCGGGCCAGGTTGAGCAGGAACACCGGCAGCCACAGCCGCACGCTCTCGCTGCGCGAGGCTTCGCTCCACGCCGCCGGCGTGAAGGCGAGCAAGGCTTCGCGCACTGCCGCCAGCGTCGCGGGTGTCGCACCCTTGTCCGCGAGGTGTTTGCGAGCGGTCTCGGCCCAGGCGGCCACCGTCATGGCGCCGCGCGGTGCGTGGCCCATGCCGCCGTCCGTGCCCGGCACCACGCCGCGCGTCATGCTGTGGAGCAAGGCGATCACCTCGCTGAGCACCGGTGCGGCCGGCGCAGGCTGCGCGGCCTTGGCGTCGAGCCAACGAACCGAGGCGAGCAGGCGGCGCTCCTGGCGAGCGCCTTCGCCGTCGCGGCCGTCGCCGTGGCCGTCACTGCCCTTGTCGAACAGCGCCTCGCCCAGGCCTGAGCCTAAGCGGCCTGATTCTGTGTCTTCGACGTGGGCTTCTGGCTCGTCGTCATCCAATTCCAGGTTCGTTGCCCGGCTGCGGCGGCGCTGTGGCGCGGCCTTCTTCGGGGCCGGGCCGCTGCGCAAGCTCGCGCCCCGCTGGCCGGGCTTGGGCGCGTGAAAGTGGGTGCCGTGGTGGGTGTGGTGGCCTTCGAGCTGCCCGTGCGGGTGCTGTACCACCGCCCCGGTCGGAGCCACAGCCACCACCCGCAGCGCGGCGGGTGGCCCGGGGACGGGGGGCACCTTCATCGCGCCACCGCCAACATGGCCTGCTGGGCATAGGCCAGCACCATCGAGCCGGCCCAGGGCGCAGCCAGAAAGATCACCAGCGTGACCACCAGCAGCTTCAAGGCCTGGGACACGGTCGAGTCTTGCAATGAGGTCACCGCCTGCACCAGGGACACCAGCAGGCCGACGATGGCCGATGTGACGGTGATGGGCAGCGAGATCATCAGCACGAGCAGCAGCCCCTGCGTCGTCATCTGAATAGCGTCTTGGTAGTGCATGGCGGGCCTCGATTCAGGGTGCGTCAGCTGGCGGCGATCAGCGGTAGGTGAGCACGAGGCCGTGCACGAGCACCGACCAGCCGTCCAGCATCACGAACATCAGCAGCTTGAAGGGAATGGAAATGGTGGTCGGCGTGAGCTGCGACAGCCCGAGCGCGATCAGGATGTTGGCGATGATCAGGTCGATCACCACGAAGGCCATGTACAACATGAAGCCGATGCGAAAGCCTTCCGACAACTCCGACAGCGCGAACTCCGGCGCGAGGATGATCAGGTCGTTCTCGGTCAGCGTGCGCGCGCGTTCGGGCGTCCATACCGACGTGGCGGTCTGCAGGAAGAAGCGCCGTTCACGCTCGTGGGCATGCTTGGCGAGGAACTTGCGGTAGGGCTCCTGCGCCGCCTCCAGCGCATTGGCAAACTGCTGCGGCTGGCTGGTCGTGCTGGGCTGGGTCTTCATGGCGTCCATCGCGTCCATGACCACGGGCGCCATGATGTAGGCCGACAGGATGAGCGCGATGCCGTTGAGCACCATGTTGGTCGGAATCTGCTGCACGCCGATCGCATTGCGCAGCAGGCCGAGCACCACCGTGAGCTTCAGGAACGAAGTCACCACCACGGCCAGCAAGGGCACCACGGCGATCAGAAAACTGATCGCCATGATCGAGTAGGCGTCGAACAGCGGGGCGCTATTCGGTGTCATGGCGCAACTCGATGATGCGGGCGCCGAGCTTGTCACCAACGCAAACAAGCTGGGCGCGGCCGAAGAGCTGGCCGCCGACCACGAGGTCGACGCTCGCGTCTTGCGCCGCCATCGGCAGCTCCAGCACGTAGCCGGTGCGCATGTTGGCGAGTTCGCCGATCGGCGTGCTGATCACCTGAAGCTCCAGGTGCAATTCGACCTCGATCTCGGCCAGCGGGTCGGCGCTACCCGGGGGCAGCGTGGCTGGCGCGGCCTCGGCGTTCATGGTGTTGTGCTCGCTCATCCAGTCGTCTCCTTGAATCGTTAGTTGCGTGCCATGAACCCGGCACGCCAGGCCCAGGCGCGATGCGCCACGCGCACCCGACACGAGCAGGCCACGCTCGATGCCGCCACCCGGCATGGCGCCCAGTGGCAGCACCAGCACGTCACCCGCAGCCAGCGTGCGCAGCAGCTTCATGGCCATGCGGCGGCGGCCGAAAGCCACCGTCAACGCCGCTGGCAGGCGGGCGACTGACGCCAACACGCTCACGCGTTGCCGCTCGAAGCCCGGAAGTGCGAGCGCGGGCCAGGCACTGTCGGTGCAGCGCAGTGCGGCTGACACGTGCGCCGAGCCGATCAGCCCGTGCACGGCCTCGGCACCGGCCGGCAGCGGCAGGTCGACGCCGAGGGTGTGCAGGCTGAAGCCGTGGCGCTTCAGCCAGGCGGCCACGGGCGGTGCGCTGGCCTCCAGCAGGCGCTCGACGCAGGCCACGCGCAATGACTCCGGCCAGTCGGCGGCCGTCATGGTGGCGGTCAGCGCGCCGCTGAAGGTGTCCGGCACCGTCACAACGATCTCGCCTGCGGGCCCGGTAAACCCGAAGCCGTAGCGGCGCCCGGTGGTTTGCGGCGCCGCCGGAGTCTGGGTGCCCCACAGCACCAGGCCGGGCAGCCACTGCGCCAGTTGCGCGTGCAGCCGTGCGCTGCCCAGCAATCGGGCGGCTGCGGCGTCGGTCGCGGTGCTGCGGGGCAGCCGGGCGGCAAGGGGGTCGATCACGCTGTGGTTCATGCTCGGGCGGTCCACGTCAGGCCAGTTCGATGTCGATGCTCAAGTCCAGGGGCGGCGCCAGTTGCTGCAGCAACTGGCGGCGCAATTCGTCGAGGCGCGGGCGCAGCATGTCCAGCGTGCGCGGCTCATCGCACACGAAGCGCAGCGCCAGCGCCTCCTCGCTCAGGCGCAGCCAGAGCAGCGTGCCGCCGAGCCCCTGTGGGGCCAGCGGCAGCGTGGCTTCCCAGGTGCCAGCGAGCCGTGGCTGTTCACCACCGCACAACTCGACCACCAGCGCGCACACGTCGAGCAAGGCACTGGCCTGCGAGATGCTGCGGGCAATGGCGGCCACCGGTGAGGGCGGCTCCACCGGGGTCAGCTCCGACAGCCGCTGCCAGCGGCGGCGCGACTCGTCGGCATCGCGCAACCCCGCTTGGCCCACCACGGATTCGGTGAGTAGAAGCAGCGCCGGTGAGGCTTCATCGCCCACGTCTTCGTCGACTGGCGCCAGCGCGTACGGTGGTGCCGGTGGCGAGGTCGAGTCCATCGCCGGTTGCGGGTGCGACTGCGCGGGCGATTGCGCGGGCGATTGCGCGGGCGATTGCGGGTGCGATTGCGACGGCTTCTGCGCTGCCGCCTTGGCCCCGCGCCCGCCTTGGGCCGTGCCTTGAGCAGCGCCCGCAAACGCCTCTCGGTACCACCAGTTGCGCGGCTTGGCTGACGCTGAGGCCGGCATCGGCATGAGCGGCCGGCTCTGGTCCGGCAGCACACGCAGTTCGCGGAAGGCGATGGGTCTGGGCTTGCTCATGACGGCTCCACGCCTCAGATCTGCACCCGGCCCATCGAGCGCAACTCGACGTGACCACCCAGTTCCTGGAACGAGTACACCTGCAGCCAGCCGACCTGCTTCTCGATCACCTTGCGCACGTAGCGCCGCACGTCCATCGACGTGACCAGTGCGCGCCCTTCTTTCGGCTGCGTGCCGGCCATCGCCATGACGGCCGCGCTGATCTGCCCCGCGGTCTCGGGCGGCAGCGCGAGGAAGTTGCCTGCCGGGGTCTGCTTGATCGCCTGGCGCACGGTCTGCTCGAGGCCCGGGTCGAGCATCACGACCTCAAGCGTCGGTGCGCCGCCCGAGGCACGGTACGCGAGGTACATGCCCAGGTCACCGCGCACGTATTCGGTCAGCATCAACGGGTCTTTTTCCTTGGTGCCCCAGGCCGTCAGGCTCTCCAGGATCGAGCGGATGTTCCGCACCGGCACCTGCTCTTCCAGCAAGCGGCGCAGCACCTCGGCGATCTTGAGCAGCGGCAGCGCCTTGGTCACCTCCGCCACGAGGTTCGGGTAGTCCTTGATGGCCTTGTCGAGCACCCACTGCACCTCCTGGATGCCCACGAACAAATGTGCGCGGCGCTCCATCGCGCCGATGGCGTGGCGCGCCAGCGTTTGCTCGTGGGTCAGCGCCGGGGCCTCGCCGATCTCGCTGCGGCGCGCCGCCGCGATCCAGTGGGTCTCGGCCATGCCGCCGGCAGCCTCATGGGTCTCACAGGCATCGCGCGCTTGCTGATCGCCACCCAGCAGCAACAGCGCGCCGGGCTGCAGTTGGCCGGCCTCCACGGGCACGTCGTGCACCTGGATCTGGTACTGCTTGGGGTCGAGTTCCCGCCCGATGACGAGCTCGATGCCGGGGAACGGCAGGCCCAGTGTTTCCTGCAGGCGGTCGCGCTCGAGGGCGAAGGCGGCGTCCAGTGCCGTCACGTCGAGCGAGCCCGACACCGCATGTGAAATGCGGATCGACAGCGGGCTGCTGAACTGCCGCACCTTGCGCTGGATCGTCGGCACCTCGCTCACGCCGCCCTCGCGCTTGAGGGCCGGCAACGGAGCCGAAGGCGCGTCGTCTTTCGCGGCAGTGCGCAGCCGCCGCACCGCCACCCAGACCATCAGCGCGGCCAGCACCAGGAAAGGTATCGGCGGAAAGCCCGGCACCAACGCGAAGCCGATCAGCAGCGCGGCCGAAAGCAGCAAGGGCTTCGGGTTGCGCATCAGTTGCTCCACGATCTCGGCGCCGACCGAACTGGTGCTGCTGCGCTTGTCATCGGCCACGCGCGTGACCAGCACGCCGGCGGCAATACAGGTCAAGAGCGACGGGATCTGCGAGACCATCGCGTCGCCGATCGACAGCACGGTGAAGCGCGCCACCGCATCGGCCGCCGTCATGCCCAGGTACAGCGAGCCGATGGTGATGCCGCCCAGGATGTTGATCGCAGTGATCACCAGGCCCGCGATGGCGTCACCCTTGACGAACTTCATCGCGCCGTCCATGCCGCCGTGCAGGGCGCTCTCCATCGCCAGCGTGTCGCGCCGCGCGCGGGCCTGGTCGCCGGTCAGCAAGCCGGCGCGCAGGTCGGCGTCGATGCTCATCTGCTTGCCCGGCATCGCATCCAGCGTGAAGCGCGCGCCGACCTCGGCCACGCGCTCGGCGCCCTTGGCGATAACGATGAACTGCACGATCGAGATGATCATGAAGATCACCAAACCGACCACCACGTTGCCGCCGACCACCAGGTTGCCGAAGGCCTCGATCACGTGCCCGGCTTCGGCCGTGAGCAAGATCAGCTTGGTCGACGCAATGTTCAGCGCCAGCCGGAACATCGTGGTGAACAGCAGCAGCGCGGGGAAGGTGGAGATGCTGACGATGTTGGGCACATACATCACCACCATCAGCAGCAGTGTGCTGACAGTGAGGTTGACCGCGAGCAGGCTGTCGATCACCACCAGCGGCATCGGCAGCACGATCAACATCAACACCAGCATGATGAGCAGGCCGATGCCGGCATCACTGCCGAAACGCGAAAGGAATTTCAACATGCAGGCTCCGTACAACGCATTTGATCGGCCCAGCGCAGCACGATGGCCACGGCTTCGAGCAAGGGCTCAGGCACCATCGCCGGCACCGGCAGCTTGTAAAGCGCTCGGGCCAGTTCGGGGTTGCGGATGATCGGCACGCCGTGCGCTTGCGCGAGTTCGCGGATGCGCGCGGCGGCCTCGTCGACGCCCTTGGCCACCACCACCGGCAGGCCGTGGCCTTCCGGGTCGTAGTGCAGCGCCACGGCGTAGTGCGTCGGGTTGACCACCACGGCGTTCGCGGTGGCCACGGCAGGCTTGGGGTCCGAGAAGGCGATCTCATGCGCAAGCTGGTGGCGCGCGCCCTTCATGTGCGGGTCGCCCTCGGCCTCCTTGTATTCGCGCTTGACCTCGTCCTTGCTCATCTTCTGCTGCTTCAGGAACATCAGGCGCTGGATCACGAAGTCCACCACGCCCATCAGCAGGAACAAGACAGAGCACACCGCGAACAGGCGGAGTGTGGTGTCCCACGCGGTCTTGCCGATGCTCTCGAAGCTGCCGTAGCTGCTGCGCAGCAGCATCGGTGCCACCGAGCGGATCAGCACATACAGCACCCAGCCGATGATGACGGCCTTGACCGCCATCTTCAGCACCTCCACGAGCGAGCGCACCGAGAAGATCCGCTTCATGCCGTTGACCGGGTCGATCGAATCGAACTTGGGCACCAGCGGCTCGAACGACATCAACATGCCCACGTGCGACATGCCGCCCACGACTGCGCCGATCATCGCGGCGATCAGCACCGGCGCGGTGATCCACAGCCCGTCGATCACCATCGAAACGCAGTGCGCATAGAGCGATGCGCCGAGTTGTTCCGGCTCGGGCCGGCTGATGCTCAGCACCTCGTGGATGATGTTGCGCACATGGTCGAGGCTGGCCGATCCGGTGGCCATCAACGCCGCCATCGCGAAGAAGAACGCGAACGCGGAAGACAGGTCGCGGCTGTGCGCCACCTGGCCCTTGTTGCGCGCGCTCTCTAACTTCTTCGAGGACGCGGGTTCTGTCTTCTCAGTCGACACGGTGGCTGCCTGCAGTGAACGGCCCGTGGGGAGGGCCGATACAGGCAGTCTGCGCGCCGCATGCGCCGGCGGCTGCGGCGGAAACGAAGCTGCGTCGCCAGGTGCGAACGCAGTGCGGTATGTGCGCTGCGGCCCGCCCTCAGCGCCCCGCTGGCGCCATCTGCTGCAGCAAACCCAGCGGCAACAGGTGCTGCTGCAACTGTTCGAACGCCACGCTGACGAACAGCGCGAGCATCAGCACCGTGACCACGCACTTGATCGGCTGCGCCAGGATCGTGGGCTCCAGCTTCTCGGCCGAGCGCGCCAGCAGCGCAACGCCCACGTCGATCAGGAACACCACGATCAGCATCGGCGCGGCCAGCTTCACCGTGTTGCCGAACAGCGCGCCGACCTGCAGGCCGATGAACGCCTTGTGCGCGCCTTGCAACGACGGCGCGAGGTCGATCAGCGGCCAGACGCGGTATGACTCGAACATCACCTGCGCAAAGTACACCCCACCCCCGAGCGCAAAGAACACCGCCCCGGCCAGCTTGATCAGAAGGCTGGACACCGGCGTGCACTGCGCACCGCTGAGCGGGTTCTGAAGCTGCACGTTGTTGAAGCCGGCAGCCGTGTCGATGAGCGCCCCCACCTGCTCGACGACCCAGAACACCACCCCCATCGCAAAGCCCAGCATCACGCCGATCAGGGCCTCTTTCACGGCGATCATGCCGACCTGCACGCCGCTCAGCGCCACCACCTCTTCAGGCGTTCGGCCGAAGGCCACATAGGCCGCCAACAACATCGCGAGGCCCATGCGCGCAAGCCCGCTGACGATGCCGTCGCCCAGCACGGGCAGCAGCGCCATCGCCGCAATGAACCGGATCATGTGCAGCCCGACCGACATGGTCCAGAACTTGATCGCGCTGCCCAGCTCGAACTGCGTCAACAGCGGCACGGCCCAGTCGTGTGGCGTGCTCATCAGGCCGCCACCTCGCGCGCTTCTCTGAAGATGCGCACGATGGCCAGTTCCTCGGCCTCTTCGTCCTGCACATCGTCAGCGGCGCGCTCCAGGTCGGCCAGCACCTTGGCGAGGTCGACACCCAGGGCATCGATCTTCCTTCGGTTGCGCGCCACCGCCGCGCGGCGGGCGCTCAAGTCGGCCTGACGCTGCGCCGTCTCGGCGGCGCGGCGCGCAACGTCGGCCTGCTTCTGCACCACCTGGGCTTTCAGCATCTGGCCCAGGTGCTGGCGGGCCAGCAGTGCATTGATGTCGAAGGTGGCACCGCAGTCGGTGAGCGTGCACAGCTTCTGGTGCTCGGCCGCTTGAGCGGCCTGCGCCTCGCGCTCGGCGTCCAGCGCGGCGCACTCGGCTGCTTGCGCGTCTTGCAGCACGCCCAGGGCCAGGCTGGCGGCACGGTCGAGCGCATCGCCGCGCCGCTGCCGCACGCGCACCAGCAAAGCGAGTGCGGCCTGGCGCTTCATGGCGCCAACTCCCGGAGCTGCTCGACCGTCTGCACGAACGGGCACAGCGTGTCGGTGCGCTGGTTCAGGAAGTCGCGGATCGAGTCCTTGCTGGCGATGGCTTCGTCGGCCACGGCATCGTTGCCCGGCGTGTACTCACCCAGTTGCAGCAGCGTTTCCACATCGTCGTACTTGGCCATCAACTTGCGCACGTGGCCTGCCGCATCGGCATGTTCCTGCGGAACGATCTGCGACATGAGCCGGCTCAGGCTGCCCAGCACGTCGATCGCCGGGTACTGGTTGCGCGCCGCGATCTTGCGCGACAGGATCATGTGCCCGTCCAGGATGCCGCGCACTTCTTCGGCAATCGGGTCGCCGCCGCTGTCGTCTTCGGTCAGCACCGTGTAGAGCGCCGTGATCGAGCCAATGCGGCCCATGCCCGCACGTTCCAGCAAGCGCGGGATCTCGGCAAACACCGACGGCGGGAAGCCACGCCGCGTCGGCGGTTCGCCGCGCGCCAGGCCGATCTCGCGCAAGGCGCGGGCGAAGCGCGTGAGCGAGTCCATCATCAGCAGCACCTTCTGGTCGCGGTCGCGGAAGTACTCGGCAACAGCCGTGGCCACATAGGCGGCCTTGGCCCGCTCGATGGCCGAGCGATCAGACGTGGCGCACACCACCACCGAACGCGCCATGCCTTCTTCGCCCAAGATGGCCTCGATGAACTCGCGCACCTCGCGGCCACGTTCGCCGATCAGCGCAATCACGTTGATGTCGCATTGCGTGCCGCGTGCCAGCATGCCCATCAACGTGCTCTTGCCCACACCGGCCGGCGCGAAGATGCCCACGCGCTGGCCTTCGCCCAGCGTCATCAGCCCGTCGATCACCTTCACGCCGGTGGGCAGCGGGTCGGTGATCAGGCGCCGCTCCATCGGGTCGGGCGGGGCGCGCAAGACCGAGCATTCCTCATGGCACATGATCGAGCCCTTGCCGTCGACCGGCTCGCCCAGGCCGCTGAGCACCCGCCCCAGCAGCCCGTCGCCCACCGGCACCGACAACGGCCGGCCGGTGCCGAACACCCGCGTGTCGGTCGACAGGCCAACCAGCTCGTCGAACGGCGACAGGATGGCCGTGCTGCGCGAGATGCCCACCACCTCGGCCTTCTGCAACACCGCGCCGGTGCGGTCGCGCAGTTCGCACACCTCGCCCAGCTTGACCTGCATGCCGCTGACGCGGATGAGCGTGCCGATCACCTCGAACACCTTGCCCTGCGCGGGCAACATCGGCTCGCTTTGCAGCGCTTGTGCGAGCGAGCGGCTGAAGCGGTCGAGGTCGAGGTCCATCGCGTCAGGCTCCCACGCTGTCGTGCACGGCCGCCGCAGGCTCGGCCGCCACGGGCTCGGCGGCCGGGGCCACGCGCTGGGCCGGCGGTGCGTAGGCCTCGGTGGGTGCGTGGCCGATGGCCGCGCGCGCGGCCTTGCTGATGGCCTTTCTGACCGCTTCGATCTGCAGCCCCATGCTGGCATCGATCACGCCGTAGTCCGACTCCAGCACGCAGCCGCCGGTGTGCAAGCGCACGTCGACCCGCACTTCCAGCGGCACGGCGATGCCCACCTCGCTGGCCAGGTCGGCCACGATGGCACGGGCGTGCTCGGCGTCGTCCGCACCGATGTGCAGCACCAGCGTCTTGGTGTCGGTGGCCATTTGATGCACGGTGCGCAGGGCGCGCCGGTACAGGCCCTCCTTGTCTTCCTGCTCGATCACGCGCTGCGCGGCCAAGCTCACCAGTTCGGCCAGCCGCTCCGATGCCTTGTGCACGCTGCGCTGCGCGTCGAACGCCTTGGTGGCGGTCTCGTCGGCCCAGCGGCTGGCAGCCTCACGCAGGCCGGTGTCGTAGCCCTGGGTGCGCAGGCGCTCGGCTTCGCTGGCGGCGTCTTGCAGCAGCGCTCGCGCGCGCTCGGTCGCGTCGGCCGTGATGCGCGCGGCCTCGGCTTCGGCGTCGGTCAGCGCGGCTTGCGCGCGTGTGCCGAGTTCGCAAGCCTGCAACAGCTCGGCGAAGTCGGCACGCCGAACGATGCCGTCGTCTACACCGATGTGGTGTGAGCCGGATTTGAGCCAAACAGCCATGCGTGCTCCGGAAAAAGGGTCGAAAAATGGCGCGCGAACAGCGCGTGTTCAGCCTCGCAGGCCGCGGGCGGCTCGGTCGCCAGTTGCAGCGGCGGCAGCACGAGCTGCACCAGGCGCTGCGCGCGCGAATCGGCCCAGCGCGAGCCGGCCTGCAGCAGTGCGAACCCGTTGACGCCGGTGAAGCCACTTTCGACTTCGCCCAGCCCCGCTGCGCTGCCGGTGCGCTGCGCGGGCACCGCCACCAGCGCCTCGAAGGCCGCCGGCCCGACCAGCGCACGTGCGCTGCGCCGCACCGAGGCATCGACGCTGCGCGCCAATGCGTCGCGGCAGGCGAACAACGCCCGTGCGCTGCACACCCGCTCGATCTGCGCCGGCGCCAGCAGCCACAGCAAGTGCAGCGGCTCGGTGGCGGCCGACACATCGGGCCAGCGCAGGTCCAGCCGCACCGCCACCGCTTCGGCCCACACCGCGCGCAAGCCGCGTGAACCGCCGGCCGCGGCGGCCAGCGTGGCCTTGTCGAAGCCCATGGCTTGCGCCCAGGCCGGGTGCATGCGCTCCAGCAGCGTGGCGAACACGTCTGCCGCGGCGCGCGCAAACGATTCGGCGGCAAGCAAGGCGCTCATCAAGCGGTTCGTCGATGTGCCGCGGTCAACCGGCGCGGCGTGCGGGAAGAGCCTTCTGCCGCGAAAAGCGCGCGCCGAGGCCAGCCAGTGCGGGCAAGCGCCCGCTGCGCTTGAGCACTACGCCTGCGCCGCCCAGGAGCAGCGCAATGCCGCCGACCGCGCCGAGCGGCCACCAGAGGCTGCGCGACGCTGGTGCCGCCCCTGGCGCGGCCGCGGTCGTTGCCGCCACACCCGCCGGCGTAGGCACCTGCGCCGTGGCCCCCACGAGCGTGACGGTCACGCCGTTGTAGTCCAGCCCTTCGACCGCATGCACCACCAGGTTCTTGATAGCCGGCACCAGCGCCTGCACATCGGCGTTGCGCTGATGCTTGACGAACACCGAGGCGCTCGACGGCTTCACGCTCGACGCCAGCGGGTCGTTGTTGGGCAGCACGATGTGCACCCGCGCCACCATCACGCCGTCGATCCGGCTCACGGTCTCGGCCAGCTCCTGTTCCACACCGAAGATGAAGCGCACCCGCTCTTCGGTGGGCGACGAGATCAGCCCTTCCTTCTTGAACAGTTCACCCATCGTGGCGCGGCGTGCGCGCGGCAACGCATTGACGCGGAGCACATCGATAGCCTGCACGGCCTCGCTCTCGTCGATCGAGATGGTCCAGGTCTTGCCGGCGTCCGGTGATTGCTTCTTGGCGCTCAGGCCGGCCGCCAGCAGCGCGCCCAGCATCTCGTTCGCGTCGGCCTCGGTGGCCTTGGTGTGCAGGTCCATCTGGCAGGCCGCCAGCATGCAGGCCAGGGCCAGCGTGGCCAGCAGGCGCGCAGGCTGGCACCGGCGAAGCGGGGCTGAAGGTTGCAGGGTGCGGTGCATGGCTGTGGCGCTCTATTGGGTCTTCATCAGGTCGCTGACAGCGCCCTTGGTGGAGCTCACCAGGCCGAGGCAGGCGCTTTGCTCCATCGACATCGTCGCCATGTCCAGCATCGACTGCATCTGCACGGCGGTCACGGTTGCCATGTTGAGGTCGCCGTCGGCGACGGCCGAGATGCGGTCCAGCATCTCGGCGTGATGGCGCATGTGGTTTTCCACGCCCGCCACGGCGGCCTGGGTCTGGGGCGCTTGCGTCAACGAGCCTTCTGCAGGTGACGGCACGCGCGCCATCAGCGCCTCGAAGCGGTTCACCAGCTCAGGTGGTGCCGGCGGCAGCGGCGTCGTGTGCATCGGCTCCGTGTGCGCGGCCAGGCGAACGTGGTTCTGTACCGATGACGGCGCGGTGATCTTCATGGAATCCATGGCGTACGCTCCAGTCGCGAGGTGGGTGTGGGGTTTCGAATCGAGCCGGGATGGAGGCAAGACGCAAGCGGCAAACTCAGGCCCGCATGTAAGCGCCGAACGCCGCGTAGTCCACCGCCGCGTGGGCCTCGACAGCAGCAGCGGCGTCAGAAGCGGCAAGGGCGGCGGCCTTCTCTTCGGCCTCGGGCTTCTTCTTGCCGAAGCTTCCGTCGAGCAGCGAGGCTGCCAAACGCTTGCCGTCGGCGGGAGCGGTGGGCGAGTCCATCACGCGTTCGCACACGGCTTGCCAACCCGGCTCGTTGTTGAAAAAGAGCAGCAAGCCCAACAAGGGTTGAAACTCTTCGGCTTCAGGCATCTTCTCGGTCTGCTCCAGGCATCGGCGCAGCGCTTCGCGCATGCGGTGCCTTTCGCTCAAGCTCCAGACGTGAACCAGGCTGACGCCACGCGGCGCCACGTTCAGCGGTTCGAGGAAGGCGACCAGTGCCTCGGCATCGTCGACGAGCATCTCTTCGATGCACCCGACTGCCAGGAACTTCAATGCCACGTGAATCGGGTCTGCAACTGCGGAAGACATCTGCATGCTCCGGTGGTGCCTGCGACGGCCAACAGCCGTGCAAGCGATGTAAGCGCGCCAGGGGGGCGCCAAAGGCCAAAAGCCCCAGCAAACCCCCAAGGCGCAAACAAACTCAAGGCTTCTTGATCGCGTCGTTGCCGTCCTTGGCCGCGTCCTTGATCGAATTCACCACACCGCGGGTAGCTTCGACGGCGGTCGACAGCAGGCCCATGTGCAGCTGGTTGGCCATGTTCGCGGCGGCGATGGCGGATTGCGCCGTCGACGTGGCGCGCGTGATTGCCAGGCTCGAAGCCTGCTCAGACTTGATGTTTGCGAGTGCGTCGCGTGTTGCTGCGTCGAGTGCCATTTGAATCTCCAGACATAAGTTAAAAACAAGGCGGGTTAGACCAGGGAGTCGTCCCCGGTACTTGCGGCCGCCCATAGCCCGCAAGTCAGTGGTGCCCGCGCAGGCCGACGGCCGCGCAAGCGATGTAAGCGCGCCAGGGAAGCGCCAGGGCCAGAAGCCCCAGCAAACCCCCAAGGCGCAAACAACATCAAGGCTTCTTGATGGCGTCGTTGCCGTCCTTGGCCGCGTCCTTGATCGAATTCACCACACCGCGGGTGGCTTCGACGGCGGTCGACAGCAGGCCCATGTGCAGCTGGTTGGCCATGTTCGCGGCAGCGATGGCGGATTGCGCCTTCGACGTTGCCGTCGTGATTGCCAGGCTCGAAGCCTGCTCGGACTTGATGTTTGCGAGTGCGTCGCGTGTTGCTGCGTCGAGTGCCATTTGAATCTCCAGACATAAGTTGAAAACAAGGCGGGTGAGGACCAGGGAGTCATCCCCGGTACTTGCGGCCGCCCATAGCCCGCAAGTCAGGTGAGGCTGTCTACCCCGCTGGCAGCTCCGCCCCAAAGCGACGGCGCCACATGGCGGCAATCACAGTGGGCGCTGAGCGCAGGGCTTGGGCCTCGCAGCGCAATGCTGCAATTTCGTGGGTCGCGCCGGCTGCGGCGCGCATCGCTTGTTCGACTTCGTCGAGTCGTTTTTGGAAAATGTCGAGTGAGAAGCGGGCGTCCAGCACAGCAGCGGGCTCGTCTTCCGGCGGCTCCGAGAGCTGCGAGCAGAACCAGAGCAGGCGGTTGGAGGCGACTGGGTCGAGCTTCATGGCGATGTTCCTGGCGGGTTGGCTTGCGCGTTGGCGGGCACATCCGCAAGCTGCGGCGCTCTTGAGGCGCTGGCCTGCACGACGATGTGCTTAACCCCGTCACGGGTGCGGGAGAACGACAACCCCAGTGGGTCGATCAACATGCCGCTGATGCCGGCACCCGACGTTCTGGGCTTCGATGAGTCGGTTACTGCCGCCACGAGTTCGACGCCCACCGCCTGCAAATCACTGCCCAGCCGTTCGATGGAGCCTTGCGTGCCAATCAAGTCGGCAGTTCGCCCGGTCACTTCGAAGCGGCGCGGAGCGGTGCGCTCAACCGTCAAGGCCGTGCCCGGCACCGAGGCCAACACCATGTCGACCACATCGGGCGCGGCGATGTAGCGGCGCGCCACCTGCATCGATACGGGCAGGCGGTCCAGCAGCCGGCCGGCCTCGGCCAGGTCAGCGTGGGTATCCACCACGCCTTGCACGAGGAAGCCGGGGCCCTGAGCCGACAGGCTCAGCATGGCTGCCAGGCGTGGGCCGAGAGCGGCTTTCAGAACTTGCGGCGTGGGCGCTGCGTTGCCGGCCTTCAGAGCCTGCGCGGGCTGCGTGCGATCAGCCGGAACCATGGCCGCTGACGCCGCCAAGGCAAGCCCTGCAATGGTGATGATGATCATGACAGCAGGCCTCTTGCGGGCCGCAGCCGTGTTGTCACCATCGCCACCAACGGCCGCGAGGTCGACTGGCGGCGTTGGTGCGAAGAGGCGCTGAAGCAGGTCGACATCGTCCGGCCAAGACTCATCGGCCGGGCCGATGCAAAGCACCACCGTACCGAAGCGAAATGGAACCCACGGCTGCAACGGGCAGCGAAGCCAGGCACCGTCGCGCTCGGCACCGGCCACAGGCTCGGCACCATCCTGCTGCAACCAGCGCGCTTCGCAGCGGCCGGCTGCATCGCGATGCAGTTCGACCGTTGGCGCATTCCAGTCACCGATGTAGACATCCAGATCCTCACTTTGTCCAACCTTCAAAACCTGATGTATCCAATGTAGGTTTGCACCTGCGTGCGCCCCACTCAAAACGCGAAGCCTTGTCATCAGGCCCGAACCGTTGTTGAAGAGTTCGTTGTTCATTGCGCCTTCCCTTCGACGCTGCGCAGCGCCGTGGCAGGCGGTTGCGCCTCACCAGCCCGCACCAGGGCCTGCGGGGTGCTCGTGGTCACGCGCTTGGGCGTGATCAGGAACATGCGCTGGCGCCGGTTGGCCGAGGTTTCATCGGCGCGGAACAGGGCGCCGATGTAGGGCAAGCTCGCCAACCCCCGCACGCCCGAGCGGGCCGTGTTCGTGCTCTCCACGACGATGCCGCCGACCAGCAGGCTCTGGCCTTCGAGCAGCGTGGCTTCGGTGCGGATGGTGGTGCGTTGAACCACCGGCACCTGGTCGACTTGTTGGGACGAGAAGCCGCCGTCTTCGATGAACAAGTCGAGCCCGATGCGCGTGTGCACCGGGTCGCGGATCACACGCGGCGTGACCTGCAGCGTGGTGCCGGCTTCGACCGAGAAGAGTTGCGCGTCCTGGTTGCCCGCCACGCGGACCGAGGCGGTGCGCTTGTCGGACAGCACCGCCGTGCGGTTGGCAGCCCCCAGCACCTTGGGCTGCGAGACGATGTGCGCTGTGCCCTTGGCCTCGATGGCGCGCACGCGTGCCAGCAGCTCGCGCCCAGCGCCCGATATCAACGTGGTGATGTTGAAGCCACTGACCTGCGCCGCAATCGCGTTAGCCGATGAATTGGTGCCGGTCGGCGACACCTGAACCATGCCGCCGCCTGCCGTGAATTGCCAGTCGAAGCCCAGCGACTCCACCTCGTCGGCAGCGATGTCGATGATGGTGGCTTCGATCTCGACCATGTCACTGGGCACGTCGAGCTTGGCAATCAGCCGTTCGACGTCGACCATGCGGTCGGCGGGGCCGCGCACGAGTACGGTGTTGGTGGCTTCGTCTGCGACGAAGGTCACCCGCGATGCAGGCGCGGCGGACCGGCGAGCCTCAGCCTTCTGCGGCGGCATGAACACGCGGCTGGGGCGCGGCGTGCCTGGGGTGGCCGGGGCCGGGCTGCCGGCCACGATGCTCCGGGCCGTACCGCGAAGAACGTCGTTGGCCGCCTGCAAGCGCTGCTGATTGCCAGCCGTGGTTCGCTGCAGGTTGTCCAGCCCCGGCGCGGTGCCGGCAGCGGGGTCGGGTGGCTGGCCAGCGCCCGCCTCCGGGCTGCCGAACACTTGTGTCAGCATGCTGGCCAGGCCGGGCAGTGACACCGACTGCACGTTGCGGTCGACCGCCGATGCATACACCAACGGGAACACGCGCACCTCCTCGGGGCTGGCTTCGGCCTCCACTTCGGCCAAGGCGGAGATCATTGCCTCCAGCAGTTCGATGTGGCGCGGCGGCCCGACGGCCAGCACCAGCCCGGCACCCTTTTGCGTGCGCAGCGGGAACCGGCTGTCACTCAGGCGGAAGGCGTTGAGCCGCTCTTCGAGTTGCGCCTCGTTCGCGCCCTTGAGCTTGAACATGCGTGACTGCATCTGGTTCGACGGGTAGACGAAGAGGCCGCTCCCGTCGAAGTACCAGATGAGGCCGAACGCCTTGCCGATCATGTCCAGAAAAGCCTCCGGCGACAGGTTGAAGCTGGAGTTGACCGTGCCGGTCACGCCGTCTGCCACCACCAGCGACAGGCCTTGCGCGCCGGCGAAGTCGCGCAGCAAATCGGCCAGCGGCAGGTTCTGCGCGTTGTAGACGAAGGGCTTGCGCGCCACCCGGTTCAGGCTCGCGGCCGATGTGGGTTCTGCCTGAGCCAGCAACGCGCATGCGGCGAGGCAAATGGCAAGGGGTTTGAACCAGGTCTTGTGCTTCACTTGCAATCTCCGGAGTAGCGCAGCCCTGCGCAACTCTCGGAGATGCAGACAGGCGCCTTCGTCCCATCTTAGGAATGGCCACGCTCCCGACACGTAGGCTGGTGCGAAGTGATGACTGCAGGCGCGAATGCCGTCGCCACGGTGACACATGGCGCGGTTAAGGTCGTGTGGCTCTGATAGCGCCAACGCTGCGCCAACGCCGCGCCAACGCCGAGCGAACCGCCCGAGCGGCCGGCATCTCGATCACCCACTACCGAACTCTTTATGACCCCCGCTGAAAAATGCGCTGATTTTTGGAATCACACCGCAGTCCGTACCCACCTCTTTGACGCTTTTTCAGTGCTGTTGCCCGCTGGCGAAGCGTTCGTGATCGACGCTGTGGGCCAGGCCGCGAACCGTGTGCCCGCCGGCTCGCCCCTGCAGGCCGACTGCCAACGGTTTGTACGAGAAGAGCGAGCGCACCAGCGTGCTCACCGTGTGTACAACCAAAACTTGGCGCAGGCCGGTCACGACGTGGCAGCGATGGAAGCGCGCATCGAAGAAGACTTGATGGGCCACAAAGCCCGGCTGTCGGCCGACCAGCGTTTGTGCCTGGCCGCCGCGTTCGAGCACATCACCGCCACCGTATCTGCCGTGGCCTTGCGCAGTGATCGCGTGTTGGCCCATACCCTCAGTACGCAGACACAGCTCTGGCGCTGGCACTGCACCGAAGAAGTGGCGCATGCACGCGTGACGGTCGACTTGATGGCCGCACGGAACGTTTCATATGCCGCCCGCGTGGGCTGGTACGTGCTGGCCTCGCTCTCCATGCTGGGCGACGTGCTGCGCCACATGCATGCCTTCTACCGCCATGACGTGCGCACGGGCCGCTTGAGCGCGTGGCAGTTCTGGAAGTCGACGTTCGCTTCGGTGGCGCGCGCCACACCCGCTTTGGGCGCTGGTGCTGCAGGCTGGGCGGCCTACCTGCTGCCCCGCCGCGCAATCTGTGAGGCACCTCCATCACAGGCCATCACGGTGCGCCTGCTGCAGCCCACCGACCTGCCCGCGTTGATCGAGCTGGAGGCCCACTGCTGGACCGCAGAGCAGGCTGCCTCGGAAGCCGACATGGCCGAGCGCATCCGGCGTTACGCCAACTTTTGTTTGGGTGCGTTTTGTGCCAGCACCGGCAAGGCTCTGGCCTCGCTTTTCATGCGGCCCACCACCGCGCGTTCGATGTCGCGCGCCAAAACCTGGCGCGAGTGCACTGAGCAATCGCATGTGGAGTCGCACGACGGTCGCAGCAATGCTCTCTTCGGCATCAGCCTCAGCAGCAAAGACCCTGCGGCAGTGAAGGCGCTCTTCAGCTACTTCTGGCCCCGCGCGCTCAAAGGCGGCTGGCGCCATATTTTTCTGGGCTCTCCCATTCCTGGATTGGTCAACTGGCTCGCCTCGAACCCCGGGAAAGGGGCGGGCGACTATGTGGCGCAACGGCGCCGAGGCGCCCCGTTGGACCCGCAACTGCGCTACTACCAACGCAAGGGTTTTCGGTCCATTGAAGCGGTGCTACCTGACTACTTCCCGCACCAGCGTTCGCTGAACCACGGCGTGCTGCTGCGCGGCACCGTGCCGGGCTCGTGGTGCGCCCCGGTGTGGCGCTGCATGCCACTGCGCGGCCTGGAATGGATGAAACACTGGCTGTTCAAACTGCTGTGAAGCCCGCAGAACTGCTCCACGGAAACTCGGGGCGAGAACCGCGGGTTTGGCGCGGGCTGGTGCGCCACTGGCCGGCGGTGACGCGCTGGACGTTCGAGCACTTGGGTAACCTCGACCGCCACCGCCCTGTGCAGGTTGTGCAAGGCAATCGCGAGACGGCGGCCTCGCAAATGGTTGACACCACCTGGGGCCAACATCTGACCGCGTTGCAACATGCGGGGGCCGTGGCGACCGATGCTGTGGGCCACCTGAAAGAGTTCGACCTGCTGCGGAACTTCCCCGCGCTCCTGCACGACGTGGATCTGCGCCCTCACTTTCCATCCAAAGCCGTGGTGTCCAGTCAGGCCTGGATTGGCCCTGCCCACGCACGCACCGGTTTGCACCATGATTTGTTGGACAACCTGGCATTCACCATTCGAGGCCGCAAGCGCTTCCATCTGGCCCCGCCGGGCACGGTGGAGTCGCTGCGGCTCGTGTCCAAAAAGTTCGACCGCTGGGCAAAGTTGTCGCAAGCGGGAGTCGATGAATTGATGGCCACGTCAGGTGCGAAGGCAACCAACGCAGTGCAAGTGATCGACCTGGCGCCTGGCGACGCACTGTTCGTGCCGCGCGGCTGGTGGCACGAGGTGGTCAACCTCGAAGCCAGCATCTTGCTCAGTGGCTTCTTTGGCAGCCGGGCGCGCACCTGGGCGGTCTGGGCTCAAACCGGCGCGATGCAGCTTGTTCATGAGGCCGGCCTGTGGCGCCGAGGCCAGTGCACGTGCCACAACGAAGAGCTGCTCGCGGCCAAGCGCTGATTCGCTTTCGCTCACACCTCCAGGCGGAGCACGGCAGCGGGCGCCCTGTTTGCCGCCCGTTGGCGGCTGGTCTTCTTGCTCCAGGCGGAAACACTGCGAATGGTGGCCAGCAGACGGGCATTTTTTGCCTCAAGCCTGTCGACCGTGTCCTGCAGTACCTCCAGCACTTCTTGGGGCAGTGTGCTGTCTGCCGCCGTACGCCTCATGAGGTGTTGCAGATCCCCGATCTGAAGGTTGTTGTCGGCCATCATGCGCTTGCGGGTGGTCACGATGCGCTCACGGAAGTCCTCCAGCGCCTTCGCATGCGGTGTGTTCAGCGCGCCAAACCCGGCTTCGCCGGACAAGTTTCCCCACACAAGCTCGTTCATGCCGCTGGACGCGAATTGCTGGGCGATGTTTCCGCCCGAAGTTGGCGATTCGCCAGAGGCTTGGCCAGTGTTGCGCCCCCTCACGATCTGCGCAAAGTACGGCCCAGTTGCGTCGCCGCAGACGGCAGCGAACACATTGGCAGTGGCAATGCCCACCAGCTGGTGCGCCGTGGCAACGATGTTCCAGTCGGGCCGCTTGTTGGCAGGCGTGGTGGCTCGCCAATCCGGCACGACTGCATAGGACACCAAAGCGGCCATCTCACGCAGCGAGTCCACGACGAAGGCGGGTGCATACGCGATGTCCGCCCAGCCGGCGGCGGGTTGATCGGCCGTCGGGCGGACGAGCTTGAATGAGTTCACTCGCTGCTTGCCTCCCGCCATATCGTCAATACTGACCGCCGAGACCCGGGGCACTGCTTTCGCGACGCCCTGCAGTGCTTCCGTCAATGCGCTCGCCCCGAAAGACGACATGACCGAGCCACCAAACACACCGCTGGCAGTCAACAACATGGGGTCGGACGACAGGTAGCGGCGCAACGCGCTGAGCCCACCCGTCATCGCCGGCTTCGTCAACGTCCCGCCTCTTGTGCCTGAGAGCGTGGCCTGCCAGAGCGCCAGTTGATCGCGCTGCTTGGTGACTTCGGCCTTGAGATCCCGGCGAGAGGGGCGGTTCGAGCCCCCCCGCTCGGCGATGTCTGCCGGCAAGTCGCGGGCTTCGATCGGGCGCAGGTAGCGCTTCTTCTTGACTCCATCTTCGGAGGCAACCTGCAAGACGACGGGCCCGGGATCGGGGAACAAGACTTTCGGGTCAACCGGGTTGAGGCGTTGCAGGTTGGACACCTTGGCCCGGCTCTGCAGAGCCGGGATGACCACCTGGGCCGCCAGCGTGGCCGGCAAGGCCGAAGCCAGCCCGGACAACACCGACACATCGTATTTATGGGTCAGTTCCTGGTCGAAACCAGCGGCCACTGCAGCCCGAACGGGCGAGCGAAGCGAAGACTTCAATCCCGCCGCAAAGGCGTCAAAGGCAATGCTCAGGGCGGCGTCCTTCAACAGCGTGGGCGGCGATGCAGTGAACAGCGAATAGCTGTGTTCCCCGAACGCGGTCTTTCGTGCCTCCAACTGCTCCGTGGCCCAGGCGAGGTACTCGACCTCCATGGCCTGCTGCTCAGGGAGGTTGACCAGGGCCTTGGCCGAGTACGGAATGGCATCCAGCCGTGCAGCCAGGTTCTGCGACTCTGACAGCACAGCAACCACCGGGGCATCTGTCGCTGCAGAGGGCGGCTGAGTAGGCTCATATCGGGCGATCTCCCGAACGCCTGAGTCGCGCGCGGGATCACCGGGCCTGCGGGGCGGCGGTCTCGACAGGCCCGTGCTCGCCGCTGCAGGCGGGCGGCGTGTGCGGGGCACCCTGCCCGCCGGGTCCGCCCCATCAGGCGCGCTGCCAGCGTCGCTGGCCGAGTCGCTGGCCGAGTCGCTGGCAAAACGCTGAGGGGGCGAGTTGGAGCGGCCGCGGCCGACAGAGCGAGTCACGCTGCGCTACCCGGCTCTGCGTCTCCGCGCAGCCCCTCTGCCGTTTGTGGGGTCTCTGCGGTTCCGGTGATCAACATCTGCAGCGCCGAAAGCGCCAACACGCTGCCGCTTGAGAGGTCGTCCACGACCTTTGAAGCGGTCGTCGACGCCAACAACGGCGAGAGACACAACTGCCCCAGCTCGGGGTCGGCGCTGAGCGCCCACCCCGTGGTGGAGACCAACACCGTCTGCAGGTCCAGCAGCGCGGCCAGCTGACGGGGTTCCAGATCCTCAAGCAACAAGGGCAGTTCAAGCTCCGAGCGCAAGGCGCTTTGAGGCTCGAGCTCGTCCCTCTTCAAGCGGCACACCAAGCCGGAGGGCGACATGAAGTACTGGCCCGCATCAATCAGCGCCGCGTCATCAGGCGTGAACCCCAACCGTCCGCACACCGCCGCCAGCAGATCGTCGGCGGGGTCGATCACAGGCTTGCGTGGCGGGGGCTCACCTTGAATGTTCGCCGTCTTCATGGAGGGCCGAAGGACTCAAACAACGCGCGAGAGGTCAACCTCTTTGGGCACCACCCGGTGCTCAGGCGCTGCATTCGCCTTCTCGGCCATCGCCGCTTTCAGCTCGGCCTTGTGCTCTGCCCGCGCCAGCGCCTTCTCGGTGGCCCGTTCCTCTGCGATGACCCGGGCGTCGTCGTCTGCCTTGTCCTTGGCCTGCTGCTTAGCCATGGCTTCGACGGGTGCCTGCGCCAGCGCTCGCTGTGTGCCGGCCAATTTCCTGGCCTCGCTGGATTTCATCGAATTGATCATCATCAACTGCATCAAAGCCTCTGCCACTTTGCGATCGTTCTCGCGCTTCTTCTTGTCGTCGTCCTTCTTATTTTTCTTCTTGTCGTCGTCGTTGTCTTTCTTCTTTTTGTCGTCGGGCTTCTTGTCGTCGTCGTGCTTCTTGTCGTCAGACTTCTTCTTCTCCTTGGGTTTGCCGGTGGCCTCGGCTTCGTCTTCCTTGCCGCCCTTCTTGGGCGCGGTGCCGTCTTCGCCCTTCTTCGGCGCGGGCACGCCCTCGTCCACCGCCCGGCCTTCCTGGATGGCTTTGGCGCGGGCGGCGCCGTCTTCACCCACATCGGCAACCCGGCCTGCGGTGGTAGCACCGCTGCTCGCAGACAGTTCACCGCCTTGTTCGAGCGCCTCGTTCTTCATGGCGCTTCCCTTGGTGAACAGCGCCTTGCCCTTGCCGAACAACTCGAGGGCTTTCTCTCCGCCCGGCACGGTGGCGATCAAGGTCTTCAGTTGCTCTTTCCCGAGGTCGAGCAGAGAAGCCTTCGCCGTCTTGACTTCGGCCTCGACCAAGCCCTTGACCGGTGCGATCTGCGCGTCAGCCGCTTCTTTCAACAACGTCACCTGCTTGTCGGCCGCGTCCTTCACCAAGGTCGCCGGCGCGTCGGTCACGTCGCTCGCGGCGTTCCGGCCTGCGTCCTTCGCCTCGTCGGCCTGACGCTGGGCGAAGGTGCCTTCAACGTCTTCTTCCTCGGCCTTCTTCTTGCCGTTCGGGCCTTTCTCGTCGGCCTTCTTAGGGCTGCTGTGTGGAACGTCGTCGGCCTTCTTGCCAAGGGTCTTGGTGCCTGAGCCCTGGAGCTTCCAGTAGTCGCTCGGGTCGTCGGCGGTTTTGCCGGCTGACTTGCTGGCGGAGGTGGCCCCCTTCGTCGAGCCCTGCTCGACGACCTCGTCGCCCGACTTGCTGAAGTTCATCAAGCCCTTGCTCTTGACGAACTCCGAGCCGTCTTTGCCGAGTTGCTTGAAGCTGGTGAAACCTTTGCTTGCGCCAAACTCCGCGCCTTCGGTTGCGAGTTTCTTTCCACTGGTGAGGGCCGCCTTCGTACCGATTTTGACGCCTTCCTCCATCGCGTTGGTTGCGACTGTCTTGGTCAAGCCGCCTCCGATGCGCATCGCAGTCTGGCCCGCCTTGGCGAGGCCACCCCCGGGCACCATGCTCAGCAGGGAGCCAACCGTGTCCATGCCGAAGTTCTTGCCCGCTTCCTTGAAGGCTTCCGCGTTCGACTTGCCGTTGGCCATGGCGGCGCCCGCCTTGATGCCGAAGTCATTCACGAAGGCCAGGCCCATGCCGACGCCAGCAACCATCGCGCCGAACGGCGGCGGCAAGAAGCCGGCCACCACGTCGAGCCCCATCTTGGCGTAGTCCAGCACCTTGCCCACAATGCCCAAAATCTTGGCTGCAAGTTTGTTCTTGCGCCCGCCACGAACCTCTTTCTTGGCAGCGTCGTCTTGCATGCCGCACATCATGTCGTACTGGGCCTGCGCCTCCTTGCGGTTGGTGGGCGGCCTGGGCTTGGGCTTGGGCGGGGGAGTCCGGTTCTCCTTGGTCTCCTTCTCTTTCCAGGCCGCGATGTCGTCCTTGCCGATGACGCCGTCATCGGTCTTGTTGTGCCGGCCCGCCTCGTAGCCTTTGCTGGCGTTGTCCATCAAGCCGAACAACAGCGTGTTGGTCATCATCAAAGTAGCAGCGTCACGCACTGCTTGGGATTTCGACGTGTCCTTGGACGTTGCTTCCAGTGAGTCGTGGGTGATGTTGCCGTTCCCGTCGGTGAATTCGTCGGGGTTGCTCGTCACCGTGTCGGAGGCGGTTTGCTCACTCTCACGCAGGTTGATGTTCTGGCTCACGTTGTTGAGCAGCTCGCCGCGGCCAACACTGCCCTTCGGGGCCAGCTTGGCCCAATCGTCGGGGTGGTCCAGCAGGTACTGCGCGGCCGCCCGCAACTGGGGCGGGCACTTGTTGTCGGCGCCTTTGTCCACGAGCTTTTGCAGCCCCGCCTGGTCCAGCGTGTCGGGCAGGCTGTCGGAGTACAGGTAGATCTCACGGCAGGCGTCGCCCATCGTGATGTCATGCGGCACCGCGTATTCGTCGGTCGCGTCCGAAGACACGAAGTTGTTGGTGTAGACCGCCGCTTGCTCGCGGTTGGCTTCGACAAGCCTCGGGTCGTTGAACATGACCTGCAAGTCGCCGTGACCGGCATCGCTGTTCAAGCCGCCATGATTCTGGGCGTTGTCGATGCGCGTCGTGAGCTCTGGGTGGTCGCGCATGTAGGCGTAGGCGTCGCGCAAGTCCTGCGGCAGGCTCTGGTCGTTAGCCATCTGATCCAGGTTGGCAAAGTTCAGGCCGTCGGGCACTTTGTCCATGTGCCCTTCGAGTGTTCGTAGCGTCTGAACCTCGCCCTCTGAGTAAGCCATCTTCTGGCTCGAAGCCTGCAACTCGCCATCGTTCATGGCCCCAAGTTCGTCAGAAGAGAGCTCGCCGTCCTCGCCCGCCAGGCGATTGAACAGGTCGGGGTTGTCGTGCAGGTACGCAGCAGCTTGTTGCGCGGCGGGCGGCAACGAGCCATCGGTGCTCATGGCTGCCAGGTCGTCATAGGAAATCTTCTGCTCGTCCTTGTCCCACCGTTTAAAAACGTGGTCTTCGCCCGCCTGCAAATAGTTCCCGTGCAGATTGCCGATGTTCGCCTGCAACACGGAGACCGCATGCAGGTCATTCGCCTCCTTGTCTTTCAGGATCGGCATCGTGCCGTTGGCGTCAACCTCGGCCCATGCGTCTCGCAAGTTCGGGTCGCCGCGCTTGGCTTGCAGGTCTTCGTCCGACAGGCCGCCGCTGCGCCACTGTGCAATGGTGTCTTGAACGGTCGTTGAGGCTTGCGCGTTCAGCTTCTGCCATTCGTCGTACAGAGCCGGGTCGCCTTGCATCGCCTGGAAGTCGTCGGTGCTGGCCATGCCGTCATTGGCCCAATCGCGGTGCTCTTCGGTGGCGGTGGCGCCATCGACCTTTGCCAGCAGGTCCGGGTTGTCGCGCAGGTGGGCGTAGGCATCGCGCAATTCCTGCGGCAAGGTGGTGTCTTTGCTCAGCGCGTCGAGCGTGCTCAGATCCAAAACAGCGTTCCCGGCCGGGCGGTAGGCTGCGATGGTTCGCATGGCCTTGGCATCTTCCGGCGCCTTGGCGGTTTGCACCGCCTGCAGGTCCGCCTTGGTGATGAAGCCGCTGGCATCGCCACTCGCCTTCGCCGCGACGCGCTCGCCCAGGCCCGGCTCGTCGCGCATCATCGTGATGGCGTTGAGCAGGTCGGGCGGCAAGGTGTCGTCTTGGGCGTACTCGTCCAGGCGCGACAGGTCGAGGCCCTTTTCCGGAAGGTACGCGGCGTATTTCAACAAGGTCGAGGCGACCTTGGGTGCGTCGGCATCGAGCTTGGCCAGCTCCGCCTGACCGTCCGCCAGAGAAGGGTCGGTCAACATCCTCTGCAGGTCCAGGCTGGATGCCTTGCCGTCGGTGGCGCAATTCGGGTCGGCCCACGTCTTGTTGGCTGCCTCAAAACGCGCGATCACATCGGGGCGTTCGCCCATTTGCTCCATCTGCATGTGCAGGCTGTCCAGGAGCACGGCGTCTTTGGTCAACCCGTCCAGCTTCTTTTTCAGCGCGGGGCTGTCGCGCAGGTGGGCATAGGCATCGCGCAACTCCTGCGGCAGCGCCGTGTCTTTGCTCAGCGCGTCGAGATTGTTCAGGTCGAGCAGATCGGTCGAATCTGCGCGGTACTTCTGAATGATCGCGATGCTCTCGGCGTCCGCCAGCGCTTGACTTTGCCGCTGCTGCTTCGAACTGCTGCTCGTCGCCGTGTGAAACGCTGCGGACTTGTCGCTGTCGGTCGAGCCCTGCGAGGGCGAGGTGACCGGAGTCGAAGTTGTGGCAGCGGTGCTGGTGGGGGAAACGGGCTGAACGGTGGTGGTCATGATGGTCCTCTGCGGTCGCCAAAATTGGAGTGACGTACCGTGCTCAGGCTAAAGTTCGTCGACTCTTCGGGCCATCAAATTTACGAAGTTGCTGTTTGGATTGCGAAGACGAAGGACCGGCCAACCACGTGCCGCTCCGTTGCGGCCTCAGGTATCGGCTTGGCGAGGCGATGGCACAGCGGGCGTGCTGCTCGGGCCGACTGCCAGGTGCGCTGGCGTTGCAGGCGCCGGCAGGCCCAGCACGGCCCAAAGCTCGGGCAGGCTGTTGATCTGGTAGTCGGCATCTGCCGTCGGCTCGACCCGCGGCCGCAAGACCTGCACGGTGGTCATCCCGAGCTGGTTGCCCACGGCAATCTCGGAGCTCGGGTTGTCGCCCACGACCAGCACGTCTTTCGACTCCAGGTTCGCCTCGTCGCGGATTCGTTCGAACAGCGGCGTCTTGCCGGGGCCGGGCTCCGGCAAATGATCTTCCGGGTCGTCGATTTCAACGCCCTTGAAATGGTCGCGAATGCCCAGCGTGTCGACCTTGCTGTTCTGGAACTCCCTGAAGCCCGAGGTGACCAAGTACCGGTCCAGCGGAAGCAGCGGCACATGCGGCATGTCGTCGTAGCCTTGGTAGCCCGAGTCCTTCGGCACAGTCAGGCTGCGGAATGCATGGGCGCCGGCCTCGGTCATCGCGGCGCTGAAGCCGTGCTCGGTGGCCACGGTATACAAGGCCGTGTGCCAACACGCGTCGAACGCGTTCTGCAGCTGCGCCTCGCTCAAGTGAGCGTTATTGGCCTGGCGTATCGCGTCGAACGCCGGCTTGAACGCACCCTTGCCGACGAGCTTGGCATCGGCCAGCGTGTTGTCGAGGTCGAAGATGACAGCCTTGAAGCGGCTGCCGCTGTTGGCTGCGAGGTGAGCGGCCGGCGCGTCGCCGGTGGCCGCTGGAACCCTGGCGCGGCCGTGGCCGACAGCTGCGCCGGCCTGTAGCACAACGGCTGAATCGGCCGCTGGCCGCAGCCGGGGCTGGCGCCGTCGGCCCAGTTCGATGTCGACATTGCCGAGTCGAAACGTCGGGGCCGCCTGGTCGTTCTGTGATCGGTGGTTGGGGTGATCCGGTCGATAGACGTGGACGAGTGGGAGCTTGATGCGTGTCACGGTCGACCCTTGCATTCAGGTTGCGCAGAGGCGACCTTAGTGAAACGCTACCGATGCCGAATTCGTGCAGGCGAAGGGATTGTTCGCATTGCGAAGCCCAGCCCTGGCCGAAGCGGCCCGGCCATGCCGGCGCTGCGGCTTCGAGCAGCGGCCGGCCTGGCCTTCACGCCTGCACGGCGGGTCCGGGAACCGCCAGCGAGCGCGGTACGCGCACGGGCA